>CAYRMD010000030.1:0-52023 GCA_964425225.1 uncultured Pirellulaceae bacterium | reverse complement strand
ACGACTTGTTAAAAGGTTCCGTACAATACGGGCGAATTATGCAGAGGTTCCTTTACTGTGTTCTTGCCCACCAACTCTACAGCGTCTGTGATGTCAAACTCGTGAAAGAGCGAATCCCATGGAGTTTCGGTCCAGCTACCAAACTTTACTTTCACCGTTCCAATCCCGCAAAAGGCATTGACACTATTAATTCCGGGTTGGGTGTGTCGCAGTGAAGACACGGTGCTTCTAGAAGAGCCGTCTTGCCGACGTTATTCTTTCCTGCCATCAAGTTAACCCGCGCCAAGTTCTCGAGGGTTAACTCTCGAAAACACCGGAAATTGCGCACGTTGAGAGATTCATACAGCTCTTCTCTTTTCCTCCTCCTTCTATCCAGGGGTAATCAACGACATCACCCGCACCACCTCATTCCCCCGAAAGTCTATTACCTGCACGGCGATGCATCCAGGCTCGCCCGGCTGAAAAGAAAATGGGAGGGTGCCCGGCGTTCGTTTAAAGTCTTCCGGGTCCATATGGACTTTGAGGGAGCGCTGGAGTTTCTCCCACGCAACGGGGTCGGTGGGGAAGAAAACCCGGGCGATTGAGAAGGTCTTGCCCTCATAGGTGTGTGCGTCTTGATTGTAGGTAAGCCGTCCCCCCCAATTTTTGGTTCTAGCGCTCGTTTGCTTATTTTCCATGCCACGATCCGGTATGGGCACGGCATGCCGTGCCCCTATGTCACCTCAGATTCCAACGCGTGTAATCAATGTGCGCAGACGAACGAACGTTTTTCGTTTTGGCAAAGGGCTGACGCGTTACGGTTGCTACTCAGTAAAGTTTCCGCTGAATTAACCTTTTTGCGCACATCCATACCTCTCGCAGGTACTACGTCGAGTCTCACGATGTCAAATCTAACGATGCAAGAAACGGCAAATCGTGGTACTGTTCCACCGCGTAACCAATCGGTGCCACTTAGAAACGAGACGCACACACTTGCACGGTTGACGGAAACTCACGTCTACGACAACAACGTGTAAGCCGCATACAACCACGTACAACAAATAACTGGACTCGGCATCAGGGTTCACCACTGGTGGGCTACAAGATCGGTGCAGCGCTTTGTTGATTCTGCCTGGAGCTTCGTGCACAATAGAGAAGTTCAAGTGCGGTGTAGTGGGGACAGTGACCGAGCTACCCGCCCGAGTTCCCGCCGGCACGGTATCCCGCCTGAAGTGAGTAATCATGAAGCGACTGAATCTTTGGCGTTGGCCGATTCTCACCAAAGTCCTGTTGATCAGTATTGGTGCCGTCACAGGTTCGGCACAGACTCAAGTTGTTGTTACCGATTGTCAGCCTAGGGTAGTGCGAGTCGGCGAGGATAACACGGTTCGGCTGTCTGGAAAGTCTTTCGATGGAGCGGTCAAAGTTTGGACGAGCTTTCCGGCCTCTGTGTCCGTACTGGAGCAGCAGGGTGAGTTGTTGGTGTGCCGAATATCTCTGTCAGCCGATGCACCTATCGGCGTGGGAGCTCTTGTCGTTAGTTCCTCGTCAGGAATTAGTGGGCCGTTGTGGGTGCTTGTCGATCATGTGCCCGCGGTTTTTGAGAGTAACGACAACCACCAAATCGCCAATGGGCAAACCGTCGCGTTACCTGTTGTGATACAAGGCAAAGTGGATGGGGAAGCAGCAGATTACTTCGCATTCGACCTCCAGGCAGGCCAGGCGATCTCGCTGGACGTTTTTGCTAGTCGCATCGGGTCGGCATGCGATCCAGTAATTCGGATACTTTCTGCCGATGGAAAGCAAGTGGCCTTCGTAGACGATGTGCCCGAGTGGAGTGCCGAAAGCCGCCTACGCTTTGTCGCTCCGGAAACGGGGCGGTATGTTGTCGAGTTGCGAGACAACAGTTATCGTTCTGCCGAGCCTTATTTACTGCGCGTCGGGGATTTTCCTTTGGTAACTACTACATATCCTCTTGCCATACCCCGTGCTGCTACGATGCCGCTCTTTTTCTTGACGTCGGATGGCACGCGGCTTGGGCCCCGAGCACTTGCGGCTCCGCGTACCGGTCGGATTTGGGCAACATCGATTCAACTAGCAGAATCCGGACCGGTGGGGATTGCCCAAACGATTCTTTCCAGTGGGCCGGAGTATATCGAAACCGAACCGGATCTCGATCCGCAAGCTCCCATGACGATCAGCGTGCCGTCTGCGGTCAACGGCGTTCTTGATCGGCCAGACGACCAAGATTCGTACCGTTTCGCTGCGCGTCAGGGAGATCGTTGGTACTTTGCTTCTACGACACGCCGACTGGGATCGCCGGCATACGTCCACTGGCGAATACAGGACAGTCAGGGAAAAGTAGTTGCCGAAGCACCCGTCACGGACCAAGAGGATCCTGAACTAAGTTGGCAAGCACCGCAGGACGGCGCCTATCAGTTGACGATCGAGGAACTGACACGGCATTCCGGTCCAACGTTTGTTTATCGGGTACAAATCGAACAGCGCCCTTTCGTGGTGGCACTGAAACCGGTTAAGGAAACGCGATGGTTTTGGAACGTGCCGGAACGCGATGGCGTGATTGCATTAGATCTGTCCTGCGGACGCTTCGGCTATGATGGCCCTATACGTATTGACTGGGAGGAAGCGACCGACGGCGAATGGTTCGATGCGGTAATTCCAGCCAAGGCGAACGAACGGCGTGTCTACTGGCGACCCGCCGGGCAAGCAGGCGATCTACTTGCGCGGCGACTCAATGCTTTTGGAGGAGAAAGTGAGAATGCATTTCGAACCGTTGTCGATACAGCTCGATTGATCAGGCTGCAGAACTCGGCAATGGTAGCGCCGCCCATGGCAATGGAGGGTATGATACTGGTTGCCATTGGTCCGCCAACCGAACCGATTCTCGCATGGAAGTCCGAACCGCCGACAGTCGAGCTGCAGCCAGGAGCAAAGAAGGAGTTGGTTGTCGAGTTCGAGCGGAAAAAGGCGGATTACAAAGAGGCCCCTAACTTTGTTCTCGGAAAGTTGTCCGATGGCTTGGCAGTAACAGGCAAAGTGGATCAAGACAAACTGGTACTCACGATTGAAGCATTGTTCCAGATCGCGCAAGGGACACACGCAATGCGAATCGGTTTGATTGCCAATTACCAAGGACGCATGCAAGTGCTGCCGTTGGACCTTGCTGTTTCTGTCAAGAGCGGTATGGAGCCCTAATGCGGGAGAATGAAAAACGGGTTGCCAGTCGGCCGGTTTTGACGACAGTGGTGGGTTCCGATTGAGGATCGCCCGCAGGAAAGGATCGACCATGCGCTTGATCGTTAGCCTGATCGTATTCGGAATTTGGGCAGTAGGTAGGCTTGGGGATCCGGTGGTGGCTCAGAACGCACTACCCGCGAATCGACTGGAGATACGCCCGCAAAGCTTTGTCCTAAGAGGACCGTATTCTGGTGTACAGCTTGTGATTACCGGTCACCTCGATTCTGAACAACCGCGCGATGTTACAACTGCGTGCGAATATGAAGTTTCCGATGCGTCCGTCGTGCAAGTGAATAACGGATGGGTACGGCCATTACGAGATGGAACGGCGCGGGTTATTGCGCGATGGGAAGGGAGCCAAGTCGAATGCGAGCTGACCGTTACGGGAATGGATAGCCCAGAACGCGTGTCGTTCGTTTATGGAGCCCTGGTAGCGCTTACAAAGCATGGGTGCAATTCCGGTGCCTGCCACGGCTCGCCGAGCGGCAAGGGTGGTTTTCGCCTTTCTCTGCGCGCTTTCGACCCAGCGTTGGACGAGTTGACATTGATTCGCGAAGAATTTGGACGGCGAATCAATCCGTGGGAACCGGACATGAGCCTATTGCTCCGCAAGCCTACTATGCAACTACCCCATGGGGGAGGGTTGCGGCTCACGCGGCATGATCCGGGATATGTTCTATTGCGAGACTGGATTGCGCAAGGGGGACGCCGGGTCGACCCTCAGCAAGCGCAATGTGTTCGGCTCGAGGTGTTTCCGCCGTCGGGTCGAGTCCTACGTTTGCCCGAAGCCTGTCAACAGTTGTCTGTATGGGCCCATTTTTCGGATGGCTCTGTACGAGATGTTACCCCACTGGCCGTATTTAGCAGTTCTGATGAAGGTGTGGCGGAGGTAAATGAACGTGGTTTGGTAACAGGCCGCGATCGAGGCGAAGTGGCTATTTTGGTTCGATACTTAGATCACGTGGAAACCTGTTTTCTAACTTTTTTAAAGGAGCAAGAAGGGTTTGTTTGGACCAATCCTCCGGTGCATAACTATATCGATGAGTTAGTCGATGCCAAACTTAAAAAGCTCCAATATTTACCGTCAGATATAGCTACGGATGAAGAGTTTTTACGGCGAGTCTATTTAGACGTAGTGGGGCATCTACCATCAGTCGAAGAAGTGCGAAAGTTTTTATCCAGTACGGATCCTGAAAAACGAGCACGATTGATCGACGAGCTACTCGAGCGGCCGGCATTTGCTCGGTATTGGGCTCTTCGGTGGGGCGATATTCTGCGTTTGACGGTTGGACAAGTTGGTTCAGATGGCGTGTTTAAATATTATCGGTGGCTGGAGGATGCCTGGGCACAGAATATTCCGTATGACCGGTTTGCGCGTGAGCTTTTAAGTGCCACGGGTGGAACCCTAACACATCCTCCGGCGAATTTCTACCGCACAACTGCAGACGAAAACGACTGCGTAGAGGTTGTCTCCCAGATATTCTTAGGCGCCCGCTTGCAGTGTGCCAAATGCCATAACCACCCGTTTGAAAAATGGACACAGGATAACTATTATGGAATGGCTGCTTTCTTCAATCGAGTGCGGAAGAAGCCGGCAGCACGGCCAGGCGAACTCGTGGTTTACCTTACTCGTGCCGGTGAGGTGATCCAGCCACGCACGGGCCGGCAAATGAAACCGTGGCTGCCAGGTCGTGGTGAAGTGGACGTCCCAGAGACCGACCGGCGGAAGGCTTTTATTGATTGGCTTACAGCACCGGACAATCTCTTCTTTGCGCGCGTCGAAGTGAATCGTATTTGGAGTTATTTATTCGGTAGAGGAATTGTCGATCCGGTAGATGATTTTCGCGACTCGAATCCGCCGAGCAACGCGGAGTTGCTCGATGCACTGGCACGCGATTTCGTCGAACATGGTTTCGACAGAAAACATATTATTCGCACCATATTAAATAGTCGCACCTATCAGACTACCTTTAGGCCCAATGTTTGGAATGAGGATGATAAAAAATATTTTTCGCATCAACAACCTCGAATGTTGAGTGCTGAGCAGTTGCTAGATGCGATTAGTTTTGTTACCGAGGTGCCAGAAAAATTCGGTTCTCTACCACACGGTACGCTGGCTACTCAGTTGCCCGCACCGGACCTGGTAAAACATGAGTTCTTGAAGATTTTTGGTCAGCCGGAACGACAGACGGTTTGCGCTTGCGAGCGCGCCAGCGAATCGAATTTAGGAATGGCGATCCAGTTTTTCAACGGACCACTGATTTACGAAAAACTGCGCCACGATCAGAATCGTTTCCGAAAGTTGGCATCTGCCGGCCATAGTGATGCAGAAATCGTTACAGAGTTGTATCTTGCCGCGCTGTGTCGTTCACCATCCGACGAAGAGCTCCAGACGGCCTTACAGCACATTGCCGCGAAGCAACAGCAGTTTCAACAGGACGTGCAGCAGGCGCAGCAGCAATTAGCGAAGATCACCGACAGTGTATCCGGCATTCGGGCGAGAATTGCCACACGCGTGCAACAGTCTAAGCTAGCGGCAATTCCCGAAGTGTTGCGTGAGGACTTGATGATAGCCCTGTCTACCGCTTCCGATCAACGAACGGTAGTGCAACGGTATTTGGTCGAAAAACTAGGACCTCTGGTCAGCGTAACGGACACGGAAATTGATCAGGCTTCCAGCGAGGAGGAAAAGCAGGCGCTAAAGGAGCTGGTCGAGCAACGCGACAAACTCCAGCAATCGATCCCCGTGGTCGAATCCTACCGTATGATGGCCTTGGAAGACATCTGTTGGGCAATCCTCAATACGAACGAATTCCTGTTTCAGCATTGACGGCCATAGCGACCATTGGTGAAAGGCGATGCATCGGCATACGCGCGCAGTCGCATGACTTGCCTTGGGAGAGGTACTATGTGGCGACATCGAATCGTGTTGTGGCTGGCGATATCGTGGTGCCTAGTCTCTGCGCTGTTGTGGGCACAGGCTGTAGCTGAAGAGACGGTTAGTTTCCGCCGTCAGATTGCACCGATCCTGGTGGATCATTGTTTGCCATGTCACAACGCCAAAAAAGCCGAGTCGGGATATCGTGTGGACAGCTTCGAAAGGCTTATGTCCGAAGGGGATTCCGGAGCGGCTGGATTTGTGGCGAAGGATGTAGACAGCAGTGAGGCATTTCGTAGGATTGTCTCCGACGATCCGAAAGAACGCATGCCTTGGGAAGCTGATCCATTACCACCCGAAAAAATCGAACTCATGCGCCGCTGGATCGAGCAAGGAGCGGTATTCGATGGTGAAGATCCCAAGGCGCTACTCGTGTCGCTTATTCCGCCCCCGGTTTATCCTCCTGCACCAGAGAAATATCTCTTTCCGACGCCCATTACAGCCTTAGCTTGGAATAGCGATGGTACAGAATTGTACACTTCGGGCTATCACGAAATATGTGTATGGAATCCGTCGGAAGGTTCCCTGGTGCGTCGTATCGGAAACGTGCCGCAGCGCATAATGGCCATAGCTGTAAGCCCGGACGGGCATTGGTTGGCCGTCGCCGGAGGTACGCCCGGCAGGCTAGGAGAGGTGCGTCTTTATGAGTTGGCCACTGGCGAACTGCATTCTGTGTTAGTCAGTACCACCGACGTCATCTTAGATCTTGCGTTTTCGCCTCAGGGGGACCGGCTAGCGGTGGCCGGTGCGGATAACATCCTGCGAGTCTGTGACGTGGCCTCCGGAAAGGAGCTTCTTGCGATTACCAGCCACTCGGATTGGGTAACGGCTGTTGCTTGGAATCAGGATGGTACGCAGTTGGCATCTGCCAGTCGTGACAAAACGGCTAAACTGTTCGATGTCCAAAAGGGGGAATTGCTGGTTACCTATTCCGGACACAATCAGCCGGTCCGAGGCGTGGCTTTTCACTCGGATGGCAAACAGCTTTATTCGTCAGGTGCTGACAATAAGGTTCATCGGTGGAGTATCTCCGACGGCAAGAAGGCGGCTGAAGCGGCTCTCGGCGGCGAAGTTTATCGGCTCGTTGCCTGCGGCGATTTTCTTGTAGCTCCGTCGGCCGATAAGACCACCCGACTATACAAGCTTGAAAACCTGGAACAAATTCGTTCGCTTGCAGGTCATGCCGATTGGGTCCTGGTAGCGGCTTGCCATCTTCCTACACGCCGCTTAGCCACCGGAGCTTTCGATGGTGAGGTGCGAGTGTGGAATGTGGATACCGGGGAACTAATCAAGTCCTTCGTGGCGGCCCCAGGACGTTAATGCTACGCGATTCGAACAGCCCTCTCTGTGCCGGTATCTTGGGCTCTGGCGCCAAATGGGCTATGATAAGCCGCGTTTTGGCACATCCGGTGTCTTCCGAATGAGGTAAGCACCGTTCGCTAGAGGTCTATTCGTTAAGGGAGTCGCGTAACACGATGTTGGAGTTATACGATCAGATTCAAGAGGCCGTCGCCACCATTCGCCGTCATTGGTCTGGAGTGCCACGAGCGGGAATCATTTTGGGCACGGGCCTAGGGGGGCTGGTAGAAGAGATCCAGAAGGAGGCACTCCTGGACTATGAAACAATCCCCCATTTTCCTCGCAGCACGGCCATCAGTCACCGTGGGCGTTTGGTGTGTGGTTCCCTGGACGGAGTACCCATTGTGGCGATGGAGGGCCGCTTCCACATGTACGAAGGTTACTCGCTTAAACAGATCACTCTCCCAGTGCGGGTTATGAAAGCTCTAGGTGCCGAACTGCTCGTGGTATCAAACGCCTGTGGTGGCATGAACCCCTATTTCCGGTGCGGGGATATTATGGTCATCGACGACCATATTAACCTGATGGGCGATAACCCGCTTATCGGGATCAATGACGATCGCCTTGGCCCTCGGTTTCCGGACATGAGTCAACCTTATGACCAGCGATTGATCGAGAAAGTTCTGGCGATCGCACGTCGAATGGACATTGTCTGCCATCGAGGGGTGTTTGTGGCAGTGGCTGGGCCGAATTTAGAAACGCGTGCTGAGTATCGATTCTTGCGAGGCATTGGCGCGGATGCTGTCGGTATGTCTACGGTTCCAGAGGTCATTGTGGCAGTCCACGCTTCGATGCGCGTTGTCGGGTTGTCCATTGTAACCGACATGTGCTTACCGGATGCGTTGGAGCCGGCTGATGTGTCGAAAATCATTGCCACGGCCAATGCGGCTGAGCCCAAATTGCGGACGTTGATTCGAGAGCTTCTACGCAGCGAATACGGAACGGGATCCTAAAAGCTGTGGTGAACATGCGTTTCGGCCAGAAATCGAGCATGGGTCAAGAGCATGTGCATCGAACTGCGCAGTGGCTGCGCGAGCGACTCGGGTGCCATCCGCAGCTTGCCGTCGTGCTCGGTTCGGGGCTAGGAGCCTTAGTCGAGCGAATTACACCAGTCCGCGTGCTCGATTACCATGCCATTCCCGGATTCGTGCCGGCTACGACCGAAGGGCATGCTGGGAGATTCGCATGGGGCAACTGGAACGCACGCTCGGTGGTGGTGCTCCAGGGTCGTGTGCACCTTTACGAAGGTCGAGCACCGGACGAAATTATGTTTCCCATACGTGTTTTGCACGCTTTAGGCGTGCGATACCTGGTATTGACCAATGCAGCCGGAGGACTGAATGAAAGGCTGGTACCAGGCGATCTGATGCTGGTCCGCGATCATATTTCGCTCCAGTGGATCAACGGAATCCCGTGGCTGAGTCCCGACAGTTTTTCTGTTCGTGGTTTTCGCATGATCTACGACCCATTGGGAAATGACGCCGCACGCATGGCCGGATTACGACGAAAGATTCCGCTTCGGGAGGGTGTCTATGTGGGTGTGCTGGGTCCCAACTACGAGACGCGCGCCGAGTATCGGATGTTGCGCCGAATCGGCGGTGATGCCGTGGGTATGAGCACCATTTGTGAAGCAGTAGCGGCTGCTCGGTTGGGAATAGCCACCATTGCGATTTCGGTCATCGCCAATGTTGCTCACCCGGATAGCCCCCAGCGACTGGAGCATCACGACGTCTTACACGCCGTACAACGCGCCAGTCCCATGCTGGCCGACCTCCTGGAAGAACTGCTGAGCCACTCTCAATGGATTCGCGAATCGCCCTTCACTGCAGTGGCGGGTTAATCCCGCGTAGCATCTTGGTCTTGAGACCAAGCGGAATCGGCCAGACTAGGATCGCCATGTTTTTCCAATTGCGACAAGCGCTCCTTTAACTGCGCGACTTCACTCCCAAGGTAAGCAACTTCCAGTTGGAGCTCTGCAAACATATCGGCGGTTACGTAATGGCCAGGACTCGCTTGGCCGCTCGATTCCACGGATGGTCTCTCTGCTTCGCGCGGCGCTCCGCCGCCTGCCGCATAGCGAGCTCGCAACTCCTCCAACTCACGCTCCTTATAGAGTGTATGACAAAACACTTGTCCGCGTCCGGGCGGAGTCAGTGCCATTACGAGCTCTTTAGCCACGAGCCCGTCAAGGATTGATTTCATCTCAGTTAGGTCCTTGATTGGCTCCATGCGCGAGACATGAGTTCGCAATTGGCCGATCGTTTGTTCGCCGCGGAGCATAAGTTCGGCCATAACCGCTAGTTCCGTCTTGTTGACTCCCAACCACTCATACAAGTGATGTTTGTAACGAGGAACGCGCCCGGCTTCACCAATTACTTCCGAAACGGCACCCAAGGCGCGCAGTTGTTCCAGTGTCTCTTCGACGTCAGCGGCGGAGTAGTTAACTACCGGTGAGCGGTTTGATTTTTGATTGCAACCGGCCACTAGACTGTTCAGCGTCAATGGGTACACGTCGGGCGTGGTTTTCGCCTTTTCTACAAGCACCCCTAGCACGCGGCGTTGACGAGCCGACAGCGGTTGCCAGCGGCGCTGCGACGTAGAAGTCGTCGCTTGCGGTTCGAGCACCGGGTCCATGGCAGTTCTCCTTTCGCTCAAGGCGCATGACAAATCTCAAGCTCCAGTCCACCGCTGGTGCATTGTACCAACCCGTTCCGACGGGCTCTAGGTCGCTGGGCAAACAAGCCCCGAAAAGTGTGTGCATCTCGATTGTAGGTGGGATTCTGGTACACAAGGCGGGTCATGGCGGAAGTTGGCCTGTTTTCCACGGCAGGCACGGATACGAGGTATCTTTCTTTATGGTAGATGAACTCATTCAATTATTTGCTGGGCCTGACGAGGTCTACATTTTTCGGCCCGACCCAATGTGAGTCGCAGCAGGTGCTACCGGGCAACGGCGCTGTGTCGAGCCAGGGCTCAACATAGCCGCGACCGTAAGCGGGCTGCCAATTCAAAGCAATGCAAAGGCGCTAGGGCGCAAAACCGCGAGGACGACTCCATGCACATGGCCATCGGCTACGTGGCCCGCGGGGCCTTTGCGCTATTCCCGTTCGTCGAGGGCCTGATTGTAATTGTCTCTTTGTAATTGTCTGTGTTCCAATCCGCGCAACCGACGGTGGTGCTGGACGCTCGGCTTCGAGCAACGATGGCCGTCGAGGAGCGGATCGAAGTAACTGGTATAGTGGATCGTTCATGGAGTGCCGCCAAACGGTAACCTAACCCACAAGCCGCGGCGGCCGATTCCCATTTGGAAAGCTGCCGTGCACCCATTTGGTAGCGTAATTTTTGTTAGCGCCTTACACATAAGATCTTCTTGGGCTTTGGCTGCTAGCAATTATCGATGCCGATAAGCAAAACCGCCTGTCAGTAAGCTTGACAGTCAACATGTTTCAAGGGCCCGTTTCCAGCAACATCGGCATCGTGCGCCTTAAGGCGCAATGCGTTTTTAAAAGCCACAGCCGTTCCACCAGAATACACAATATATAAGTATGTCGATAATCATAGTCTTGATTCAAAAAGTGTGGTACCGAACCCGGCGACAGGCACCTTGCCCAAGGGGACAGGCACCGAGGGCGTGGGGACAGGCACCGGTACCCTTTGTTGTGGTAATTTGAGTCAATGATAAAGGTTACATAGAGAAGATAGTTTGGTGTCTATAAACAAGTAAGTGATATTGGAAAAATTGCGACTGTTGCTCCGTAACGTGACGAAAACCGCCATTGTCCGGATAGGTGAGGACGCCCGTGCCCATTTGGCTTAAGTCGCGTTACATGGCGGCTTGGGGTCGTGCGACGCCGTCGTTCGGAACACGTTTTCTTGCGAGTTTTGCTAGCACAAGATGCGGCCAGCGACCGTGACTAGCCTTTGACGCTTTTTGCGGTTGCGACTGTAAGTACGTGCGTTATCCGAGCAGCGCGTGTCCTACCCTAAATCCGTGGATCTTCTGGTGGTGCCGCCGGGAAGTTGGTGCACCCGAGAAATGCACGGCCTGTAGGAGCGGATTCACAAGTCGACCTGGTCAAAGCACCTGGTCCGATTCGCAAAGTGCCGCTCGCTGACGGTCGCGGCTCCGTAAAGGTCTCCATCTTCTGAAGCGATAGGGCGATTCCTAGTGATAGACGGTACGGTTACAGCCACGTCCTAACTACAAACAAGACGCACACGCCCACAAAAAAGGAGTGCTGGTAAACTGGACGAAAAGATCTTCCATCCCTTATTTCTCAGTCCAACGCCAACCGGGCGGCTGTTTTAGTACTTGCTCAGCTATCAGACTCCAAGGTGTTTGCGGGTGGTTCTGGATGATGCCTTGTAATAGGTTACGGCCTCGATCCGCCATGACTTGCAACAGACTTTCCGGATATTCTTCAGCCGGTTCCAAAACCCACATCGTGCTAGATGGATTGTCGAACTTCATACCGCGCTTCAAGCGTGCCAACATGGAATTGTAGCCGTCAATTTGTGCTTTCGCTAAACAGGCCTGACCATAGGCCAGATCAAATGAGACTTGCCATCGCCGAGAGGGCAGTCGATCACGATCTTTTTCGCCGTTTTTCAACAACTCGTAAACCTCATTAACCGACCGGATCGCAAGAGCGGCTTGCTGCTGTGCTGTGGTGGCTACGCGATTGATTTCGGCTTCATCTTTTCCTGAGAAGACAAGTTGAGGCGAATGTAACGTGCGTATGGTACCGACCTTCGCGGCTTCATGGACGGCCCGAGCAGCAGAGTTCTGTTCCAGAAGTCGACGATATTCCTCTTCGGTGACATAGTCCGGCAAATAGCGCAACATCACGTCGCGGCGGAAACGCGGGGCGTATGGCGAGGGCCATATGTCCGGCTGGATTCCCACATACTGCGAGAGTTGTCGTGGCCGAATAGCCAGATAGGCTCCTCCGCCGACCCGACATAACCACTCTAGCGCAAAGGGGCCGAATCCTGAATCCATAAGGGATAAATCGAACGTTCCTAGCCCGTGGTCGCTGACGACACGCTCGACGTACCGCGTCTCCGGTCCCTGGCGATACGGAACGTAATCCGGTGAGGGAAACTCAGATGGGGCAGATTCAGGCGAATTTTTGACTGCTTGGACGAGACCGCAAGGAGCGGGCGGACCAATGACGTATACGGCAATGGATTCGCGGCGTATCTTCGGAGTTAACTGGTCGACGCGCTGCCAGTCGTCTCCCATTTCGTCAGTAACAATTCCCAATATCAATCTTCCTTCCGTTGGCCGCTGCGGTAAGTACGTGTCAAGAATGCGTGTCAGCACATCAAACAATCGTTCCTCCGGAGTGTCGACCACGCGCGTTGCGTCGAGCGCCTCGGCTACTTTTTTTGGGTCAGTTGAAGGAGTACCCAGAAGATAACGGGCCTCGCTCCCATAACCAACCACTGCTGTTGTAAGTTTCGAGTTCGAGGATGGCGACGTTCCGGCATCGGAGGCCGCTTTTTGTCTCGCCAGATAACAATTCTTTAGCTGAGCCGTCACTCGCGATACAAGGCTCTGCGCGCTACGGGTTTCGTCGAACAACCACACGAGCAATGTCGGGCTTAAACTGGCACTTTGTTCCACGGCTTCCCAAGCAAGTTGTGCAGCTTGTTCGGGTGTCAACTCGCCCTCGGTATTCGCCGTCGTCGTGCGCTCGGCCACAAGCCCCTCGCCCACGCGGACAGGCCGGGGCAGACGCCGCTCGTTGGATTTCGCGCCGTGTGCGGGCTGCGAAGCGTCTATGGATTTCCGAGCTTGTCGTACCTCGCTCGGTGCCGGTCGACATCCTGCCGCTGTCCATAGAAGCAGTAGGCTCACAACAACACAATGTCGGTGCATGGTGCCCGCTCCTTACCTGCTGACTAGCGCTCCCGTTTTACACCATTGTAACGGCTCACTGTTTCGCTGTGGCGAACGCCCCATGCTTGTTTGACAGCGAACCGACGATTGCAGCAGGAAAACGACCACGGAATAATGGAACGTGTCGAAACAATTCCAATAAGGACATGGGTATGCCGAGAGGAGAATGCTGATGCATCGAACGTGGCTCAACCGCGAAGGAGCAGTAGCTGTAGCAACGGCACTTTTTATAACGCTTCTGGTTTCCGCTGCGGGACCGACCTACGACGATCCGAAAAACGTCGATGAAGATTTTGCGTTTCAGGGAGAATTCGAAGGTAGTTTGCCGCTGGAGGAAGGTGAAGTTCAGTTCGGTGTCCAAGTTATCGCACTGGGCAAGGGCCAATTTGAGTTAGTGGCTTATCGCGGAGGGCTGCCAGGTAAAGGTTGGAATGGCGAGGAACCCCGCCGCTACCGAGGGCAAAAGGAAGGTGATGCAGTCGTTTTTCCCGGCGATCAAGGTAAAGGGGTCCTCAAGAACGGAATACTGCAGGCGATGACACTGGACGGGCGTGTTGTAGCAGAATTGAAGAAGATCGAGCGTCGCAGTCCCACCTTAGGCCAAAAGCCGCCCCCAGGTGCGATTGTCCTTTTTGATGGAACCGGTACCAGCCAATGGAAAAATGGCCGAATGACTGACGATGGATTGCTCATGCAGGGAACTACCAGCATACCGACATTCGGTAATCATAAGTTGCATTTGGAATTCCGTTTGCCGTATCAGCCGGAGGATCGAGGGCAAGCACGAGGCAATAGCGGCGTCTATTTGCAGGGTCGTTACGAAGTACAAATGCTCGATTCGTTCGGTTTGAAGGGAGAGCAGAACGAGTGCGGCGGACTTTATTCGGTGAAGGCGCCAGATCTCAACATGTGTTTCCCGCCCCTATCGTGGCAAACGTATGACATCGAATTCTATGCAGCGCGTTACGACGAAAATGGGAAGCTGGTGGCCAATCCTCGGATCACCGTGTACCACAACGGTGTGAAGATTCATGACAATGTGGAGTTGCCCGGCGAGCGGTCCACGACAGCCGCCCCGCTGGGACCTGGTCCAGAGCGAGGTCCGGTGTATTTACAAGATCATGGCAATCCCGTTCGATATCGCAACATCTGGGTTGTCGAACTTCCATGAAAGCTCGCGCACGATCCGTGTGGAGTTTTATGGCGTACCGCGGGCCCGAGCAGGATGTGGGCAGGTAGAATTACCTAGAGGGTCGCACTTGGGGGAGCTGTTGCGCGAGTTGGCTCGCCGGTTTCCCCAATTGGAAGGCGACTGCCTGCGCGATGGCCGGCCGACCGAGAGCTGTATCATTAACCTGGACGGGCGCCGATTCGTACGTGATCCAGCGACCGGTTTAGATGGTGTACACACGGTGCTTGTCTTGTCGGCCGACAGCGGCGGGTAAAAAACGTTCGCCGAGTAGTGGCAGGTTATCGCCGCTGTGGAAAGGGGAGCATGTTTGGTCTCCACGGTAGCTATCTGCGGATTGATTGCTCGAACCGTACGAGCCGCCTCATTACGCTGCCGCCTGCGTTGTTACGGCGGTATCTGGGCGGAGTAGGGCTTGGTACCCTTCTGGCGTTGGCTGAAGGAGCCGCACGGGCCGATCCTCTGGGTCCGGACAACGTGCTGGTTTTTGCGTTCAGTCCGCTGGTCGGCAGTCCTCTGACCACTTCCGCCAAGTTTGCTGTAGTGACCAAGAGCCCGTTAACGAATCGGCTGAATGATGCCTTGGTTAGTAGTGCTTTTGCCTTGGCGGGAAAAGCGTGCGGCGTCGATGCCTTGGTGCTGGTCGGTAAAGCTTCCGATCCGGTACTGGTGACGATCGATGATGGACTGGTGCAGTTTCACGATGCTCGAAGATTTTGGGAACTCTCTGTTTCGCAGTTGGAAGGCGTTTTGCGCCGCGAGTTTCCGCCCGGTTTCCGTTGGGCGGTGATCGGCCCGGCGGGTTGTCGTCAGGTGCGGTTTGCCACAGTTTCGCATCACGGACGCCATGCAGGGCGCGGAGGAACGGGCGCCGTGTTGGGCGCCAAGCAAGTATTGGCCGTGGGAGTACGCGGTAACCGGCGTTGCCCATGGGCCTATCCTGACGAGCTATCTGCCTACGCGCGGCAACTTTCGATGCGATCGTTGGGACCGGCCACGGCCAAATATCGGGAACTCGGTACGGTTGCTAATCTGATTACGCTTAACCGTTTATCGGCTTTGCCCACGCGAAACTTCCAACACCACCAGTGGCAAGAAGCGGAGAAGTTCGCACCAGAAAAACTGGCGGAACGTCACCGGATGCGCGCTTCCTGTGCAGCCTGTACCATTGGCTGCGAGCAGCTTTTTCTGGTTCACCAAAACGGATCCGACGCGATGGGGACTGCCCGCATTGAGTATGAGAGTTTGTTTGCGTTAGGGCCGCTATGCGGTATCCGGGATGTTCCGGCGGTACTTGAGGCTGCCCACCGCTGCGACGAATTGGGAATCGACACAATTAGCGCCGGCGGTACCATTGCCTTGGCTATGGAGTGCGTCGATTGCGGCGTGTTGGATCTACCCTGGTTGCGATTTGGTAGTGCTACGGCTCTGCAGCAAGCGTTGACCGAGCTGGAAAACCGGCGCGGCTGGGGGTATTGGTTCGGTGAGGGAAGCCGTCGATTGGCTGAAGCAATAGGCGGCGATGCCCCGCGACGCGCCATGCATGTCAAAGGGTTAGAACTACCGGGCTATGATCCCCGCACACTTCAAACCTGCGCGTTGGGTCTAGCTGTGGCTGCTCGAGGTGCGGACCACAACCGCAGCGGAGCCTACGAAGTTGACCTCAGTGAACGAGTCGATCGCTTCCGTTTGTCACCGCAGCATGCACGATTCGTTTACGAAACGGAAAACCGGTCCGCCTTGCTCGATTCTTTGATCCTGTGCAAATTCCTGAGGGGTGTCTTCTCAGATTTGTGGCAAGAAGCCGGGAAAATGCTCGAGCTGGTGACCGGGTGGGACATCGATGAAAAGGAGCTGCGTTTAACGGTAGATCGCATCATTACTCTCAAAAAATGTTTCAATATCGAGAGCGGCTGGCAACCGGCCGAAGACAATTTGCCGGAACGCTTTTTTGGCCCGCAAGGAATAGACCGAAGCGAATTCGAGGCCGCACGCGCCCTGTATTACAAACTCCGCGGCTGGCAGGAAACCGGTTTCCCTCAGCCAGAACAGGTATCAGAAATTGTGGCTGACATATCTAATATTTTTTCACAGGTCATCTGAAACACATCTATATGCTACGAATACAAAATAGCGAAGATGTACTTGCTTTTCTGAGGCGATTGCAAATCCCCGGTCTTTGAGTTGCCGCAAAGGAAATTGCCGAACCAGTCGGCTAAGTGATCAATCTCGACTGCTGTCCGCGAACCGCTCCTGGCTCTGACAGGCTATTTGCTCAGGATCGTGTAGGTAGTGCAGATCGACCGGATAATTACGAAACCGAATGGAATAATATTGCTCGAACCAATCTTGGATGTCGGTTTCAATCTGCTTGTCATAATCAGGCGACACGTGTAATGTTTTTCCGATCATAGTATCTCGGATTTCGCCATTCTCGACGAGAATGTGCCCGGATTTAATAACATATTTTGGGAGTTCAAACATGATTTGTTTGTTTTCATGAGGTGTATAAATCGTAATGTCAGCATCAGCTCCTGGTCCGAGGTGTCCTTTGCGGGCTAAGCCAAGCAACCGGGCTGGACCGGCTCGCGTGATGATACAGATTTCTTGGAGCGAGTACTCGCGGTCCAGGTGGCGTAGAAGGGATTGTTCTCGAACTTTGGGGTGCACCTGCGCTAACAGCTCGCGCCGGAAGCTGCTATCCATCAAAAGGCGGATGATTTGGGGATAGGCCAGGAACGAACCGCCATTGGGGTGATCGGTACTCATGACCACGCGCCATGGGTCCTTTACCAGAAGATACCATTCCAGACCGATGGCCCACTGCCAAGCATGAATCAGGCTTTTCTGGCGATAGCGAATAGGCGCGATGCCGCATCCGGCTTCCAGTTCAGTATCGGCGTTGAACCATTTTGTGCCGTAGACGTTGTGTAGATAGTAACCGAGGGGGCCGTCGCCGGTCATGCTGGTTGTTTCACCGAACAGGACCTGGCCAACGTCGATGCTCAATTCCGGATGCTCGTTGACATATTCGGCCAGTTCAGCAACGCGGGAACAAAAAGTAGCTTCGTCGCCATCGCCGCCGCCGTAGCTATGGAACTGAATATGCGTCAAATGGGCGCGTAGCCCATCCAGGGTTTTCATGGTTTCCAGTGTCGTTGTCCAGTTTCCAGGCAGCCCTAGATTATTCGCGTGGATGTGGATCGGATGAGGGAGTCCCAACCGATTTCCGGCTTCTGCCACGTGGCGGATGATTTGGCGAGGAGTGACGTTATAGAAATCTACTGGCTGATCCAGGTCGTGAACATTACCTCCTGCATGATGTTTCCATACTTCCACACCTCCCGGGTTTACTAATTTGGGAGCGAATCCTTTGGCGGCAGCGAGTAACCAGGCAAGAAAATCATCCAGGTTTTGCAGCTCCCCATCGCGGATGCAGCGTAATACATAGTGGTTGTTTCCGACCAGCACATAAAATCCCTTGTCGATGCCGGGTGTGTCTTCGAATTCTTCATGTACGTGGCGAGCAGCCAGAGGCGGCACGGCGGCATCGAACGCCGTAGTGTAGCCGAGCGCAAGATACTTGTAACCTGTCGCGAACGTGCTGGGAACGCTTCCCATGGTGCCACTGTGTGTTACCGCGGTGCGAGGTACCGGAGGATGCGTGCGTTTCTCTTCGGGACGCATCTTCCGCGCCGCATTGACCTTCGGCCCAGCAATATGGCAATGCATATCGATCCCGCCCGGCATCACAATCAATCCCGCAGCGTTCACGACACGACTGGGTACCACGCTAGGATCCGACGGCGGTGCAACAATCGACCGTCCTTGGATCCAGATGTCGCGCACCTGGCCATCCACATTGTTGATCGGGTCGTAGACGTACCCGCCACGAATCACCCAAGGGGAATCTGTCATGGGCCAGCTCCTTGTAGCGGTTTTCACGCGGCCAACATTGCGCCTAGCGGATGGGCTTCTTTCCTAGCTGGCGCCGTATCAAACCGATTTGGCCCGCGTGCAGCATTTCGTGAGCAGCGCAGAATAAGAGCGAACCGAGCTTGTTCGGATAACCGAAATATGGTTCGGGAACCGGCTCGGCAAGCAACGTTTCGCTGTAGCTACCCATCTCCTCCAACGATCGCTGATGGACACGTTCCCATACAGAGAGCAACTCGGAAACCGTTGGATAAAGTGTCGGGTCCGCAACAGCCTCGGAACCTTTTTGGAACAACCTCAAAAACTCTTTACTAATCAACGACTCGTCGTCCGGTTGGCGGCCCCGCACTCGCATTAAGGTCAGAAAATACTGGGCCATCGCCAGGTGCCCAACCTGCCAAGCAATGTGGCTCGGACAACCAGGTGGTCGCGTATACCATTCCGGTTGTTCGACATCGGCCAGTAGCCGTTGCGTGTATTCTCGAGCAGCGACAATTTGATCCCGTGCCCATTGAGTTGCTGTCGTAGGTACCATTATGCGAACCTTCTTGCTTACATGCCGGATCAATGCGGGCGGGCGGAGCCCAACGCCGGACGAAGCGATAGACCGGCGCGACGGTCGGAGTATTTCCATTTCCGTACAAGCTTTTCGATCTCTTCTAGGATATGTTGATCACTCGGATAAGGCGATTCAAAAGCTGGCCGCAACGGAATCGGCACGTCATCCATGCGGTAGACGGTACCAGGAACATTAATGCCGTAGGTCGCGACGGTAAAAGCCACCGTGGCGTGCCGCGTGGTGGGCGTTTCCTTGGGATCCAAGGCTACGTACGGTATCCGCTTCAAGTGTTCGCGAGCTGGCTGGCTGAAATTGGCCATCGGGTCACTGGCAAGAATAAGTGCTGCATCAGCCTCGCCACGAGCTAAAACATCCGCCGCGGTGTACTCTCCCGGATTGAAGCGCGGATAGCCGCGTGCCAAGTTCACCCCGAACGGAAATCCCGTGCGCCACGATACTACATTATCGGCCCCCGTGACATTACCGTGACCACGATTGGGCTTGCACACGAAACGCGTATAACGATTCAAGTCCCGGGTCAAAGCCAGCAATGCTTCACTGTTGGCATGTTTTCCGCGTGTCATGGTCAAACCCATGCCGAAGAAAATCACCCCAAACCGAGCTCGCTTCATGCGCTGGATAAGGTCTGTCCATACCGAAAGAGGTTGCCCGGTTTGGCGCTCGACTTGTTGGGCGTCCAGTTCCAGTCCCTTGGCAAGCGCCCGCAAAGTCCAGAGTGCTTCGAAATCGGCACGTGGCTTAATCTGTATAAAAACGTCAGCGGCTTTGGCTGATTTGGTCTTTCGCACGTCAATCACCACACACGTGCGATCGCGCCGCCCATTGGGCACAAAAAGCCCCTTCGGCATCAGACTGTATTTGGTGAAGTGACGCGGGTGACTTTCAGCGGGATTCGATCCCCAAAAAATGATAAGATCGCCGCGATTACGTACTTCGCCCAAACTACAGGTCACCTCGCCGACGCCTTGAAAAGCCATGCCCGAAGGACCATGACAAACGCTGGTGGTGGTGTCCAGGCAAGCTCCAAGCCAATCGGCCAAAGATGCAGCCACACGTTGTGCTTCGACTGTTGTGTCACTTAACCCATAAATTAAAGGATACTTGGCTTGTGTGAGAATTCGTGCTGCTTCGTGAATTCCCTCTTCCACCGAAGCCGGTTCCCCACGTATCAAACAGGCAGGGCGGTCTTCGATATGATGGTTCAAAAACCAAGAAGTACCCAAGACGCACGCCCGTTTGGCCTCGATAATCCGGTTGCCCTGGACGTGTAACTCGATATCGTCGCAGACACAGCCACAAAACGTACAGGTGGCGTCTTCAATAATCTTCAGTTCGGCATCGCCTTGGCCGGAACTTTTTCGATCAATCATGTACGTGTCCCCTTACACGTGACGCACGGCCCTGAAAAACGTCGCCTCCATTGCCAGCGTCCTTAATGTCTGGATCCGAACAGGGCTGCCGAGAGCAACCCCACTGTGCTTAATTTCAGTATGGGCCACAGCCTCGGTGGATGTCTAGGTCTAACACGCTGGATCGACAGACGGTTTGCTCGGCGCCGGAAATTTTTCAAGCGTCACATCTAAACCCTTACTCGTGGGCATCCCCGATCCATGGGTATCGGCTCCCATCAGACGGCTGGAAAGCTCTCCATAGGCAATGAACAAAACGCCTGAGGGCAACTCGTCTGCTTTGGCTGCCACGACGGGCACTTCTACCGAGCCGTAATCACTGGTCAGTCGCACCCAGTCGCCTTCGGTAAGGCCAAGGCGCGCCATATCGTGGGGCGACATCTGAAGCGTTTGAATCTCTTCCGTATAATTCGTTCCGAACTTTCCCTCACTGATGCCGCAACCTTGCCGGCTGGTGCGACCCGGTATCAAGATAAAAGTCTCACGTGTGTCTGTCATGGAAAAACCTGGAAGCTTTCCCCCGATGGTTATTAAGCCCTCGAAAAAACTCTCTTGTTCCCATGCAGCCTACCAGGAACGCGTTGATCTAGTGAAGGGGGCATAGTGTTAAACGGTGTGTGCGTCTTGTTTGTGGATGAGATTTTTCCTTAGTTCGGCCGGGCGGGTAGAGGTCTACTTTTTTCGGTTCACCAGAAGTAAGCGCAGCTCTAGTCCATGTTTGCTTCTTGGTAAAGGCGTTCTGTCGGGCTCCGGCTCTGTTGGAGTGCTGCTTCGTACTGTCCTCGCTCTGTTGGAGTGCCGCTCCCTAACGGTCGCGGCTCTGTAGAGCTAGCCATCTTCGGAAGCAATACGGCGAACCCGGCTGATAACCGCATGCGTTGCAGCTACTTCCTCTCTACAATCGAGATGCACACACCGTTTGACGAAATAGACGCCTGACGACAGACTTTTTTCATCCAATGACCTCCGGTGCATATGTCGAGCCGTGGTAACGGCCCCTGTTGCTTACCGACAGCTTCGACGTCTGCGTTTTAACGGTTTCATAAGCTCGCCACGTTTTAGCCAGACAATCCCGCCTCGCGCAACGCCGCGGCGTACTCTTCAGGAGTATTAACATTGCGGAACGAATAAAGTTCGGGGTCCAGCGATCGGAGTGAGTTGACCGGTAAGTAGAACGTTTTTACCCGATCGAATAAACATCGCGGCCGGTGTTCACCTTGAGCGATCAATTGTTCGACAATCGGAAGTACGTCTAACCGGTACGCCGCGGCCATGGGATGCGGGTGTTGGTTGTCCGTTGGGACAACTGCTGCCACATCGTGCAAGTGTTGGCAGATTGTGTCGACGACTGCAGGAACCAACAACGGTACATCGCAACTGCTGACATAGGCAGCGGACCGTTCCGGCTCGGTGGCGGCCAGCGCTGCCATCCCGGCCGCGATTCCGGCCAACGGTCCAAATCCCACCACCCGATCCTCGACTACCAGGATCTCGCTTGGAAGCGGCGGGAGAGCTTGTCCGGCCCCACACACGACGACGAAGTTTTGGAATCGCTCGATTTTTCGAAGCAACCGAATCACACGCTGCAGCATCGTTTCGTTGCCGAATGGCAACCACGCTTTCGATCGTCCCATTCTCCGGCTTTGTCCGCCACACAGCACGATGGCTGCCCAAGTCCGAGGGGGACTGTACGTAGAATCGGTCATATTTCGTTCATGCCACTTCGGCTCGCAACCAGATCTCACCGCGCCCGCCTTCGATCATGTCGCCACGATATAGAAGAATGTCGGTGTCACTGAGCGAGTCTGGGACGGGGAAGGTCCACGCCAACAGGCGCCGAAAGAAAAGGTGGGCAACCAGCGGGCGATAGCGACAGGCCAAGCGAAAACTAGGTAACAGTGGCGGGTGTTCTGGACCTAATAAGCCGATCGTGCCGCGTTTCATACCTGCACCGTGGCGGATACCGCAATTCCCGAAGACCAAAATGGTACCGGCTAGTAGATTCCAGCCCACGAGATCTCCGACGTTGCCACCGATAGCGATAAGACCTCGTCTTAGCGAGTGCCCGATTTCATTGCCCGCATTGCCCCAAACCAAAAGCGTTCCACGGTTCATCCCTCGAGCGCTGCCTCGGTAAGCAGCGCCGACCAGATGCCCTGCGTTGCCGCGAACGAAAAGGCTGCCGCCGCGCATCTCGGCACCGACCCAATCTCCCACATCACCATACACGTCTATGTGACCGCCTCGCATTTGGCTTCCCACGTGGCGGCCTGTCGATCCGTGCACTTCGATCCGGCCTTTGGCCATTTTTGCGCCGATCCAGTGGACATTCTGCAGATCTCCTTCCCAGACCATATGCCCGTCGCTTGGATCGCCCTGAACGTGAAAAAACTCGCCAAGTTCGACCTTCGTATTACCGTGAAAAATCGTGATTCGCCGCACGGCATCCAACGTCAATTCCCCGACGGTATCTGGCGTTACACCTTCGACTTCCAAGGGCACCTGCGAAGTCTGGCACAGTGTTAAGGTAAGCGTCATGGGAACGGTCTTTCGTCTAAATCGCTCTTGTCAACGACGGTTTGGGTCGGTTGGCTTGCGGGATCCACTTAGCAAGTTCGCGGCGGCTTTCATGCTCGCGACGGGGCTGGCGGTGGTCCAGAACCGCTTGCCGTAGGAAAGGCTAGCTGAAGCCGCTCTAGAGCTTGCCGAAAGTCAACGGATTGAAGTACTTCGCAAAACCGCACCACTGCCGGGCGTCGCAGTCGATGACGTGGAATGACAAAATCGAATTGTTCATCCTGCAAGGGGAGAAATCCCAATGTGTATTGGATAGCGGCCGGATATATGGCAATACCCCAATCGGCCCGCCCCTGGGCCACGGCAGCAGCTACGCCATTGTGGTTGTGTGCTTGCACCGCATAGCCGACTGGACGGCGACCGCCAAGCAGTTTGTCAAGGAGCAGTCGAGTCCCGCTACCGGCATTACGGTTGATCATCACGCAGTCCGGATCGGCCACAGCACGTTCGAAAGCGATGCGTGCATCCAACCCAACAAATCGACTGTCATCCGAGCGAAAAACGAATCCTTGGGTGCGGCCATAACCCGGGATCCATTCCAGCTCCTGGGTGACGAATGGCCGATTGTAGCAGCCCGACTCTGGGTCCATTAGGTGGATGCCAGCTACGTCACATTGGCCGCGGCGAGCTGCTTCTAAGCCGCCCATCGAGCCGACCGGTAAAAACTTGCAGCGGATACCTTCATCCTGGAGTCGACTCAACAGTAAATCGAGCCCCACGCAATGACTGCCGATGACGATAAGATCCGCGGGCTGCAGTTCTTTCGCCAGCAACGTTACGGGCACGACCGTGTCGCGCTGGACCATCTCCTCGTGCCGAGCGATCGTCAAAAAGCCATCAGCACGGCTGAAGGCTGTCACGGAACCGGAGCCTTTGCCCATCGGGAACGCCAACCACGGAGGCTCAGCGTTCAGGTCGGCGTTCGGCACTAATCCCACCAGCACGTACTCGGTGCGGCCAATTTCCGAATTGATTTTAACCGCCAACCGCGCCGAGAGAACGGTGCGGCGTTCGCGTGCCAGTCCCGCCATGCACCGCAGCACGGGCGCGACAAACTCGTGAAACGTAAAGACCGCTGAAGTAGGAAAACCAGGCAATACCACCACCGGCTTACCTTGACTAACCGCTAGACACAACGGTTTTCCTGGCTTAAGTGCTACGCCATGCACGACTACTCCAGGATTGCGTAGCGAGTACACGACGCGATACGAGAGGTCCCCTTGTCCTTTACTCGTTCCTCCGCTCAACAATACGGCATCGCTTTCGGCTAACGCGCAATCGACACAGCATTGTAACTGTTCGACGTTGTCCGGGACGATCCCCAGTTCGATCGGTTCACAACCGATTTCCCTGACCGCATCGGCCAGAATGCGTTGGTTCGAATCGTAGACAGCGCCGGCATGGATCGGTTGCCCTGGAGGTAGGAGTTCATCACCCGTCGAGATCAGAGCGACTCGTGGGCGGCGCCATACCCAAATCAGATCGAATCCGACCGCTGCCAGGACACCGGTCTCGCGGCTGGTGAGTTTCTCGCCGCGCCGCAACAGAAGCTCGCCTGCCGAGATATCGGTTCCTGTGTAGGTCACTCCGAAACCCGGTGTAATAGCGCGCCGTACGAGCAGTGTATTATCCACGACGTCAGCCTGTTCAATCATCAGGACCGAATCAGCTCCGCGCGGCAACATCCCGCCCGTAGCGATGGGTACGGCCGTGCCGGGCCGGATGATTACCGTCGGTCGCATACCAGGAGCGACGGCCGGCTCGAGAAGCCGAAATTGCTTTGGGTGCTGTTCATCGGCGCCCCAGGTGTCTTCGGCGCGCAGAGCAAAACCGTCGAAGTTCGAGCGATCAAAGGACGGTACGTCCACCGGTGAGCGGACGTCACGCGACAGCACACGCCCCAACGCGGCCTGTAACGAAATGCATTCTTCTCCCAGCGGCCCCGGTTGGAGCGCGTCCCAAAAACGACGCTCCGCCTCATCACGATCGATTACGTCAAGAAATTGTTCCTGTTCGGACATCGGCACATAATGCTGGCAATATCAAGGTGGCTAAAAGGGTCTTGCCTCAACACTTCCCGTAGGAGCCGGTCGTACTATCCAGCGTAACTTGTGGATCACGGCGGATCATACAGAAATACCTCCACTTCGGCTCCAGCCGGATAGCCCTCACTATCCTCAGGAATGACCACAAAACCATCGGCTCTTGTGGTGGAACTTAATATGGAAGCGCCAGCAACGGCCAACGGTTCAACGGTCGATTGCACGATTTGGACCCGAGCATAATCGACACGCCCAACGACGGACACCAATTTGCGAGCCAGCGGGAGCCGGATCGAACAATACGGCCAAGCACCCGAGCGGCCGCCGAGTCGGCGGATGGCTCGACCTGCAAAAAAATCGTAAGCACACAGACAGGAAACCGGGTTGCCCGGCAGGAGAAAAACCAGACGATTTTCTAGACGTCCCATTCCGGCCGGACTGCTAGGTCGCATAGCTACACCGTGTACGGCCAATTCACCATGGGTTGCCAGTAAACTCGGTGCGTGGTCTTCCTGGCCGACACTGGAACCGCCTGAAACGAGAACGACGTCGGCGGGCTGCCGAAGAGCTTTTAGGATCGATTCGGGTTGATCTTGGACTAATTGAACAGACGCGACCGATGCTCCGTCGCGTTCAGCCAATGCGTGAAGCATTGGTCCATTGGCGTCGACAATTTGATAGGCTCTTGGGAGCGTACCTGCCGGCAAAAGTTCATCGCCCGTCACTACAATACGGACCACCGGCCGCCTGATCACAGAAACGGTACATAAGCCAATCGAAGCTAGGACTCCCAAATCTTGAGGGCGCAATCGCCGACCCGATTCGAAGAGCGTACTACCTCGAGCGACATCCTCACCGGGGAGCCCCACATTCTTTCCCGGAACTACTTCAGCTAACACGGCAACCGACTCATCCTCTGCTTCGGTGTTTTCGAAGGGTACTACGGCGTCGGCCCCCACCGGCAGAGGTGCACCGGTCATGATCCTGACAGCCGTACCTCGACGAACCTCGACCGTCGGCGATCGTCCCGGCAGGACTTGGCCGATAACTTTCAAGCGGACGGCTTGATAAGCTGAAGCGCCACCCGTGTCTTGTGCTTGTACGGCGTAGCCGTCCATCATAGCTCGAGCGAACATCGGCACATCGACCGGACTGGTGATGGACGCGGCCAAGACTCTCCCCGCTGCAGCTTGCAGCGCCACCGGTTCGCTTTCCAGCGGCACTGCGACAGAATCGATCCACTGCCAAGCCTGCGCAACCGTTTTGCGATGCATAAAACCGTGCGCACGCACGTCGTGGAAAGAGGGAGGAAAGTTTCCGGTTGGTGCCACGGTTATTCCCCTAACCACATGAAAGCTTATAACGACTATTACTCATTGTGCCATCGATCGGTTCAAAGAACCATGAGCCCCGCTGGATGGGATGCCTTGACTGAGGTTTGCTACAGGTCCGGACTCAGGTCACGATTGACTCGGCGATGAATTCCCGCCAACGGTCGAGCTGTTCGGGAGTCAACGAGTTGGGGCGGACCAATTGATGCTCCAAACGAACATTGGTTCCCGCCACGCGAACGCGGACCGAGAGCGTGCCATTCTCGGCATAATCGAAGGATACTTCGATCAGAGTCTTGGGGGGCAAGAAAGGCGGCAGATGGGTGACCGTACATTTACCTACAAACGTGCAGTCGTCGGGATACGGACTTTCACCTTCGACGATTTCGACTTTGATCGAGCGCTGGTTTGCCTTGCTGGTGCGAAACAGCCGTCGTGCGGATGCCGGAAGCGGCGTGTTGCGCGGAATAAGCACCGCCGTGCGCTTCTCCCGTGCCTGAGGATCCATTCCTACCACGGCCAAGCTATGCGAATTAACGTTACGTACCTCGAACGGCGGGATGCTCCCTCGATGACGGGCTTGAAGTAAGCCGGCGTGTAATGCGGCCCCCTGTGCCACCGCCTCTTCCGGAGAAACCGTCTGGTCGGTTGGTCGCCCAGAAATACGCTGTAGCAGACGCGGTACAGCGGGCATACGAGTCGCTCCACCGATCAAGAGGATTCGGTCAATCTGTTTCCAGGTCAGGCCTGCTGCTTCCACAGCCTGTTGTGCAGTAAAGCCCGTGCGCTCCAAGAGATCCGCCGTTAACTGCTCGAACAGCGCGCGTGTCACGTGCGTGCGATTGGGACATCCCTCGAACTCGAAACCAATATACGTCTCCTCGTCTTTCGACAGGCGTCGCTTGGCCGCTTCACATTCTCGAAGTAGCAGACCATAAGCATTGGGATCTTCGCGTGGATCGATACCGTATGTGCGGATAAATTCTTCCGCCACATAATCGACCAAACGCTGGTCCCAATCGCGGCCGCCTAAACGCATATCGCCATCCGTCGCCAAAACATCGAACTGGCGACCATGGATATGCATAACCGTTACGTCGAACGTGCCACCCCCTAGATCGTAAATCACAATGTGCTCAGAATCGCCAGCCGTGCCGTCTTTTCTTAAAAACCCCTCACGGAATCCAAAAGCAATTGCCGCGGCTGTCGGCTCGTTGACAATGTCCCACACGTCAATACCGGCCATGTATCCTGCATCGATCGTAGCCTTGCGCCGTACCTCGTCAAAATAAGCCGGTACGGTGATTACGGCGTGCTGCACGGGACCAATATGACGCGTTGCGTCGGATCGCATTTTGGCCAAAACGAAGGCCTCTAAAACTTCGGGCGGATAGCGGCGGCCACCTAACGGGCGCGGATACAGACGCTGTCCTAACTCGCGCTTCGGACTTTCCGCAATGTTTGCCATGTCCACCGGCATCGCCTCGCTCGCTCGCTGTCCAACCACCACGCCGTTCGCCGTAAAATGGATCACCGACGGCGTGAGAATCTCGCCTTCAGCGTTTGGGATCGTCTTCGGCTGCCCAGACCGATCCAGGCACGCCAGAACTGAGTACGTCGTCCCTAGGTCGATACCAACCGCAAGAGGTGGTGTTTTGCCCATTATTGCTCCTCGCCTGTGCACCATGTGAGGCTGGTTCGATCCCAAGCCGAGCGTCTACTCTTTATGGTAACTGCGGCTGGAACGAATCGTAATCTACAAACGCAATAACCCCCAAGGCGGCAAGCTACCGCGTGGCGACCGCTGGCCTGTCGCTAAGACGACGAAAACGACATCCTTCAGGAACTGATTTAATCCTGGAATCGCTAAAAGTGTCAAAACTTCGGCCTTTAGATGGGCCGCTGTGACGGACTAATGAGAATTTTTCAACGCAAAGGCATGAAGTCTCAAACGCGCAACGAAGATAACATACAGCATCAATCACCTCATGGCGACTTAGCGTGTTTACACCTTTGGATTTCGTTCGTCCAAACCTTACCTACAACCTAGAAGTACACACGTCTGCGCGGCAACGGAACGGTTGCCCTCGATCGCTGTGTCCAAAAGGTCGTTCCCTAGCTAGAGTGACTGCAAATTGAGATGCTTATCGCTCAAAAAATCTACTTTGGCCACGTGACTGTGCTGATTACCGTAAGGTTAGCGGTAAAACCGAGAATCCTCTGAGACGTTTCGTTGCTGGCTGGGCTTGGGGAAAAATGCCGATTCAATAATCGGTGTTGCACTCCGTTTCTACAACATACCAACTTCACCTAAAACAAAAGGCGGCGCATGGCAGGTTGGGAATGGCTTCATGGGGTACTGCTGATCGGCTATATCGCCCTTGCTGGATATGCCGTACGTTTGACCGTGGTTCACCATAAGCGGTAACGAAACGTTACTTGGAACCTCTTCGAAGTGATGACAATAGCCTATCCACAGTCGCGTTCGGCCTGAAACTCTGATCGTTGCCGTTGGTGCGTCTTGATTGCAAGTGAGATTATTTCTTGGTTTCGCAGCCCTGGCGTAGTTGTACCGTTTGCCGCACAACCCGGTGTGACCACATACCTGGTCAGCGCACGATTTCCGTTAACGGCGTTTTATTTTGTGAAGCAAGAGATGTAACGCAAAGGCTCTAATTCGTGCACGTGCGTGTGTCACGGATGTAGGTGGGACGAAGCTTTAACTAGCAGGCAATCACGCCGGTTCGCCCGATCGCTTCTACAGATGGATATAAGGGAATGGCGCGTGGTCTACATGTCGATTCATGCAAGGAGGTTAAAATAGGCTTTAGCTTTTCAGAACCGCGACCGTCCGGGAACGGCACGTGCGACGGTCGGACCGCTTGCCGCTGGCCACGGGTCGGCGTGGAACCGACCGGCCGACACGAATAAAAGCGAGTCCTGTCCGCAGACGAGCGGCCTTTTACCCGAAGATTCGGCGACGCATCGTTACGTTGATTCTTCCCGAACTCGATTAGTCGTCGCAACATGCGGTCCGCGGGACCTGTTTACAGCCGCACGTGCCGGTAATCGGTTTCTCGGCTGGAGCCGCGCATGGTGCTCCGTTACGGTCCACGGCGCCGGAAAGCTGTAGCGTAATTTACTCGCACCACTACGTTCGGTGGACACTTAAGAAGCTGGCAAGCGCCGAGCTTCGTAAAAGGCTCGCCGCGAGCCGAGCGTGCCTAGTCAAGGTTTTGGTCGCTCAAGGATACGTGTACGGGCCCTTGGGGCCTGGCCACTTTGGGTAAAGGACTGATCGCCAAGCCGATCCAGCCGTCGACTGCGACCAGTTGTGAAACGTGTGTGTCGGCCAGGCGCGGGTCCTCGGTAATGCGCGGATCCAAAAGAGGAATGGTGCGTTCGCGAGCCAAGATGGCGGTGAAAATCGCTCGCAACGGCAACCGATCAGCAAAACTCATCGCCCCGCGCAACTCGATCACGCCATCGCGTACCAGCACAATTTTTCGATCGACCACCTGAGGCGTGAACCATGTATAAACTTCAAATTCGTACCATCGGTCGCGACCAGAACGCAATTCAGCAATCTTCATTAACAGTTCGACGCGTCCTTGGTCAAAGCGGACCCGAATCGGATCCTGGTCGGCAAACGTGACGACAATCTGATCGGGAACGTCTTCGGGAGGTTCGACTTTCTTGCCAAATGCCTCGGTGATTTGCCGGTACAGGTCGCTAAGCGAGACCCGGCGTCCGGACAAGCGGAGGCGTTCCAGCACGTTGTTGACGGCCGATTCGTGAATTTGGAGGCTCAGCAGACTGTCGGCAGGAGCAATGGGGCGCGGTGTGCAAGAAGCCAATTGGTTATCGCCCGCCAACCGATAGCGCGCGATCAGGCGCTTGGAAGTGGTGTGCATGTCGAGAGTCGTTAGGGGTAAATCCAGCTTCACCAGGGGCGCCACGAGGCGCTCGCGATATCGTTTCTCCCATTCGTAGATGCGGCGTGTTACCTCAGCATCGAGTCGTTCAGCCACCCGATGGCTCACCTTTTGTTCGACTTCGGCATTGGCTTCCGGCAGCCGTTCGGTGTGTGTCCGCCGTGCCAAGGACCGCAACAGCGATCCAAGAAGCGGTAGACCGTCCAGGCGAGTTGTGACCTCGGCCAATTCGGAATCGTTTTGTGCTTCGGTTTCTGTGCGGTGGGCAAAAATCCCATGCCGGTCGATCGTGAGCAGTTTTCGAGCTCGGTACCGCGTGGCTCCATGGGTAAAAAGGGTGACCGAGCCGCGCTCAGCCCACGTTTGTGACTGCACTTGACCGCGTGCCTCGACTCCCAGTCGCCAACGCATCCGATCGGGAATCAGCTCGACGAACAAACGAGTCACGATGCGGCTTCGACCCGACACAGGGGTTCCCAAAATCTCATCGTTTACTTCCTCTTCCGTCGTATAAACGGGAGGAAGGAATCGATTGAGCAGCTCGCTGCTGATGGCTACTCGAATGTTGGCATTCCGATAATGTGTGTCGAATATGCGTGCAACTGCCGTAGCCTCCTCGAACGGCGACCATTTCATATAGTGCCATTGGGCCACGAGCTGTTCGGCTGCTCGGGCATCAAGTTGTTCCCAAGCTTCGATGGCTTCTAAGAATTCCGCATAGTTTGGGGGGATGTAGGCCCAATGTCGTAACTGCTCGTTTAGGCGAGCCAGGGCCGGCTGGGCCACAAACCGGCGCTGCTCTTCGTTAAGCCGATCGCTCGTCAGTCGCGATAAAACGCGCTGCGCAATTGTCTGGCGGGTGACCATATCGACCTGCGGGGAACCGGCTACGAGCGATAATTGATCCAACAGCAAGTAGCGTCGCCATTCGCCTGCTCGGCCATGTGACGGCAAGACGGAGCTGATCTGTGCTAACTGGTCGGCAATACTGACCGATGAAAAGTGCACACGCAGTGAGGGTTCCTCTTGCACAGAGCGCTCGATCTGTTGCCAAAGCTCGACACGCCGTGCCAAACCATATCGAGCTCGCGCCAGGAGCCTGAGCCAATTGTCCGTCTGTAGCGGATACGTCTCGACCGACGGCAGGGGCCTGGTGGCTAACTCGGCGAGCTTTCCCAGAATACCCCGTGCTTGGGGCGAACTGAACCGTTCGATTTGCTCAAGGTGTTCTAGAGCGCTACGCACCTCGGCCGCCCACGCTGCCGCTGGGGAATTCTCCAGTTCGATCAATTGTTCGTGCAACCGCGCGGCCCGCGGCCAACAGCCAGATCGCAATGCCACAGATTGGCCAATGCGACGAGCCAATTCACCGCCTCGATACTCGACCGATGGAGGAACCGGGTCTGTTTCAGGATGGCGCCATGCAATCCGCAGGGATTCGACACCGGGCAAATCGGGAACTAACTCAAGCGGTGGATCGGGAAGCGTGGGTTCGGTCACTTCTTCGGCAAGCGGTGGTCGCACGTGCGCTCGAACAGGGGGCGAGGAATGAGCAACGAGTAAGTCCAGTTCAATCGGTTGCGGAAGCGTAGCTTCGACTACCACGGAATTGCTCGGCTGAGTAGTCGCTTCGTCGTGGAAATGTTCGTCCGACGTATCATGAACGCCAGCATCAGCGTGCTTGTCCCGCTTATCGGCAGGCAACGCATCTTCGGCGGCAACCCGCGGGCCTAGCGGGGCGGCAGCCCCCCGTCGCTCGCCGGCTAATGGATCCCCCTGGATTAAAATGTTGCTCCCAGAAGGCTTCGCTTCCCAGGTGCGCAAGGCCAGTATGCATAACGACAATAGACACGCGGCCAATATGATATAGTAGGATTGGACTTTGCCCGATTTACGTCCCATCCGCTTCGTCTCCGGCTCCGTAGGAGAGCTACGTTGCTCGATACCCGTTTCATCGGAACCCGGCCGCGACCGAGTCGAATGGAACTACCTCCGGAGCATGCCAGCGGGTGAATCGTTAGAGTTTCTCCAACCGATACCTGGTAAGATAGGTAGAGTAATTCGATGAGCCAAGTTGCGCAGCGAAAGCGCAAGTCCCCTCGTCCCTTGCTGTGGCAGCCTCCCTTCTGGCAAGCGCTTTAACAACAGCCGCCGAAAAGTCTCGTTCTTACGGCGTCTGTCGTATGGTTGTCGATCGTAGGTAAGCGCTGAACGACTGGAAAAACGCAAAGGCCCAAAGTGGCCAACCACGCAGTTCGGTTTAGCGCTCAATGGTATATTCGTACCCCCATTGCGTTAAATCACTCCAACCGCCTAAACGCACGCCTTTACCAAGAATCACGTATGCAGCACTCTGTGTTTACATCGGGTTAGGCGGAAAAGAAGCAGACCTACGTCAGCCTTGTCAAACTTTCGACCACCGCGTTACGAATTGCCAAACCAACCGCGAACCCAACGCACAATAGAATGCAGTACCGTTCGCTGATCACTGGAAGCCGGCACGCCGGCGGCTTGCTTTTCCTGCGAGCGTGTGGCGTTGCGTGCCTCTGACGAATGTTGAGGTGGTGGCGCGGTGGGGCCCTCGCGAACCCGATACACGGCAGTAATCTCACGGTCGCATCCCAGACAAACCGTGGGCGGTTTATCAACCTCCGAGCCGCAGTACGGACACCGATAAGTAAACGCACGGCGAAAGGCTGCTTCGAAAAGACCGCTAACTTCGCTAGCCTTGACCCATTGAGAGTCTCCCTTTCGGACCGGTGTCTCGGCTGTGACTTCTCCGTTTCGCACGTGGTGCAACAGCTCTAAACCGGACATCGGCCCATGAACGACACCATCTCGGTCAAAAAACCACGATTCGGCGATTTCCGGATCGACCGTCAGACGCCGGCGCATCAAGCGCTGTTCATCCAGGGGTTGATCTTGGGGCAATCCGGACGCCATCAGCACGACTCCCGAGTAGGCCTGGGTTGGTGTCGACCTGGACCGGTTTGTCTCTCCAGTTCCAAGTGGGTAAATATTACAGCCAAATTGGTAGAATATGGAGACGGGCCCGCGGTGTGTCAGACGTCGCAATTGCGCTACAGCTTTGACGAATCACTGGCCACCCTCCGAGGAAACTTTTCGCGGCTGGTATTCGTGATTTCGTTTAAACAGAACCTCGACCTTTTCGATCCTGTCGGGTTCCGGTGGGTTCGCGTCGTCCGGATTGCGGCGCTGGATCTTGGCCAACACGGGCCACCCTTCGACGACACGACCAAACACCGTATGTTTGCCGTTTAGATGAGGCGTGGGTCGAAAGGTGATAAAGAACTGGCTACCGCCTGAGTTGGGAGCGGCGGTTTTTGCCATACTCAGCGACCCGCGGAAATGCATGCGGGCCCCTGGCTTGTCGAATTCATCGTAGATCTGGTAGCCAGGTCCACCCGTGCCGTCACCTTTCGGGCAACCGCCCTGGGCCATGAAACCTGGCAAAACGCGGTGAAAAGTAAGGCCGTTGTAAAAGCCTTGTTCCACCAAGCTGATAAAATTACCGACGGTTTCCGGAGCCTGATCTTCGAATAAAACAAGCACAATTTCGCCTTTGGAAGTCGTCATTTTAACTTCGGGCAATCGATTCGGATCGTTCGTTTGGCGCAAGCGATCTTCTTCTTCGCGGAGCTTGAGTTCCTCGGCCCAGAGCTTTTTTTGATCCGGGATCAGGCTCAGGAATTCACTGCCCTGATCATCGATCGTGCCAGCTTGTTGGGCTTGCTGTAAGAGTTGCTCTGCCTGCTCGAATCGGTTCAAGCAGAAAGCGGTTCGACCGGCCAAGCTCGTGTATTTCAAGTCGGCGGGCGGCTGTGCCAACCATACTTCGCAAATCGACCAGGCTTCGTCATACAGGTCCCGTTGCAAATAATCCTCGACCAAGCCGAACAAGAATCGCGTTATCTGGATGTTTTGATCGGGTGCTTCTTGGTAGGCCTGAACCGCTGCCTGATGCAGCTCGGGAATCATTTGATTACCTTTGGCAACCAGCGCGGCCCATTGTTGTTCGAGGGCAGGACGTTGGTCCACGGCTGCCGAGACATATCGTGTACGAAGATCGCGCATTTCTTTGAGTAACGCCTTCCAGTCACCCAAAAGTTTGTCGAAGGCGGCACCCGCATTTTGCTGCGCCTCAGCCGATGCCGTTGATTGCTGATCGGTAGAGGGCTGTTGGTTTGTTGCTGCCGGAGGAGTTGCTTCTTGTGCCGACGCAACGTGCCTGAGGTACATGGTGTTCCCGGTGAATCCACTCAAGGCCCACCCACACAGAAGAATCGCAATTCGCCTTCGCATCGATTGAGTTCTCCTAACCATGGAGTCGATATCCACTATCCGACAATTCATTACCCGCTCGGTAAGCATGCCTGGGAAAAAGGCAGTTAGAGACTTCGCAACGTACACGATACTTCTCCCCTACGTATTAGAATAACGATGTTCGGCCGGAGTGCCAGAGTCAGCCGGGGGTGCAGCAGCTATTAACGGGAGTTTAGCAGCCAATGACCTCGTACCGTTCCCATCGATCCGGTCAGTCGCCTCGGTTCGGCAAAGTGCGGATCATTGGCGGCCGATTCCGGGGACGGGCGATTCCGTACCGGCAGGCCGAGCGAACGCGCCCGATGAAGGACCGAGTTCGCGAGGCACTTTTTAGTTTGTTGGGCCCGACACTGCCGGCCATCGAAGTAATAGATCTGTTTGCCGGCACCGGCGCGTTGGGGCTGGAATCCCTTAGTCGCGGAGCGCGCCGCGCGATTTTCGTTGAGCAGCATCTACCCACAGCCGAAGCGTTACGATCCGTGTTGGCGCGATGGCAAGTGCTCGATCAAGCCGACGTGATTCCGGCGGACGCTTTTTTCTGGCTTCTTCATGACTGGAAGCCCTCGGACGAACCGGTTCTCCTTTTCTGCTCGCCACCGTACGCATTTTATCACGAAAGGCGGTCCGACATGCTTCGGCTGCTGGAGCATTTTTTTGCCCGGTCCTCTAGCGGCAGTCAAGCGATTGTCGAGTCCGATACGGAGTTCGATGTACGAGAGCACTTACCGGATATAACTTGGCACGTGCGGGACTATCCGCCCACACGACTGGCCATCGGGCAAAGCGACAAGTTGACCAAGTGCGTTTCGGCAGACTCCAGCGGAAGGGAATCTGGACTCGGCTGACGGCTTGGCTCACGCTGCCAATGGGTTCGAACGCGATACGAGTCCGTGCGCGGCGACTGTATGAGGGACTTCTTCCCGTGCTGGTAGTGACCCTATGAATGCGGTCACCACCAACATCCTTGTGTTTCTGGTAGGGGCAACCTTTATGGTTGTCCCATCCGCGATCGTCCCATAGCCGGTTCCCCCGCCGGTGGTTGTACGTTCAACTCGGAGCAGGCAGCTGTTGTGCATGCGCCTGTTGCGTTACTCGCTTTATACGCAGGCACATGTGGGGCAGGGTACCTGTTGGGTAGGTACATATTGGTCAGGCACAAGGCAGGCGCCTGTGGATATTTGCCGATGATGACAATAATCCCAACCAGGTGAACAGCCGAAATACCCAGGGCAGGTTAATGTGTCGGAACAGTACCACCGCCGTTGCCACCATGGGCCGTTGCACATAACGCTTCGTGGCGCGATGCTCGAACATCTTTTTTACGCATGCCATCTTCTGGCCAGGTTTCGCGATGCGTGTCTCGTCGATTACCGGCCAAACATGCGTCCCACGCTGAGGTGAAACCAACGAAGAATCCGCACCGCCAACCTGCTCAGAATTACTGACGGATTGCGAGGCGACTTGGCAAGAAACCGGCCTAATGACGTGCGGTGATGCCTCTAGCTGAGACTTGCCCTAGCCATCTTGCCGCCCTCCGCAACCTGGCAGCCATCACAGCACCAGCTCTCGCAGCAGCCGAAACTGCTGTGCCGTCAACAAGGGGGCGATGGAAGCCAGAGCTACATACAAAAAAGTCGGGGTAAAGACGTATATTCACAAGCGACCTCGCGGGTACGCGCAGAACCAGTTGAAATACGCAGTTTTGGCGAGGTCTTTTTCATGCGCTAAGGTCAGGTGTGAAGAAAAACACTCAGTTTAAGGAAGTAAAAGGACCGCACGAATGCGGTCACTAGGAACGAGGTTACTATGACTGAGGTCACGAGGAACGGGTTTGTTTGTAGTGACCCGATTTATCGGGTCCGAAAGTGCCGACTCGCCTTAACCTTTAGCTCGAAAGGGATTTCATCGCGGCGGGCACCCAAGAGAATCCGATGTGCGTCACGAAACATAAAAGAATCGTTATGCGTGTTGGCAATCGGCACGGGCACCAGGTTGCTCGTTTAGCCGAAGAAATACGCGAACGTCCTTGAAAAGCTCAAGGAACCCCTATCTGCTCAACGTAAATGCCAACGCCTTTACCTCATTGTTCCTTACTAGTTTGCGTTCCGTAAAGTCGGAATTTCAACCTTTGATTTGGAAAGCTGACAATCGTTCTAAAAATCCGCACCAGCCCGTTGACGCTGGTCGGGTAACTAGCTATTCTGGTATATCAAAAACTGATATTGGATGGATTTTTGTATTTTATCAACTAATGGTGGGTTATGGCGTCGGTCAGCATTCGAGCCTTAAAGGTGTTCTGCGATGTGGTAAGTCGCCGCAGCTTTTCTCGAGCGGCCGACCTAAATGGTCTTACGCAATCCGGTGCCAGTCAATTGGTGCATCACTTGGAGCAGTATCTGGGATTGAAGCTGATTGATCGCTCGAAGCGGCCCTTTGTACTGACAGCCGAGGGGCAGGTGTTTTACAACGGGTGCCGCAAAATGGTGCACCGCTATTTGAGCTTGGAGGAACAAGTGCGGCTCATGAGTCAAGGAGTAGCCGGGCGCGTGCGCGTGGCCTCGATTTATTCGGTGGGCTTGAGTCACATGAACGAGGTGGTTCAGGCGTTCATGAGCCAGTATCCGAAGGCCAACATTCGATTGGACTACGAACATCCAGATCGGGTCTATGAGTTGGTCGAGACTGATCAAGTAGATCTAGGGTTGGTGAGTTTTCCGAAGGCCACGCGGTCCATCGCCGCTGTGGTGTGGCGGGAAGAACCGATGGTCTTTGTGTGCTCGCCACGCCATGCGTTGGCTCAACGGCACTCCATACGCATGCAGGACTTGGATGGACAACCCATGGTTGGGTTCGATTTGGGTTTGAAGATTCGTCGAGTGATTGATCGGGCTTTGGAGCGCCACAAGGTGAGTGCTCCGGTGGTGATGGCCTTTGATAACATCGAGACGCTCAAACGCGCAATTGAGATCAATGCCGGGGTGAGTATTCTGCCCGAGCCGACGGTGGTGCGTGAAGTACAACTCGGCTCACTGGTAGCAAAACCTATCGAGGATGAACGGCTGGTGCGGCCCATCGGCATCGTCTATCGGCGGGGCAGGCAATTAGGAGCAACGGCCGAGCGTTTCATGCAGATGCTTTTGTCGTATCGCTCAGCAGGGACGGCCGCTCAACCCATAACTGATCGCGAACCAGCGAACGTGCCAGCAGAGACTACCGACCAGGGCTCGGAAGTCCCCGAGCTGGTAGTTTCTGCAGGGCGATCCAAATAGTCCGATCGGAGGAGGCTCTGGGGACGGTCAAAAGTGATGGGTGATTTGGGAGAACCCGCAATGGCTCCATGGGCTCGTTACGGTTATCCGCCAAAACACGGTCTGTATGATCCAGGCTACGAGCACGATAGCTGTGGTGTCGGCTTTGTGGCGCATATTAAGGGCCAACGCAGCCACCAGCTCGTGCTCGACGCAGACGTGGTGCTGCGCAATATGAGTCATCGCGGAGCATGTGGGTGTGAAGAAAATACTGGGGATGGAGCCGGAATTTTAACGGCGCTACCGCATGAATTCCTGGCCAAACAAGCCCTGCAGCTTTGGAACATCACGCTCCCGCCGCCCGGCGAATTTGGTGCTGGTCTTGTCTTCTTGCCGCAAAAGGCTGACGAACGCCGGTATTGTAAACGCGTGGTAGAGCAGGTCATTGCACAATTCGGTCAACGGCTCATCGGTTGGCGCAAGGTACCGCAACAACCTGACGTCGCGGATATCGGTCCCAGTGCCCGGCGTTCTGAGCCCTACATCGAACAGCTTTTTATCGGTGCGGGAAAGGATTCTCAAGGCCGGTGGTTATGTGGTGATGCATTGGAGCGAAAGCTCTATTTGATCCGCAAGCGTTGTAGCCATCTGTTGCGCAGCGACACGCGCCTGGAACAAGCTAAGCTCTTCTGCATGTGCAGCTTGTCTACTAAAGTCATGATTTATAAAGGCATGTTGACTCCGCATCAGTTGATGCTCTATTTCCCGGATCTTAAAGATCCGGATTACCAAACCCATTTGGCGATGGTCCATTCGCGTTTCTCGACCAATACGTTTCCCAGTTGGGATCGTGCGCAGCCTAACCGCTTCATGGCTCATAATGGCGAAATCAATACGCTCAAGGGAAACATCAATTGGATGCATGCCCGGCAGGGAGTCGTGCGTTCGGATTTGTTTGGGGATGATCTGAAATGGTTATTTCCGATTGTCGAGCCGGACTGTTCGGACTCAGGGAATTTCGACAACGTATTGGAATTCTTGTTGATGACCGGACGCACGCTTCAAGAAGCGATCATGATGATGATTCCCGAGGCGTGGCAGAAGCACGAAACGATGTCGGAAACCAAGCGGGCCTTTTACGAATACCATTCGTGTTTGATGGAACCATGGGACGGACCAGCTTCGATTGCTTTTACCGATGGCCATTACGTTGGTGCTGTATTGGATCGCAACGGTCTACGCCCCAGCCGTTACTATTTGACATTTGACGATCGGGTCATCATGGCCAGCGAAGTGGGAGTTTTACCAGTAGCTCCCGAGTTGGTTAAAGAAAAAGGGCGCTTACAGCCGGGCCGAATGTTCTTAATCGATTTTGAGCAAGGGGAACTGGTTCCCGACGAAGTGCTCAAGGAGCAGTTTGCGCGACGACGTCCCTACGGCCAGTGGCTACGGCAGCATCGGATTGAACTTTCCGATTTGCGGCCTGGCAAGGAAGCCCATGGGTTCAATCCCGACACGTTGATCGAGCGCATGAAGGCGTTCGGGTATACCGTCGAAACGATGCAATTTATGTTGCTGCCGATGGTCCGCGAGAAAAGGGATCCAATTTTCTCCATGGGGAACGATTCGGCATTGGCGTGTCTATCCGATCAACCCCGAATGCTGTACGACTATTTCAAGCAGATGTTCGCTCAGGTCACCAATCCGGCGATCGATTCGATTCGCGAAGAAGTGATCATGTCGCTGGAGTGTTATATAGGACCGGAGCGCAATCTGTTGGAGACTACGCCGGAGCATTGTGAACGATTACTGTTACCGCATCCGATTTTGACCAACGAGGAGTTAGCTGCCATTAAACATATGGACGTGCGTAATTGGCGGACGCGGGTCATCGATATTACGTATCCGGTACAGAAAGGCGTCGACGGCCTGGTACCGGCGTTGGATCGAATTTGTCAGGAGGCTGAGCAGGCGATCGACGAAGGATATACCTTGGCGGTGTTGACCGATCGAGCCATGTCGCCGGAGCGCGTAGCGGTCAGCGCGTTGTTGGCTTGTGGAGCGGTGCATCACCATCTGGTACGGCGCGCCAAACGGACTCGCATCGGTCTGCTGCTGGAAACCGGTGAGGCGCGGGAAGTCCATCACTTCTGTCTGTTGGTCGGCTATGGCGCTGACGGCATCAATCCCTATTTGGCCTTCGAAGCTTTATGGCAAGCCCGCCGCGACGGCTTATTGCCAGCTCCGGAATTCGGGGACGATCACAAGGTGGTGGCAGCTTATCGAAAAAGCGTCGCCAAAGGCATGCTCAAAGTCATGGCCAAGATGGGGATCTCGACTTTGCAGTCGTATAAGGGAGCACAAATCTTCGAAGCACTCGGCCTGCGCGACGAGGTCGTCGACCGGTGTTTTACCGGAACGGCCAGTCGTGTACAGGGAGTAGGCTTCCGCGTATTAGCCGAGGAGGCGTTGCGGCGGCACCGTTTAGCCTATCCGCCAAGACCGACCGCAGACGGGAACCAATTGCCCAACTTCGGAGAGTTCCATTGGCGACCCGATGGGGAACGCCACGGTTGGGAGCCGGCCGTGATCGCGGACCTTCAGATCGCCGCACGCAATGGCGATGCCCAAGCCTATTGGCGGTTCGCCGAACGCGTTAACCAGGAAAACCGAAATTGGAAAACGTTGCGTGGTCTTTTGCGATTCAAGCCGCATGCCAATGGAGGGCCGATTCCGTTGGACGAGGTTGAGCCGGCTGCGCACATCGTCCGGCGATTTTGTACGGGAGCCATGAGTTTCGGATCGATTTCGGCCGAAGCGCATGAAACGCTGGCCATCGCCATGAACCGCATCGGCGGCAAGAGCAATACGGGAGAAGGCGGCGAGGATCCGGAGCGTTATAACCCGCTTCCGAACGGGGATAGCAAACGATCGGCAATCAAACAAGTGGCTTCGGGGCGATTCGGGGTAACCATTTGGTATTTAACGAATGCCGACGAATTGCAGATCAAAATCGCGCAAGGTGCCAAGCCAGGCGAAGGTGGCGAGTTACCAGGGCGGAAAGTGGATGCCACGATCGCGCGTTTGCGTCACTCCACACCCGGCGTGGGATTAATCAGTCCTCCGCCGCATCATGATATTTATTCGATCGAGGATCTGGCGCAATTGATCTATGATTTGAAGAACGCAAACCCGCAAGCTCGTATCAGCGTCAAATTAGTTTCCGAAGTCGGAGTCGGTACGATCGCCGCCGGTGTCGCCAAGGCCCATGCCGATCATATTTTGATCTCGGGAGATGTCGGAGGGACAGGGGCTTCACCGCTGACGAGCATCAAGCACGCAGGTTTGCCGTGGGAGTTGGGATTGGCTGAAACGCACCAGACTCTGGTAATGAATGATCTACGCAGTCGCGTCGTGCTCCAGACCGACGGCGGTTTAAAAACCGGTCGCGACGTAGTCATCGCTGCGCTGCTGGGGGCCGAAGAGTTTGGATTTTCCACTGCCCCGTTGATCACGCTCGGTTGTATCATGATGCGCAAATGCCACCTGAATACGTGTCCGGTGGGCATTGCCACTCAGGATCCGGTGTTGCGAGCCAAGTTCAGTGGAAAACCGGAACACGTGATTAACTACTTTTTCATGGTGGCCGAAGAGGCTCGCCGCATTATGGCCGAACTGGGCTTTCGGACCATCGATGAGATGATTGGGCGAGTCGATGTACTGGAGCCGTATGATGCGATCAACCATTGGAAAGCCGAAGGATTGGACGTAACGGCTTTGCTCCAACCGGCAATCAAGCCGCATCCCAATGTGGATGCGCGCTGCACCCGAGTCCAGAATCACGGTCTTGAGCGATCCTTAGACAATCAACTGATCGAATTGGCACAGCCCGCCTTGGAGCATGGTAAGCCGGTGCGCAGCGAACTTCCGATCCGCAATATCCATCGTACGGTGGGAACCACCCTCAGTCACCGGTTAGTGCAGCGCTGGGGAGAATATGGCTTGCCGGATGGGACGATTCATTTGAAGTTCTATGGCTCGGCTGGCCAGAGCTTTGGGGCGTTTTTGGCACGCGGGATCACCCTGGAACTGGAAGGCGACGCTAACGACTATGTTGGCAAAGGGCTGTCTGGCGGACGGCTGGTGATCTACCCACCGCGACAGAGTCGTTTTCGGGCGGAAGACAATATTCTGATCGGTAATGTCGTGCTGTATGGCGCTACAAGCGGTGAAGCGTTCTTCCGGGGTAGGGCTGCTGAGCGCTTTTGCGTGCGCAACAGCGGTGCCCGCGCCGTGGTGGAAGGTGTCGGCGACCATGGTTGTGAATACATGACCGGTGGGGTAGCTGTAATCCTTGGACCGACCGGACGGAATTTTGCCGCTGGAATGTCCGGGGGCACTGCCTATGTGCTCGATGAAGCAGGCGACTTTGCCATCCGTTGCAACTTGGGCACAGTCGAGCTCGAACCGGTCGAGGCAGCCGACGATATCGCGGAACTCCTCGAATTGATCCGTCGCCACCAGGAATGGACCGGTTCGACGGTGGCCGCACGCATTTTGGATCAGTGGCCGGATGTGGTGGCCCAGTTCGTTAAAGTAATGCCGATTGACTATAAACGCGTCCTCACGGAACGCCAAGCGCACGACGAAGAATCGGAAGCACCGGTGCATGAAGAAGTACCGGTTAAATGACGCGATCACCACGAAGCTCAGCCATGTCCATGTTCTGCACGTGCGCCGCGTAGGACCACAGTAAGCGAGGTTCGATCGATGGGCAAACCGACCGGGTTCAAAGAGTATCCACGCAAATCGGTACCGTACCGCGACCCGTTGGAGCGGTTGAACGATTTCCTGGAGATTTATACGCAGCCCGACGAAGAGCACTTGCGCACTCAAGGGGCGCGATGCATGGACTGCGGTGTACCGTACTGCCAGTCGGCTACCGGTTGTCCGATCGATAATTTGATACCGGAATGGAATGATTTGGTTTATCAAGGCCGTTGGCGGGAAGCACTGGAGCGATTGCACAAGACCAATAATTTTCCGGAATTTACCGGCCGTACATGTCCGGCACCTTGTGAAGGAGCGTGCGTTCTGGGAATTATTGAACCGCCCGTAACGATCAAGAACATTGAAAATGCCATCATTGATCGGGCGTTTGCGGAAGGTTGGGTCCAAGCGCGTCCACCGGCGGTTCGAACTGGCAAAAAAGTGGCGATCGTTGGATCGGGGCCGGCTGGACTTACTGCGGCCGACCAATTGAATAAGGCCGGGCATACAGTGACGGTTTACGAGCGGGCCGATCGGATTGGTGGTCTGCTCATGTATGGTATTCCCAATATGAAACTCGACAAATCGGTGGTCGAGCGGCGCGTGAATCTTCTGGCACAAGAAGGGGTTGTCTTTGTTACCAACGCCGACGTCGGCAAGAACGTGGATCCTCGAGAGCTGCTGGCCGAAAACGACGCGTTGGTGCTTGCCACCGGCGCAACGCAGCCGCGCGATTTGCCGGTCCCGGGTCGTCAATTGCGAGGGATCCACTTCGCTATGGAATTCTTAACCAAGACGACCAAAAGCCTTCTGGATAGTGGTTTGAAGGACGGTCAGTATATTTCGGCACGCAACAAGAACGTGGTTGTCATTGGAGGTGGGGACACGGGTACCGACTGTATTGCCACGGCGTTACGGCACGGTTGCCGGAGCTTGGTGAATTTCGAGCTTTTGCCGCGGCCGCCGGCGGTGCGAGGCCCGGACAATCCATGGCCCCAGTGGCCGCGTATTTTTCGCGTCGACTATGGACACGAAGAAGCGCGCGCCCGCTTCGGAGACGACCCACGCAGCTATTGCGTTCTTACCAAGGAGTTTCTCGATGACGGCCACGGGAATGTGGCCGCGATCCGCACCGTGCAGGTCGAGTGGGAATTGAAGGGCGGGCGTTACTCGATGCGAGAAATACCCGGCAGTGAACGCGAGTGGGAGGCGGATCTTGTGCTGCTGGCAATGGGGTTCGTCGGCCCGGAACGGTATGTATCCGACCTCTTGCAGGTCGAATACGACGAACGGGGTAACTATCGCGCCGCTCATGGTCCGTTTGCTACCAGCGTTCGGAAAGTCTTTGCGGCGGGCGACTGCCGTCGCGGTCAATCGCTAGTCGTTTGGGCAATTAATGAAGGCCGCGGTGTGGCACGCGCCGTCGATGAGTTCCTCATGGGCTACTCGTTGCTTCCCGCCCCAGGGACTACCTAACACCCTGGTCGCCTTTTGACCGGCGTGCGACTGGAGGCGCACCGGGGCCGCTTCGGAGGAGCTGCCGGAACGTACACGCGACTTGAAAGCGGCGTTTGGGATCCTCGAAATCTCGCTCGCAGCGTGTCACACGTCCCAGGATCAATACCGAGTCTTCTGGCGGTCCAAGCTTAAGAAGTATCGCGCGTTCCGACGGAGCCGTATCCGAATAAAAGGATATGCCGCTGAGCGACAAATCCCTTGTCTCGACCGAGAAAAAACCACATTCGGTGGCAAGCTCCTCTACACAATCGATTCTTGCCTCGGCCGACGTTCGGTACTGGACACGAACATGACGGCGCCGGGTCTGCCATTTCCGCCATGACTCCGGTGGCAAAGGTAACAGAGCAGCCTCGTTGTCGCACATCAGCAACGATCCTTGTGGGTGGGAATCGAGGGCGAATCCGCGGTTGGCTCAGTGCACTCTGGCTTTCTTCTTGAAGTCTAGCACGTAAACCAGGCCGCCTTTCCCTTATGCGACGTACTTTGTGGCATGTTCTCACCTTGACCCCATCCCTCAGGCGGGTACACTGGCCGTTTTTAGGTGCCCCTGGGTCATGTGAACACCTCATGTAAGGTTTCTGACGTCTATGGCGATTGCAACAGAATCCATGGAACAACAGGCCATCAACACCATTCGAACGCTTTCGATGGATGGGGTTCAGCAGGCCAACAGCGGGCATCCCGGCACTCCCATGGCTTTAGCCCCTGTGATGTACGTGCTCTGGAATGAGTTTCTTCGCTACGACCCAGAACACCCGCGTTGGCCTGGTCGGGATCGATTCATTCTCTCTTGTGGTCACGCTTCCATGCTGTTGTATGCCACGCTGCATCTCAGCGGCGTGCGGAAGGTGGATCCAGCCACAGGAGAACCCACCCACCAGTTGGCAATCACTTTGGACGACATTAAGCGATTTCGCCAGTTGCATAGCCCGTGTGCGGGGCATCCGGAGTTTGGCGAAGCTGAGGGAATCGAAACGACCACGGGACCGTTGGGTCAAGGTGTGGGCAATAGCGTCGGGATGGCAATTGCCGGCCAGTGGTTGGCTGCTCGATACAATCTTCCGAACCTTCAGCTTTTTCCCTTCCGCGTGTTTGCTTTCTGTAGTGACGGTGATCTGATGGAGGGTGTCGGGGCCGAAGCCGCTTCGTTGGCTGGGCATTTGCGGTTGAACAATCTGTGTTGGATTTACGACGATAACCATATCACGATCGAGGGGCCTACGGAGCTGGCATTCAGCGAGGATGTGGCTCGAAGGTTCGAAGGACTCGGCTGGAAGGCGGTACGCGTCGACGATGCGAACGACCTGGAGGCTTTGCGCCGGGCGTTTCAACAGTTCGAGCAGACCAGTGATCGACCGACGATTATTATCGTTCGAAGCATAATCGGCTACGGTGCTCCCAATAAAGCCAACACGCACGCAGCACACGGCGCACCGCTGGGTGAAGAAGAAGTGCGCTTAGCGAAGCGTTTTTATGGCTGGCCTGAGGACGCGAAGTTCCTCGTCCCCGAGGCGGTGCGGGAACATTTTCGCTCTTCGCTCGGTAAACGCGGCGCTCAACTCTACCGGGCATGGAACGAGCAATATGCGCGGTTGCAGTCCGAACGGCCGGATTTAGCTGCCGAACTGCAAACGATGTTCGCGAGGCGATTACCCGACGGCTGGCAGCAGGCCATCCCACAATTTGCTGCCGATCCGAAAGGTTTAGCAACTCGCGTTTCTTCAGGAAACGTGCTTAATGCTCTGGCCAAGCGCATCCCGTGGTTGATTGGCGGATCGGCCGATTTAGCGCCCTCGACGATGACACTTCTGGAGCATGAAGGGCATTTCAGCGCAACGGATCGCAGTGGACGCAATTTGCACTTCGGGGTGCGTGAACACGCAATGGCCTCTGCCTGCAACGGCATGGCCCTGGTAGGATTGCGGCCCTATGCCGCCACGTTCTTCGTTTTTACCGATTATCTTCGGCCGTCGCTCCGCTTAAGCGCCATGATGCGGCAACGGGTCTTATATATTCTCACCCACGATTCGATAGGCTTGGGAGAAGACGGCCCCACGCATCAGCCGGTGGAACACTTAGCGGCGTGTCGAGCCATCCCGGGTTTAGTGGTGATTCGTCCGGCGGATGCGAACGAAGTAGCCGAAGCGTACCGCTGGGCTCTGGAATCCGCCGAAGGTCCCGTTGCTTTGGTATTGACCCGGCAGAATGTTCCGACTCTGGACCGCACGCGCTATGCAAGCGCCGCTGGTTTGCAGCAAGGGGCGTACATACTGTCCGAGGCATTCAACGGCCAACCGCGCGTCATCCTCATCGGTACCGGCAGCGAAGTGCACATTTGTCTTGCTGCGCAGAACATTTTGCAGGACGAGGGAATCCCGACACGCGTCGTAAGTATGCCCAGTATGGAGCTCTTCCAACAGCAACCGGACAGCTATCGGCGCACGGTCCTTCCACCGGAGGTTCACGCCCGTGTCGCCGTAGAAGCGGGATTGCGACTGGGCTGGGATCCTTTCTTGGGGCCACAGGGTCGCTTTGTCGGCATGAGCCGATTCGGAGCTTCCGCACCGCACGCCGAGCTGTATCGGTACTTTGGTTTGACGGCCGCACACGTCGCCGAGGTGGCTCGCCAAACCCGCCAGTCGCTTACCTGATCGGTCAGCCCAACCTGATCTGCTGGCGAGCACGACCGACAGCGTTCCGAGCTAAGGCTGATAGGTTACCGGTTCGTTGCCGGCTCGTGTGGCCATAGCGCGCCAGGTGCCAATATCGATCGTCGCGGATACAAATTGGACTGAGCCGTCCGTATACAAAGCATGGACTCCTTGACGATGATAACTGCGGGCGGTCACCGCTGCATACGTTATCTGCGTGGGGTTTATGCCCTCGCGAGATGAGTTGAAATCCACGTCGAAAACCGTCCCGCCTGACTGGAAAAGTACTCGCGTTTGCGGTGGAAATAGAGCGGTAAAACCGGTCTGGTGCACACGCGAGTCTACCCATTCGGTATGGCCAGAATTGGTTTTTAGCGATCCACCAAAGAGCACCACTTCCCCCGGCGAACTCGGGGGGGCTACACCCGGGCCGCTCGGAACACCACTGTCCCGTAAATAGGCTTGCCAGGCTTTCACTTCCGCAAAAGCCACCGTGTTACTCGTTCCATCCAAAACACTCGCCATGCTCGTCGGCTGATTGGGAACGATCACTCCATCGCCACCGAGCTGACGCACCGGATCAAACACCATCCAGACTCCCATATTTGCGCCGTAGTTAAGGACCCAATATTGGAAATTCGGGTCGTGAGGCTTGGGGTCTAAACGAGGCTGCTTATTAATCTCGCTGGGACAAATGTACGTAGAGACCTTAGTTCCGGCTACCTGCGACTGTAACCCATAGGGAAGTCCCCAGTCGATAAGATTCTGCAAGTTTTCCTGCTCTAAGAACGGCAACAAACGCGCCTGCACCGAAAAGCTATCCGAAGTGGTACCGATCCGGTAAAGACCAGCCGGGGGAAACACCCGGTACGTGTCGTGATAGTGGTGTAAAGCGATCCCGATCTGGCGTAAATTGTTTGAGCAAGCCATGCGGCGGGCAGCTTCTCGCGCCGCTTGGACGGCCGGTAGCAGTAGGCTGACAAGCACGCCAATGATGGCGATCACCACCAGAAGTTCTACCAATGTAAAACCGGAAACTCGAGTTAGCCGAGAGGTGCCGAGCTCTAGCTCGGTGCGGAATCTTCTCATGGAAGTATCTCCCTAGCTTGACGTACACCCTGCGTAGGTCTTGTGTTACTACGGCGTGGCAATAGCCGCAGAGTCGATAATGAGATTCGATATCATTTATTCTGCAATGTCAAGGGGATATCCAAATGATTGGATGGCCAAAATTGGGCAAGCTCTGTGAAAGGCCCGCTGCGCCCCGCACCACGCATAAGCCCCAACACGGCGCACGTTTACCCGCGGCTCGACATGAGGTGGACAGGCTCTGGGGGGAAGACTCCTAGGCAAGAGCGCTGCTGCGTTGGCGCTACAGTTGTCTTTCCACCACAGCGAAGCCATAGCAGCAAATTCGCAAAACATCAAGTGCGCCTTTATCGTAAGCTTAAAATAGTCCGCGACTTAGGCCTCGATTCGCTGCCAAGTGTACTGGTTCAGTGACGTTGGAAGTTGCCGAGGATCCCGAGCGTAAATCAAACGTCGGGTGACGAGCCAAATCCTACCCTTGTTGCCCACTAGATATGGGGCCGCTACAAATCGAACGACGCCCCACATCGCGTCGGGCTAACTGCCAAGAGCGCCTATTTAAACAGGGTAACCAGCTATCGCCGAAGCTTAAGCAGATTGAGACTCTATCTTAACTAATTCGAGCCGTCACGCCTCACGGTAGCCGTTCGGCCAAAGCGCGGCATGTTCCATGAGTGCGAACAGCGCATGCATTTAGCTTTCGTCGGAGTCAATCGAGCAATCGTCCTGGGGTTGCCATGCACGGTCGGCGATTCGGTATGTGCTCCTCGTTTGTAGACAAGACGCTAGACGAATTTGGCAAACGTACAGGCGCAGGCCTGTACATCATGTATGTAGGTGAAGAATTTATTAGCGCAGAGACGCAGTGGCGCAGAGGAAATACGTAAGCTGACAACACCCGCTGCTGGTTGGGAAAGAACCATTTTTGCCCAAGGCGTCGATATGGGATTCAAGAGATGATAATGCCACGGCTCGGGTTAGCTAGTTTCAGCAAAATCGCCGCGGTTATGCGAGAAATCCGAAACGAAGCCGCTACCCGATCTTGCCACGTGTCTGTTTTACTGCGCCTTTGCTCGTTTGCGTCAAATCCTCATGCCCACGAAATGGCACAGGCCAAACGCGGAACACCATGGAGTACTCAGCGCGAACAACTAACCTATAACCTATAATCAAGACGCACACACCTCGGCTGTTGCCGTTACGGGACGTCTGCACGAGGCAAGTCACTCAACGCCGAGGCGCCGAGGCGCAAAGGCCCAGCCAGAATCTGATGAAGCGCCAAGCGGCGCGCCTGCATCGTTGTACGTCCAAGGAATGGGATTTACCCCGGCGCGCATGCGCTCTAGGGTCTTGACTGATCGAGCCGCCGGACGTAAAGAGCAAGCGGTTTGGGACAAACCGGGTTGGCCAAGGAATTTCTTATCCCAAACTGGCGGCGGAGCTGGCCAGCGTGCCTTCGCTCCATATTGCGCTTCGGCGCCACTACGTTAAACGATTCTCACCTACAAATGTATGCATACGCCAGGCGAAAAGACGCACTTCGGCGATTGGCGCTGGATGGGATCTGCATTGCGTATTTGTGCTTTAGCGCCTTTGCGTTAAACTCTTCGGCTCGATTTATAAGCGTCTCGCTATGATCACGTTCCGGAAGCCGACGCATCCGTGTTGCATTGTGGGCGGTCAGAACAGTTCGTGGATGGGGCGGCCCTCTTCAAGCAGTTGGTATGGGCGGCCTAACGGATCATAAGCCGTCAGATCATGGATACCCATGGCGTAGTACACCGTTTTGGTGAGGTCGGCTGGGGTCAGTGGTTTGTCTGCTGGGTACTCTGCATAGCGGTCGCTCGAGCCATAAACTTGTCCGCCGTGAATTCCGCCGCCAGCCATCACGACTGTCATACAGTAAGTCCAATGGTCGCGGCCCGCCCCGGCCGATCCCCCGCTCCGCGGGTCGCCGATCTTGGGTTTTCGGCCCATTTCGCTAGTAACCAGCACCAAAGTCTGCTCCAACAAACCGCGCTGCTGCAGGTCTTCTAATAGAGCGGACAGAGCTTGGTCGAATTCCGGTAGAAGATCTTCTTTGAGACATTGAAAGTTATTACCGTGGGTATCCCAACCTCCGGCGCTGGCGCATTTTTTTGCCAACTTCTTCTCGTTTTCTTTCCAGAAAACAGTTACGAACGGAACGCCAGCCTCGACCAGTCGGCGAGCCATCAGGAGACTCATACCGTTGACTGTTTGTCCGTATCGGTCGCGCACGTGAGTCGGTTCGCGCAGTAGATCGAAGGCTTCCAGTGTCTTGGAGGCCAGCAGCAAATCGAAGGCCCGTTGCTGATGCCGCTGCCAACGTTGAACACCCTGGAAGGCGTCGAAATGATACCGCACTTTATCGAGCTCGGCTAAGAGGCGACGGCGGTCCGTTAGGCGATCTGCGGTCGTATCGCCAATTAACTCTAAAGCGGGCACGTGAAACCGAAGCGGTTCCTCGAGGCTACCTTCCACATAGAGTGGATCGAATTCTAATCCTAGTCGGGCGGCAAATTGGCCCGGGCGCGTATACGGAGGGCGACTTGGTTTGTGCGGCAACGTAATGGCGTTCGGCAGAAAAGAATGCGCCGGGCGCTTCGCTGCCACTACCGAACCCATAAACGGCCAGTCATCCGGTTGCGGCCGGCGATCGTTGCCTAAAGTCACAAACGATGCGTCCGGCTGATGTCCGGTCAACTGGTAATAATATCCTCCGTGATGGTCGTTGGTATTGACTGTTCCGTCAACGCTGCGCAGCAACGCAATATGATGCGCTTGTTGTGCCAAGCGTGGCAGATGTTCAGACAGCCACACGCCGGGCGCGGACGTTGCGATCGCTCGAAAAGGCCCGCGATACTCTGCTGGGGCATCGGGCTTAAGATCCCAGGTGTCAATATGCGACGCACCGCCGCACAAGAAAAACAATATAGTCGAACGCGCCGTTCCCCCTCCTGATACGATTCGGGTGCCACCAGCGGCTTGGGCTGGTCGACCAAACGCGTAGCCCGCCAGTCCCACAGTCGACGCCACGAGAAACCCACGGCGATTCATACTATCCGCCTCCGCAACAATTCAGTCCGGAAGGATTTCGGGTTCTGAAACCCACCGCAGTCGAGCTCCATCGCTGTGCAGATCACTCTTAAGCCTGCGGGCATGCCAAAGTAGCGAGTCAATCACCACGAGCTTTCCCTCACGGGCCAACGTACTACTCTGCGAGCCACTTGGGACCACAACGTTCCCTACCGCGCAGACGCAACCATCTTGTACACGTTTTCGCAAATATTCTCATCGATCGACGAGTTTACCTATAAACGATTGTCGATGCAACCAAAAAACGACTGGTTTCTCGGTGCGACACTTCTGAAGTAACGATTGTCCCCTTAGCTGACGACTTCGCATCTTGGAGCGGTCGGCTCGGCGGTTTCACCGTGATGGGTTGCGGTCGAGTCGGTTGTTTCTAGTTAACGAGTACATCATGATATCGGGTAGTTCTGTTAGCTCGAGGCATGTTCGGGGGAGAGTGGCGGTGACGGGAACCAGGCAAGTCATCGTGTCCAGGGCGCTGCATATACATCTATGGAGAGCGCTTATTGGGGGAGTGTTAGGCCTCGTTTTAGCAGAAGCATTTGGCCAGGAGCTTACGACGGTCGATTTTGTTCAGGATATTGCCCCGATTTTTGAAAAAAAGTGCGTTCGCTGTCATCAACCCCCCCAGCCGAAAGGTGAGCTTTCGCTTGTTACGAGCCACGACCTCATGCAGTTGGGTTACGTGGTACCCGGTTTGCCGGAAGCCAGTTACTTGTTGGAAGTCGTCAGTTCGTCTGAGGGGCAAAGGCCGACGATGCCCAAACAGGGTGAGCCGCTGGACGGGCACGAGCTGGATCGCTTGCGGCGTTGGATTGCTCAGGGTGCTACCTGGCCGCCGGAGATACGTTTAA
>CAYRMD010000029.1:0-52507 GCA_964425225.1 uncultured Pirellulaceae bacterium | reverse complement strand
ATCCATCGAGCCAATACGCTCGTTTACCGCCAGTTGATCAGACGTTCCTTAAGTTAGCGGAGGGGCCTACGAAGCGATGTCTTCAGCCTGGCCACCTTAGTATGCGTGTTTGTCCGTCGGATATTCTCCAGCCTTCACTTCGCGTACGTAAGTAGAGACAGCGTCGAATACAATTTGTCTTAAGTTAGCAAAATGCTTGATGTACTTTGCCGAAAAGCCGGTCATTCCCAACATATCGGGAGTCACCAGGACTTGGCCGTCGCAGTGCGGACCCGCTCCAATGCCGATAGTGGGAATCCTCAATGACTGGGTTACTTCGCGTGCTAGTTCGGCCGGAATCGCCTCCAGCACCAGGGCAAAGCAACCGGCGTCTTGCAGCGCGAGGGCAGCTTCGCGCACTTTGGTTGCACTGACCGGATCGCGTCCTTGCACGCGGAAGCCTCCGAATCGATAAAACGACTGCGGTGTCAAACCGAGGTGCCCCATGACAGGGATTCCCGCTCGCAATATGTGCTTGATGAACGGTATCATGGAGCGTCCGCCTTCCAACTTCACCGCGTGGACTTTACCGTCCTGCATCAACCGTCCTGCGTTCTGGACGGCGCTTTCGATGGTCACCTGATATGTCAAAAACGGCAAGTCACCGACAACCATAGCCCTGCGCACCGCTCGAGATACCATCTCGGCGTGATAAATGATATGTTCCAGTCGTACGGGAATCGTGGTCGGGTGCCCCGCCACAGCCATACCGACCGTGTCGCCTACCAAAAGGATGTCTACTCCGGCTTCGTCCAAAGTTCGGGCGGTGTAGAAATCGTAGGCGGTTAGCATAGTGATCTTTTCGCCAGCTTGTTTCATGTCTTGAAGGGTCTGCACCGTGACTTGTTTGATCGCTGTCACCCGAGAAGCTCCTTTGTCCGGTTCTCTAGGGTCGTTGAAGATGGTCATTCCGCCGCGGCTCGGTTCACCAAAAGCTCAAACAACCTCCGGTTCTCGGACATGTAGGAGCGGCACTGCTCTTGGAGGTCGTCAGCCGATTCCAATTGCATCAAATAGGCAAGGCGCCGCAGCTCTTTCGGATCGGCCGGTAGGTCATGCCGAGCTGTAGTGTTCATCAACCGCAACCGCGACTCGACACTGCGCAAAAACCGATAGGACTGGGTCAAGAATTTCGCCTCTTCCTCGGACAAGATACCCGCAGCGGATAAGGCTTCAATCGCCTGCAGCGTACCCGGGATCAGAATGTTGGGAGTATCCTTGGCGTGTTTGATCTGCAACATCTGCACGGCAAACTCAATGTCCACCGTCCCGCCCGCAGCACGCTTCATATTGTTCGGGTGAGCCGATTCCTGCATACGGTAGCGCATATGCCGAATCTCTTCCGCATAATGCGGTAGCCAGCCGTTTCCCACAATAGCTCGATGCACTACGTTCATGGTCTGTTGCTGCACGGCTGGCGATCCATAGATAGGCCGAGCTTTACAGAGCGCTTGGCGTTCCCAGAGCTGCCCTGCTCCCGTAAGGAAATAACGTTCGAATTCTGCCAACGAAACGGCCAGCGCTCCGCTTTTACCGGTGGGGCGTAAACGCACATCCATCTGATACAGTTTTCCATAAGGCCCCAAATGCGTGATGACTCGTATAATGCGCTGTCCCAACTGACTAAAGAAATGTTGGTTGGTAGTCGTTTCTGCTATGCGGCGTAAGGATCGGAAATGACGTGTTTCTCCGTCACCTTCGTACAAGAAAATCACATCCACGTCGCTGTGATAGTTCGGCTCTTGCCCGCCCAGTTTGCCCATAGCCAGGATAATGAATTCACAGGGGCGATCCTCACTCTCCAGAGTTGGTTCACCATAGCGGGCCACCAGCCGTTGGTATTCGCGTTCGGTCACCTGGGTAATAATTACTTCGGCGATGTCGGCCAAGGCACGATGCGTATCGCGAATGTCGTCTTTACCCAGAATATCCCGAACCCCGACACGCAAATGATAGGCATCTCGAAAACTATGTAGGATCGGATCTGGATCCTCAGCTCCTCGCAACAACTCCGCTAAGGACTCAGCTAAGAAATCCATGGTGGGAAGCTTTTCCAATACCAGCGAATCCATCAACTCATCGATCATTCCTGGGTTGCTTACCAGGATGCCCGACAAGTAAGGGGCTGCTGCGCATAATCGTACGCACAATTGCAGCGTGGCCGGGTTGAAACTAAACAACTCCCACAAAACACCTTTGCCTCCAATCGAGTCACTTACCTTGGAAAGGTTGATGAGCGTCGAATCGGGATCTGGTGTCGTAGCAATTGCCGGCAGGAGCTTCGGTGCAATCGCCGCCAGGAAATGACGGCACCGGCGCGTTGACAAGAACCGTATCGGCTCGACAGCCAAATCCATCAAATGTCGATACGCAGCCGATACGTCGTGGAAACCATACGGGGCAAGCGTCCGTTGGATGGTCTCTGGTGAGGGGTTTGGGTCGAGCACCAAGTCGGTTTCCGGTGCTGCCTGCTCTGCATCGGGGAAAGCGTCGTGCAACAGGTGATCCAAAATGCGGCGATTGACCTCGGTCTTTTCCTTCAGATCCGCTTGAAAGGCGACCAGTGCCCCTGGTCGACTGCTGTCGGAATACCCCAAGCGAATGGCCAAACGGCGTAGTTCCTGTTCGTCCTCTGGCAGCGTATGGGTTTGAAGGTCATACATGATTTGCAGCCGATGTTCGATCGTACGCAGGAACTGATAGTTTTCCGCCAGGAGGGAGCTTTCCAAATGCGTGAGACATCCGGCACGCTCCAATTGACGAATTGCCTGTAAGGTATTTCCCGTGCGGATCTCGGGAAGATCTCCACCATTGAGCAATTGTAGAAACTGGATAACAAACTCGATGTCCCGGATGCCGCCATGACCTGTCTTGATATTGCGGTGATCGGTACCCGAGCGCACGGCGCGCTGTTCGATACGCCGTTTCAATGCCTTAATGCCCGTAATATCGGCCCGACTCAAATACCGTCGATAAATCCAAGGCTCCAGCCGCTCCAGAAATTCATATCCCAGGTCCAGGTCCCCAGCCACGGGACGCGCCTTGACGAAAGCTTGACGTTCCCAGGTACGGCCGACGGTATCGTAATAGCGCAAGGCGGCATCCAGACCTACCACCATCGGCCCGCGATGTCCTTCCGGACGCAGGCGCAAGTCGACTCGATAGGCAATTCCCATGTCGGTGGGTTCGGTCAGCAGCTTGACCACATGGCGAGCCAAACGCTCGAAATACTCACTATTGGCCATGGGCCGATCGCTATCGGTTTGACCGTCGCCATCACTCAAAAATACAAGATCGATATCACTGGAATAATTCAGTTCGACGCCTCCGAGTTTTCCGAGTCCGAGGACGACAAATCGAGCGCGTCGGCCGTCGAGGCGCCGTGCCACGCCGCGCTTTTGTTCCATAACTTTACGAGCCCAGACGACGGCCGCTTCGCACAGCGCATCGGCTAACCAAGCGATCTGCTGCGTAACCACCTCGATGGTCTGACGCCTTATGATGTCGCCGTAAGCAATGCGCAAGATTTCCCGCCGCTTAAAGCGCCGCAAACTGGCCATCACATAGGCATCATCTCGAGCACTGGCGACTTCGGCACAGATTTCATCGACCAGAACCTGGCGCGCCACAGGTTGGCCTTCGGTCATGCGCAGCAAGTCGTACGCTTCCGGATCGCTTACCAGTAGGTCGCTCAGATACTGGCTCGTCGAGAAAATCTGCAGCAGCGTCGGTAGCGCTTCTTCATCGCGTTCGAACAAGGCAGCCAGAGCCAGCGGTGAGCGGGTTGCGCGAAAAAATCGCTCCAGGTTATTCAGCGCCCTATCGGGGTCGCTCAGATGTGGTAAGTGGCGTTGGCATTGAGAAGCGAGTACCCCCATGAGGTCGATCGGAATGCCCAGTTGCGAGATGGAAACCAAGTTATGAAAACCGCGACCCACGTCCAGCACGCCACAGGCGTGCAACCAGGGCTGTGCTGCTTCGAACGAAGTTAGTAGCTGGGCCACTTCCAGAGCATTCATCATGGCAATCGACGGTAAGTTTACCAGCGCAGGCGTTCTTGTTTCATGATAGCGGCTGACGCCCGTGCAAAAAACAGCCTCCGGATCGGTTCGCGCAAAAAAAGGCGCGCCGTTCCACCACCGGCGCGCCCCAGATCGGTGCCGCTCGTCCAGCCACCGATACGTCAATCCAGAAAACCGACCAACTCCTGACTGCGGCTGGGCTGTTGCAACTTGCGAACCGCCTTGGCTTCGATTTGCCGGATCCGTTCGCGGGTCACTTTGAAAATATGCCCAACCTCTTCGAGCGTGTAGCTGTAACCGTCACCCAATCCATAGCGCAACTTGATAATTTCGCGTTCACGGTAGCTTAAAGTCTTCAACACGCGGTTTATCCGTGCACGCAACATCTCCTGCGATGCGCCGGTAGCTGGACTTTCAACAGATTGGTCCGGCAACAGATCGCCGAAATGGCTGTCTTCACTGTTACCCACCGGGCGATCCAGACTGATCGGGTAACGGCTCATCGCCAACACACGCCGGGCTTCTTCGACGGTCGTGTTGGCCCGCCGTGCCGTCTCTTCCAAAGTCGGCTCGCGTCCCAATTCCTGCACCAACTGTCGAGCCACATTGCGCACGCGTGACATGGTTTCCACCATGTGCACGGGAATACGAATCGTACGGCTTTGGTCGGCTACCGCACGGGTGATGGCTTGTCGAATCCACCACGTGGCGTACGTGCAGAACTTAAAGCCCCGCCGATACTCGAACTTATCGACCGCGCGCATGAGCCCGGCATTGCCCTCTTGAATCAAGTCCAGAAAACTCAGGCCGCGGTTACGATACTTCTTCGCGATCGACACTACTAACCGCAGATTGCCCTCCGATAGCGCCTGTTTGGCTTGCTGGTACTCGGCGTGAACCTGCCTTAAATAAGCCACACGGTTGCGCAGACTCGTGGGCGTTTCCTGGGTCGCCATCAAAATGGTGCGGTACTCATTGAGCCATTCTCTCCGTTCGGCCACAGGCCGGCGCTGCCGCTTGTGCTCACGGATCTTTTGCTGCAATTCATCTACGCGGCGGCTGAACTCCTCTAGTGTTCCGATCATGGCTTCCAACCGCTGGGTGCGCAGACCCAACTCTTCGACCAATCGCACACATCGGCGACGTCTGCGCGAAAGCCTCCGCCACGCCTGTTGGCGAGCCGCCTTGCTTTGCGATTTGCTGAGGGCCACACAATAATCGTGCCGGTTGCGCTTCAATAACACTTCCAAGGTTCGCAAATTGTGGGGCAGCCGGCCCTGAATTTGATCTTTTTCCAATCGATCCGTGACGCTGACCTGCACCGTCCGATCGAACGGCAACTCGCCGGCATACACCCGCTTCAAAATCTTGAAAGCCATCTGGATAACGTAATCGCATTCGAGCAATTTCGCACGGAAGCGACGGCGAGTTACCTCGATCTTTTTGGCTAAACGGATCTCTTCTTGACGCGTCAAAAGCGGAATTGAGCCCATCTGGGTTAAGTACATGCGCACAGGGTCGTCCGACCATGACTCAGTCTCTTCGGCCGATAACGACACTTCATCCTCGTCCCCAGATGACTCGGCTACCGACTCGGGTTGCTCCTCTTCGTCGGATTGCTCCTCCTCCAACTCCGAGTCTTCCACATCGTCGACAACCATCTTCGCAAACGCTTCGTCTTCGTCCTCTGGGGTAGTCGCTTCGTCTTCGAATTCATCAAGAAGTGCGTCGAACAACTTAGCGCTCCTCTCCAAGAAACCCCTGTACGAACCCTACTGACGTCGTCCCCAACAACGCCATAACATAAGCGATAGCCCTATCGAGCCATCGCTGGGAGCTTGAGGATATGGGCCACTCGACCGCGCAGCGTCCAGAAGGCACCACCCGTAAGACGACGGCTCAGCGCGCACGCCGATACCACGCGCCGAAGCCCACCGATAAATAAGCACAGATCGGGCGCTGCCCACACAGGAACATCTCACCCCACCGGCCACAAATCCAGCGGCTCGTCAGTTAGCCATTCTCCCCAAGCAAAGCAATTCTACCACCTCGCCTTGCTCGTGCAGCACTCCGGCGCCATTTGGGAAAAAATACCCTTAAGGCAAACTAATCCAGCCGAGTTGACCCGATGGTCTAGTAAAAGTCTCGGACCGCCTCACGATTAACCTACTTGCTACGGCGCCCGTGCCCCCGTGCAAGGCTCGATTCCTCAACGCTCGGGAAGCGCACCATAGTATTGACCTCGGCCCCTATTGGTTACGAGGCCAGGCAGCTAACCATGACACTGCCTTGCGCGTCGCGCGCCGTACGTGCGAGAGTCGGTTGAGTCCCATCGGGCTACATGGACCTCCGACGTCTTACCCATCTGGACATCTAGCCCAGTAGCCGCAAACTCGCCCAGCGTAGACTACTCGCCCCCAAATTCGGCAGGCCTTAGTTTGGATGGATAACTTCCGACCGACGCGTGGCTGTTGGATAATCGGCCCCACAGGCGCATGCCACTACAACAGCCCCACGTCCGTCCCATTAGAACCACACCCGGTAAGCTCCCCGCGGCAAATTCCTTTGCCACTCGTGCTTTCCAATTGTAACTACCCAAACAACAAGGTCTAGTGCTCCCTTCACAGAAAATTTTTTCTGTCGATCCCCCGGGGGCTACCCCACTAGCCCCATGTAACCGGGGGCTCGATGTCACGATAATGGTTTATAAACGAAAACGCCGCATCTACGGACACTTGCCTCTCTCACGAAGGCTCGTTAGCATAAATCGCCCGGTGGCCTGGTTGGGGCATCGGCGGTTCGACATTAGTTGGACAAAAGTCGGGAGGCACAAGCAGGTTATGTCTTCGGTTGACCTGAAGGGAAGCGTGGCGGTTGTCACCGGTGCCAGTCTCGGGATCGGGCGGGCTACGGCCGTAGCCCTCGGAAGAGCCGGAGCCAACGTCGTAGTGAATTACCGCTCGCATGAGGAGGAAGCCGAGCAGGTGGTCCAGGCGATCCGCGACCTTGGCTCGCGCGCCATCAAAGTGCGGGGGGACGTCTCCAACCGCTTGGATGTGGAAAACCTGGTGGAAACTGCCGTTCGCGAATTCGGCAAACTGGACATTGCCGTGAGCAATGCGGCCTATAGCGATCGAGAGCTGTTTTATGAAGCGGATTTGGAAGGTTTTCGCCGCACGGTGGACGTCACGATGTGGGGAGCATTTTATCTATTGCGAGCCGCGGCGCGGCAGATGATCGCTCAAGAGACACCCGGCGTCATTGTCCTGGTCAGCTCTCCTCATGCTTTTATCCCGGCACCGCGAGCCATGGCCTACAACATGTCGAAGGCGGCCATCGAACACATGGGTAGGACGGCTGCTATAGAGCTGGCACCGTTTCGCATTCGCGTCAATATCATCCAGCCTGGCTGGACCGATACGCCCGGCGAACGTAAGTTCGCTAGCGAAGAAACAATCCAACGCGCCGGACAACACATTCCTTTGGGGCGTTTAGGCAAGCCAGAAGAGATGGCCGAGGGCATCCTCTTTTTATGTGATCCGCGGCACGAATACATGACCGGTGCGACGCTCCTTATCGACGGCGGTATCAGCCTGCCGTGGTGGGCAGCACGTGGTTCTGCTGCCCCATCGGGTTAATCGAGCGTCACGTACCTTTGGCCGCCGACGAAAGCACAGCCCGTACGCCCATCAGGTTTGCCCTTCGGATAAGCAGGTACGGATGCTGCCAAAGCATAACCCGCCTCTGGACGACAGGCGGCTAACTTCGAGAGCCTGGCGGTTGCCAGCTTTCCGGCGGATCTGGCTGTTGCCACGCGCTCATGCCTCCATCGACAAACAGCATTTGACCATGGATGTGCTGGGCTTCATCGCTGACCAGGAAAGCTGCCGCTGCCCCGCAGACTTCCGGACCTGGAACCTGACCGTTGGGCGTATGAAGCTCCATCCACGAGCGGACACGTTGATCTGCTAAAGCCGGTGCTGTGAGGGGCGTAACAAACAGTCCCGGCGCTAAACCATTGACGCGTATGCCTCGGGGAGCCAGTGCCACGCACAGGGTTTTCACCATCGCTTCAATAGCCCCCTTGGATGTGTCATAAGCGGCGTGGTTCGGCTCGGCTAAACGACCGTTGATCGAGCCAATCAGGAGCACGCGTCCGGGTACATGATGGGCCACCCAATGTCGCGCGAAACGCTGCACTAAAAAGAAGTGCGAGAACACATTTAATCGCATAGTGTATTCGAACGTCGCATAATCGATTTCTAAAAAAGGCGGCTCGCGATACGTCCCGGCATTGCTTACGAGGATGTCGATTCTCGGATGGGCCTGGAGCGCTTGCTGGAAAACCCAATCGACGCACTCTTCCGTTGGTCCGGCAAGGTCTCCTTCGATCAAGGCAGCACGAACGCCCCGTTTCAAGCAATCTTCGAGTGTCTGTTGGCCGAGGTCATCTTGATGCTTTCCGTGAAGCACGACGTCGGCCCCGGCATCGGCTAGTGCCAGGGCAATAGCACGTCCGACACCCTGACTGGATCCGGTTACAAGTGCGGCGTGACCTGTAAGTCGCACCATGTTGTGCCCCCCTTCTTTGCACGAACCGAAGAAGTTGTGGTTTTAGGAAAGAGCCATTTGGCGGGCATGATAGCTGCTGCGCACCAATGGACCACTGGCGACATCGCGAAAGCCTAGCGAGCGAGCCAACGAGTCCCACCAGTCAAACTCGTCCGGTGGCACGTACCGCTGGACCGGCAAATAACCTGGTCCGGGCTGCAGGTACTGGCCAAGCGTTACATAGTCGCAACCGACACTACGCAGGTCGGCCAGCACCTCGAGCACCTCATCGGCGGTTTCTCCTAAACCGAGCATCAAACCGCTTTTGGTGCGGATCGCCGGGTCCCATTGCTTGACTCGTCGCAACAGCTCCAGTGTCCCCGAATAATTCGACCGTGGCCCCCGAACTCGCCGATACAGGCGAGGGACCGTCTCGGTGTTGTGATTGAACACTTCGGGGCGGGCTTCTATGACGCGACGCAAAGCCTGCCAATCATAACCGAAATCAGGTGTTAAGACTTCGATCGTGGCACCCGTCTTCTCACGCACGGCCAGAACGGTTTGGTAAAAATGGTCGGCACCTCCATCGGGCAGGTCATCGCGCGTCACTGAGGTAATTACCACGTGATGGAGTCCTAATCGTGCGGCTGCTTCTGCCACGCGCGCCGGTTCGTCGGCTGGCACTTCCTGCGGATGCCCACGTGACACGGCACAGAAGCCGCAGGGCCGCGTGCAGACATTGCCCAGGATCATAAAGGTGGCGGTCTTCTGTGCATAGCACTCCATGCGATTTGGGCAACGAGCATTTTCGCAAACCGTTTCCAGGCGAAGCTCTTTTAATACCCGAGCCGTAAAGTGGTTGGCGTTGCTGCGAGGTATCTCGCGGCGCAACCAAGCCGGTAAGCGGCGTTGGTGTTCAAAACCTCCCGACGGCAAGGAACCGCCCGTTCCCCACAAATCCACAATGGGCAAACGACTATCCGTCACGCGCTTCGTCCCCAATTTGGCTCGTCAAATCCGGATGCGATGTATAAATATGGTACTGGCTCACCTGGAAAGCGGCTGCCAAGCAGCTTACCAATTCGGCCCGTACTTGGGACAGCCGGGCTCCCTGGCGCCGCTCTGCCATCAGGCACCCCATCGTCCGTTGCGGATAACCAAAACCGTCGAATGCTTGCGGCGTTAGCACCAGTGCGTAATCATCCATACGCGGGTTGACATTGACGTAGAACCCAAAGCGGGATACACCCCAACGTACGGCCAAGGCCATACTCACAAGTTGACCGGAACGCCCCCAGAGACCAAAGTCATGGGAGCCCGGCAGGACGTGGAGAGCCATGTTGTTCAGCGCTTCCCGAGCAGCCTGTTGCAGCTTGCGCAAAAGATCACCCACGGTCAACCCGAACCTTTCTAAAGACAGAATCGTATAAACGGCTAACTGACCCGGTGTATGCAGAATGCATCCGCCCCCGCGCGCCGTCCACAGAAGCGGCAATCGTCGGTCTCGTAACTGTTCGCCGGTCATTAAAACATGCGCCCGCGAACCGTCTCGCCCGACACTAATAAGGGGTGGATGCTCGCAAAATGCGACCAGCATCCGTTGCCGTGGGGATTCGCCGACCTGATAAACCACCTGTTGCTGCCAAGCAAGGATCCGCGCGAATGGCACGCTCCCCAAAAAATAGTATTCCAGCACCGCCTCGCGTTGCGAGGTGCTGGTAAGGGCGTCGGCAATGGGGCGCTTGTGTGCCATAATACTTCGTCATACCCGGAATTGTGCGACGGCTCCAGACTATCTAAGTAGATCATGTCCGACAAAAAGAAACACTCCCACCAAAAAAGTCGGTCCGAGTCGGGACATGTGGTTGCCGAGAACCGAAAGGCTCGGCACCGCTACGAAATACTCGACACATTGGAGTGCGGTGTGGTGCTGGTCGGCAGTGAAGTCAAAAGCTTACGACAATATAAAGTGTCCCTGGATGAGGCCTATGCGCGTGTCAAGGATGGAGAAGTCTGGCTCCTCGGCTGCGATATCCCTGAATACCGACAGGCTACGGTCTGGAACCATGAACCCAAGCGCCCCCGGAAACTCCTGCTGCACCGTCAACAAATACGCCAATTTGCACGGGTAGCTGAGGAAAAAGGTCTCACGCTCGTACCGTTACGCATCTACTTCAACCAGAAAGGAAAAGCCAAAATCTTGCTGGGGTTGTGCCGGGGAAAGAAACTACACGACAAGCGAGAAGCGATCCGCCGAGCAGAAGCCGAACGCGAAATTGCTCGGCACCTCCGCGCCCGGCGTTAACTGCACGAGCAATAGATTCTGGATCGAGAGCTCAAACGCCATGGTCTTGGAAATATCCAACCTCAAACACGTCTATCGTGAGCCAAATGGAAATCTGTTGCCCATCCTGGATATTGCGCAACTAACGGTCCAGGAGGCGGAACAGGTAGCAATGGTCGGCAGAAGTGGTTGCGGCAAAACCACTCTTCTTCATATCATCGCCGGTATCCGATCACCCACATCGGGTTCGGTCAAGGTGGATGGCGTTGACATCACCCAATTGCCCGAACAAGCACGGGATCGGTTCCGGGCCGAGAAAATCGGTTACGTGTTCCAGACGTTCAACTTGCTGGCACCCTTCACCGCATTGGAAAACGTGCTGTTGGGAATGACCTTCGCTCGTGACAAACACGACATAGCTCGGGCTCGTGCTCTATTGGAACGAGTCGGAGTCGCGCATCGCGCGTACCACAAGCCCCAGGCTCTTTCCGTCGGGGAACAGCAACGCGTCGCGGTGGCTCGGGCCTTAGCAAACCGGCCACGCCTGTTGCTGGCCGATGAACCGACGGCCAATGTCGATCCTGGTAATCAAGATCGAATTCTGGAATTGATCCTCCAGACATGTGCCGAAGAACGCATCGCGTTGATCCTCGTGACGCACGCGCCGCAAGTCGCACAACGTTTGCAAAGGGTAATCCACCTGGAAGAGCTCAATCGCGTAGTGACCATCCCGGCACACGTTTCTCCCGGATCCTCGGACGGCAAACCAAGCGGTAGAACCAGCACGGTCCAAGAGCCGACACACCCACCCAGCAATCCAAAGTCGTGAACGCTTAACAATAGGAAAGCCTCAGCGCGTCGGAGAATGTCATTCGATGAATTTGTGGAAGATCGCATGGCGAAGCGTACAACAGCGTTGGTTAGCTTCCAGCCTTACAGCCTTGTCCATGGCTTTAGGCGTGATGCTAGTCGTAGCGGTCGTGACCATCCACGGCGTGGTGAGCGCTCAATTTCGCAACAACGCTACGCTCGGCTACAACCTGATCGTCGGGCCAAAAGGCGGCAGTTTGCAGTTAGTCCTCAATTCCGTCTACTACTTGAGTCGTCCGGTGGAAAACCTCGATTACCCATTCTATTTAGAGTTCTTCCCCCAACCTGCGCGTGATGAACAGATACGCAACTCGTTCGGATATCAATTGCACCAAGCTCTGTGGCGCACTTCAGCACTGTCGCACGTAGCGCTGACCGGTACACTTCCCGCCGGACCCTATATGGTCAGCCACAGCGAGCAACTGGACCGAAGCAAACTTCAACTGGGACGCGATGGACAGTTCGCTCCCTATGTGGAAATGGTAATACCTATTTGTATGGGTGATTATTTGGATCGTTTTCGAGTCGTGGGAACTACCCCGGACATGTTTGACGTATTACCGAAATATGGAAAGCCCGTCGAGTTTGCGGCCGGCAGGAACTTCCGCCATTGGACACCTGAACATGGTTTCTTCGAAGCGGTCCTCGGGGCGACCGTGGCCCGCGAATTGAAGTTGCAAGTTGGCGATACCATCAGCCCCTCGCACGGTGCACCAGAGGGCCATAGTCACGAAAATGCTTTCACCGTCGTTGGCATTCTTAGGCCGACCGGTACGCCACAGGATCGAGCCGTGTTCGTCAACATGGAGGGTTTCTTGTTGATGGACGAACATATCAAACCCCTCCCGCAGAATGAGACGGATCGCGAACTCTTGGAACGGCTCAATGGGTCGACTGCTGAAGCTCTTCACCCGGAAACCGCACAGCAAGAATTGCCTCCCTCGATACGAGCTCCGGCAGTGAATCGTGCCCAAGATGCCGAAGCTGACCATCGGGAAACTCTTCCACTTCCGCCTCGCTCCTCAGCTACGCACGAGGATCACGAAGAGGAATTACACGATGAGCACCGGTCGCAGAAAGCGAAGTCAGCACATGTCGTTACCGAGCATGACCACGAACCGCACGAAGACGAAGAGCATCTCCATGCGGAGGAACGATCAACTCGTCGCGACCCGCTGCCTTTGGAGCAGCGCGAAGTAACTGCGGCCTTGCTGCGCACCGTCAATTCCTTTGTAGCTCCTGGCCTTCAAAATCGAATCAACGAGGGAAAAGAGGCACAGATCGTCCAGCCGGTCCGTGAAATCTACGATCTTCTCGACTTGATCGTAAGCCCCGTGCAACGGTTGTTGCTGGTGCTGACACTCTTGATCATCGTCGTTTCCGGAGTGAGCATTCTAGTCAGTATTTACAATTCGATGAGTGAGCGGAGGCATGAAATCGCTGTGATGCGAGCTCTGGGGGCAAGTCGCCTTACGGTAATGGCGGTGATTCTTGGTGAAGCTCTCATTTTGGCCGCCGGTGGTGGTGGCGTAGGATGGTTAGCTGGACACACGCTCAATTGGCTTGCCTCACCCATTATCGAAGAGCGTACCGGCGTGCGCCTCGGATTTTGGGACTTCGCGCCACCAGTCAACTTGTTGGAATTTGTAGGATTGGAACCGAGCTTCGATCTTCCGGTCTACCCGGAACTCCTACTAATCCCGTTGCTCATTGTGCTGGCCATATTGGTGGGCATGATCCCTGCAATCGCTGCGTATCGGACGGATGTAGCTGAGTCGCTGGGCAAATGACGTAAATAGCCTCCGGCAGTTGCCAACCTGTGGGGACAATTCCGACAATTTTTTACTCGGCTCTTGCCAATCAGAAGGCATCCACGAGGGAAAACCACTTGACGCAAAGGCGTTATGCACGACGTTCGCCATGTTCTGTACTTCAGAGCCGCTGGGTGAGCCGATCGAACCGAAAGGAGCCCCTTGTCTTGAGAACCTTTTCCATGCTCGGGCTCTCGTGCGGTTGTGCAAACGTATGGTTCCGCGATCCGTGACCCGATTTGGGTGGCTCTTTCATTTCATTACCTGTGCGCCTCTGCGCCTTTGCGCTTCTGGATTAAGTCTGTCTTCATCCTGGAGCCTGGCTTAACGCCGTGAGGTTCCGTTTCAGACAAAACCGGTTGCATCTCCTAAGTCTGACGGATTTGCCAGGTCCGACCTTCGGGTTAATCATGGCTTTGCGAGGTGACAAGTTCGACTGGGGCGTGTACAATGACGGTGCCGGGTCAGTGGTTATGGACGAGTTTCCGGCGGCCGGGTGCGGCAGTCACGGCAGAGGCAGCACCGATTAGCCACGAGCGGAACTGACAGGAGCCGCGTGCGTCTGACCCGGATCCCACCTTGCGAAATGCCTTCCAAATTGCGAGTTCTGGCGATGAACCCGATCGATCGTCCGAAGAAACAACCTTGGCGCGGTCGCTGGCTGCGATGGTTGGTGTTCGTAGGAATATGCGGTGCTGGAGCCGGTGTCGTAGCCTACGTCAGTTTGAGGTCCGTCGGAGAAACCACCAATCGCCTGCTGATCACAGAAGTAGTGCGTCGGGGGCCATTCGAGCATGTCGTGCTTGAGCAAGGTGAAGTGGAAAGCTCGAATAATATCGAAATCCAGTGCGAGGTCAAATCGCGCAACAGTTCCGGAACGGCCATTCTTTGGGTAATCCCCGAGGGGACCGTTGTCCAAGAGGGTGACAAATTGGTGGAATTAGACAGTTCGGCATTGGAAAACGAGTTGAAGCAGCAGCGCATTTTGGTCAATTCGGCGTTGGCTGCAAAAATATCGGCGGAAAGCGCTTTGGAACAGGCAATCGTCGCCAAGCAAGAATACTTGGACGGGACGTTTGCTCAGGAAGAAAAACTCATCCAAAGCGAAATTCTCGTGGCTGAGGAAAAACTGAGCCGAGCTCGGGAAACAGCCAAGTACAGTGAGCGGTTAGCTGCCTTGGGGTTCCAAACCACGCTTCAATTGCGGGCCGATCAGTTTGCTGTTGAACAAGCCCAGGTGGAACTGGAACTGGCGCAGAACAAACTCAAGACCCTCCGCGAGATCACCAAGAAAAAAATGCTTATTCAGTTCGATGCCAATATCGAGGCGGCGCGCGCTCAAGTGCAGGCTGCGACCAGCAGTTACCAAGAAGAGATGCAGAAGCTATTGGAAATCGAAGATCAGATCGCCAAGTGTCATATTTTTGCTCCTGCTCCTGGAGTCGTAGTTTACGCCAATGAATACAGCAGCCGTGGTAATTCGGAGTTCATTGTTCAACCCGGAGCGATGGTTCGTGAACGGCAGACCATAATCCGATTGCCCGATCCTTCTCAGATGCGCGTCCGCGCCCGGATCAATGAAGCTCGTATCCCCCTGGTTAAAGAGGGCATGCCGGTTGCGATTCGCGTTGCCGCTTTGGATGATGTGGTACTTTCGGGAGTGGTCACCAAAGTGAACAAGTATGCTGAGCCGACCAGTTGGTTTAGCTCGCAAGTCAAAGAATATGCTACGTTCGTTGAGATTTTCGATCCGCCTCCCGGGTTGCGCAACGGCATGACCGCCGAAGTACGCATTTTTGTCGATCAACGTTCCGATGCCTTGCAAGTCCCGGTATCCGCATTGTATGAGCACCAAGGACGATTGTTCTGCTTGGTTCGCCAGGGCGAAAGCTTCCAAACGCGACTCGTGGAAATCGAAACGGCCAATGACAAGTCGGCCGTCGTGCGATCCGGTTTGGCGGAAGGCGAGGTCGTGGTCTTGAATCCGCGCAGCCATGTCGAGAAATTCCAGTTTCCCCATTTACCGCCCTTACCGGAAGCGCGACCGCAGGTAGGGGCTTTGGCAGGAACCAACGCCACGGAAGGCGCCTCAGCAACGCCGGAACATCAAGTAGCCTCCGATTCTCATGCACCCGTGAGGTCCGCCATTGACGGCGCTGCTCGGCAGGAGGCGACGGATGCGGAGGGACGCATTGCCGGCAAGGCTAAGAAGCAACCCGTAGCCCTGGATGCAGAACTCATTACGCGTGTTGCGCACTGGATGTCGCGCTACGATTCGAACGGCGATAGCAAGCTTTCGAGCGATGAGCTGGTTAAGGCGTCGGCTTCGGAGCGGGAGCAGTTGCGCGCGGCGGATACCAATCAGGACGGCGTCTTGGACTTTCGTGAACTGGTGAAACTCGGCAGCTCGTTGCCGACCGTAGAGGGCCCAGCGGACGCAGGAGGAGGCGGTGGATGAGCATTGCGGCTCGATGCGTTAACCTCCGCAAAGATTACGTGCTGAAAGGCGAAACGGTACATGCTTTGCGCGGTGTAAGTTTCGAAGTCCCGGAGGGAGATTACGTGGCCATTATGGGCCCGTCGGGCTCGGGCAAAAGCACCCTTCTGAACCTGCTCGGTTGCTTGGACCGTCCCACTTCCGGATCGTTGTATTTGGGCGACGAAGATGTATCGGTTCTGAGTGATGATCAATTGTCCTGGGTCCGTGCCACGCGGATTGGATTTGTTTTCCAATCATATAATTTGATCCCGCAATTAACCGTCGTGGAAAACATCGAAGTACCTCTTTATTACCAGGGACGATTGCGCTCGCGGGATCGGCAACGGTGCCGCGAATTGGCAGCCATGGTGGGTTTGGCAGATCGTCTCAAACATCGACCGGCACAGCTTTCCGGTGGACAGCAACAGCGTGTAGCTATTGCCCGCAGTTTGGTGAACGATCCGTTTTTTATCTTAGCCGACGAACCAACAGGCAACCTCGACAGTCAAACTACCGAGGAGATTCTGGCGCTTTTCGATCGCTTAAATGAAGCGGGCAAAACGATCATTCTGGTGACACACGAAGACGAAGTAGCGCGTCATACGAAACGGATCATTCGCTTGCGCGACGGAATGATTCAAAGCGATTCCCTGAACACGGATCGCAAACGTGCTAGTTCCGCCTCCTGGTCGATAGCCACCGTGGCACAATAGGAGGAACAAGCATGGGGCGCTGGATGCACACCGTCCGCATGGGGCTCAAAAGCCTTGCGTTGCACCCGATGCGCTCGGCCCTGACCATTCTCGGTGTTTTCATTGGCGTTGCCAGTGTCATCTGGTTGTTGGCTATCGGTGAAGGGATCTCACGCGAGGCCCAAAAACAAATCGAACAACTCGGGGCCGACACGATTATCGTCCGCTCGGTCAAGCCCCCGGTAGAAGTAACGGGTGATCGTCGCGGTCCGACCCCATATGGTTTAAAGCGGGCTGAGTACGATCGAATTGTGCAAACCGTCCCGACCATCAAAAGCGCTATCCCCATTCGGGAGATTCGTCGGCAATTCCGGTATAAAGCCAAAGTTGTCGACGGACGCTTGGTTGGATGTACACCGGAATATGCAGACGTCAACAAATTGGTGGTGGCCCGCGGGCGCTTCTTAGAAGAAACCGATGTCGTTAAGCGCCAAGACGTATGTGTGTTAGCGGCCCGTGTGGCCGAAAGACTGTTCCCGTTCGAGGATCCTATCGGCAAACGTATTTATATCGCGGAGCATACCGATTTCTATCAAGTGGTCGGTGTGCTGGAACCGCGCAACCCCACCGCCGCCATTGGTGGCTCGCTAAGCGCCCAAGATTACTCGGCAGATGTGTACATCCCCATTAGTACCATGCGGCAACGGATCGGCGACATCGTGGTCACGCGAGGCAGTGGCACCTTCGAAGGCGAAATTCTCGAATTGAATCAAATCACCTTGCGCGTCCACCAGGTAAAAGACGTGGTGGCCACCTCCCAACTGATCGAGGATATGCTCCAATCGCATAACAAGCTCAACGACATCGCCGTCATCGTGCCGCTTGAACTCTTAGAACAAGCTCGGACCATGCGATTGATGTTCATGGTTTTCATGGGACTTATCGCCGCTATCTCGCTGGTGGTCGGCGGCATCGGCATCATGAATATCATGCTGGCCACAGTTACCGAACGCACTCGGGAAATCGGTATTCGCCGAGCCTTGGGTGCTCGTCGGAGCGATATCGTGCGACAATTCCTGGTCGAAACGGTCAGCCTGTCGGTTCTCGGTGGTCTGGGCGGTATCCTAGCTGGGTATGCTTGCCCCTACGCAGTGGAGCTATTGCGATGGATTCTGCAAACCTACGCCCCTAAAACCATCGAAAGTTTGCCGCAAGTAGTGCGCGATGTGCAGCCCACCGTGCTCGTCTGGTCGATCCCCCTGGCATTTGGCATCTCCGTACTGATCGGCGTTGCCTTCGGATTGTATCCGGCCGTACGAGCCGCTCGGATGGATCCCATCGAGGCGCTTCGACGCCAATAATCGTGGATCGTTTGATCGTTGATCTGTGATCCGCGCCGCGCAAAATCCTCCGGCCTGAAGGGCCGGTTCGGTCGCCCCAGGCCAGCGGCCTGCGTTCAAAAAGGTGCGCACCTCGTCGTCGCCGGGTCCCCCGCGTTCATCCACAACAATCCGACACGTACCATTCGTCCCGTACGATTTTGTATTACCGCGATCATTTCATCGGCCCAGGCCATGGGCCTGGTAGAACCGGTCTTTCGGGCCACACAACCGTCCTCATCGGTATTCGGTTCGTTAGCAATGTGACGTGCATCTGCGATGCCGTTGTGTTTTGTACGTCGCACGGCCCGATTGTCCCTCCCGATGCATCGCTGTTGCGGATTGCCCCGGGCAACAAAATCCAGCAAAACTTGTCGGGACCTTATCACCCCAAGCCGTCACGACCATTCGCACCATGGTACTTTGGTTTTACATAAACTACTTTTTTCCCGGCCCATCGGGGCCGAGTTGTTTGGACAATTCCAAAGCACTAGCGGCATCTTCAATTCCATTGGCTCAAGGAATGTCTTTACTATACAGCGAAGGGCAAAGCCGACCGCAGCGCGTTTGCGTCGGTCATTTTCTGATCGACCCGTAGCGTCTGGAAACCAGATACGATCTATACCACGGTTCGAAGCACCGATGAGCACACAGTATCTCGCCTTGCCATCGCGGCCAATTTGGTGACAATCAGCCTAGGGTCCCCTCTAAACTACCACAGGGGAACCAAGGTTGGATGTTGGGGCTGCATGCGCGATCCGGGAGAAACAACTCAGTGTCCTCTGCGTCGTCGATCAGTCAGTTGTGGGAGCAGGTGCGCAGTTGGGCGCAAGAAATAGCTCTACTCGAGTCAATCGAAGCCGCGCTTTTTTGGGATGAGCGTACGATGTTACCGCCGCGTGCGGCAAGTTACCGCGCCGAGCAGGTAGCATACCTGGCAAAAATGATACATCAGAAGCGCACTGATGCGCGAGTCGGCCAGTGGCTCGAAGAGCTCCGCAACTCGGAACTAGCCGTTGCCCCGACGGCGCCTCAAGGAGCGGCCATTCGCGAGGCATGGCGCCGATATCGTAAGGCGGTGTGCTTGCCGGAGCGTCTGGTCGAAGAATTAAGTCGTACGACGGTCTTTGCCCAGCAGGCCTGGAGCGAAGCTAAGAAAGGGGAAGCTTATTCGACGTTTCGCCCATGGCTCGAAAAGATGGTCCAACTGAAACGTGAGCAGGCCCAGGCTTGGGGTTACCCCGAACATCCATACGATGCTCTTTTAGATGAGTACGAGCCGGATGCAAGAACGTCGCAAATGGCCGCCATGTTGCAGCAACTGCGCCAGCCGCTGGTGCGGCTCGTCGAAGCGGTTTCCCAGAGCGGTCATAGGGTATCGACCGAGGTCTTAAAGCGCTATTATCCTCGAGCCGCTCAAGAAGCCTTTGGTCGTTGGGTAGCCGAACGGATCGGCTTTCAGTTTGACCGTGGACGCCTTGACGAGACGCTGCACCCCTTCTGCACGACCCTCGGCCCGGACGACTGCCGCATTACCACGCGCTACGACGAACATTATTTTCCAACCGCTTTTTTTGGGATCTTGCACGAAGCTGGACATGGGCTTTATGAGCAGGGACTGCCGCGCGAATGGTACGGTTTGGCTCCCGGTTCAGCCGCATCTTTAGGAATTCATGAATCGCAATCCCGGCTATGGGAAAATGGTGTCGGAAGGAGTCTTGGTTTCTGGCAATTTGCGCTAGACCATGCCCGCCGTTTTTTTCCAGGGACGTTGGATGATGTAAAAGTAGAGCAGTTTTTCGCCGCGGTGAACGAGGTGCGGCCCTCGCTGATTCGCGTCGAGGCAGATGAGGCGACGTATAATTTGCATATCATTATCCGTTTCGAATTGGAAACCGCTCTCTTAGAAAACCAACTTTCGGTCGACGATCTTCCCGGAGCTTGGAATGAGAAGTATCGAGACTGTTTAGGAATTACACCTCCCTGTGACTCGCAAGGAGTTTTACAAGATATTCATTGGAGTTCTGGCTTGTTCGGCTATTTTCCTACCTACACGTTAGGAAACCTTTACTCAGCACAATTATTAGCGGCAGCTCGCCAAGAGTTGCACGACTGGCAGTCGGCCATTGCGCGTGGCGAATTCTCTCCCCTGTTGGACTGGCTTCGCCAGAATGTGCATTCTTGGGGGCATCGACTATCAGCCGAACAAATCGTGCAGCAAGCGACCGGGCAACGGCCATCACCGGAGTATTTCTTAAACTATTTGCGAGAAAAATTAGTGTCGGTCTATGGTATAAGCGATTTATGATCGCAGAATTAGCGAGACACAACCAATGGAGTCCGAGGTATGGAGATTACATTTTATAACACCCTGACAAAGAGAATTGAGGTATTCGAACCTCTGCAACCGCCGCGTGTAACAATGTATGGGTGTGGCCCTACTGTATACGATTATGCTCATATCGGCAATTTTCGCGCATTTCTATTTGCTGACCTTGTGCGCCGGTTTCTGGAATTCATGGGTTATCATGTCCAACAGGTGATGAACATTACGGATGTCGGCCACATGACGGAGGACCAAGTGGCCGATGGTGCCGGGGAAGATAAGATGCAGGTAGCGGCGCGTAAGCTCAAGGAGGCAAAAAAGCAGGGGCTGCCCGAGGTCGGGGCGGTGGAAAATCCCGATGACCCGTATCAAGTGGCCAAGTTTTTCACCGAGGCTTTTTTAGAAGACGCGCGCCGTTTGGCGCTGAAAGTCGCTTTCGAATACCCGCACAACGTCATCCACGCAACGCAGCATATTGCTCAGATGCAACAGCTTATCGCCCGGCTACTGGCCAACGGGCATGCCTATGTGGCCGACGATGGCGTGGTCTACTACAGCGTCGAGTCCTTCCCCGAGTATGGTCGCTTGAGCGGCAATTCGTTGGATAATTTGCGCGAGGGTTCCGGTGGCCGAATTCTAGCCGAAGACCAGGCCCACAAACGGCATCCGGCCGACTTCCTGCTGTGGAAACCGGATCCACACCACATCATGAAGTGGGATTCGCCTTGGGGAGCTGGTTATCCCGGATGGCATATCGAATGTTCGGCGATGGCTATGCATAAACTGGGCGAAATGATCGACATTCATACAGGTGGCGAGGATTTGATATTCCCACACCATGAATGCGAAATCGCGCAGTCGTGTGGTGCCACCGGGAAACCGTTCTTTGCCCGCTATTGGTTGCATGTCAGGTTCTTGTTGGTTGAAGGCGAGAAAATGTCCAAACGCTTGGGGAATTTTTACACCGTGCGGGACGTGCTGGCTGGCAAAGTAACGGGCAGACCTGTACATCCGGCTGTTTTGCGCTATGAACTCATCAAATCCCATTACCGCACCAATATGAATTTCACTGCCAAGGGACTGCTAGACTCGGCCGGTTGCGTATGGCGGCTGAACCGTTTTGTACGCTCTTTAGAAGAGCAATCCGGTGGTCAAGAGGCGCCCGTTGACCGTTCGCACCCGATCCTCGATAAGTTCGCTCAGGCTTTAGCCGACGACCTGAATATCGCTGGTGCGCTAGCGGTAGTCCTCCCCTGGACGAATCAAAGAGTCTCTGATGTTCGCGAAGCGCTGGCAGTTATACGTCAAATCAACCGTGTACTAGGGGTAGCTCCGTTGGAACCCAGTTCGTTTACCACCCCCGTGTTGGAATTTGGCATGGTGCGGGATCCGCAGGTACTAGAGATCTGTCGCCAAATCGACAGGGCTCGCGCCGAAAAAGACTATGCCCGCGCCGACCAACTGCGCCAGCAGTTGCTCGATGCCGGTTACCAAGTGCAAACAACTCGCGAAGGGACATTTGTTCAACAACAACTTGCTTAATGCCGAGGTACAATGTGTCGAAGCACGGTCGCTCGTCCAATCCATTTTACGCGTTAGTACTGCTAGCCGGCCTGGCCTTTGTCATTTCGGCTTGCGCGTACGGTACGATGCTCGTTCGGATTTCTAGACATCGACCCCAAGAAGGGCCAACGGCGACGCCTGCTTGGATCCAGTGGATGCAACACCACGGTACCTGGCTATTGCTAGGAGAGCTGGCCCTGTTGGGCATCTTGACGGTGGCCGCCATTGGAACCGACGATTACTGGGAGAAACGAGGCACAGGGGAGCCATGCGGTACTTCGCCGTCTAATAGTGAGCATCACTCCCCCTAGTCGGCTTCTAATCGGGAGGCAATACGAATGAAGGTCCAAAATTACAACGATGTGCCAGCCAAACCCGTTCACATGGAAGGAGCCTATGGTTGTACGGTCCGTTGGCTATTATCCGCAGCGGACGGGGCACCGAATTTCGCCATGCGGCATTTTGAACTAGAACCCGGTGGTTATACCCCTCGACATCACCATCCTTATGAACACGAGGTCTTCGTTCTGGAAGGAGAAGGAGAAGTATGGCAGGCGGATACACCGCACCGCTTGCGGCCCGGTGACGTTGTGTTCGTCGCTCCCGGGGAAGTGCACCAATTCCGCAATACCGGCTCGAAACCTCTAAAATTCCTTTGTTTGATTCCCAACGATGCCGCATCGGGACACACTCCAATTCCTGCCGAATGCTCGGTGGTTGAGCGCACCTCCTGATGTGCCCAAAAACGGCAGCAGGGCTTTTGCCTTCGTGCCGGGAGCTGTCGGCCATGTCCGCCTCGGATGTAGCTAGTCGAATTGAGCAGTTGCGAGAGCTGATCCGATACCATGATCGGAAGTACTATATCGAAGCTTCTCCAGAAATCAGTGACTTGGAATATGATCGACTGATGGAGGAGCTTAAACGTCTGGAAGCAGCACACCCAGAGTTGATCACCCCGGACAGCCCTACGCAAAGAGTGGGAGAATCAACGGTTGAAGGGTTAGAAAAAGTAACCCACAGCGAACCAATGCTGTCGATTGAAAACTGTTATAGCGTAAATGAGTTGCGCGAATTTGGCCGCCGTACTCAAAAATTGCTCGCAGGTGAAAAGATCGATTGGACCGTCGAACTCAAGGTGGATGGAGTTGCATTAGCCATCATTTACGAACAGGGAAGGCTAGTGCGTGGCGTGACTCGCGGGGATGGACGCGTGGGAGATGATGTGACGCACAATGTCCGCACTTTGCGCGATGTACCGCTGCGCTTGTTGGGGAGGGCCGTCCCAGAACGTCTGGAAGTACGCGGTGAAGTTTATCTGACCAATAGCGATCTTGTGAAGTTAAATGAAGAACAGCAAGCGGCTGGGGAACCAACGTTTGCCAATCCTCGAAACGCAGCGGCCGGGAGCATTCGGCTGCTCGATCCGCGAATTTGCGCAAAACGACGCCTGCGTTTCTTCGTGCATGGGTTGGGAAACTGCCGGGGAATCCGATCCAACACCTACTATCATTTCCTTGAAGAAGTAAGAGAGTATGGACTTCGCCCCACACCGCACGCGCGATTGTTCCACGACTTCGAGCAAGCGGTCGCCTACTGCGATGAACTGGTCGAACGGTTGCATGAATTCGATTTCGAAGTCGACGGATTAGTACTCAAAGTAAACCGGTTCGACCAACGGGAGCGATTGGGCGCTACCAGTAAGAGTCCTCGCTGGGTAGTGGCCTACAAGTTTGAAAAATATGAAGCCCCAACACGGCTCATAAAAATCTACGTCCAGGTCGGCAAAATGGGAACCGTGACTCCTGTGGCTGAACTGGAACCGGTTCAGCTTGCCGGCACCACCGTAACGCGAGCCAGTCTACATAACAAGGACGAGATCGCCCGGAAAGATATTCGGGAAGGCGACATTGTGATCGTAGAAAAAGCGGGCAAAGTGATTCCGCATGTGGTTCGTGTCGAGAAACATCTACGCCGCACTCCCCTGGCTCCCTATCACTTTCCCACCCACTGTCCAGTATGTCATACCAAATTGGTGCAGGACGAAGGTGGTGTCTACATCCGATGTCCGAACCCGGAATGTGTAGCGCAGATCAAAGAGCGTCTTCGCTATTTCGCCTCACGCAGTGCCATGGATATAGATGGGCTGGGGGAGAAGCTCATTGATCAGTTGGTCGACCACAGATTGGTAAAAACGTTTGGCGATCTTTATCGCTTGAAAAAAGAGCAACTCGTCCAACTGGAACGCATGGGAGACAAGTCAGCCGAAAACTTGTTACAAGGTATCGAGCAAAGCAAAGAGCGGGGATTGGCTCGAGTACTCAACGCGCTCTCCATCCGGCATGTTGGCTCCCATGTTGCTGAAATCTTAGCTGAACATTTTGGGTCGATCGATCGACTGATGAAAGCTACCCGCGAAGAGCTGACGGCTGTTCCCGAAATAGGCCCGGCGATCGCTGAGAGCGTCTATGAGTTCTTCCACAGTGAGATCGGTCGCAATATCGTTCATGACCTTCAAAAGATGGGGGTAAAAATGACCGCTCCCCAACGGTCGGTTTCTACAGGGCCGCTGGCAGGAAAAACAATCGTCGTAACCGGTACTCTCGAGAACTACTCCCGTCAGGAAATCGAGCAGCTCATTAAACAGCTTGGAGGCCGCGCCGCTTCGAGCGTCTCGAGCAAGACCGACTTCGTGCTTGCCGGAAAAGACCCTGGCAGCAAACTCGATAAAGCGCGCCAGTTAGGCGTACCCGTGATCGATGAAGCGGCTTTCGAAGCCATGATCGGCAGACGGTAATCAGTTAGCCCCCAGGCCCATTTGAGCCCAGGCCGTTGGCCTGGGCTTATCGAGACGGCCCTTCAGGTGGGAGGTTCAACCAACCCAGGCCCCGGTCTGAAAGGCCCGCATCGACCAGCCCAGGCCCATGGACTGGGCCCGCGAGAATGGCAGCAAAACACAACACCCAATGGGACGAACGGTACGTGGCTGGACGAAACGCCTAAACCTCGGCAATCAACGGCGCATCGGAAGGCGCAAACCGGCCATCCAACGCATGAAACAACATTACGTCTTTATTCCGGTTGTGCCTCTGCGTTAAGACGTTCAAACCAACCGTGCTCTAGGCCAGCCAGCCCGGACGCTAGCTATCGCCGGATCCCTTCGAAACTGAGAAACACATGTACCTCGTCGCCGACTGCTTCCAACATTCGGTCCATTCCAAAGGCAGATCGGTGCAAGGCAAATTCGGTGCTAAAACCTGTACGCACCGTACCGGGCGGAAATTGTGCCGTTTTGCCTCCAATGAACCTTAGATTCACTGGGCGAGTCACCCCGTGCAGTGTCAAATCACCTTCCACTTGCCAACCGTTTTCGATGGGTGTACACCGCCGGCTCTTGAGCGTGATGGTCGGGAACTGGCGTGTATTGAGGAAATCGGGACTGCGAAGGTGCATGTCCCGCTGCGGGTTGTCCGTGCTGATGCTTTCGGCACTCGCTTCCAGGATAAATTGGGTCTTCGTCGGATTTTGGGTATCGATTGTAAAACTCCCTTGCAGGCGAGTAAAACGCCCATACGTCCAACTCAAACCTAAATGCTGGATACGGAACACGGCTGACGAATGAGCCGGGTCAACCTGATAGCTTTGCGCGCGAACAACAACTGGAAAAAGGAAAGAAAAGGCTACGAACGGCGCCATTCGTCCCCAAAACGCACTTTGTTTGAACAACCTCATCGTTCACCTCCCTTACCGATTCAAGGATTACACCCACCACGAATAAGCACCACGCATGACGTCTTACAGCCTAGCTTCCTTACACGGTCGAACCAGATACCACTTGCTCGGAGCAGATGCCAGGCGCGTCGTTGGCGATGCGCCCTTCAGCCAGCGCGCTATTCCGGCGACGACAGTTGTTCCCGAACGATTCGCATGTGTCGGTGACTTATGTTACCAGAGAAACCTCACTTGCAGCCAACCCACAAAATCAATTTCATCGTTATAGCCGCTACCCCAGAGTTGAGAAATGGGTTTCTTGGTTAGCAGGGTCTTCTATAAGTTGGGGGCCGAGTTTGGTATAAGAAAATCTGAGTCAACGGTTTCTGGTGTAATTCTGCCGGGACAGGTCAATGATCCAGGTCGAGCAGCTTAGCAAGACATATGACGACTGGGCTCGCGGGCCGGTGCAAGCACTTTGTGGGGTAAGCCTGCGGGCAGACGCAGGAGAGATTTTTGGCCTGCTAGGCCCCAATGGGGCTGGTAAGACCACCCTATTGCGCATTTTAGGAACGTTGTTGCGTCCCACCTCAGGTCGTGCGTTGGTCAATGGCTTTGACGTTGTCACTCAGCCTGCCCAAGTGCGCCATCACATCGGTTTTGTGTCCGCCAACACTGCCGTATATGATCGCATGACCGCGTGGGAAATGGTCGAGTATTTTGGGAGGCTTTATGGCGTTGAACGCGAATTGTTACGCGAACGAATGGAACGAGTCTTCGCGCGGTTGGGAATGACCGAGATTCGGGATGTGTTGGGAGCGAAGATGTCGACCGGCATGAAACAAAAAGTGTCGATCGCTCGCGCTCTGGTTCACGACCCTCCGGTGCTTGTATTTGATGAGGCCACTTCGGGGTTGGATGTTATGGCGGCACGGGCCCTGATGAACACCGTCCGCGAATTGCGCGAGCAGGGAAAATGCGTGATCTTTTCTACTCACGTTATGCGTGAGGCAGAAAAGCTGTGTGATCGAATCGTCATTCTTTACCGTGGCGCGGTGTTGGTGAAAGGTAGGCTGCGTGATCTATTGGCGGAATATGGCGAATCCGATTTGGAAGAGCTGTTTTTCCGGCTGATTCGTGACCAGGAGCAGAACGGCGAACCGGCGGTTGTGACCCATGACCATTTAGATGCTCAACAGGCAGTGGCTCGATGAAACTTCGCAATATCCGTCTCGTTTTCGCGCGAGAATTACGCGATCAATTGCGTGACCGCCGCATGTTATTCACGGTGGTCGTCCTGCCCTTGGTACTTTACGCCCTTATGGGCACGGTGGTCGTACAGGTAGCGCAATTCTTGCGCGAACACCCGACGCGCATTTGCTTAATCGGAACCGAAGACTTACCCGATCGTCCACCACTTATCGAGGGAAATTACTTTCACGCGGACGTGGTTGAGAATAGTGAGCGGCGGTTGTTGCCCGTGATTGTCGAGCCGCGACAACCCAACAATATAGCCCTCTCCCTTGCTGCAGTCGACGCAGCCATTCGGCGGGGCGATTACGATGCGGCCGTCTATATTCCATCGGGATTTGCTGCACGACTTTCGGAAATACGGGACCAATTGACCACAGGGCATTTGGCAGATGAGATAGCGGTGGGAACATCTCTGGTGCCCTCACCTTCGGTCTACTATAACGCTGCCAGCGACCGATCGAGAGTGGCCTCAGAGCGCGTGGATCGGATCTTGCGCCGATGGCGCGAGGCGGTCGTGCGAGAGAATCTGCGACAAAGTCGTGTGCCCCAAATCGCTGCCGACCCTTTCGATCTACAGTTCACCGATGTGGCGAAAGTTAGCATGCGAAAAGCCGCTCAATGGTCGAAAATCCTTCCCTTTGTGATGTTAATTTGGGCTTTGACCGGCGCCTTTTATCCGGCCGTCGATTTATGTGCGGGAGAAAAGGAACGAGGCACGCTGGAGACTCTGCTGACGAGTCCCGCGGAACGCATCGAGATCGTCTGGGGCAAGTTGTTAACGACGATGGTCTTTAGTATGGCAACGGCCGGGTTGCATCTTCTATCTTTGACCGTCACGATCATCGTATTCTCGCGCCAAATGACAACGCCGTGGCAGGGACAATTAACCATGGGGCTGCCACCTCTTTCAGCGATCCTTTGGTTGGTGGTGGCTTTGGCACCGGCTTCGCTATTGTTTAGCGGCTTGGCGATTGCTTTGGCCGCTTTCGCTCGCAGTACCAAGGAAGGCCACTACTACCTAACACCCTTACTGCTGGTGATGCTTCCTTTAATGCTTCTACCAATGTCTCCCGCTTTTTCGTTGTCTCTGGGAACCAGCCTGATCCCCGTAGCAGGTTTATTGGTTTGGGTAAGAGCCTTTATCGAAGGGCACTATGCAGAAGCGGTGCGTTACGCAATTCCCGTTCTTGCGGTGACCGGAGTGTGTAGTTGGTTGGCGGTACGCTGGGCCGTTGACCAGTTTTCCAACGAGAACGTACTGTTTCGTGAGGGTGAGCGTGGAGGGCTACGCGTGTGGACGCGGCACCTGCTGCAACATCGCCGCGACACACCTACCGTAGCCGAAGCGCTGTTCGCCGCGGTGTTGCTGCTCGTTATTCGGTTCTTTGCCATGACCTTTGCCGCAACGCCCCATCAATGGGACGAGCTGCTGCGGATCGCTATCATGCAGCAACTGGCGATGATTGCCACTCCGGCACTGCTCATGACGTTGATCCTGACCAATAACCCATTGCGGACCTTGCGGTTGTATCCGCCACGAGTAGCCGATCTGTTCGTCGCTGTTGTGCTTGCGATTACGTTACACCCGGTTGTCCTGTGGTGGGGGCACATCGTGCAACAGGTTTTTCCGCTGAGCGAAGAGATACAGAGCCAACTACACGAAATTACCCGCATGCTGCAAACAGCACCAGTGGCTTGGGTACTGCTGGTGATGGCGCTTATACCGGCCGTGTGTGAGGAACTGGCATTTCGTGGGCTTATTTTGTCCGGTTTGCGTCACATGGGACACAAATGGGCTGCCATCATCATCACAGCCATCTTTTTCGGATGGATGCACCAAGTGCTCCAGCAACAACTGGTGGCTGTCCTGATTGGCATCGTTATCGGATACGTGGCCGTGCAAACCGGTAGCCTGCTACCGGCCATCGTGTTTCATGCGCTGCACAACAGTTTGGCTCTCTTGGCAGCGCGATGGGAAACCGGATCGATTCAAGACCTGGCGCTTCTGAAGAGTTTCTACCAAATGACCGACCAGGGATTGAACCCTAGACCAATTTGCATGGTGTCTGGCTTGCTGTTGAGCTTGGTGTGCTTCTGGTATTTAGGTCAAAGAACGAGCGAGGCATATCCCGAGGAGCAGTTACCTAAGCAATCATGAGGCTAAGGGCAGAATATTTCCGTGAGCCAATTCCATGCCGCCAAGGAAGGGCGAACGAGTGAGCGGCCCCGATGGCGAGCGGGTCACAACCCAACGTGTTATGGATTGTAGGCGCCAGTGGTCGAGCCGCCGCTCAATCAGCCCGGCGCGCTGGCTTTGAGCCATTGGTCGCTGATGCATTCGCCGACTGGGATACGCGGCAAGTCGCTCGTACTTTTCCAGTCCGGCCGTATCCCCACGGACTGCTTCGATTGGTCCGCCAGGCCGCCCCCCAGGATTTCCCACCCCTGATGTACGTCGGCGGTTTGGAAAATCATCCCCATCTCCTAACGGCACTTGCCCGCCACTTCGCGATCGTCGGTACCGCGCCAGAACGTTTGCCGCAGCTACGTAACCCGTGGTGCGTGGCCCAAGTGGTTCGATCAGTGGGCATGCACGCCTTAGAGTTAATCCCGGACCATAGACCACCGTCACATGGTGTCTACGTTTGGAAGCGATTTCGGTCGGCCGGTGGAGCCCACGTCCACTTACATGCACCGCAGAGCCATCGTTATTTTGCACCAAGCAAACCTGGCAACGGCTATTATCAACAATTTGCGTATGGCCGAGTCTACGGAGTGGTGTACGTAGCGAATGGGCAAGAAGCCAGGCTGTTAGGCGTCTCCCGCCAATTGACCGGGGTTCGAGCCTGGGGCGGAAAACGATTCGGTTACTGCGGTTCGCTCACCACCGAGCGATGTCCCATCGATCCGGATCTACTCCAACGCCTAGGTAGAGCCCTAACGGAAGCTTTCGGCTTAGTGGGTCTGTTTGGTGTGGATTTAATCGTGCGTGGCAAAACGGCGTGCCTGGTGGAAGTAAATCCGCGGTATACCGCTTCCTGTGAGATCATCGAAGAGCAGCTTGGTCACTCCTTAATCGCCTATCATTGGAGCGCGTGGCGACATGGACAGCTACCGGAAACTCTACCCATGGATACTATGGGCCCCCGTTATCAGTATGGCAAAGCTGTGCTGTATGCCGGACGTACGATACGGATTTCCACCGCGCTCCACGAGCGGCTTCGGCGTGTGGCCTGCCGACCCTCTGTCAAAATCGCGGATATTCCTTGTGGGGGCGGCTGTATTCGATCAGGAAGTCCCCTCGTCACGCTGTTGGCACGTGGCAAGGATCGAATTCAGGTTCGACGCCGACTAAATCGTTTAGCATTTGCCGTAAGAAGTATTGTCGCCTCATCTAAAGGTTAAGGTCGTTGGTCAGAGCGGCAACGCCTGGAAGGAAAAAAAGATGTGCCGCAAAGCCGCTACGTATATATCGACTTCGTCCTGTTTCGCGAAGCCGTAGCGCCTCTGGATTACATCCTTTTCGATCCTGAGCAACCAGTGATGTCTTCATTCTCATGGGTGGTTGGATGACTTTTTATTGGTATAATCCCGCCGTGTAGTAAGCGCTTGAGGCGCTGCGGAACCACCGTATGCGTTCGAGCCTAAATGGTTCAAGTAGCAACCGAGGGAGGCTTTTTATGGACCACACGTTCAATCGTCGCGACCTACTGCGTTGGGGAACCGTTGGAGCCATGATGCTGGGTGCCGAACTTCGGACCGACCGTTCGATCCATGCCTTTCAGGCTTCTGGAAGGAAAATATTGTTCTTTACGAAGTCCTCGGGGTTCGAGCATTCGGTCATCAAGCGAGCGGACGGTCAACTTTCGCACGCCGAACGGATATTGATCGAGCTAGGAAAAAAGCATGGTTTCGAAGTGGTGGCTACAAAAGACGGTACCGTATTCGATAAGCCTCTGGATGAATGGGACGTTTTCGTTTTTTACACTACCGGGGACCTGATTCAACCCGGCACGGATAAGCAGCCGCCCATGTCGGCTCGCGGAAAGCAGGCACTCCTGGACGCGATCCACTCCGGAAAGGGGTTTGTTGGTAGCCACTGCGCCAGTGACACTTTTCACTCGAAGGGACCGGCTTACGAGAATCAGATCCACAAGGATCCTTATATTGCCATGCTGGGGGGCGAGTTTATTAGCCACGGCCGTCAACAGACGGCACGTATGCGAGTGGTAAATCGCCACTTTCCAGGTATGGAGAACATTGGTGAGCACTTTGAGTTGCATGAAGAGTGGTATTCCTTAAAGAATTTTGCTCCTGATTTGCATGTCTTACTTGTCAACGAAACAGAGGGAATGGAAGGGCGAGATTATCAGCGTCCTCCTTTCCCAGCCACATGGTGCCGTCGGCACGGTCAGGGAAGGGTGTTTTACACCTCGATGGGGCATCGCGAGGATGTGTGGACCAATCCGATTTTCCAATCCATTCTCGTGGGTGGTATTCGTTGGGCGGCGGGGCAAGTAGAGATTGACACGCCACCCAACATAAAAGAGGTAACACCGCATGCCGATCATTTGCCGCCTGCACGATAGGCAAAGCATTCCTCGTGCATTATGGGCGCTACCGATTGGCTTGGGATGAGCCGCGTACGTGCGGGGCGGATGTGGCCTCACCGAATTGCTCTGGCGCCCGGTGGTGCACTGCAACCTCGAAACTTCCGGGAAAAAAGGGCATACGGTTCGCTTCGGCCAAACCGTAAATCTTAAGGCAAATTTCTGCACCGGCGTAGCAACCTATGCACCGAGTGAAGCAGAGTTATATGCGTTGCGTTTCCTCATCCGGGTTAACCCGGCACCGGTGTCCTGAGCGCAATTTGCCAAATCGCAAAGCTACAAGGGTGAGGTTGCTGATATGTGGGAGATACGTTTATCACGCAGCACGTCGGACGATCCGCTCGTCGGTGCCGTGCCGCGAATTGGCGTCTACTTTGACCGATGCCCGCTGCATTATGCTTGGAGCACGGCCTCGCTTCTCTTCCTTAGGACAGTTCGCTCCTGTATTTCATTTGGATTGGTAAAGGAGTTCTAACACACACATTAGTCTTCGGAGAGTCAACGTGGTGAGAAACATAAACATATCCGAATTGCAAGTATTTTCGTCCGGGTGTTAGGAAGTTAGCCGATACATACTTGTGAGATATTGTTTATGAACACGAATATTAGAATCCACGTGCGCCCTAACCGGACTTCGTCAATGGTGGTTACTGGAGCGTGGAAGACTCATGTTGTGACTGCTGATGGGAGCGCATGCTCTACCAATATTGTTTGCATGATGAGCGTCGCATTTGTCAGCTTTTGGTTGATTGTGTGCGGTGCGTGGGCTGATGAGCCGCTTGATGCGATGGCTCGGCTTCAACACGATGCCGTACAGCAGGGCGTTGCGCCCTGGGGTTATTGGGGAACCGATCCGGGGCGGTATAGCAATTGGACCAGCCATAGCAATCGTCTGGTGCCCGTGTACATATTCGGCGGGTCGCTTGCTGAAGTAAGCGGAACCCGGAGCATATATCGCAATTCTGAGCGACTGCACCGCTTATACGGCCGGCTACCCGAGAACACATGGAATACGGAGGCCGATTATTTCGACCAAACCGATATTTATCACTTGCAGTGGGAAGCGGCTCTTCGAGGCAAACGGTATATCGTGCTCATGATTTTCGACGGCATGGATTGGCAGACAACTTGGGCAGCAGCTTTGTTTAAATCCGGAAGGGTAGCTTATCGTGAGGGGAGGGGTAGCGGGTTGCGGTTTCAAGATTATGCGGGAGCCCCCACGGACTTTGGTTTCATGGTCACCAGTCCCCATAACCACGGAACGCAGGTGGACGTCGACCGGCAGCGTATTTTAAACCCCGGTGGGACCACCCCAGGCGGATATGACGCCGCCCGGGGTGGAACAACACCTTGGAGTATGCCTGCTGAGCCGGAATACCTCTTGGGAAAAAGCCGTTCCCTGGTGCATGCTGTGACTGATTCGGCTGCGTCCGCCACGTCCATGACCGCCGGGATTAAAACGTACAATGATGCAATCAATGTCGATTTTCAGGGAAATCCTGTTCCCACGATTGCTCATCGATTACAGGAAAGAGGATACGCCGTAGGTGTCGTGACATCGGTAACGATCAGTCACGCAACTCCGGCGTGTGCCTACGCTCAGAACGTGCATCGGAATGATTACCAAGACATCGCACGAGATTTGCTTGGTTTGCCCTCGATTAGTCATCCTGATCAGCCTCTTCCGGGCGTGGATGTCTTGTTGGGAGCCGGGTGGGGGTTAACCAAATCAGTCGATCGGGCTCAAGGCGCCAACTTTATTCCTGGAAACCCCATTCTGGCGGAAAGTGACCTGGCAGCCGCTGACCTTCGTCGGGGCGGGCGCTACCGAATCGTAGAGAGAACGGCGGGGCGTCGAGGAGCTGAGCTGTTGCTCGAAGCATCTCGCTTGGCCGCCGTGGGACGGGAGCGTCTGTTGGGACTTTTTGGAACCAAATACGGTCATCTGCCGTTCCAGACTGCTGACGGACATTTCGATCCAACGGTTAGTGTTTCTTTAAAGGATAGTCGGATCACAGCAGCAGCGGCTGAGCACTATTCGACAGCCGACATTGAGGAGAATCCAACGTTGGCTGAGATGACCCGAGCGGCATTAGATGTGCTCGTGGCCCGGAGTGATCGATTTTGGCTGATGATCGAGGCAGGCGATGTGGACTGGGCGAACCATGCGAACAACTTGGACAATGCGATCGGTGCCGTTTTAAGCGGCGATGCAGCGTTTCAGGAAGTAACGCACTGGGTGGAGCAACATCAGGCGTGGGAAGATACGCTTGTCATTGTTACGGCAGATCACGGTCACCATTTAGTGATTACCCAGCCGGATGTGTTGGCCGAAGCAGGGCGTTTGTCCCAGAAAAGCCGATAAAGGCTATCCCCCATATCGGCTCTACCCATTTTCGAATGGAATAGTCCGTTGTAAGGCGGTATAGACACGCCTAGGCCCCAGGATGCAATCGGCATATCAATGCTGATTCACTGCGCCTTTGCGTTAATTCATCCAAGCCGGGCCTTTGTGTTCAATACCTCCGATAGCGAACATCCAGCGAGGCCGGCACCGCGTTCGTGCCCAACGCGATACCCTGGTTCCTGATGCGCGATCGTACCGGCAGCCTCTTACCAGAGCGTATAACCGCCGTCGATAACCAGTGCAGCACCCGTCATGTACCGCGAGGCATCACTGGCCAGGTAGACCGCTAGTGGACCAAGATCGTGCGGCTGGCCAAATTCACCCATGGGGATTTGCTGGCGGAACGTTTCGATGACCTCCGGATGCTCGCGCGCCCATCGCTCGTTCGCTTCCGTCATGAACCCTCCCGGACAAATCGCATTGGCGGTCACTCCGAAGGGTGCCCAATCGACAGCCACAGCCCGCGTGAATTGCACAAGTGCCGCCTTGGCCGTTTCATAATGCCGTCCGGCAATCTTGCGTCCCACGACGAAGCTGTTGATCGAAGCGACATTGATGATGCGTCCCCAACGGCGCTCGACCATCGGCGGGCCGATGAATCGTGTACAGATTACGGCACTGGTGAGGTTCAAATCGACAAGATGTTGCCACGTTTCGAGCGGCATGTCTTCGATAGGAATGTTGACACGGCGTCCACCGGCGTTGTTGACCAAAATGTCGATGGTGCCAATGGCCAATGCTTCCCTGCACATCTGCTGGCACTGCTCTCGGTGGCCGACGTCGGCGACGAGCGTCCATGCGCGGCGACCGAGCGCTTCAATCTCCGAAGCCGTCTTTACAAGACTTTCCTTCGTGCGACCCACGAGAATCAAATCGGCTCCAGCTTCAGCTAACGCCAACGCGATGGCTCGACCTAACCCGCGGCTCCCTCCGGTTACCAAAGCTCGTTTTCCGTCCAAGTGGAAGCGATCAAGCACGTTCATCTCGTCGCTCCTTGTGTCGGAAACGTCCGGCAAGCCACTCGCCCATTAAGTCCCACAACCACCATTGCACAAAGAGCAAAATGGCAGGAGCTACCAGTAATACCGCCTGCTTCACCTGAATCCGTTCCTCCCACCAGATTCCTTCAAGCCGTTCATAGATGGTGCGGCATACGACAACGTTGATAGCCAATAACAGTAAACTCATCATGCAGGTCAAAAGCCAACCCACACAGCCTTCGGCATTCCTTCGATAGCGTTCCCATCTTTTGCGGTACTTTGCCCGCACGCAACCGCCTTTCCGTTCAACTGACCTGTAACCGGACACGACGCCGGTCATTTATCCGAGCAAGACTGCGTGATTTTGCTTGCTCGATCCATTGCAACAGACGCTCGTCCACAAAACCCCTAGTCAGCCCCAATTCGCTTCATCGCAAGGGCAGGAACATTGCCAGGGCCAACGTTACGCCTAGACTGGTCAAAGCCAGAACGATCAGCAAGAGCGTCCATGACTTGAGCGACTCGGTTTCGGTTAGCCCACCCATTTTCGCGTAAACCCAAAAGCCGCTGTCGTTCATCCAGGAGCCGACGAGGGAGCCGGCGCCCGTGGCCGTAGCCAGATACACTTGATGAAATGGCAGACTCTCCGGTGGCACTATTGCGCTCATCATACTCGACCCCACGATCATGGCCACGGTGCTCGAACCCTGTGCCACTTTTAAGACGGCTGCCAGCAGAAATCCGACACTCAGATAAATGTACCCACTCGTAGAACCGCGTAAAACGTCGCCGAAGACAAGTTCGATGGCTTCGCCGACGCGCGCTTCTTTGAGCATCTGGCCGAAAGCGCCTCCGGCAGCCGTAATCAAGATGATGATTCCGGCGCTCATTAAAGCACTTTCCACTGCATGTCCCAGAGCAACGAACGTCAATCGCCGTTTCCAGCACAGAGTTGCCATAGCTATAGCTGCCGAAACCAGCAATGCTAGATTCGCGTTACCCACGAGTGATGTAACTTCACTCAGTTTTCGTAAGGGCGTACGCCATTCATGGTGGTTCAGGACCGGCTGTTGATCCACGCGAACCAGATCTTCCAACAGCAGCCGATGGAAATGTTCCAGTTCGGCACGGCGCATACGCATGCGGTCCTGTGCGGCTAGGTTTCGAGTCTCTTGCGAGAGCGCCGGACCAGTCGTAATCCGCTCATCATAGAACGACCGCTGGTGGAGTAACCGGTTCAGTCCTTCTACGAGCAATCCTCGGGTTTCGGCAGAATTCTCGAGGTTACTCCAGTCGACGTGCTGAGCGAGCACCTGGTCGAGCATGCGGCGGATATGCTGTGCGACCGGTTGGTTTTCCTGCAGGAACCGTGACATCGCTTGCCAGGATCGGATATCTTCGGCGCGGAATCGAGCGACAGGAACCTGGTCAGCCAGCGTCGTACAAATCGTATGGAGTGAAATCATGACTACCGGCAATACCACCGGCAATATCGAAATTCCTAACGGTGGCAGCTCATGATCCGCCAATGGCTCGGGCTCCGGCTCCGTGCCGAGCGGTCGCATAGGGATCGGCATGGTTCGATCCACGATTGCCGAAAACGCGATGCCGACAACCGCCGCCGGCAACGCCACCAAAGCACCGACTAAGATCATGACTCCAAGATCGATGTTCAAAATGAAAGCCATCAGCAGAGGTCCTGGTGTCGGAGGAACGAGCGTATGTGTGATCGCACCACCTGCCACGATCGCCATCAGGTACATTACGTAGTGGACCCGAGTTCGCCTGTATAAAGAACGAGCGAGTGGGACGAGCAAATAGAACACGGTGTCGAAAAAAACGGGAATAGCCAGCACGTAGCCGCTGGCCATCAGCGCCCAGGAAGCGCGTCGTTCACCCGTCAACCGCACGAAGGCACGCACAATCCGGTCGGCCGCACCACTATCGAGCATGCATTTTCCGATCACCGCGGCGGCAGCAATCACAATGCCGATACTGCCGCAAAAACCGCCAAACGACCGAGCTACCCGTTCGATTTTGTCAGGCCAATCCCCTGGCGCAAGCAGCGATACGATGATCGCAGCAACCATCATCGCCAAGAACGCATTTACCTTGCCCAGTATGATGGCTCCCAATACAAGCGCAACACCCAAGAGCAGGATCGCAACGGGGACAATAACTTCCCGGCGAGTCCACACAGCGTTAGTCGAACCGGAAGAAGTAAGTCGAGCGGCTTGCTGGCTACTTGCGGCGGTGAGATCTTCGGAAAGCTCGACTCGCTCGGACCTCAACTTCGGGGTGTCGGGGATCTGCTCTCGCTCTCCAATACTCGACCCACGCTGCTTTTCGCCCTCTCGCAACTGACCTAGAGCCACGGATCGCAACCCGCCAAACAACGATAAACAAAGCGCAAGTTTCCAAACTAGCCCACAGCACCGCGTTGCATCGAGCATGTTCGTGTTGTCTCCCACCTAAGACGATCGCCCCATGGACAATGCTGCAATTATGATCATCCCTGCGCGCATTGCCAATGTAATGAGGAGCCCAGTTATCCCCTGCATGCACGTCCTCCAAACGGTGTGCAAGTCCTGGTTCTGCTGAATGTGCGCGTCTTGATTGTAGGTCAGTCTTTACCGCAATGTGTCAGGTTTTGATGCAGCTTCGTCGGATTTGCGTGCCACAAGTATTTAGGGCGGATCAGGCGGAAGGTGGTACTTAGCTCGATCTTTGCCATCTCGTAGGTGTCAGGATGAAAAATGATTCAACGCCAAGGCGCAGAGGCGCAAATGAAGAATAAAGTGCTGACGGTTTACAGTAACGGTCTCGCGGAAGAATCCGTTTTGCACAACCCTGCTTGCACCACACAGGGAAAAACTCTGTAAGGCGATGCCGTGTTCTCTCTTCGATCGGCTCGCCAAGGGCGTTGCACTGCAAACAATGCCAAGATGGTAAGCGTGGAAGAACCTTGGCCGTTCTTGCCGCGGCAACAGGTTGGGAAATCCTAGCCCTGTCGCGACCTACTGGCTTCTTGTGCTCGTGCGAAAAACAGCGCGCTCCGAAAAAACAGCGGTCGTTTACAAAATCTGGAAAAACAGGGGCTTTCCCGCCTCCGGAAAATGGCAATCTTCGAGCTTACAACCTATTCCAGACTACCGGCAGCGGAGGGTGATTCACGCCAAGGCGAAATGGAGGAAGGCAAGGTAGTTGACTGTTTTCTTTGTTTGTAGTGACCCGGTGTATCGGAGCCAAAACTGTACGACGAGTAAGAGGACCGCATGAATGCGGTCACTACGAACGCGGCTCCGCTCTCATCAAACATAAATCGGGGATAGGCTCGTAACTCGCCAGACAACTCAACCTATCACAACGCGTGCCGTTTTAACTGGCTCGATACCCACGGCACAAGCTTTTCGCGAAAAATCTTGGCGTTATGTCGAATGTCGACCGGAAGCGATCTTTTAAACAAAATGTGTTGTATGGAGCGAGTGGCTGCATCTTGGGCGAGCAATTGTTTCAATTCTTGTTCTAAACGTTGGCATTCGGCTGGCGATCGGGGCCAAGCTTCTGGCCAGGTTTCCACCACCAGCACGGCAATTTGCTCGGGAGGCTCGCCAACGCCCACCAACGCACAGCGATAGACCGCCCGGTGCCGTGCAAGCACCGCTTCGCACGGCTCGGTAAATAGAGTTCCCTCGGAAGTCTGAACTCGTTGCGATTTTCTTCCGCAATACCAGATGCGTCCCTCATCATCCAAATATCCGACATCTCCCGTGCGATGCCAGAGGCGATCCCCATCCTGCATCTTGTGAAGCTTGTTGGCCAGTTCGTCAGCCACATAACGTTCGGTAACAACCGATCCGCTCACGACTATCTCACCCACTTGCCCGCGCGCCAACACCGTAGCTTGGTGAAGATTCGGCAACGGTCCATCATCAATGGCTATGACACGCACCTCGATTCCGGGTAGCGGTGTTCCGACACAGTATCCGGCTGAGGCACCAGCACTGCCGATGTCGGACTCCAACACTTGACGCGCTTCGATTGAGGCAATTGGTAATGCTTCGGTAGCTCCATAGGGAGTAAAGATCTGAGTATCTGGAGAGGTAATGTTCCGCAGACGCTCTAACAGCCGTGGGGGCACGGGTGCCCCGGCCGAAAATACCCGTTGCAAACCGTGCAGCTTCTCCCCAGTCGTCTCGCAATGGCGCGCCACGCGAGTCCATAGGGCAGGAGACCCGAACGCTTGGGTGACATTCCAGTCGCGGCATGCGGCTAAGATCCGTTCCGCACGCACGCTCGCTGGGCGAGTAAAGTTCATCCGAGGAAACACGGTGGTTACACCCAAAGCACCGTTGAACAAGCCGAATAGGGGAAAGGTGGCCAAATCTACTTCACCCGGCCGGATGCCGTAGGCCTCGCGCAACATGCGGATTTGACTGGCAAAGTGCCGGTGGTAATAGAGTACCCCTTTCGGAGGGCCAGTGCTGCCGCTAGTAAAAATGATGGCAGCCGGCGTCTCAGGTAAAACAGGAGCTACATCGATACGAATTGGCCGTACGTGCAATCGATCTAGTCGCCACCCACGGCACACCCAACCCTTCCCCACGGCAACGCGATATTTCATGCGCGAAGCCCACCGTGTGGCGAAAAAGGCCCAGTGCGCAAGGGGTACGCCAATCAGCCCATCGGGTTCGATCCGGGCTAAACATCGCACCATGCGCCTCCAACCTAGCCCAGGATCGACCAACACCGGTACATAGCCAGCAGCCAATAAGGCGAAGACAATCGTGACAAACTCTCTCCCAGGCGGGACCATCAAAACCAGACGCGCTCCGGGCGGGACGCCGCGACTCGACAGACCGGCTGCGAGGGCGACTGCATCTTCAAGTACTTGGGAAAAAGTAAGGTGGTCGTATGTGCATGATCTTTGGTAGGCAACCCGCTGCACGACTACAGCAGGCTGATCGGGCCGCTCATGTGCAACCTCGACGAGCTGGTGGGCAACGTTATGCCGTTGCGAGGCTTCGAGTGTCATGGACTTTTTCCAGCTCCCTTGCGATGTCCTATCGCTCGGATTAAAGACTCACCTATTTTTTACGAGCCGCAAAATAAGCTCCGGACACCAGTGAGCAGGAAAACGGTTGCGCGGGGCTCGTTGCTAGCCCGATGCCATCCTATGATACAGGTATTCATAACTCGTACTCACCCTTTACATACGGTCTACTGCACTACTTTATACCACCGACTTTTGACCGTAAGGCAACTGAGCAGTTTGCACAATTTTTCATGCGAAATAAGTTTTTTGCCGTGCTTTTTCGATAAGATGTTCTAAGATCAGCTTTGCTACGTCGACGCCCGTAGCTTGTTGCATTCCTTTCCAACCCGGCGAAGCATTGACCTCGATCAGATAGTAGGCGCCATCTGGACTGGGGAGCACATCGACGCCGACCAAGGTGGCTCCCACTGCCTGTGCCGCTCGGAGAGTTAATTCTTCCAAGGTGGAGTTGACGGTGATAGCTCGAGCCTTACCACCGCGGCTCAGGTTAGTACGCCAGTCCGATTCGTGGGTCCGCTCCATTCCCAAAACGCGTTGCCCAATAACCAGCAATCGCAGATCGCGCTGGCCGTGTTCGATGTACCGTTGTACGTAATGCACAGCACGGATTAGGTCCAGCGTTCGGAATACGCGTTCGGCCACCGCTTCGTCGTTCACGCGGCACATGCCGCGTCCTTCAGAGCCGAAGAGGGGTTTGATGACGACATCGCCTCCCAACCGGTGAAACGCTTCCAGGCCCTCGTCCGCGTTTTGACAGACAATCGTAGGTGGCACGGGTAATCCAATCTCCGCCATGCGTGCCAGCGCCAAATACTTGTCTACCGCAATCTCCATCGTCTTAGCACTGTTGACAATTACGCCTCCGGATCGCTCGAATTGCCCAAGGACATCCATCCGAAAGACGACTTGTTCTAACGATCCTGGCGACATGACGCGTAGCAGCACCGCATCGAACGTTGAGAGTCCAACCCTCCCGGCTCGTGTTGTGGCACGATCCCATCCGACCGACGCTGCCAGGCTACTGTAAGCCAAAGGCACAAGTTCGTGGTTCTCTGCCACACGTTGCAAGTCACGAAAATACCAGCTATCCGCGGCCCCCAAAAAACCGAAGCGCACCGACAACTCCTTGGATTAGCAACACACCCATGAACCGAACCTGGCTGTTTAGAGCCTATCCGGAAATTGATGCTTGGTGAAAGCAAAGCCGCGTTCGTAGTGACCGCATTCATGCGGTTCTTTTGGTTGTCTTACAGTCTTGGACCTGATGAATCGGGTCGCTACAAACAAAGTAGAAAACTACCTTGCCTTGCTCCACTTCGCCTTGGCGTGAATCACCTTCCGCTGTCGGTATTTTGGGATAGGCTCTAAATGGTAACATCCTGGCATTTAATGACGGCTATGCCATAATCGGCAAGAGGGTGTTCATGCAATTGGCAAGAGTAATCCGGGGAAATTAACCTATGGCCCACAACGTCAGCGCAGCGGATGGAAGCGAAATGCTGGAGCGGCTCCGCGCTCGTCAAGTCGCGCCGTCCACACCCGTACCCTTGACGACGACGGTCGGATCGTATCCGATTCCCGATTGGTTGGCGGCTTTTCCGAGCGAGCAGGCGCTACGCGATGCGACACGGGTGGTGTTCGCCACACAGCGTGAGGCAGGTATTGAATTACCTACGGATGGCGAATTGTATCGCTTCGACATCAATCATCCGGATACTAACGGAATGATCGACTATTTTGTGGGGCGACTATCCGGTGTACGTACTCGCCTGGGTCGTCGCGAACGCGAGGCGTTTTCTGCTCAGCAAGGAATGCAATTCCGTGCCCGTGCTGCCGGAGTAGTCGAGGGTCCCATAGGTGAAGGGCAACTGGATTTGATGGCGGATTGCTTGCGAGCGGCTGAGTTGGCAGGCGGCCCATTTAAATTCACCGTTACCAGCCCCTACATGTTGGCAAAAACATTGTTGGACAATTATTACTTCGATCTCCAAGCCCTGACGTTTGCCATTGCCGACGCCCTGGCGTCCCAAGTGCAGAACTTGCCCTGCGCGTGCATTCAGATCGATGAAGCGAATCTACCCGGCTCGCCGCAGCACGGCCCGTGGGCCGCCTTAGCTCTGAATCGGGTTTTGGATGCTATCCAACGCCCGACGTTACGCGCGGTGCATCTTTGCTTTGGGAATTACGCTGGACAAGTGATACAGCGGGGTACCTGGAAAGCCCTTATCGATTTCCTCAACCAATTGCATGTCGATCACCTCGTCTTAGAACTCGCTCGCCGCCCGGAATCCGATTGGTATGCCCTGGCTGAAATCAACCCGGCAATCCGGTTGGGGATTGGAGTAATCGACATCAAGGAAAACCCGATCGAAACGCCAGACGAAGTGGCGCGGAGGATGGAACGGGCCGCGACAATCGTGGGTCAGGAACGATTGGCGTTTGTTCATCCGGACTGCGGTTTTTGGATGCTGAAACGCTCCGTAGCCGATCGAAAAATGGCAGCTCTTACCGCTGGTCGTGACCGGTACCTCGGTACGGCAGCTCCTTGAGTTTGCACGAGGGAACGCGTCTCGAAAGTAACCGATCGTGGCCATGGACAACGAAACAACGATGCCAAACGAACCTCTATTAAAAATCGGACCATTCCGGTTCTCATCCACTGGGGCTCGTGTCGAGCAACCGACGCAGGTCGAAGATTGGCTCCAGCCCCTTGCTTTCGCCTTATGGTGCCAACGAGCCAGCCCGTGGTGGATCGGCGACCTGCTGGTGGCAGGCGATGCCCAGTTCGGGGAAGCATTCTCTCAAGCCTGCCAAGGTTGGGTTTCCGGCGAGCAATTGCAACGTTATGAGTCGATTGCCCGGCGCGTGCCACCGGAGAATCGGCGGGCCAGTTTGTCGTGGTCGGCCCACGCTGCCGTCGCGCGCCTGTCGCCAGAAAAACAGCGAGAAATGCTCGAACTAGCAGAAAAAAATGGCTGGAGCAGCGAAGAACTCCGTGCTCATGTACGACAAATCGTGCGGGCCGCACGGCAGAGCTTAGAGCAAGCTGGATCGGATTCCACCACTCGGCCAGCCCAGGACACCGTGAACTCATCGCCTCCGATCGTTGCACAGCCAAACGACACGGCTGGTCCTTCCGTCGATCGTTCCTAATCGTGTCAGGCGGTACCAGTGGGTCCCCCACGCCAGCTCACATGAGACCGTCACTTTCTTGCACGCCGCGATTCCGCTGGCAAATAACCATCCAGCAACCGGCACAATCGCCGGCTGGTTGACGGCAAGGGCAAGCGATCCAATTCCGGGAACGAAATCCAGCACACTCGAGTGATGCCCTTCCAGTCAGCCACGTCTCGACACGAGCTTCCTGCCACCACTCCAGCATAAAAGTGTAAGGTAATTCGAAAACGTGTTACCGAATGACGCACACTAGCTACATGCACTCCCGATCGGATTGGCATTTGCACTAGCGTTGCGAACCGGTCTACCACCGTTTGGGGTTCGGGAGGGGTATCGCCGGCGCCCTCAGACCAATTGAGTCGTGGAAAATCCCACAACCCTGCCCAGCGCTCACCGTCTGCATACTGGGCCAAAAGGAGCGCTCTTTTATTCGGCGAGAAAAGCGCCAAGGCAACATCGATCCGTCGAACTGCACGAGAACCCGCCGTTTTCAGCGGCAGCGTGCTAGCCGACCCAGCAGCGAACGCTCGACAACAGAAACGAACCGGACACGAACTACAGTTCGGCTCTTTGCGGCAAACAAGACTTCCCAAATCCATAACAGCCTGATGGAACTGTCCGACATTGCGACGCGGCAGGAGCTGCGCGGCAAACTCCCATAGCCGATCCTTTACCTCCGTAACCGGCAGTTGCCATCCAAGAAGTCTCAGATAAAGTCGCTCCGTGTTCGCTTCCAAAATCGGCACACGGCGATCGTAAGCCAACGATAAGATGGCTCCCGCAGTATACCGTCCTACTCCCGGCAAGGCCGTCAGTTGGTCGAAGCTATTGGGAATCTTAGCTGCATGTTGACGAACCAGACACTGAGCGGCCTGCCACAATTGTACGGCACGCCGATAGTATCCCAGGCCTTCCCAAAAGCGCAACACCTCTTCAAGCGATGCGGCGGCCAGGGTTTTTACGTCGGGGAATCGCCTCATGAATCGCTCATAATAGGGCAACACGGTCGCAACCTGTGTTTGTTGCAGCATCACTTCGCTAACCCAAATTGCATACGGGTCGTGACTGTGCCGCCAAGGTAAATCCCGCCGATTGTGACGATACCACCGCATGAGCCGCTGCCGAAAAGCCCCTGCTCGTTCGGCGAGCCACCGATCGAAATCAACAGAAGCCGCATCAAAAACCATACTTCTGCTCACCGGTTCGTCGTTGCAAAAAAATCGCGACCATGCTTCAAGGCGCTGCCCGCCCTGTGCACCATCCCAGTCAACCGCAAGCCATGAACACCATGATTCCTGAGGCGATATCCAGCAAGAACGCGAATCGAGTTGTTGCCTCAAACGTATACCGCCTGGAGACGAATTGAATTCTGACCGGGCTCTATTTTGAGGCCAGGTGTGCAGCGCAATCGATTTGGTGCCTAAAATAGGGCGGGCTTCCCCAATTGGCGGCGGACGATTACCCACTGCCCAGCGTGCATGAGCCAGTGACTACCCTGCATGGAAATCAACGCACCGATTGTCGGTGCGTAATGCAACTCCGTTGGCTTATCCAAGTCTGCGTCGCTCAGTGACTCCAGGGCTTTCAGAGTACCCGCACGTTGCTCAGCAGCCAAACGCAACAACTCATCTTTTCGGGAAAAGTCATCCGGGTTATCGCTGGTAGCTCGCTCTTTGGAATACTTTTCCGCGAAACCCTCAGGCAAAGGCGGCATGGGCAATCCCGCCACGCCGTTGATGTGCCGGTTTTCCGAAACAATCAAGTGACCTAACTGCCAATTGATATGATTACACTGCGGATGCGGGCGCAGCATCAGTTCGGCGTCGGTCAAGTCGTTGACGTAAGACGTGGCTACGAACTGGGCCATTTCTAGTGCACAACGTATGGCTTGTCGCGCGTCCATAAGTGATGACTCCGCAATCAACGAGTTATTTGTTTCGGACTTTGCTCGTACTCATGCTGCGGCAGGGTTTGCTGTGCTGCCGCACTGCGATTCTAAGCCAGGCACAGCGGAGCTGCCAGAAGAGGCCCGGAATTGCACGCGGGGCGAATCACGGTGTGTCTATGGGTTACACGATTCGACTGCCATCGCTACGGCTTCGCCGCCTCCTAAGCATAAAGCCGCAACGCCGCGTTGGGCCTGGCGCTGTTTCATAGCCGACAGAAGTGTAACGAGAATTCGAGCTCCGCTACACCCGATAGGATGTCCGAGGGCAATCGCCCCACCCCAAACGTTGAACCTTTCATCGGGGATTCCCAATTCACGCTGAGCCACGATAGCTACGACGGAGAAGGCTTCGTTGATTTCGAACAAATCGACATCGCCTGTTGTCCAGCCAACGCGTTCCAATAGCTTCCGGACCGCACCAATAGGGGCAACGGTGAACCATTCAGGATCAGTAGCGTACGTAGCAGCTCCAACGACTCGAGCCAGCGGCACGAGTTTATTCTGAACCGCCCATTGGGCGTCCGCCACCAGGAGGGCGGCCGCACCATCGTTGATTTTCGACGCGTTACCGGCAGTAATCGTGCCGTCCTGCGAAAACACCGGCGGCAAGTTCCTCAGTTTCGCTTCGTTGAATCGCTTGGGCTCTTCATCTTGGCACACCACGGTTTCTTTTTTGCCTGGAGGATAGATGGGGACGATCTCGCTCTCGAACCAGCCCTTTTGTTGGGCTTCCAGCGCTCGCTGATAGCTCCGGATCGCATAAGCATCCTGTTGTTCGCGGCTAACCCCGTACTCCGCAGCACAGCGTTCACCGTAATGCCCCATAAGCTGTTTGCCATAGGCGTCGGTCAAGCCATCATAGAATACAGCATCCAACAATTCGCCATGACCGAGGCGGTAGCCCTGTCGAGCCCGCACCAATAGGTACGGTGCACGGCTCATCGATTCCATTCCGCCAGCGAGTATACATCGCGCTTCACCGGCCCGAATCGATAGGTCAGCGAGCATGACCGCTTTTAATCCGGAACCGCAGACCTTGTTGATAGTCACGGCGCCCACCGAGCGTGGAATACCCGCTGCGATGGCTGCCTGGCGCGCTGGGTTCTGGCCTTGTCCAGCGGATACGACGTTCCCTAAGATGACTTCGTCAACCTGATCGACCGCAATTCTGGCGCGCGTGCAGGCAGCTTGGAGTACCGGGCCAGCCAATTGCGGAAGCGGTACTTCAGCGAGGGCACCATTGAGTGCACCGATAGGGCTACGCACGGCTGACAGAAGCACCGAATGGGCCATCTGGTTGTCCCTTGAAAACAGAATGTAATAGGCGGTCGGCTATTCTATCCTAACAACACGCCGGCATAGCCGACGACGCGCGAGCGCTCCCCGAAAGCATCCCCGCTGGTCCCATAGGCGACCTCCTCGTAGCGATGAAGCTGGCCGAGCCGCCGAAGAGTTTCCATCACGATGACCGCCGGTAGGATGCCGCACATACTGATATTGTTTCGTTGAACAGTATCGTACAGCCGCCGCGGATCGAGTGAAGCCATGGCATCCAATGCTAAGCGATCCAATCTGCGGTTTTCTGTATCTTCGGCGTAGTGATTGAGGTCGCTGGAAATCACGAGGGTCGGCCGCGGTTGCGTAGCTTGCACCACCTTTGCTAAAGCCTCGGCAAAACCGATGGCTTGTTCGAATGAGCAAGGGCCAATGACCACGCCCACGATTCGAGCCTCGGGGGCTGCCCGGTGGAGCATCGGCAACTGAACTTCAATGGCATGTTCCCGGGCGTGAGACTCCGCGTCGAACTCCCATCCCGGGACGGATTCTGCCAAGCATTGAGCGAGGGCCAGATCACTTTCGAGGCTACCACCGGGAAAATCCCAGTAGCGATGGGGAGCTATTGCCCAACGTTTTCCACCGCGTGTGTGCTTCGGACACAAGATGATCACTGAGCCCGGAATCTCCAAGCGGCTCCATACCTGTGCTGCGATTCGTCCGGAATAGACCCAGCCAGCGTGTGGCACCATCGCGCCCAGCCAAGGCTGACGCGGATCGGAGGTAATGGGCGACAGTTCTTTGAGTTGCTGCGTTACCTCTGCCGCATTAGCCGGATAGAACGCACCGGCGACAGCCGGAGCCCGCCGTTCGGAAACGGCTGCCCCTCGGCTCTTTCCTTGGCTAGTCAACACCACCGGATGCGCGGTACTGGAGACCTCGACACTCATTAAAGAAGCCGCCGGTGGCACGCCGGAGAATTGCTTCATTAACGCATCGACGATTTCGCGCACGGTGCGCCGCGGTTCGTAGTTTCCCCACCACATATCGCTCGCAACGGCAAGCAGCATGCGCCGCTCAGGATCGAAACCCGCAAGATCGGGTTTTTCGAGCGTGCCGTGCGTTTGAAGATCTTCCAAAATAGCGACGTCGGCGGCTAATTGAAGCGGCTGGCCTCGATAACTACTGGCCATCTGCTGAGCCAGTACCGTGGAAAGCTGATATAACGTTGCCTGAAGCGGCATGCCAGGGCGCGTCGCAAAGCGCGCTACCCACGGCTGGTGCCCCTCGCGTAATCGCAGCCGAACGGCTACCCCTTGCACGGTTCGATCCGGAACGTGCAGCAAGTAATAGGTTGGTGTGCCGCCGGTTACATGAGCCCGAACGTTGTCGCACACAAGTTGGGCAAGATCGTTCAATTGTTGAGCGGAAAATCCATAAGGACGTATCGCTTCAGCCAGCCGGGCGACATCCGGGTCGAAGGGACCTTCGATGCAAGAACCCTCGAATCGGTACAATTCGGCCTCAGGCTTTTGCCATGTATCGCGAGGCACTCCCGCCTTTAAACAAACATGTTCGAGGAATTCCACTACATTCCAGCCGTGCTCGACAGCAACTTGGGGCAACAAAAGTCCAGCCTGCTCGCCGTAATGCAAGCTCAAACCGTGTTTACCTATTTCGATTGCTTGACGGCGTTGATTAGGGCTTCCATTTAAGCGATCGAATCCGTAAAGGAGCGTAACCTCCACATCGAGGTGTGCCAATTCCGACAGACCGATCATCGGGAGCCGTACGTCATCTTTAGCAGCACGTGCGGCGGCTTGGCGAAGTGCCGTGATTAGCGACAACCGATTCCCTAACGTGCCGCAACAGGCGCGTAACCGTCCGGATCGCTTCAGGGTGACAAATAGGCCTTCAACCGGATAGTTCGCGGCTCCGGCCAGCGTGGCATCTTTCCAGACCATTTGGCGTTCGGCAAGTTCCGCTGCGACTAGCTCACAAGCCGCTTGCAGGACCGACCGCTGTTGTTCTGGTGTCAATGCACAACGCGCCGATGGGCTCGTCATGATCTTTTCCTTTCGGGAGCGATGGGAAGCGACCGGCGGATCGCAGCTAACCTGGGCGTTGTGCTGGCCGGAAATTCGGTTCGATGGTTGCTCGGGTCCGTTTCCGCCGGACTTGCGGACGGTGTTCGTTCCCAGCGTTACCAGAGGGGGAACTCGAAAATCGGCGATTCCCACTGGTTGCCGCCGCCGCCCCCAATCTCCGGGCCGATCGTCGAAGCGCCCTGGAATCTGCGTTCCGCACAGAGCGCAGCGATTGCCTTTCAAGCGATATTCCCGCAATTCATACCAGTTACGTCCGATTATTTTTTGCCCACAACCGTGGCAATAGGTACTCTGGTGGTCCCAATCGTCGACGTTTCCCACATAGACGTATTTGAGTCCTTCCTGACGTGCAATTTCGTAGGCCATCAGCAGGGTCGCTTTTGGCGTATGGGGGCGATCCCGCAAACGGAAATCGGGATGGAATGCCGTAAAATGCACGGGCACATCATCGCCAACGCGTTCTAAGATCCATTGACACATGCGGCGGATTTCGTCCGGCGAATCATTGGCCCGGGGAATAACCAGATTGGTCAATTCGAACCAGACGTTCGTTTCCTTTTTCAGCCACTCGATGGTGTCTAACACGGGCTGCAAATGGGAGAGGGTGTAGTGTTGATAAAAGTCTTCCGTGAAGCCTTTTAAATCGACATTGGAGGCATCCATGTATTGGAAAAAAGGGTCGCGTGCTTCGCGTGTGATATAGCCGGCCGTCACCGCTACTGTTTGGATCCCTGCGCTACGGCACAAACGTGCCGTATCGATGGCGTACTCAGCCCAGATAACAGGGTCATTGTATGTAAAGGCGACACTGCGACAGCCATAGCGTTGAGCGGCTGCGACGATGGCGTCGGGCATCGCCGTTTCACTCAGTCGCTCTACCTCGCGTGACTTAGAAATATCCCAGTTTTGGCAGAACTTGCACCCGAGGTTGCATCCGGCTGTACCGAAGGACAACACACTGGTACCGGGATAGAAATGGTTGAGCGGTTTTTTCTCGATCGGATCGATACAAAACCCGGTACTTCGCCCGTAGGTCGTGAGGACCATTTGCCCGCCGATATTTTGTCGGACAAAGCAGAATCCGCGGTCGCCCTCATGCAAGCGACATGCGCGCGGGCACAACTCACACAACAACCGGCCGTCTTCCAACTGGCGCCACCAGCCGCCGGGTTTGCTACCATCCGGCAAAAGCCCCGAGTCCGGGGGTAAACCGACAGCCTTGATCATGATCCGCCACTCCACCGCACTCAGCCGGCGGCAGGCGGCTCCGGGGGCGCAGCTGGCCGCGGGCCGAGACGCCGCTCCTGCTCAGCTCGCTGCTGGGCAAGACGCTGCTCAAACTGATGCCATGTCACTTGAAGCGACTCGATGATCCTGGGAATCTGAGGAGCCGCCAGAAACACCCGGCACGAGACCGCCGAATGCGGAAACATATTCGTCAAAAAATCCAATCGAAACTCGCTCGCCGTATGCCCAATCATCAGTCCATTGGCATAAGCACCACTGAGCAATTCATCGGGTAACTTCAGCTCGTCATATACCTCTTCGATAGACAGCTTGCGCCCCGGCTGGCCCACCGAAGCGCGCGGCGGTTCGGAGGGAGTTCCAAACCGCTCCGTATACATCCGCCAATTGTGTCGCAGCGCGTCAATAAACTGCGGCATTACCGCGTGAGGCACCACGACACGTGCCACCACCTGCGCCGGAGGGCCCACGTTTTGAATAAAATCCAAGACAAACTCAGTTGCCCCTGTAATGATGATCATCCCGGAGCTAAACACGCCGCGCCGCACAGGCTCCGGCACTCGCGCCGTAACCGGACGTGTCGAAACCTGTTGCACGTGGGGCTCGTCAGGAAACTTGCCTTGGGAATCAGCGCCGATATCGTTTTGCATACTTTATTATGGGACCAGGATGGCCAGGAGTCCAGCATCTCTTCGAATAGCCTCGCAGCGATTCTGACTTCCGTTGGTAGCCGATCCCTCCACGTGTCGTACCCACAGGGGCGGCTGGCAACGTCACGGCACAAGTACAATTTTGCCGTCGAGTGTGCCTTTTTTATGGACTGTATTGTCCTCCTGGAGTCGATGCGCTTCTGCCGCCGCGCTTAACGGCAACACACGGCTGACACGGGGTCGCAACACACCCGTGGCCAACCAGCGATTGATTTCTTCGGCTGCCGCACGTTGCACCTCTGGGGGCGCCTTGAACATTACAAAGCCGCGCATGGTACATTCTTTGACGTAAAACGGCCCAACCGGAAACTGGGGGCGAGCATCACGGCCTGCCATCAGCACAATTCTACCCCGATCCGCTAAGAGACCTACAATCCGATCGAAATCCGGTTCCCGTGTCGTTTCCCAATAAACGTCCACGCCGGCCGGGCAAAATCGTTTCACCTCCTGGACCACATCTTGTGTGCGATAATGGATCGCCAAATCCGCTCCCATTTCGCGACACGCGGCCACTTTTTCCTCAGAACCACCTGTCGTAATAACCTTGGCTCCAATGGCCTTCGCCATCTGTACGACCATCGAGCCGACACCGCCGGTGCCACCTTGTACAAAGATCGTCTCACCGGCGTTCAGTGCCGCTTCGCGAAACAAGCCCAAATGAGCCGTGATACCAACGAGAGCACACGCAGCGGCCGCTTTGTCGTCCACGCCGTCCGGAATAGGATACAACCACTGCTCATCCACAGCGCACAACTCAGCAAAAGTTCCCTGCCGACCGAGAAGTCCCTGATTGCTGCCCCAAACACGGTCTCCTATGCGGAATCTGGTTACCTCCGGCCCTACCTGTTCGACGATTCCCGCCAGGTCACAACCGATTATAAACGGCTGCGGCAGTGGCCAATAATTGGCTCCGTTGCGGATGTACGTATCGATCGGATTGACCGACACGGCCGTGACGCGCACCAATACGTGCCGACCATGAATCTGGGGCACCGGCAAGTCACCGTACTTTATTACCTCCGGTGGACCTGTACGTTCGATGTATGCTGCTTTCATGAGAACCATCGTCGTAAACCGATTTCAGACCCAAACACGTACTAGACGATTTTGCCCCCATTGCCATCCACATATGTTTGTGATAGCCGATGCGAACCACGCAGTCTAGGGTGTCGGCGTCCAGGAGGGCGTGGTCCGTGGCTTACGAAAAATGATTTAACGCAGAGGCTCTCAGCCGCAAAGACGCAATGACGATATCATCCGGCGTCAACCGCCGAATTTTGTCTTAGCTCGTTGCGCCTTTACATTTCTCCAGTTCCTCCCGATCTTGCCTTCAATCAAGAAACACGCACTTTTCTGCCGAAAACGGGTGGTTCCTCAGGCAATCATAACCGGTGTTCGGATACACCTTCAAATGGCTTCCACAAGTCGCCGTAGCAGCAATTGGGCCAGAGCATCATCGACTCCCAAGGGCGCCGCTATCCAGTATTTCGTATGCGGGAAACGGCTGGCGGCTTCGGCCACCAGCCGCGGAATGTCTTCTGTCCAATGCTGACCCGGCAAAAGAAAAAAAGGGCTGATCAGTATCCATCGAGCCCCTCGTTCCACACAGCGACGGTACGCTACGGCTAGCGATGGCTCAGCTAGCTCCATATGGGCCGGCTCAACATGGGGCAGCCCCGTATATGCCTTGAAGATCTCAACCATTTGACGAAGTTGTTCGTTACTTTCGGGCCTCCGCGACCCGTGATCGACTAATACGACCGCAACTTCGTGCGGCGCGCAACCCAGCCGCCCTAGCAGTTTGGTAACGCCCGGAGCTAGCAACTTGTCTCTCATCACGTATCACCAGAATAAGGGCTGAAATTTCGTTCTCCAAGTAATGAAACGTCTGCGCCGTAAACAACGTGCTTCAACCGGAGAGAACGACCACCCAGCCGGTTTCCTTATATTAACGTGTCTCATCTTAAGGAACCTCTGCATAATTCGCCCGTATTGTACGGAACCTTTTAACAA
>CAYRMD010000028.1:0-53668 GCA_964425225.1 uncultured Pirellulaceae bacterium | reverse complement strand
GAAACTGGCTACCTTTTGTACGGCGCCTGGTGTGCGTCATGCGCCACTAAATTTATTCTCTGAGATGTTGGCGACATTTGTTTTGGTGTATGCGGTTTTGTGGGCAGCCGAACCTAGTATTCATTTACCTCAGAATGGCGAGCCGATTCGGGTAGGGCTCGGGGCGCTCGGTGCGCTGCCTGTAGCTTTGGTCGTATTTGGGATTGGCTTGTCACTAGGAGGCACGACCGGCTATGCGATCAATCCGGCGCGAGACCTAGGCCCTCGCATTGCGCACGCCCTACTTCCCATACCGGGAAAACGAGATAGCGACTGGTCGTACTGCTGGATTCCGGTTGCAGGACCGGTCGTAGGTGCGATTTTAGCCGCCGGGCTTTTCCAGGTTTTCTTGAGGTTCTGAATACGAGGTATTGCGCCGTTTCGAGCCCATTTTTTCGTTAGAAGGACTCTTGGCGTGGAGCTCGGCCAGAGGCGTCCGGGAATCGACAGGCGTAGTACCTGAATTGCGGGCACGGGTGTCGCGATGGGGAGCAAATCGCGATACTGTGTGTTCGGGCGAGAAACCGGTGCCCTCTCGTGGCCCAAAATGAGTCAACGCAAAGGCATTAAGGCGCAACGGCGCGCATAGGTTATTGATGGGTGCTTCGGTGTCTCTGGTGCACCTGTGTAACGTGGCGTTGCGTCGTTGTAGGCGCTTGCTTGGCCGAGGTGGTTCTGTTGCGCCGCTTCTTGAAAATGGCCGCTTATATTTGTAGCAGCAGGGCAACGGCCGGAGTCGCTTACCGAATCGTTCTCTCCCGGGTAGAACGAGTCCCCTAATTGCTACGTCCCATGTCCGAGATGTCGCTGTGAGGCTGATTCCCAAAGAGTAACCTCCGCAGGGTATCGCGGATGCCGAGACAACACTAAGCAACGTACACAAAGATTCAGATACGCTCTTGGCTACGAAGCCTCGGGTAAATAGAGCAGTACGCCGCAGGAGCGGCAAAAGACCGGATGTTCCAGGCGAATCTGTTGAACCGCTTGAGGCGTCAACGCGCAATTGCAGTTACCGCAGTAACGCTGATTCAATGGCGCCAAGGCCTTCTCGCCACGGGCATGCACGACTCGTTGATATTCGACACGAAACTCCGCCGGCAGCGACTCTTCGGTTACTCGTAATTCCTCGCTCAAACGCACAAGCTCCGCTTCCAACACCGTTTTTTCCTCGCGAACCTGTTGTGTGATGCGTTCCAATTCCGCTTTGGTGCGCGATAGTCGATTTTCGGACTCCCTCACCTGAGCCTGCAATTGATCGATTTGTTCCAGCACTTCCAGCATTTCATCTTCCAGCACGCGATTGGCCTGTTCGTCGGCGGCGATCTGCTCCTTCAGGGCCTGGTATTCGCGATTGCTCGAGGCTTGATTGAGCTTCTGCTTCAGGTTGGCCACGCGTGCTTCCCGTTCGCGAAGCTGAAGTTGCTTGCGATCATACGTGACGCGTGCTTTAAGATGGTTTTCTTTGGCTTGCTTCAGCTGTTCTTCGCAATGCACGACGGCGGCCTGACCGGCCGCAACTTGCTTAGGACCTCGCTCTAATCGCTCGCGAACATCGGACAATTGTCGGTGAAGCCGATGCAATGTCCGCAAGGTTTCCGCTTTGACGTTCATCGGTTCGCTTCCTTTGGGTAAGTAATAAGGAGTTTCTAGCGGCACAGCACAGATGGAACGAAGCGCGACAAAAAAGGCCGTTAGCTTGCGCGCTAACGGCCTTCGGCCACCTGGATACGTGGACCCATCAGCCGGCTGCCCCGCGGACAAACCCTTCCAGCAGCCGACTGCGGACCGGATCTTGCAGCTTTTTAACGGCTTTAGCCTCAATCTGTCGAACACGTTCTCGAGTGACCTTAAAAATGCGCCCCACCTCTTCCAACGTATAATTATAGCCGTCTCCCAGGCCGTAGCGCAGGCGGATAATCTCACGCTCGCGGTAACTGAGCGTCTTGAGCAACGTATCGATTTTTTCACGAAGCTGTTCTTGTTGCGCGTTGTAGACAGGATTATCGCTGGTGACGTCCTCGATCAATTCTCCAAATGCACATTCTTCGCCCTCACCCACCGGGCGGTCAAGACTTACCGGATGTCGCCCCATATCGAGCACGTGGCGCACTTCGTCGGGATCTATTCCCGCGCGTTCCGCCAATTCGTCCACCGTTGGTTCACGGCGCAATTCCTGGGCCATGCGTTTTTGCAGTTGCCGCAGCTTCGACAGCAGATCGATCATATGAACCGGAATGCGGACCGTGCGTGCCTGGTCGGCAATGGCACGGGTAATGGCCTGGCGAATCCACCAAGTGGCATACGTGGAGAACTTAAAACCCCGCCGATACTCGAACTTGTCCACGGCTCGCATCAGGCCCGTGTTGCCCTCTTGGATAAGGTCCAAGAAACTCAAGCCGCGGTTGCGGTATTTCTTAGCTATGGAGACGACAAGTCGCAAATTGGCACTGGATAGCTGGCGTTTGACTTGCTCATATTCTTTGAAATATTGGCGGAAGCGCTCACACCGCCGCGCCAGGCTGCGCGGACTTTCTTGTGTCAAAAGCATCAAATCCCGCAACTCCTGACGCAAGTTGGCACGCTCTTCCCATGAGGCCGGTTCGTTGCGGATTGCCAGCAACCGGCTGCGGATCTGCTGCATTCGCTCGGCGTACTCCTCCAATTGCTTCATCAAAGGTTGCACGCGTCGCGTCCGCAAACTCAATTCTTCGACAAGAATCAGACACTTGCGCCGACGGCGCAAAAATCGCCGGCGAATCACCGCTCGCTCAGCCGCCGCTAACGACCGCCGTATCAATTGCTCGAAGTCGCGCCGGTTCGCCTCCATCAGCTTTTCCAAAGTCGCTAAGTTGGAGGGCATTCGGGACAGGATCTGTTCTTTGGTGAGCTGTTCGGTGAGCGAAACCTTGATGGTGCGATCGAACGGCAAGTGCCCATGGTGAACGCGGCGCAGCGTTTCGACCGTAGCTCGTAACGCGTAATCACTGGCAAGCACTGCACGGCGAAACTGCTTGCGCGTCAACTCGATTTTCTTGGCCAAGGCTACCTCTTCTTCGCGCGTCAGCAGAGGTAAATCGGCCATTTGGCTTAAATACATCCGGATCGGATCCTGGGTCGCTCGCGGAGGTTCGACCGGCAAAACGGGGCTAGGAGCTGGGGCTACCGGAGCGGGACGTGGGCGAGGCTTATCGACCACGTCGATCCCGCGCTCCTCTAACATGCACAACAATTCGTCCAGCTTTTCCGGACTGATATGCTCGTTGGGTAACCACGCATTGATATCGTCGTATGTCAAATAGCCCTGCGTGCGCCCCTTTTGGATCAACGCTCGTAAATTAGAGTCGTACGAGTTCACGGTTTCCTCCTCCTGCGCTTCATGCGCTGTTGCTCAACACGTGCCGTCCTCCCCCTTCCAGCTCGGTGCGGCAGAGCTTGGGAACGGCTGCAACCCCCGTCCGTGAGGAACGGCCTAACTGGCTCCGCACCCGATCGGGTGACCATCCCATCGTTAGTCGCTTTCTTCCTCCCTTACTTTTTCCTGGACAGCCAACTTATATAAATCATACAGGGTATCGACAGCTTCTTCGTCGTTCGCATTGCGTACGGCCTGTAGCAGCTCTCGCCGGCGATTAGCCAGGGCCGCCCGATCCCACGCAACCAGTAACTCATTGAGCTTTTCCTCGGGCGATAATTCCGAATGAAGCTGCTTACGCTCCGCGATTTCAGCGATTTCAATCCACAGATTCTGTAAGCTGGTGTCCCCAAGTCGCGATAAAACTTCGGCAAACGTACAATGGCCGCTTTGTTCCCACTGGGTCAGGCATGCGCGATAGATCTCTTGTGCCGATGCTGAGCGAAGGGCTTCCACGGGAACACGTTCGGCCGCCAGGCTAATCAATTCCGGTGCCACGGCCATTAACTCCAACCACTCGCGATCCCATGCAGGAAGAGTCCGGTACTGAGGAACCGGGTTGGTCGACTCAGCCGACATACTGCGGGGGGCAAGCTGACGGCTTCGCAACGTTTCAAGCCGCTGGCGCACCGCCGAGATGTCGATGCCAAACTCGCGTGCCAACCGTGCTAGTGTCTGTTCGAGTCGCAATGACTGGACCGATCCCGGTTCGGCCCCTGGCACAGCAGCTAACGTCTCCAAAATCCGTTCTAGAGCTTGGTTCGAGCGGTGCACATCGCTCGTAGGGAGAATCCCCTCGGTCTCCAAACGGATTTTGTGGGTGAGGGCATCGGGAGCCGCTTGGGCCAGACGGCGGAACTCATCGACACCATAACGCAATAGAAAATCGCAAGGATCCAAGTCATCTGGCAACGTGAGAATCCGCACGTCCGCGTCGGCACTCAAGAATAGCCGGATCAGTTCATTGGCTCTTCGCCGTCCTGCTGCATCACCGTCCAAGACTAACGTGATCCGGTCAGTATAGCGCCTTATAAGATTCAGGTGGCGAGGTCCCAATGCCGTACCACATACTGCGACAGCCTCGTCGATACCATGTTGTACTGCCATGATGGCATCGGTGTAACCTTCCATGATGAAAAGATGTCGCGAACGCTGAACAGCATCCCGCACGACATCCAAACCGAAAAGCGTTTCGCTCTTACTGTATAGGCGTGTTTCTGGGCAGTTGACGTACTTGGCCGTCTGGCTGTCGGCGCGCTCGGGTAAAATCCTCCCGCCAAAACCGATGGTCCGTTGTTGCGTATCGCGAATCGGGAAAATAACGCGATCGCGGAATCGATCGTAATAGCTACCGGTTCGTTCACTGCGTGCCAGAACGCCGATCGCTTCCAACACGGTAGCACTCATGCCCACCGCAGCAGCTCGGTCGATTAGCCACTGCCAGACCGGGGGGCTGTAACCCAGCCGGTACCGCTCGATGCTCATGCGCGTAATTCCGCGAGCGGCTAAGTAGCGGCGAGCCGGTTCGGCAACATCCATGGAAAGCAAGCATTGGTGGTATTGTTGTTCCACCCATCGAGCGGCTTGATACAGGGCGCGTTTATCCTGTGCGCTGCCGGATGCTGGCCCTTTACCGGCCTGAGGCAGAGGCACCCCAGCACGCTCGGCCAACATTTCCAGTGCCTCGCGGAAATCCACCCCTTCACGTCGCATAACGAAACTAAAGATATCGCCGCCGATATTGCATACCCAACAGCGCCACGATTGCCGGCGACGACTCACGCGCAGACTCGGATGCGCATCGTCATGCCACGGGCAATGCGCCACGTAATCAGCACCTTGTGGGCGCAGATCCAGGTAACTCCCGACCAGATCCACAATGTCGATCGCCTGACGCACTTGCTCCTTCGCGTCGGCGAATGCTTCGAAGGACACCGGCGCCTCCTGTGGTCTAAAACCGCGGGATATACCACCAACGCCGCGAGTACGTCCGTGTCATGCCTTCGGGGGCCGGACTCGGGGAATGACTGGGTCAACCATGTGGCGGGGATTCTAGTGGAAGGCGATCACGGTGGTCAATCCCGATTTCTACCCGCCATCACCGTCATCCCAGATCCCCAATTGGGCCCCCGCCGGATAATCCATGACGTGGCTACTAACCTCATTAATATACACTCTCGCTGCCCGGTGTTGATCCGGTGCTGGGATCTCGGCACGTCGATCGGCCGCAACTAAACTGGAGATAGCGAATGACAATTTGACGGAGACAGGTTTCTTTCCTATAAGGAGTATCGTAGAAAGGCACGATGTTACCGGCGCGGGAGTCGACATCGTTGCCCCATGCAGCATCCCTAGTCGTTACCCTAGAGGGTTCATCATGGAAAACGATGTGTTTCGGAAAGCGGAAAGTTTTCCGGCGCCGCCGCCATCTGAGCCAACCGATTCTCAGCCGTTTTCACCCGGGGAGCCCCATACGGTCCCACCCTCCAATAACTTCTCTCCCGGCGGATGGCCGAACGTCGTTTCATCAGGGCGACACTCTATGGCCACGCCTGGCGATGTCGTGGAACCGACAGAAAGCTCTGTCGTGGAAAGGCCGTCGGCTGAGAGGATCAAGCCCCCCGAAATGGACGAGGTCCGGGTCCCGCTTTCAAGCGATTCGAGCAACGTAGCGTACCGTGCTTCGGCCCAGCTTGGCGATATGCAGCGTTTCCGATGGCTGATTTCTGTTGTATTGTTTTTGCTGGCGGTGCGTTATTTCGTGCCGTGGTTCGCCGAGGAAATCCAGTATGCGATCAGTCGCGGAAAGTTGCGGGCCGAATACGAATTTGCTGGCCAATACTTGAGGCAAAGGTCATCCTCACCGCTATCGTATACCGGTCAACACGTGGCCAAGCGAATAGCTCCCAGTGTGGTCCACATCAGCGTCACATTGCCTGCAGATTCCGAACAAGCAGAACCGACGTGGTTCACCTTCCCATTTTCTCGCCAACGTCCCCGCTGGGCGGGTCAAGGCTCCGGCGTCATCGTGGATACCGAAGGATACGTGCTAACCAATTACCATGTGGTCAAAGAGGCAACGGAGATCTCCGTGCGGCTTAGTGACGGACGCCGTGTCCCAGCTCGGTTAGTTAACCGGGATGAGCTGACGGACTTGGCGATTCTGAAAATCGATGCTGATGGCATTATCCCAGCCGAATGGGGTGACAGCGAGAACATTGAAATTGGCGCTCAGGTTTGGGCTGTCGGCAGCCCCTTCGGTCTGGAACAGTCGCTGACCACGGGGATCCTGAGCGCAAAACACCGTGGTGGTATAGCCGGAACGCCTCATCAAGACTTCCTCCAAACCGATGCGCCGGTCAATCCCGGCAATAGCGGCGGGCCGCTTGTCGATGAACGTGGAAAAGTAATCGGTATTAACACGGCAATCCTCGGTGAATCGTTTCAAGGAGTAAGCTTCGCAATCCCCAGCCATGTGGCGCGCGAGGTATTCGAAAGATTGAAGCGAGATGGAAAAGTACGCCGCGGCTGGCTGGGAATACAAATGAATCAGGTTTCCGAGGAGTTGGCCGCTCAACTGCAACTGGACCGCCCGTATGGCGTGTTGGTAGTGGCCGTTGTGAACGATCCGGATGGATGCCCTGCCGAGCGCGCCGGGATACGAGCCGGCGATGTGATCGTAGCTTGGAATAATCAGACGGTCGAGGATCCGGCGGGTTTGAGCCGGTTAGTTGCCCGAAGTGAGGTGGGTAGCAAGGCTCAAGTCCGACTGCGCCGTGGAACTCAATGGATTGATGTGGCCGTGATCGTAGGGGAACATCCCAGCAGCCGCTGATGGGTTTGCTAATGGCAGCGCCGTTGCTGCGCGGGCCAGGTAGCATGCAATTTGGTATCCGGCGATTCGATGCGGTGAGCCTCCCGAAACGCGAAACTGTGAAACTCGACTCTGGGGTAGAAGGCTTCCGAAGCGCTCGAACGGTACTCGCAATGTGACACGACACGTCGTCTGATCGTGGTACTTGTTGTTGTGCGCATCGGGTAATTCAACGCGAAGGCGATGGGGTGCAAGGAGATTAAACGCAAAGGCCCAAACTCATGACGAAGATCACATCTAGCGTCCATCGTCAATGTGCATCTCCGCATATTTGCGCCGCTACGTTTCTCTAGTTTCTCCCAATCTCCCTTCCGTTAAGAAGCGTACAAGCAAACGTCGAACGTGTATGCCGACCTGGTACTTCGCGCGATCGATTCACCTGTAAGCCAAACGCACACACAACCATCTAGCCTTACCTTTACGTCACCGCCACTTGTTATCGTAGATTGCGCAGCTCTTTAGCCCGTACCGCACGGTGCTGGCAACGCGGTGCAACCTTAATGCGTTATTCGGCCAGATAAAAAGTCGCTCAGGTTGCGATGCCTTTCGCCACCGAAGGTCCATCGGTTGGATAATCCCCCGTGAGCGAAGTTTTTTTGAACTTCGGCGCACTTTGGTCTAGCGTCGCGTCGAATTGGCGCGACCGGCTGGTGGAATGCCCGTAGGCTCCACCGGGTGGCGACGTAGAGCCTGTCCCAAAATACCTGCCGCGGAAAGTGATTCACGCCGCGGCAAAATGGAGGAAGGAAAGGTAGTTTTCTATTTTGTTTGTAGTGACCCGATTCACCGGGTCCAAAACTGTAAGACAAACGAAAGGACGGCATGAATGCGGTCAGTACGAACACGACTCTGTTTTCATTCAACTTAAACTTTGGGATAGGTTCTTGAAGAAACTTCACTCCTGCCGCTTTTCGAGGGAAAAAAATTTTTCTCATCAACGGATGTTTGTGCGTTGCAATCTTCCGTCGACCTGGTGATAATAACAACCGTTAGGCCAGCGATGCACTGGCTGAACCCCACCGCAAAAAGGCTCGCAGTTAAGGCACGCCAAACGGCGCGCATGAGGCGCCACGATGCGATGTTTCGTACAGTGAGGGAAACTGCTATGGCAAGTGTACCGGTTCGGTTCGTCCGGGTAACAACGGTTTTGGTGATGGTTGCGTTGGGGACCATTTGGGCTGCTGAGCCCGAGCCTGTGGTCCCCCCGGGTCTTGGCGACCCAGGTAGCCTGACACGCTTGGAATTAGAATGCGGACCGTTGAACAACGGAACACTGGAACTAGCCGGACGCGACGCGTATCGGCAGTTGGTCGTGACGGGGGTGTACAGTACGGGCCAAGTGCGGGACGTGACACGAAAGGTGCAATATCGTGTCGCCCCAGAAAACATCACCACCGTAACGCCCGAAGGGTTGCTCTTGCCCCAAGAAGAAGGCCAAGCCGTCCTCACGATTGAAGCTGAAGCGGTTCCTCCGCTGCAGGTCCCAATTCGAGTAACGCGCCTGAAAGAAGATCTTCCGGTGCATTTTGAACATCAAATCGTACCCGTGTTCACCAAATATGGATGCAATGGCGGGGGATGCCACGGCAAATCGGGTGGGCAGAATGGATTCCGATTGTCGCTGTTGGGATTCGAGCCTGCAGAGGATTATGAGTATTTGGTCAAGGAAGCACGGGGCCGGCGCTTGTTCTTTCCAGCGCCCGAAAGGAGCCTCTTGTTATTAAAGGCAACTGCCGAAATACCGCACGGTGGTGGGCAGCGCATTGAGCGGGGGTCAGCTGCTTACCAGTTGCTATATCGTTGGATTCAGCAGGGTGCACGCTATGGGGATCCTCAAGCTCCGGTGGTAACGTCGATTGAAGTGTTTCCTTCCAGCCGCCTCATGGATCGTAAGACCCAGCAGCAACTGGCCGTGATTGCCTATCGTTCCGATGGTTCATATGTCGACGTGACACGAATGACGCAATTTGACTCGAACGATGGTGAAATGGCCGACGTCAGCGTGACGGGCTTGGTCACTACGGGTGATTTGACCGGTACTGTGGCGGTAATGGCTCGTTATCAGGGGCATGTGGCGGTCTTCCGTGCCACGATCCCGTTGGGGTTAACCGTGGAGCTGCCGGAACCATCCAACGTGGTGGACCAACATGTTTTCGCGCAGCTTAAGAAACTTGGTCTACCTCCCTCTGCTTTGTGTGACGACGCAACATTTTTGCGACGTGTAACGATCGACATTGCCGGCCGTCTACCGACACTGGAAGAAGCCGAACAATTTCTGGCGGATACGCGGCCGAACAAGCGGCAGATCCTCGTGGATACCTTGCTCGACTCACCGGATTACGCCGAGTACTTTGCGAACAAATGGAGTGCCATCCTGCGCAACAAGCGGCGAACGGATGTGGACCGCCGAGCGACATTTGCTTTTCATGCATGGATCCGCGATAGCTTTTTGGCGAACAAGCCTTACGACCAGTTCGTGGCCGAAATCCTCACGGCGACTGGCCAACCGGATGTCAATCCGCCCACAGCATGGTATCGCGAGGTATCTGACCAAGCAGCCCAGGTGGAGGATACCGCGCAGTTGTTTTTGGGATTGCGGATCCAGTGCGCTCGTTGCCACCATCATCCGTTTGAAAAATGGAGTCAGCAGGATTATTACGGTTTGGCGGCCTTCTTTTCCCAGGTGGCCAAGAAACGAGCCGACCAACCTGGATTGGAACGCATTTATCATCGGCCCAGCGCTCCTCAAGCTCAGAATCCCAAGACTGGTAAGGCAGTACCGCCGACGGGACTCGGAGGGCCTTCGTTCCAGGTGCCGCCGTACATGGACGCGCGCCAGATGTTGGTCGAGTGGATGCGTGCGCCGGATAACCCATTCTTTGCTCGTGCGTTGGTCAACCGTTATTGGAAACACTTTTTCGGGCGAGGCTTAGTCGAACCTGAAGACGACATGCGGGTGACCAACCCGGCTAGCAATCCTGAATTGCTCGATGCTCTTGCCCGAGATTTCGTCGAACATGGTTTCGATCTGAAGCATTTGATACGTACTATTTGCTTGTCGGATACTTATCAGCGCAGTGCGGAACCCAACCAGTGGAACCGTGACGACAAACAGAACTTTTCTCGTTACTATCCGAAGCGCCTGCACGCCGAAGTACTTTTGGACGCGATAAATCGGGTAACCGATAGTGCGACCGACTTCGGTGGTGTGCCGATCGGGACTCGAGCGGTGCAATTGCCTGATAACGGGTTCAATACCTACTTCCTAACTGTGTTCGGGCGACCGGAAGCCAGCAGTGCCTGCGAATGCGAGCGATCCAGCGATGCGAATCTAGCGCAGAGTCTGCATTTGCTGAATTCGGCCGAGATACAAAACAAGCTCACTGCCAATGACGGTCGCGCCGCGAGACTTGCTGCCGACCAACGTCCGTTGGCCGAGCGTGTCCGCGAACTGTATTTGGTGGCTTTTTCGCGCGAGCCAACCGCCGAGGAATTAGCCATTGCACAGGCCTACCTGGATAAGACAGGAGATGCCCGACGAGCATTTGAGGACATCGTTTGGGCGCTGATCAACACCAAGGAGTTTTTGTTCAACCATTAATGGGTTCAACCATAAATTGGTAGCAAGTGCAGTCGGCGCGCGATTCGCGTTTACGCTGGCCTGCTGCACGGCCTGCCCTACCCGGGTGGAACGATCCGAGTGTTTGCCCGCGGTTCGTTCTTGACCCGTACCAACCTGCCCCTTGGACCCGCCCCGTAGGGACATCGCTTTTGGGACGTGTGGCCATCCTGTAATGTCATTCGAGGACGAAACGAGGTGATGCGATGCGAAGGCACCTGGCGCATGGGATGATGCATGGGAGTTTTCTGGTTCCGGCTGTAGCCATTGCCCTCCTGTGCACAACTGCTTCCGTAACGGCTCAATTGCCTACGACAGAGCTTCATTGGGTTTTTCCACCCGGTGCCAAGGCCGGTACGACCATCGAGGTTCGCGTCGGTGGCGGGAACCAAGAGGAAGCAACACAACTGCTTTTCTCGCATCCGGGAATTACGGCTCAAGTCAAAACAGCGCCCGTCAATGAGTTTCTTACCGAAAGCGTACCTCAGTTCGGACAATTCACCGTGACTGTCGCATCGGACGTGCCTCCTGGTATTTACGACGCTTGGTTAGTGGGACGGTTTGGGGTGTCGAACGTCAAAGCATTCATGGTCAGCCATTGGGAAGAGTTGACGGACGATGGTGCGAACCACCGACCGGAACAAGCGCGGCAAATCGAGGTGGGAACCATTGTCAATGGCTTGTTTGACGCGCGCCAGCTCGACTTCTATCGTATCCGCTTGGCTGCAGGTCAGCGAGTGTTCATCGATTGCTTTGCCGAGCGCATCGACTCCCTGGCCAACGCGACCCTCATCGTGTACGACGCTCAACGTAAAGAACTGGCGCGCAATTTGGACTATGTCGGATACGATCCATTCGTAGATTTTACGGCACCGGCCGATGGCCAGTACGTGGTTGCCGTTCATGATTTCTATTATGCCGGCGGCAACGACTACTTTTACAGACTGGCGGTTCATCAAGGTCCTCACGTGGATGCTATTTTTCCCGCTGCGGGCCAGGCCGGTGCGGAGACGGAGTTCTCTGTGCTGGGACGCAACTTGCCTGGGAGTAAGCTGGCAGAGGGTTTGCTAATCGAAGGTCGGAACTTGGAAGCTACTAGCCTTGTTGTCCGTGTGCCGCAGGAAAAGTTTGGTCCAGAAATTATTCAACGATTGATTCCTGCCGCCGCCTCGCTCGATACGTTTGCCCTGCCGCTTCCGGCAAGCTTGCCGGTAAGCGCCGGTATTAGTCCCGTGCCCGTCATTCGGGAAAACGAACCGAACACCACACCCGAGCAGGCGCAGGTTATTCAGTTACCATGCGAGGTGAATGGACGCTTTTATCCCGCCTTGGATGTTGATTGGTTCGAGTTCGAAGCGAAAAAGGGCGAGCAGTACATCATCGAAGTAATTAGCCAGCGAGCTTGGGTCGGGACCGATCCGTTTTTGCTGGTGCAACGGGTTGTGGCCGATGCGCAAGGCCAAATCAATGTCGCCACCGTGGCGGAAGTGGACGATCCGCCTAACCGAGCGAAGCTCATAGCACGTGCTTTCGACTATCTATCGGACGACCCTGAATTCTCCTTCGTAGTGCCGGAAGATGGCCGTTACCGGCTTATGGTTCGCGATCAGGCGGATCCTCACGCCGTGGATCCGCGCCGTGTGTATCGACTTCAGGTGCGTAAGCCGATTCCCGATTTCCGTGTTTACGGAAGTCCCTTTCAGGTCAAAGTGGACAACGACAACCAGGTACGCTATGCATCGCTCGTTTTGCGCAGAGGCGACGTCTGCTGGTTGAAAGCCGTTGTCCAGCGGCGCGACGGTTTTGCTGGTGAAGTGGTTCTTGCGGCCGAGGGGTTGCCGCAGGGGGTAAGTTGTCGATCGGTGATCCTAAGCCCAGCGCAATCCGAGGCGTGGTTGGCATTCGAGGCGTCGGAACATGCTGTCGTGGGCGTACAGCCGATTCGCGTTGTGGGACGTGCCATCATTGATGGACAGCAAGTGGAACGTCCCTTGCAGCCAGCGTCTATCATTTGGGCTACGAACAACCTGCAACAAATGCGTCCTGAGTATCGGTTGACGCGGCAACTTTTTCTGTCGGTAATTGCCGATACGGCACCTGCTACTCTTCAGGCGGGCGAAGATACCTGTTATGAGACGTCTCTGGGAGGAACCGTTGACATTCCTCTGAAACTGGCGCGTCGCGGGGAATTTAAGGAAGCATTGAAATTCACGGTCCAGAACCTCCCCAATGAGTTGAAGCCTGGTGATATTAATTTGCCGGCAGATGCAAGCGAAGCCACTTTGAAGGTGGCGGTGACGAACAATAATGCCAAACCCGGAACGTATACCTTTTATCTTCGTGCTGATTCGAAGTGTAAATTGGTGCGGCATCCAGAGGCTGTGGCACGGGTCGAAAAGCAGCTTGCGCAGCTAGGAGAACTTATTGCGAAGTTTAAGGAAGAGCTTAACCAGAACAAGGCTGCCGTGGAAAAAGCGGCGGCCGAGCAAAAAAATGCAGCCGATCGCCTGAAGCAAATCCAGGAATCCGTTGCTCAGCTTGAAAAAATGATCCGTGAAGCAACAACGGCCTCTGAGCAAGCCAAAGCACAGGCTGAGGCAGCTCGGAAAGCTGCCGCGGAACAACCCGACAACGCTGCGCTGGCGGAAGCAGCGGCTGCCGCACAAAAAGAGGCGGAAGAAGCCACACGCCGCCTGGCCGAACTCGAAAAGCAATTACTCGAAGCGCGTCGCGCCGTAACAACGGCAGAACAAGCCGAACAGCAAGCCAAGGTGGACCACCAGCAAGGCGCCGACCGGGTTCGTCAAATCGAAGAAAAACTCAAACGTGCAAATGAAACGAAAACGGCTCTGGAAAAGCAAGCCGCCGACGTGCGCAAGGCTAACCAACCGGCGGACGTAAACATCGCTGTGCTCTCGGCGCCGATCCGCGTGCGTGTTCACGCCTCGCCGCTGGAAATCCAACTCCCAGACCAGGCGCAGGCAATAAAGCTCGGCGAAAAGCTCATGCTGCCTGTTCGTTTGGAACGCCGATTCGGCTTTGCTGACTCGGTCGAGATTACACTCGTGCTGCCACAAGGCCTTAAGGGTATCAAATCGGAAAAAGTAATGGTGCCTGCTGATCAGTCAGAAATCGCGTTTCCGATCGAAGCGGGCGGCGAAGCCACGCCTGGTCAACACAAATTGACCCTAACAGCCAAGGCAAAATTCGGAAATTTCAATGTGGAGTCGACCAAAGAGTTCACTCTGGAAGTAAGTCCATAACGCGTTGCACGTATTACCAGACGTCGCCAACTTGCGAGATCGGATGGCAAGTCGCCCATAGCGATTCGCGCGTGGGTTGGATCGATTGCGACCAATAAATCCAGGTGTCACGACGAGCAGATGCTCGCTGGGTCGTGATTGCTAAACATTATGGGAACAGGGTAGCGCATATGAAACAATCGAGCGTTTACGGCGCGCCATCGGTGATTACACTACTGGTATTGCTAGTTGGAATAACCGATGCGGGCGTGGGTGGTGAGGATGAGGCGATTCCGATAGCCGAAATTACACATGACGGTCCCGTCGATTTTCAAAAAGAGATCCTGCCCATATTGCGGCGCAACTGCTTGGCATGCCACAACAGCACAAAGAAAGAAGGCGGGTTAGTGCTGGAGACCCCCGAATCCATCCGCAAAGGAGGAAGTAGCGGTCCGGCTGTCGTACCGGGTAAGCCTCTGGAGAGCAATCTGTTATTGCAAGCGTCGCGGCGACAAGAGTCGTACATGCCGCCGGACAACAATGATGTCGGCGCTCGACCGTTGACCCCCGAACAATTAGGACTCGTCAAACTTTGGATCGAGCAGGGGGCTACGGGCCAAGTTACAGCAACTGCCAACTCGATCGCCTGGCAGCCGCTCCCTCCCGGAGTCAGTGCTATTTATGCGTTGAGTATGACCGCGGACGCTCGGTTCCTGGCTGCGGCTCGTGCCAACCAAATTTTCTTGTATCACGTGCCATCTCAGCGTGAACTAGGGAGGCTAACGGATCCACAACTTCTGAAATTGGGAATCTATAGCAAGCCAGGTGTGGCGGACCTGGATATGATCCAATCGCTAGCATTTTCCGGAGATGGAAATTGGCTCGTTTCCGGCGGTTATCGGACGGCCAAAATCTGGCAGCGACAAAGAAACGTGCGGATAGCCGAGTTGCCACGTTCTGATCATCCATTACGCGCCCTTGCTACGTCGGGTAATGGCCGTTGGATCGTGGTCGGGGACTTGCAAGGTCAGGTGCGATGGATTGACCGTCAATCCGGTGCCGTCACCGCATTGGATCAGCCCCACAACGGTGCGGTTACCGGAGTGGCGTTGAGCCCAACGGCAGATCGATGCGTGTCAATCGGCCAAGACGCAACGTGGCGACTCTTCGGACAGGACGGCGTTTGCCAGGCCGTGATTCATGCGACGTGTCCTTTAACCGCCGTTGCCTGGCTGAGCGATCAGCTTTTGGTTACAGCCGGAAGTGACCACCAACTTTACTTGTGGGATGCTACCACCGCTGTAGAAGCTGCGAAGAACGGCGAGGGAAAAGCTGAAGCGCTCGCCGTGCTTTCCGGACACAGCCAGCCGGTAACGTGTCTGGTCCGCATTGATTCCCAACGCGTTTTGTCGGGAAGCCTGGACGGATCCGTCCGGCTATGGGATGTGATGAACAAGAAGGTCGTTAAGCAAGTAGGCCATGAACGGCCGGTGGTCGCCGTAGCCGCAAGCAGTGACGGCAAATGGTGGGTCTCGGCCAGTAAAGAGGGGAACTCCGTAAGAATCTGGAATAGCTCGGACGGGAAGCTGGTCCACGAGCTGCAACGGGATCCGGGGCTAGTTTGGCAACGTGATGTGCAAGCCCGTGAGGCTGCATTGGCCAAGCGTTTAGTGGAGTTGGCCATTGCTGATGTAAACCAGGCCAAAGAGCGGATCAAGTCCGAGGAGAATAACCGCAAGCAAGCTGAGGATGAAAAGAATAAAGCAGCCGAAGAACTGGCTAAGAAAAAGCAAGCGGCTGAGGATCCGGTAGCGAAGAAAGAAGCTGTCGAGAAGGAGCTTGCGGAACTCCAAAAAGCACTTACTCAGGCTGAACAGGAAAAGACGCCGGCGGCGCAACAAATCGCAGTGTTGCAAAAACAACAACCTACCCTGGAAGAGACGTTCAAGAAGGCGAACGAAAAACTGGCGGAAGCGGTTCAATCCGTAAACGACGTGGAACGGCAACTTAAGGTGGCTCGCGATGCGGCCGAGCAGGCACCGGATGACGAGGAAAAAGCTAAGGCCGTTAAAGAACTCGAGTTGGCCTTGACAAAGGCTAAAGAACAACAACAGGTAGCCGAAGAGGCTAAAAAGGTCGCTGAACAGCGGCTGGGGGAAGTCGTGCAGAAGATCCAACAAACCGGCGAGCAGTTAAAGAAACTTGAGACGACCATAGCCGATGTGCAACGGCGAATAAAGCTTGCCGAAGAGAAAGTCAAACAGCTCACGCCAGCAGCGCAAAAAGCTCTGGACGAAGTTACGGCTGCGCAACGTGCCTGGGAAAGTGCTGAGCGAGCTTGGCAGCGCGCTGTGGAAGCCGTACAACGGGCCCAGGAAGCGGTCGGCCCTCTAGAAGAAATCGTGGCTACTAAACAAAAGGAACAACAGCAGGCCGAGGAGCGAGCACGTCAAGCCGCAGAACGAGTGTCCCAGTCACCGTTGACGCCTCTGGCAGTTGCGTTTGCTCCCGACTCGCGGACCTTGGCCATTTCGTGTCAAGATCACACCGTCCGCTTTTTCGATGCCCCCAGTGGCACGCTGTGGAACGTGGTGGATGCTCTCAGCGCCGTGGGTAACGCCGTGCAGTTCCTGGATCACGAAACGCTCCTTGTAGCTAGCGAAGAGGGGACGCTGACTGCCTGGTTAGCACACCCGCAGTGGCAATGGTATCGAACCATTGGGGATCCGAACGACCCGAGTGTTTTCGTGGACCGAGTCACGGCAGTGGAGATCGATTCGCAAGGGCAATTGGTGGCAACCGCCACCGGAGAACCTTCGCGTAGCGGGCAGATCTACCTATGGAACCTGGCGACTGGCGAACTGGTACGCCGCGTAGAAGACGCCCACACGGACGAAATATTCGCGATGCGCTTTTCGCGCGACGGCCGCTACTTAGCGAGCTGTTCAGCCGACCGATTCGTCAAAGTTTTCGAGGTAGCCTCCGGTAAATGGCTTCGCTCCTTTGAGGGCCATACGCACCACGTGCTTGGAGTGGCATGGAGCGCCGACGGCCGACAGCTCTCCAGTAGCGGCGCTGATAAGGTGATCAAAGTGTGGAATACCCAAACAGGCGAGCAACAGCGCACCATTCAAGGTTTCGGCAAAGAGGTGACAGCAATACTTTACGTGGGCGATTCACCCGACCAGGTCGTTGCGTGTTCAGGTGACGCGTCGATCCAGGTGAAAAACACCAGCAATGGAAACAATGTGCGGAACCTACCGGGTGCTTCCGATTTTGTCTATTCAATAGCGGTAAGTGCCGACGGAAAATGGATTGCCGCCGGTGGACAAGATAGTATCGTTCGAGTTTGGAAAAGCGATGGTCAATTGTTCGCGGCGTTTCCTCCGCCTGCACAATGAAACGGGGGGCGCCGAGCCTTGAACTGATACATCCCGGCTGGTGTGAGTCCACGCTACGGATCGGCGTGCGCTAGGGCAGCTTCCGGCTTATACGTAGTTTCGCTCGGCTCGTTGCGGAAATGGGGGGTCTGTAGCTTCGCCAAAACAAGGTACCGCGACGTCAACTCATCCCCCGTAGCTGCGTACCGCCGTAAGAACTCCGCTTCCAGTCGATTTTTCTTCTCAAGAATCCGCCGCCGCCAAAACCAAGCAACGCGCGAGCCTCGCTTTTGTGACACAAGGCCATGCACGTAGTCGGCGTGTGCCATAATATCCTCTTCGATCGAAGGAATCATGCCACGACGTCGAGCGTCCGGGCTAACAACCGGTGTGAACACCTCACGTTTAGGGACGCTTGTAGCAAAGTGCTGCTCTTCCATCTCCAACTTCCGCAAGGCGATCTCATACAAAGCCGTGACGTCCGGATGCGGTGTCGACCACAATGTTTGCAGCTTGCGGCGCAACCTTTCCGTTTCATCAAGGGCCGCCAGCGTCGATGGACTAAACGAGGCGCTTCGATGAGTGGATTCCACGTCGTTGACAGCGGTGCTGTTGCGTTCGCTGTGTCTGTCATGAGCAAGCCCGACCCCGCTGATCGCTTCCGCTCTTGCTGACCTGAAAGTTTGCCAACGAGGGACTGCTGGTGCATCCGTGAAAACGACGTACTGGACTTTTTCCGATTCCGATCCACCGGCGCCGGCCTGACCCGGAGTTGCTGGTTCAGAGGATGCAGCGCGCGCAGGCGAGGACACTCCCAAGTGCTCGGAGGTAAACGCCCGCTCGTTCGTGTACTGTTTCACCCGATCCGGTGTTGTATCGCCACCGGAACGACTTAAGACCAGTACGGTCAACACTACGTTATATGCCACTAACAGCACGATGACCGTAAGTTGCCCGGGACTCTGTCTCCATCGACCGCAGGCGGCGCTAAATAATCCACCATGCCCATGCTGCGACGTAAAGTCAAAGTTACCGAGCGGTTCCATATCCCATGTCTCCCGTGACCCGCCGACCCTGATCTGAGCGCCGACTAATTTCTATACGTATTACAAGGGAGAATTCATTCACAGTTGAAAACGTTTTACCACAACTTGGTACGGATGACAACTACTTTTTGAGTGGATGTTGCAGGTTTCCTTGCGCTATCGCCGAATTTTTCGGCAGTTGTGCTGTTCCAGGAGCCGCCGGGTGTAGGCGTATCGTTCAACGCGCTGTCAGAATCACGGTTTAATTGTCGGCGGCGCATCGCTGGTATCCACGTCCAAGCAAGGGTCAGTCCAGTACGAGCACCCGGCGAGTTGCGGTTGCAGGTTCGCGATTGAATGTCTACCGCGGAACGGGAGCGAACTTACCCGGCAACGAGGATCACCCATTGGTGACCTGCCGATAACCTTTTTCGCGTTTCGAGATCGTGCAACACGTGAAGACGCCGATGACGCTCTTAGCGAAACTGCTGCACCGTATGATCGTATTCGGCAAGCAGCTCGGCCAGTTCGCTAACACGTAATCGCAGCTCACTGATGTGCGCCGAACTGCGCTCCTTGATTTTCGTAATTGCCGATCGCAAACGCCTTTGAATTTGCTCAAGGGTCCAGTGTGTCTGAGTCTCTGCGACACGATTTCTCAAACGCGACATATCCTGTGCCAGCCGCTGTTCCACTACTTGACTCAAAGCCTGCAGAGCCCAAAGAATTTCGTCAGGATCCCAATACTCCCCGCGAGTACAATCTGCCAGGCGTTCCAATGTTTGATGGCGGGCCAATGAGGAAGGTGCATGGCAATACGGAAAAGACTCCTGATCGATCCTTGGCATCCCTCCATCTCCTAGCCGGTTGATGATCCGGCCAGCGCATCCGTCTGCTGCCCGGACATACTCCTTTTCGCGGACGCTCCGATCGACCGCCTCGCACGTGAATCCTCGGTAAGCGATTTAAACCTCAGTTATACGTGTTGGAGGACGCTAAGTCAATCAAGCGACCATCTTCCTAAAACAGTGCTTCATTGCTCCGCGGGAATAAACGGAATCGATCGGCAAGCGGTGTTGGAACCGACGGAGACCGAACGTTGACTCGACTTACCGGTGGGGTGTGTGCGTCTTGATTGTAGGTGAGTTGTTCGCGCTGTGTACTCCGTTGCGATGCGTGTTCGGCATTTGCCATTTCGTGGATGTGAGAATTGGACGCAAACGAGCAAAGGCGCAGTAAAACGGGCACTTGTCAAGATCGGCTAGCGGCTCGCTCACGAACTTCTCGCACAACCCAGTTGATTTTCGTGAAACTAGCTAGCCCGATCCGTGGCATTATTGTCTCTGGGGGCCCATGTCGAAGCCCTGGGCAAAAATGGTTCTCTCCCAACGTGCAGCGGGAGTTGCCAGGTTACTTACTCTTTCCTCTGCGCCTCTGCGTCTCTGCGTTAAAGAACTTTTCCCCTACAAACGTGACGCACACACTCCGATGGGCTTTACCATCACCAGCAGTATCTCAACGCAGGTTGGGGCGACAATGTTTGCGGATGATCGCCGTGCAACCGAGGTATACCGTTTTTATATCGAGTTTGATCTCACTCCTGGTGGAAGACGAGAAGACGATTTGGCCATTCGAAGTTCGTGTTGTGCACACGGATACCAAAGAAGCAATGCGCTGTGAGGTATCTTAACAACGTTGTCGGTGCTTTGGTTGTTTGCCGTGGCTAGACCGATTACGCTCAAAACTAGATCGAACGGCGATCTGGTGGCAGCGTGGCGAAGGGTTCGGCATTCCAAAAGGAAGCGTTGCCCGTGGGACAGAAAGATGGTCGCGTCTGGATTGTTACGCTTAGTCTTGGTGGATTGTGGCTGTTGGGTGTGCTGGTAGTTGTATGGGATGCGCGGCAAAAGCAGCGGATCTCTCCGCCAGGAGCTACCGTGGCCGTTCTCCCTCCTGAGCGGCAACGCGAGAGCATTACGGAACTTCCTTCCGGTGATTTCGTCGGCAGTCAGGCATGCCGCGAATGCCATGACACGATCTACGAGGAATACTTTTCGACGCATGGCATGGGGCGTTCCTTGGCGGCTATCCACGAAGCCCCACTGATCGAAGACTACACCAGTCCAGGTTTTCAAACCAGCGACGGTCGCAGGTACCAAGTGCTGCGGAACAAGGAGCACGTGGTGCACCGTGAAGCGATGTTCGATCTTCAAGGCGATACGCTCTTTGATGAATCCGTGGTAATCCAGTTTCTGGTAGGTTCGGGTCAGCGCGGACGCGGTTATTTGTATCAGCGGAATGGGAGAATCTACCAATCCCCAATTTCTTGGTATACGCAGCGCAAGACGTGGGACCTTTCACCGGGTTATCCCCCCGGACAGCATGAGCGTTTTTTGCGTCGCATCACGGCTGATTGTTTGTTCTGTCATGCGGGGCGGATTCGAATGGCCCTGCGTGTCGAGGATCGCTTTGCAGACGAGCCATTTGCCGAGGCACCGATCGGTTGCGAACGTTGCCATGGTCCGGGTGGTGAACACGTCCGGCGCCGGTCGCAGGGATTGGAAGATCGGTCGCTGGTAGCAATCGGAAAGCTGGAGCCGGATCGGCGCGACGCCGTATGTTGGCAATGTCATTTGCGTGCAGCTACGTGGATCGAGCATCCCGGGCATAGCCGTTTTGCTTTTCGGCCAGGGGACTTGCTTGAGCAGCACACGTTAGTGGTCATTGAGGCGTCCGACGCGCTCTCGGGAATGCCAGCCGAATCAACCGTGCTGCAACTGCTTTCCAGTCGGTGTTATACCGCTTCGGGCGGCAAGCTCGGTTGCATCGGTTGTCACGATCCACATCGCCGTCCACCCGTGGATCAGCGTGCCGTCTACTACCAAAAAAAATGTCTGCGGTGTCATGAGCAAGACGATTGTGGTCTATCGGAAGCCGAACGGTCATCCGCACCACAAGGCGGACTGTGTGTTCTTTGCCACATGCCACGGCTGCCCACGCCAGCCGTTCCCCACACGGCCCTGACGGATCATCGCATTCTCCGGAACCCTGCATCGGAAACAGATCAGCCCGTGCAAAAAAGTAACCATCTTTTCTTCCGGGAAGAGAGGCTACAGATTGAACCCCTCCTCCTCCAAAGGGCTCGTGGTCTTTGGTGGGCGCAACAAGCCATGGCCGGTGGCCCAGAAGTGGCAAAGAGAGCGATCGCGGCACTCGAACCGCTGCGCTTCAAGTGGTCCGGGGACGACCAATTGGAACTCTTATTGGGAGTGGCTTATGCCATTGCTGGTCGATTCCGGGAGGCCGAGGCCTGCTGGCGGCGACTCGTGGAACAGAGCTTAGCGCCTGAGGATGTTTATCGCATGCTCGCTACGCTTTATTTGGCGCAGGGCCATTTTGCTCAGGCCCGCGACACAGCACGGCGTTGGCGTACGTTGTATCCGGAATCGCCCCAAGCCTGGTTTATGGAAGGCCAAGCACTCCAAGGTGTTATGGAGTTTTCTCAAGCCATCGATGCGGTGCGCACGTCACTTGACCGAGATCCCACAGCACTGGTTGCCCGACAATTGCTCGTGGCCTTATTGGAGGCTACCGGAGATCGAAGTCAAGCAGCCATACAAGTTCAATGGATTGAAAGATTCCGCAGCGCTACGCGAGCTAGATCGAATCGATAAGATACATTCGCACGAAGTCCAACGCTTGCTTGGCCGCTCGAATTCGCAAGAGATCAGGGGCTCCGGCCACCGGGACGGATCGCGTGATGAGCTGCTCGGCCGCCAAGGCAAAATGGAGGTGCCCTTCCGGTTCCACGCCAGGTTTGGCCGGCCATGGGCCGACCGCTAAGGCTATATCACAGGACCATTTCCGGCGTAGATCAAGCGCCCATTGAGCGGCAAGCTGCGCACGATGCTCGCACGACAGGCTCGCGCCATTTGCGTGGTACGTAGGATCGAGGTAGACGCAACCGCCGCGAAACCAAGTTGGAGACTGAGCCGCGGCAGCCTGAGCAAGCCAACTTGTAATAAGACCCAGGGTGCCGGCTTCGGTTACGGCCAACGTCAGACGGCGCGCAGCAAGCTGATCTAAAACCGCGTGTTGCAGCTCGTACGCTTCTCCCTCACCCAGAATTACTGGTCCCAGACAGTCGCGAATCAGCCGTACTGTAGCGTCGATCTTTTGTGTACACTCGTCGTCCGATCGGCCTTCGGCCTGGATGCGTAGCGCAATGGTTGCTTGACTTACCGTGATGCCAACGAGCGGATCTTTTCCACGGCGCACCAGGTCGGGCAAGCGTGCTTCAAGCTCGCTTTCGCCTAATCCGAAACATTTGATCACATGCCGTTTTAGCCAACGGCGCTGAGGCAAGAGAGACTGGATACGTGGTGCCACCGACTCAGACCACATTTGCCGCATTTCCGAGGGGACACCCGGCAGGGCGAAGATGTGAACCGTCTGGTTGGCTGGACCGGCGATTGATAGATAAATGCCGGGCGCCGTCCCATGAGGATTCGGTATCGCCTCGGCACCTTCGGGCAGCATCGCCTGAACGCGATTGCGTTCCGGCATGGGGCGACCACGAGCGGCAAACAGCGCCCGGATGTGATCCCAGGATGGTTCGTGTAACACGAGGGGACGTTGCGCAAGGTGAGCTAATACCTCGCGGGTTAGATCGTCACCCGTTGGCCCTAATCCGCCTGTGGATAGAACAATCGGCACTCGGGCGACCGCCGTCTGGAATGCTGTCAGATTGTCCGACATATCGTCGCCAATAACCGTATGGAACGCTACCGGTATTCCCAGCGCGGCGAACTGTTCGCTTAGCCAAACACTATTCGTGTCGACTTTCTGGCCGCTTACCAATTCGTCCCCAATCGCGATTATTTCGGCTCGCATACTTCGCTTTTCCTCACTTCTTATGATCTCGAACCTGTGCTTCCATGATTCAACTTACGGGCGCAACACACAGAGGTGTACACACTACATAACGAAGAGCCAATTTGTTGGCTTGGGGGGCTGGGCACCTGGTTTTCGACCCAAGGGGGCGATTGGGGCCGGTGGAGAAAAGCCCCGACACAAACCGTTTAGGCGTCGACGCGCGCGGGCCCAGCATACCCACCGAGGCGTGTTTACCAAGATATGCTTGCGTATTTTCGAAGATTTCCGTATCGAGTCGTATTCTTGTCACGGGAAGTCTCGGGCTGAGCCACAAAGGGGTCTGTGTCCCGTTAGCCTATTCACTCTTGTTTGTGGCTGAAGCGGGATTGGCTGGCACAACCTGTAATCCTGAATCGGAACGCACATCGAGGATTACCGGGGGCCGATCCGCACCATCCAGCGGACCATGCTCGCGCACATATTGAGAGATCCAGGCAACTTTCGTGGTCGCCGGTGGTTCTCCTTTCAGCTCGTGGCCGGGTGCATGCCCCCAGCGCACACGCCCGGGCCCGCGCGTGCCAAGCTCATATCCTGGATGTCGATTGCCCGGCGCGTCGGTTACTGCAGCGATCCGAAAAATGGCCCAAGCTTTCCAATGTTTCTCGAGTAGGGCAGCGAGTCGCGCTGCTCCTATAACGCGGTCGTCATTCCAACGAGAACCCAACGGAACCGTTGGCAAAGCATAGTCGACGGTGATCCTCAGGTATTGATCTAGTAATTCGGGGCGTCGGTGGAATAACTCCTCCGGAAGGATAACCCCCTCTTCATCTACCGGTTCATACGACAAAAGCTCATTGTAAAGCACTTCTACTAGGGCGACGGGCCGCCGATATTCCAATTCCACGTGGATTTGTCCCGGGGGATGTTTACTGACACGAATCACACGCCGCACCCACGGATGCAGTTCAAAAGCACGCGCTACCTTCATCACGGCTTGATCGTCCCAGAGGGTGACTTGGTGCAGGGACGCGTCCCGCAAGACGTCTGTCTTCACATTAGTTGCGGCATCGATCCATGGCGGCTGAGGGGTTACGAGCAGCGTATTATCGCCCAGCCGAAACTTAGGATCGAGGGTTATTTCGGGAGAATACTGTTTCCAGAGAATCCAAGCGCCGATCAGGAAACTGCCGACGACCGCTGCGACCCCGCCCCAACGCCAAGCAAGCGGCCATTTGCGGTTAGTGGACTCTGAAGCCTTGGACATACCGCCATGCTATCCGAACGGCTAGTTTGGCAAAAGTGCCGTCATCCCAACCGGTCCACACATGATTCTAAGTCCTGGTAATACCGCTTCCGGCTGTTTGGCTGTGTTTGCTTGCTATTGTTTTCTATCACGGATCTGTTGTGAGATATACTCCGCGCGAGCGACCGGTGTTACTCACGTGACTTTTGCGGATCCGTGCGCGAGCTTGGCAGTGCGAAACGCCGGACCGCGGAATCGCACGGGCGCTGTTGCCCGACGAAGATTACCAGTCAACATCTCCTTACCAAACTTGCAACGCTCGTTCCAGTTCAATCCCTAGCTTGTCTTTGACGCGTGTTTGAACCAGCTCGATCAATTGCAAAGCTTCACGAGCTGTAGCGCCACTGTGCGCGACCAAGAAGTTAGGGTCGCGGTCCGACAATTCCACGTTACCGACACGCGTGCCGCGCAAGCCGGCTTGTTCAATCAGAGCTGTCGCCGTTGTCCACGCCGGATGAACGAACATTCGTGCTGTGCACTGACCAGCCAACGGTTGCGATATACGGCGTACGATCCATGCCTGCTGCATACGCTGGGTTATTTGGCGAGGATCACCGCGTTCCAATTGGAACGCGCCCTCCGTAATCACTGCCCCGTCCAGCAGACTTCTTTGATACGTGGCCTCCCACTCGTGCCGGTGCATGACCATGAGACTGCCGTCGGGCTGGAGGGCCGAGATTGAGTGTGCCCACTGAATGAGATTGGTGCCGTGCGATTCGACACCTGTTGCGATGGCTCCACCTACACTCCCCGGGATACCGGCAAATGGCTCAAGGCCACCGAGTCCTTCACGTACCGAGCTGGTAACCAAAAAGCTAAGCCTCGCGCCGGCCCCTGCCCGGATCGTATCCCCCTCGACGTGGATTTGCGCAAAAACCGGCGCTGCTAAACTGATGACCACACCCGGTACGCCCTCATCGCGCACCAGCAGATTCGAGCCACAGCCGAGGATGCGGACCGGCAGTTGTGCTTGGCGGCATCGGCTGAACACTAGTCGCAGTTCTTCGGGCGTCGTGGGCTCCACGAAATACTGCGCGGCTCCTCCAATACGTAACCACGTATACGGCGCAAGAATTTCATCCTGCCGTACGATATGTTCCAAGCCTTCGAACCATTCCATGGGTAAACCTCGTTTCTTGGTACCAGCTTGCCGCCCGGCGGCTCCCTGCCGCAACGCAGCGAGAATGCCAATAACTATTGTGCAGCCATTTGGGCCACCGGCTTCAGGGGCTGTGCGTAGACTGCGTTAGCAGCAGCAATCGATGCCCCTGGTGAAAATCGACGATACCCGCACTGGGGAAGCAGCAGTTCCAAGGCCGCCAATAGCGCCAAAACGTTTTTTTCTCGGGCACTATAACCCATCAGGCCAATGCGCCAGACCTTGCCGCGAAATTCGCCAAGTCCACCGCCGACTTCAATCCCGAAATTATCTAATAATGCCCGCCGCATAACGGCATCGTCGACACCCGAGGGTATGCGCACGGCATTGAGCATGGGCAACTGGTCCGGCTCACGTACTGCGTACTCGATCCCCAAAGCTGCCAACCCTGCCTTCAATGCTCGGTGATGCCGCAAATGTCGAGCAAAACATGCTTCCAATCCCTCCTCGAAAATCAATTCCATCGCCTCATGCAACGCATAAGTCATATTGATAGGTGCCGTGTGATGATAGACGCGCTCTTGTCCCCAATAACTCGACAGCAAATTCACATCCAAATACCAACTAGCAACCGGATGCCGACGCCGCCGAATTCGATCCATAGCTGCCGGCCCAAATGTAATAGGAGCCAGTCCCGGTGGGCAACTTAAGCATTTCTGAGAACCCGAGTATACCACATCCAGATTCCATTGGTCGACTTCCACAGGCATGCCGCCTAGCGATGTTACAGCATCCACCAAGAGGAGCGCATCGAAATTATGGACCAGCTTGGCAATCTCCAATAACGGTTGGCAAGCGCCGGTGGACGTTTCGGCCATGACGATGCCAACCACACTGGGGCGAACCTGCTTTAATACCGGCTCAAGATCCTCCGGGGAAAAGACCGATCCCCAGGGTTTTTCTACACAGGTCACGTCGGCACCAGCGCGGCGAGCCACATCGGCCATTCGCTGTCCAAACACTCCGTTGATGCAGACCACCATCGGGTCGCCCGGTTCGATTAAATTGACGACCGCCGCTTCCATACCGGCGGAACCCGTACCGCTGACGGCGAATGTCATGTGGTTTGTGGTACGGAAAAGCAGTCGTAGCTTTTGCTGCAAGTCATCCATCAATTTCAAATAAAAGGGATCAAGATGACCGACGGTAGGGCGAGCCATTGCAGCTAAGACACGCGGATGAATGTCGCTGGGGCCAGGCCCCATCAAAATGCGAACCGGAGGATTCCATCCGGATGCGCTGGACTGAGCAACCATGTGTGTACCTCGTGTGGCTTAAGTCCCCTAGTTCGGCGGCGAACGACATTCACCAGTGCCGCCGCATGGCTCCGTGCCTTGACCGGAAACGGCCCCATTATAGTGAAGCTCTCTACGTGTCGGGTATACGGCTCGTCTGATGGCAAGAGCCGACGATTTGACAATGAATCTTCGCGAAATTCGGAGAAGTGGTAGATGATGCCCCAAAAAGCGCGGCTAGGCGTAGCGCAAATTACCATCCTGAGCTGCTGTTGACACAGAAGGAAGCACACTGGGGGAGCGCCGGGCAGTACCAAGCGGGCCGGGCAACATGGTGATCGACGAAAGCCGCTGGCCGCTTAGGCTTTCTCGACTGGACCGGAAGCCATTTGGTAAATACCAGCTGCGGATGCCTGGGGCTTTTACGTTGTACAGCTCCGAGGCGTTCGCTCGATGTGCGGAAAGCTCGACAGTCTCCCCGACTATGTGCCTCGTCGTGTTCCGACGGAAGTGAACGGTGCACAGGCAAGACGGCTGCTCGCGGCTCCCCTAGGCATACGTGTGGAGCTCGCAGGGGAGCGTGATCTCGGGAGCCAGGATCGAAAAAACGCAATTATGGGGTTACTCCTCAGGTGGCGTTTGGCGAATCAACTGACTGACCTGTTTAAACTCGACCGCGGCTGATGATTCGCACCATTCGAACAACACCGATTCACAGGTAGTCAAGATGGCTCCTTGTGAGTCCATACGACGCAGGGCAATCTCGTGATCGACCGGGTGGCGTGCCCCCACCGCATCAGCCACGACATAGACGCGGAAGCCTTCGCTCAACAAGTCCAACACGGTTTGCAGAATACAGACGTGCGTTTCGATTCCCGCTACGACAATTTTCGTCAATCCTCGTTCGGCCCACTGCTCAGGAATCGAACCGCAACCCACACAACTGAAGCGTTGCTTGGACGGGCGCTCGGGCAGTCGAGCTGCTACGTCGGGATGGCTTGGCCCTAAGCCCTGGGGATACTGTTCAGTAGCGGTACAGGGTACGCCCAGAAGCTGGGCGCCGTCGATTAACCGGCCGATGTTCCACACCACACGGCGCCAGCCGGAAATCAAGCCAAGGAGTTTCTCTTGAACATCGACAATGAGCAGGGCACTTTCCGTCCGGGACAACAATTCGGGACTTCGCCGAAGTCGATTTTCTATCGATGAACTCATAACCGCCCCCGATGCAAGTTTCGGAAATTACCGAGTTCATTTTTGGCTTGCTACACGGCTTACTTTATACGACGGATTAATCGGTAGCGCATCTTAACACCATTGTGCAACCAGCTCCTTTGGGAAGAATGAGTCTTATAGGATAAAGCGACTCAAATCTTGATCCTCGGCAACGGGTTGCAATCGCTGTCGGACGTAAGCGGCGTTGATCTGGACACGTCCCATTCCCATATCGGGAGCGGCAAAGCTGACCTCTTCTAGCAGTCGTTCCATGATCGTGTACAAGCGACGCGCTCCAATATTTTGTGTCGATTGGTTTACGCGGTAGGCATATTCGGCCATCGCCTCGATTCCATCCGGAGTGAATTCCAATTCCACGCCTTCTGTTTGCAGGAGGGCCATGTACTGCCGCGTCAAGGCGTTTTTCGGCTCTTGAAGGATTCGCACAAAATCATCCTTGGTTAAATCCTTCAATTCGACACGAATAGGAAATCGACCTTGAAGTTCCGGCATCAGGTCGCTTGGGCTGTGTTTGTGAAAGGCTCCGGCGCCGATAAACAAGATATGGTCGGTACGCACCATGCCATAGCGAGTTTGCACGGTCGTCCCTTCCACGATAGGCAGCAGATCGCGCTGCACTCCTTGGCGCGACACGTCCGGGCCACGTGATTCGGAAGCCACGATCTTATCCAGTTCGTCGATGAAAATAATGCCCAAGTTTTCCGCCAGATGTACGGCTTCGGCCTGGATTTTGTCGGTGTCCAACAGGGCGTCGCATTCTTCTTCGAAGAGCAATCGGCGGGCTGCCGCCACGGTCATTTCGCGGCGGACGTGGCGGCGAGGAAGGATTTTGTCGAACAATTGTTGCAGCTCTTGTTCCATTTGTTCCATGCCCGGGGGGCCGATCAAGCGGGGGGTAGCCCGTTGCGCAAGCTGGATTTCTATGATGCGCTGGTCGAATTCTCCTGCGCGGAGCCGGGTCCGCGCTCGGTTGCGCGCCTGTTCCCGCTCGTAGCGTTGTTCCTCGGTTTCGAAACCTTCGGAACGCCCCGGTACCAATAGATCCAACAAGCGATCCTCTACGCGGCGCGTAGCTTCTTCAGCAACCTTCTCGCGATGGCGTTCCCGTACCAGCGCGATGGCGTTCTCGACCAAGTCGCGCACCATACTTTCCACGTCACGGCCATAGTAACCGACTTCCGTGTACTTGGTGGCTTCAACTTTGATAAACGGTGCACCCGTTAATTTGGCCAGACGGCGGGCGATCTCGGTCTTACCCACCCCTGTCGGTCCGATCATCAAAATGTTCTTCGGGGCTACTTCTTCGCGAATCTCGGGTGGCAAGCGGTGCCTTCGCCAACGATTGCGGACGGCGATCGCCACGGCGCGCTTGGCTTCCCGCTGCCCGATGATATGCCGATCCAATTCCTGGACGATTTGCTGAGGCGTCAATTCTGTCCCAGCAAGCACCGCCTCAGGTATATCCGTCAACTGCGACACTCTAGCTCCTCCACAACAATGTGCTCATTGGTATAAATGTCGAGTGTAGCGGCGATGCGTAGCGCTTCGCGTACTACGGTTCCGGCCGGCAGCGCCGAATGCGCCAATAACGCGCGCGCTGCCGCGATGGCATACGGACCGCCGGAGCCTATTCCTAAGATGCCGTCCGACGGCTGGATTACATCGCCTGTTCCACTTACTAACAGGGTATGCCGCTTATCGGCTACCGCCAACAAGGCTTCCAGTCGTCGTAATGCCCGATCCGTGCGCCATTCTTTGGCCAACTCCGTAGCCGCACGGGGTAAGTTTCCCGGATGATCCTTTAACTTCGCCTCGAATCGCTCCAATAGGGCGAAGGCGTCGGCGCTGGCGCCAGCAAAACCACACAGAACTTCGCCATTGGCTAAACGGCGGACTTTCACCGCATCGGCTTTGACAATCGTGTTCGACAACGTTACCTGACCATCGCTTCCCATCGCTACTTGATCGTCACGCCGCACCGTCAGCACCGTTGTCCCACGGATCGTGTACCGACTAGCGTCCGCTCGCTTCATTAGCGTCCTCACTTAATCGAAAATCGAAACATACATTCATCTTACTGATTGTCGGTCGACACGTAGTCAATCGAAAGAGGGTATGACGTGCCGCCACAACTCACGCAATAGGATCTGGCTCGTATACCATACCGAACTGCGGCCCTTTTATTGGGAATTGGTTGCGTCCAAAATCGGTCCTGATGACCAACCTGCCAAGGCTCCGACGACTTTTTCAGCCGAAGTTCCACGCCCCGTCACGCGCACGGACCGCGAGGTGGGGCCGGTAATTTCGATTTCCACTGTCAGATACTGGTCGGGAAACCACGCCAAGACTCGATCCGCCCATTCGACTAGCACCCATGCTGAGCTGCATTCCCATTCGGCGGCACCCAACTCCCACCATTCGCTCTCCGAGCTGATGCGATAGGCATCGACGTGAATGATCCGCTGCCCGCTGCCTTCATACGTTTGGCAGAGAACGAATGTGGGACTGGTAACTGTGCGGCGCGGTACTCCTTTAGCTACCGCTAACTCTTGCACAATGCGCGTTTTACCCGAGCCGAGCGGCCCAATGAGTGCTATCCAGATAGTTGGTGGTAACACGGCCGCTAACCACCGTGCCCATTGGCAGGTCCGAGTTTCGCTGGCTAGGTGAAAGGACACTATCGGAACGCTCATCGTTTTCCCCTATCGGCTGCGTACGGAAGGCATACGGCTCGTCGGCTTAAGCTAAGGCCTTTGTCAATTGCAGTCGCCCGAGTCCTTCACCTTGTACCATGTTGATACCCTACGGGCGATAAGGGGGAGCGGACGCCATGTTCAACCAACCAGAGGCCAGGGTGGGCACAGAATTGGCCAATAACATACAATTGATTAGCGAGGTCAGGATCCTTCACTAAGCGATCATGAGCGTCTGACGCAATGGCTACGATCAATTCGAAATCTTCGCCATCGGCCAGGGCATGCTCCAGTGGAAGGCGACCGGATTGGCGAGCTAACTGGTAGGCATCTGCGGCGACCGGAATGCGCTCGGCTTCTAGAATTGCGCCGCATTGGCTCGCCTGGCACATCCGCCACAGGTCCAAGGCCAGGCCGTCACTGATATCGCAAGCGGCATGCACAGCGTGGGTGCGGCGGAGCGAACGAGCGATCGCAAGGCGCGGCTCAAAATGAAGATGTTTACCCAGAATACTCCCTCCAAGCGGTCCGGTGACCACAACCAAATCTCCCGGGCGAGCCCCCGATCGCAGCCATGCTTGCCCAGTTGGGCATTTACCCAACACGCACAAGTTGATAGCCATAGGTCCCGGCCAACAATTCGTGTCGCCACCCAATAAAGGACATTCGTAGCTTTGAGCCAGCGCGGCCATGCCTTCATACAGCTCTACGGCCAGTGACCTGGCATGCTCACGAGGTAACGCCAAGCTTACGAAAGCTCCCCATGGTTCAGCCCCCATGGCCGCTAGGTCGCTAAGATTCGCTGCCAAAGATTTGCGCCCTACAAGCCGCGGTCCCACTTCCGCCAATCGAAAATGAATCCCATCTAAAAGCAAATCCGTGGTAACCACCAGGTCTTGGTCTTCATTTAACCGCAGCACTGCCGCATCGTCTCCGATTCCCACGCGCACTGTGGGGTCAGAAACCGTTCCGAAACGTTCGGTAAGCCACCGCGCGAATTCCAATTCCATTAGTTGGTCCAATAGCAATCTGTTCGTAGTGACCACATTCATGCGGTCGTCTTGCTTTTCTTACGGTTTTAGACCCGATGCATCGGGGCACTACAAACATGGGTTCGTAGTGATCGCATTCATGCGGTCAACCCAACTTACGTGGGACCGTGACCGTAGATGTGTTGGATGGGCGTCGTATGACCCCATTGGATTGCTTCTTTTGGGACACCGAACACGCCAGCGATCCGCTCGCGATCCTCGGGACTGGGCGTCCACCGCCCGAGCACAATAGCCATCACGCGATGTTCATCAACGCCTGATTTTTCGGCCAATTCGCGTACCGATATCTGGTGCTGCTCACAGAGCTGCCGCACGGTCCATTTGCTTTCCATCGCCATTCCCCTTGACAGAGATCCCCGATCCTAAACTCGGACTTTGCTATTTTATGTAGTCACCGGCGCTGTGCCGAGCGAACCGAGCTGAGTACGCCACACGTCCGGGACGGTTCTTCTTAATACCCCTGCCCAGATCGAGCCGGAAAAAAGTATGTAGTTCGGAACCGGTCATCGCGCGTTGGCAATCGCTCGACGTAAGTTTGCTTTTATCACGGTCCGCCTGCCACCCGCTTACGGCCATCACACCGGTCCTCGAGCAGCGACACCGTCCACTACCGAGGTGAAAACCGCGGGGCAGCAGTACTCATTTTATGTAAGGGCCACGAAGCAATTACGATGCAAATGTCGTTGTTCCATGCCCGTTGCGCTTCTGCGCCTTAGCGTCTTTGCGTTAACTTACTTCCCGTGATGCACTCCTTCCCAACTGTCAGAAGTCGAGCTAGGACTCTTCGGCCGGAGGTTTACGCGTGGAGCGTTTTTTTGTGGACGCAGGTGGCGGCTGTTCGGCCAAGGTCGACTTGCGCCGCAGCAAATGGTGGTAATGTTGAGCAAAACGATGCGCTTCGTCGCGGACATATTGCAGAAGTCGCAACGCAAATGAGTGGCGGCTCAGCCGCAAGGGACGCGCTTGGTTCGGCACATAGAGCTCTTCGTTGCGTTTTGCCAAGGCGACGATCATTGGCGGCTGGAGCTGTTGTTGCCGGAACGCCTCTAGCGCGGCATTTAGTTGCCCTTTGCCACCGTCGATCAAAATAAGATCAGGAAACACGGTTCCTTCTTCCTCCAATCGCCGGTAGCGGCGACCCACAATTTCGAACATGCTCTGGAAGTCATTGATTCCCTCGACGTCGCGCAGCTTGTAGCGGCGATATCCAGGTTTGAAGGGCAATCCGTCGATGAACTGAACGAGACTAGCCACCGTGTGGCTTCCCGTCAGATGGGCAATATCGATTCCCTCGATGGTTCTCGGCACCTCGCTGAGGCCGAGAACCTTCTTAAGGCCCGCTAGTCCCTTCTGGGGATCGACATGGAATACTTCCGGCTGGACATGCTGGCGGGGATCACCTCGGCGGTCCAGAGCATCCAGTAGTGCAATTTCGTCGCGTAAGCTGGCCGCTTTTTCGAACTCTAACGCCCGCGAAGCCGCTTGCATCTCTTCCTGCATCTGCTTGATCAATTCTGCTTTTCGGCCTTCCAGTACCATCATGAACCGACGAATGTCCCGACGATACTCCTCTTTGGTGATCCGCAAGTTGCATGGGGCAGTGCACTGCTCGATCGACGCCAATAAACAAGGGCGAAACCAGCGCCAACGGGGATCGTCTTCCTGGATATCCAACGAACAGGTTCGGAACTTGAAGATGCGCTGGAGCAATTGCACGGCTCCGCGCAAAGCCCGCACGCTAGTAAATGGGCCATACAACTTGGCTCCCGTCAGACGCGGCTCCCGAGTAATCTCCACTCGCGGAAAGTCCTCACGCAATGTGATCATCAAATACGGGAACGTTTTGTCGTCCCGTAGTTGGCGGTTAAAGCGGGGTTGCAGATCCTTAATCAACCGTGCCTCGACAAGCATCGCGTCAACTTCACTAGCACACTCGACATAATCGACGTCCGCTACACGGTCGATCCAATCGGCGATGCGAGTATCGTCCTTGGCTTGTTTGTGAAAATAGCTGCTGGCACGGGCTCGAAGGTTCTTCGCTTTACCTATATAAATCACAGCCCCATCGCGTTCCTTCATCAAATAGACACCCGGTGTCTGCGGAAACGCGCGCACCTTAGCCAGCAGCGCTGCATGGGAGACCTCAGTCGGCAAGGGAGTACCCGGAGAGGCACCCGCTGCATCCGACGGCGGCTGCACGTTCTGTGGCTTGTCGACAGGAAGCTCAGAATCCATGATCATACCGACCGTATCCGAGATCGATTCACTGCCCATGCTTCTGGATGCCAGAGTGCTTTTCCTTAATCGTAACGCGTTTGCCAACGTCAACCAACGCCAAACATAACGGCCCCGCGCCACGGCCGTCGTTATTCTGCCGGAGCGCCGCGATAGTCTATCCCTTTCCGATGAACGCAAACTTCGGTAAGGTATCAATACGTTAGTCCGAGAGGCGACGGGTAAAGTTTACCGGTAGTGCCAAAAGGGATGTTTCATGACTGTGGTACTGGTGGTCGATGATTCGGAGATGGACCGCCGCTTGGTGGGAAAGCTCCTGGAAGAAGCGGGCGAATTCCAGGTGTGGTTCGCATCGGACGGTCCGGAGGCGCTGGATAAGATCGACCTGCAAGAGCCGGATGTCGTGGTCGCTGATTTGCGTATGCCACGCATGGACGGCATCGAACTGGTTACCCACCTCCATATGAAGCATCCCCGGGTCCCGGTTATACTTATGACGGCCCACGGCTCTGAGACCATTGCCGCGCAGGCTTTGGAACACGGGGCCGCCAGCTACGTGCCGAAGACACAACTGTCCGAGCGGCTCGTCGAAACCGTACGGGATATCGTGGCTTTGGCGCGAGCTGATCGAACGTATGAGCGACTCATCGAATGCTCGACTCGCAGCCAGTTCGAGTTCTCACTCCACAACGATTTATCCTTGATCGACCCATTAGTAGACTTGGTGCAACAAATGGTATCTAGTATGGGGGTGTGCCAGCCTCCTGAACAGCTCCGCGTGGGTGTGGCTTTGGAGCAGGCGCTGTTGAACGCCATGCTGCACGGCAATCTGGAGTTGTCGAGTGAAGAGGGACACTTGCCCCGCTCACGCCGCGATCAACTGGTGCAGGAACGTCAGGGAAGGGCCCCGTACCGAGATCGCCGCGTATACGTGCAAATCGCCATTACGCCACAAGAAGCCAAATTCGTGGTGCGCGATGATGGCCGAGGTTTTCCCGTGGACCAGGTGTTGGCACAATCCGGGTTGACTCAAGAAACCCAGCGAGGCCTCGTGTTGATGCGAACGTTCATGGATGATGTCCGTTTTAACGAGCGCGGTAACGAAGTGGTAATGACGAAACGTCGTAAGGCAAATAGCTAATCGCAGGGAGCTGATCGCGCGTTGTCTGGTTCTCAAGGTTTATCGCCTGGACATTCGGATTCGATCAGTGGCGTGCCGCCTTCCGTACAGCTTTGGCGGCGCCGTCAGGTATTGGCCGTAGCCATAGGTTCAGGCGCCGCCCTGTTGCTGCTCCTTGGTTTGGCTTGGTTATGGGCCTGGCTGTTTTGGTTAGGGTGTTTACTTTTTGCCACTGCATTGCTGTCCGTGTTTTTCTTTGGCTGGCGCGCAGCGCACGCCGGTAAAAACATTAGCCAAGTATCCGATGGCCCCTCGAGTTCGCATGACAGTACCAAAACGTAAGGGCTCGGTGGCGCGCTTTGCCGGTAGGTTCCGCCTAACGCAAAATGCAGCGATGGTGAAAGTTAAATCGACGCACGCCCATAATCGCGCCAAAGCGGGTAACATTACTTTTCGTGAAAAACGGTTCAGCTCAGCCCAAAAAGCTCGAACTGGGCTCGCCACCGGTGGTTTAACTTCCATGGCCATGAACGAAGCTGGACCGGTTAGCTTGGTTGCGGGCCCTATCCGACCTTGGGGCGAGCTCTGAATCGGAATCGAGCTGAGCCGTCAATAATGGGGGACACAGTAAAGAAAACCCAAAGCATTACTTTCGGAAAGCAGGTGTACGACCGTGGGAAGGTCGATCTTAGTCTGTCCGCAGCGCCGGATCATGAGGGCTGCAAAAGCGCGTTGGGCCGAAAGAGCTCGCCGGCCGTAGGAGCCTTCGTAACACACAGGGCCCGAAAACTTTCGAGCATTCGCGACATCGGGAAGTTGGCAGCCACGTAGTTGCGGCAGATCGATCCCCACTGCGCGCGTGGCCAGTCGTGGCGTAACAAGGCACCTACCGATGCGGCTAAAGCGCCGGCCGTCGGTTCGGGTGCAAGAAACGCATGCAGCGGTGCCGGAAGCAACCGGCGACACTCTGGGCTATCGACCGCGACGACCGGTAAACCTTGCGCCAAACTCTCTAGTAGGGTCCAGCGAAATACTTGTGGTCGTTCCGGTAGCACAAAAAAGTCGGCGGCATCATAAACGTCGGATAAGTCATCGAAGGTCCCCAGCAAAAAGACCCGTCGGGCCAGCCCAGCGTCGCCAATGCGCTCATAGAGCTGAGAACGGTAATCGCCGTCGCCTACGATCCACAAGTCTGTGTCGGGATAGATATCTACGATTTGCCGCCATGCAGCCACGAGATTTGCGAGATTCCGGCTGGCGGATATCGAGCCGGCGTAGAGCCCCACGCGCGCGTTGGGCTTCAGGGGAACATCGCGAATGCTGCTTGCCAAAATCGCGCGTGCCTCATGTTTTCGATCTTTCGAGCTTGGTTCGGGTAACGGAACACCAGGGGGTAGAACGTGGATTTGTGCCTCAGAGATACCGTGGTGCGATAGGTGTACGGCGAATGCACTGTCCAGTACCAGATAGGTAACTTGCGGACAGTTCGGTCGCGACTTGTCCGGTGCGTTATGACCACGGAGGAGCAACCGCAACCATTGTTTTCCCTGGTGATCGAAACCATGTAGCGGATCGTAGTGGGTACGGAGTTTTTCGGCGCACACGATCAGGTGCCGACAGGCGTCGGCCGTCTGCAGGGCAACGCCGAATTCCGCACAAGGTTCAACAAAACATACGACGTCCCATTTGTCACTTTGGCTCAGGAAAAAACGCCGCCAAATACGTGCCGCTCTCCACGCTTGCCATCTGGCATCCAAGGATGGCCCAACGCGCTGAACGGGGATTCCACGAAACACAAAGTGCTCAGGCCAACGAGGATTTGGGTACGAAGTGATAATACCTACCGTATCGCCCGACTGGTGCAACCCTTCCGCAAGCAGGCGTGTTTGGGTCGACTGACTGCCGGCCAAAGGCCAAAATCGGCGCGTAATAAACGCTACTCGCAACCGGCTCATTTTCCTTTCCCAGATAGCTCGTCGGAATCCAGTGCTGCTACATACGGAAGGTTGCGGTACAGATCAGCGTAATCCAATCCATAGCCGACGACAAACACATCCGGTATGTCAAAGCCCACGAAGTCGGGTTGATAAGCAACCTGTTGTTTGCCGTTTTTCCGGAGCAGTACGGCCGACCGGATAGTCGCTGGGTGAAAAAGCTTTAGCTGTTCGATGACGCGCACCAACGTGTGCCCTGTGTCAAAAATATCATCCACCAGGAGTACATGTCGGTCTTGAATGTCCAAAAGACCATCGGCGTAAATGCGCAGTTCCCCCGGCTCGGTGGTTCCCCGGTAACTGCTAGCCTGCACCACGCCCACCCGCAGCGGCATCGTTAAATGCCGAATCAAGTCAGCCAAAAACAACAGGCTGCCGGTCATGATACCGACAATGGTAATCGGCCTACTTTGGTAAACGTATTGGATCTCACGTGCTAGGCTGCCGACGCGTTGTTGCACGTGATTTTCATCGATGAGAATCTTCACCACCGCGTTCCTCATCGACGTTGGTTACGGGGCACCTGGCAGTCTATGGCAGGAATCGCTGTCGGGCCAGGCTAGAACCCGCGACACCCGCCAACCCTTGTCAAAGTATGGCGATTTTCCTTAGCACTGGAAAGAGTTGCGACGGGCAGTAGGCTTCCGCCCTTTGGCTGGTCATATCGACCCGTCGAGGTACTTCACTCGATGGGTCGCTGGAGCCTTCGTTCCTGGGGCGCGTTCCGATGGCCCCTGAAGATCGTGACAGGCGCGAGATCACCAGTGCCAAAACAACCGGTTCTGGCTATTGGTTTGTATCAGGTCAATGATAACTGCCACATTATACTTCGGATCTTGCTCCGTACAGCCCTGGTTCGTGACAAGAACCGTGCCCTAGCCGCTTCACACCGGTGAACACGAATAGATGAGCCCAGCCGGCGTTCTCGACGCACAACTCACAAGCCAGAGTCGATCGTGAAACCCAAATAACTATCGAGATACTCGAGCCATGCACAGCCAGCAGAAACATGCACCTTTTAGAGAGTTCCATAACTGTGACAAAGATTAAACTCTTATATGCCCTGACACTATAGCGGCAATAAGGCTTCTATCGCTTACGTTCGGTTTCCCGCTCCGAAACGAAAAATGCAGCAGAATGGCAACAGCAAACCGCCTTGCGACTGCATCTCGGGAAGCGTGGGGTATAACTCCGCACTCGTCTCATACCTGTGTGAAGCTCTTTATGAACCGCAACTGCCGGGGCGGCTTCCGCGACTACACCGCTGAGGTTCTCTGGTCACAGCATCGGAGCTGGAGTACCCTAGGCTGCCATCGGACATATCGGCCGACCCTTTTCGTCAAAGCTGCCTCAGTCACCATACCGCGCCGCTTGCGGCTCGCTTTGAGCACCGTTGCCACAAGCGTAGAGAGTACATTTTGTGCTGGCGCTTGACCGCAAGCATCCCGCGTAGCCAGGGCGGAACTGCTTCATGCAGTTCGTTTTTCACGAAACGTAACTGTGCGTGGGTACTAGGCCGAGGGCCACAGGACAGCAAACCCGCCCTTCCCTGTTACAACTTCCCCTCGGCAACGTATCCCACTGACGATTGGGGTGCACACATCGGGTGAGTCGCTTTACCAGGTGCGATTGGCTCTTGCTTGAGGGTACTTGACCATGAGGAGCTTGGGAGTTGTACAGCCTTGAATCGTAGTGGGAACCCGAGAATAAAAAAAGAGCGTAACCGCTCACCTAGTATTCCGCGACGGTTTGACGGCTTCGACGGCCAACTGCCTCGGTGGCAATGTCGCAGCCTGGCTGGGATGGATGTTTTTGGTGAGTTATTTATTAGTAACGTAGGTCAGTTTTTGGTGACAACGTCGGGCAGATTGCATTTTGGTTCCGGAGAGGTTCAATGAGCGGATGGCGAGAGATATCCATTGCGGGGTACCCGTGCGACATCTATGAACCGATCCAGGTGCATCCGCAGGGGTACGTCGTCATCTATTTGCATGGCGTCCATTTGCGGCGTTTGGCGGATCATCGAGCCTACGAGGAACAATTTGCGCGCTATGGCCTACGCGTTATGGCCCCGTGGACTGGCCGCTGCTGGTGGTTAGACCGACTCTGCCCCGACTTTTCCGAGAAGTGGACCCCGGAGCAACATTTGTTGCAGAACGTGTTGCCCTGGGTTGACCAACATTGGGACTGTCGCCCGCCCCGCCTGGCGTTGTTTGGCACAAGCATGGGTGGCCAGGGGGCCTTGCGCTTGGCATACAAGTATCCTGACCGGTTCCCGGTGGTAGCCGCTATCAGCCCGGCCATTGATTTCCATCAGCGCTGGCAGACGGATCCGATATTACAAGAAATGTTCGAAGATCCCGAGTCGGCTCGCCAGGAGACAGCCCTGTTGTACGTCCATCCCCTGAATTGGCCTCGACATCAATTCTTCTGTTGCGACCCAATCGATACGCGATGGTGGGACAGTGCCGAGCGGCTGCGCATGAAACTGGCGTCCTTAGGGATTCCTTTTACTTGTGACCTGGAAACAAGTGGTGGCGGCCACTCCTTCGAATATTACGAGCGGATGGCAGCACGCGTCGTGGCATTTTTGGTCGAGGGGCTTGAGCACGAGCGATTGCGGTTGCCCGTGGCAGGCAGTTGATCGATCCTGATCGTAGCTTGGGTGGTGTGCCAGCACGGCTTATACGAACGCGCTGAGGCTGCCTAGGAAATGACCGTAGCCGCCGAACGGCTACTGGCCGCTCGTAAAGGAAACCGATCCTGGACGGCTTCGACGGTCAATTCGTCTTCCCGCAGCGCTTCCATGGCTCGCACGGCAGCTTCGGCTGCCGGGATTGTGGTAATGCACGGCACGCCGCGCTGTACGGCTGCCGCTCGGATCCTACCCTCATCGGTGCGTGCCCCTTTGCCGCTGGGCGTATTGATGATAAGCGACACGGTCCCATTGATCAGATGGTCAATCAAGTTTGGGTGGCCTTCGGCCAGCTTCTTCACACGCTCTACTGGGATTCCCGCCGATTCCAAACGCTGCGCCGTACCTTCGGTTGCCAACAAGTGGTAGCCAAGTTGCACGAGGCGTTTGGCCAAGGGAACGATCGCGTCTTTGTGGCGGTCGGCAACGCTGACGAAGATGGTACCGGACAAGGGCAGGTCGACACCGGCTGCCAACTGGCTTTTAGCGAACGCAATGGAAAACCGCTCGCTAATTCCCATGACTTCACCGGTGCTTCGCATTTCGGGACCCAAAACGATGTCGACACCGACAAATTTACGGAAGGGAAAGACGCTTTCTTTGATTGATACATGAGCGGGGATCGGTTCGCGTGTGATGCCTAACTCTTCCAGCGTCATACCGGCCATGACTTTGGCAGCGATCTTGGCTACTGGGACCCCCGTAGCCTTGGCGACGAACGGGACGGTACGACTGGCCCGCGGATTGACTTCCAGCACGTAGACGTTGTAGCGCCCGTCCTCTTTTTTCACGGCATATTGCACGTTCATGAGTCCAACGACTTTCAATCGGCGTGCCAAGGCCCAGGTAGCTTCGCGGATTTCTTGGACCACCGGCCCTGGCAGACTGTAAGGAGGAATGGCGCAGGCCGAATCGCCCGAGTGCACGCCGGCTTCTTCGATGTGTTCCATAATGCCCATTACCACCACGTCGCGCCCGTCGCTAACCGCATCGACGTCTACCTCGGTAGCATCTTCGAGAAACCGGTCGATCAGGACCGGCTGGCCTTGTGCTACCGCAAAAGCCTCGGCCACGAAACGTTCCAATTGCTGTTGGTCATAGCAGATTTCCATCGCGCGGCCTCCCAGCACGTAGCTCGGTCGCACCAACACCGGATAGCCGACGGCCGAGGCGACGTGGCGTGCCTGGTCCATGGTACGGGCAATACCATTGGCCGGCTGCCGCAACCCCAATTGCCGCAAGAGTTCCGCAAATTTCTCTCGGTCTTCGGCTGCCTCGATCGTGTCGACACTTGTACCGATAATGGGTACCCCGGCCGACCAGAGAGCTCGAGCTAGATTCAGTGGCGTTTGGCCGCCGAATTGCACAATGACTCCATCGGGTTGTACACGGTCGACGATATTCAGGACATCTTCGACCGTCAGCGGCTCAAAGAATAAGAGGTCGCTCGTATCGTAATCGGTGCTGACGGTTTCCGGATTGGAATTGACCATCACTGATTCGATGCCCATTTCGCGCAGGGCAAAACTGGCATGGCAGCAGCAATAGTCGAATTCAATTCCCTGACCGATCCGGTTCGGGCCTCCCCCTAAGATCATGATCCGCTTGCGATCGGGTGTCTTTGCCGGTACCTCGTTCTCATCTTCGTACGTCGAATAATAGTACGGGGTGTACGCTTCGAATTCGGCTGCGCAGGTGTCCACAGCCTTGAACGTGGCGACGATGCCTAACGATTTGCGACGAGCGCGGACCTCTAGTTCGGTGGTGTTCCAGATGGTCGCCAGTTGGCGATCGGAGAAGCCAAATTGTTTGGCTTGTCTTAGCAGTTCCTGATTTGCTTCGGCCAGGCCAGGTACAAGCCGCAACCGTTTCTCCAGCTCAACGATCTGATTGATTTGATCTAGGAACCAGGGATCGATCGAGCTTAGCCGGTAAATCTCATCAATACTCATACCCGAAAGCAGCGCATAGCGAATATAAAAGACGCGCTCGGTATTCGGGACTGCTAACTTGGCCCGGATTTCTTCCTCGGTCGGTTGCTGCTCGGTCCCCCACAAATCGCGCTTGTCGCAGCCTAATCCAAAACAGCCGATTTCCAAACCTCGGAGTGCTTTTTGAAAGGATTCCTTGAAGGTGCGCCCAATGGCCATGGTTTCTCCGACGCTTTTCATTTGTGTCATGAGGGTTGCGTCGGCTTCCGGAAATTTCTCGAAGGCAAAGCGCGGAATCTTGGTGACCACGTAATCGATGGTCGGCTCGAAACACGCCTTTGTCTTGCGCGTGATGTCGTTGGGCAATTCGTGGAGCCTATAGCCCACGGCTAGCTTCGCCGCAATCTTGGCGATGGGGAAGCCTGTGGCTTTCGAGGCCAGGGCGCTGGAACGACTGACCCGTGGATTCATCTCGATCACCACCATCCGACCGGTTCGGGGATCGATAGCAAACTGAATATTCGAGCCGCCGGTTTCCACTCCGATTTCCCGGATAACGGCGATACTGGCATCGCGCATTCGCTGATATTCTTTGTCGCTGAGGGTTTGAGCTGGGGCTACGGTAATCGAGTCTCCGGTGTGGACACCCATCGGATCAAAGTTCTCGATTGAGCAGATGATCACGACATTGTCATCCATGTCGCGCATCACCTCCATCTCGAACTCTTTCCATCCGATGACCGACTCTTCGAGCAATACTTGATGGATGGGCGACTGATCTAGCCCTCGCCGTACCAGTTCGTCGAACTCCTCGCGATTGTAGGCGATGGACGAGCCGGTTCCGCCCAGCGTGAAACTCGGCCGCACGACACACGGAAGCCCGACCCAGTCCAACGCGTTCCGCGCTTCCTGTAGCGAATGAACCGTTTGCCCGCGGCATACCTCCAGGCCAATGCGCTCCATTGCCTGCTTAAACAGCTCCCGGTCCTCTGCCTTGGCGATCACCTCGGGCCGAGCGCCGATCATTTCGACTCGATAAGCCTCCAGCACTCCGTGCCGCACCAAATCCATTGCCAGATTCAGACCGGTTTGCCCGCCGAGTGTGGGCAAAAGGGCATCCGGCCGCTCGCGCTCGATCACTTTTGTCACAATTTGCCAGGTTAACGGCTCAATGTACGTCCGGTCCGCCATGTTCGGATCGGTCATAATTGTGGCAGGGTTGGAATTGACCAAAACTACTTCGTAACCCTCTTCGCGCAAAACCTTGCAAGCCTGCGTGCCGGAATAATCGAATTCGCACGCCTGACCAATAACGATCGGCCCCGAGCCGATGATAAGAATTTTGCGGATATCAGTTCGCTTCGGCACGGATAGAAAAACCTCCTGTAACGAAGCAATGCTTCAAGGGATTTTCGAGGTCCCGAGCGGATAAGCCATACCACGGTGCTGTAGTTGCACGGTGTGCGTAACTACGTACTCGCAGCGTATTACAAACTCCTCGGGCATCAACCGCAACGGTGACCTTATGAACGGATGGCTTGGTATACGTTCCAAAATTGCCCCAAATTAGCATCTAAATTGCAACCATGGCAAGGGGGCAAACGGGTTGATGCGCCGAACCCAGAACACCAACCGGTTAAAGGTACCGGGACAGTGGCCCGCCGCGTGCTGCCAGCGCGTCGATGCGACGAACCACCTCGGGGTCTGGTTCTAAGGCCGGAGGATGATGCGCCTTGATGCGAGCATCAATTACCAACGGCCCGCTGCATCCCCAATGTTTATCCCGCCACGTTGCGTGAGCGCCTGTGATGTCGCTCGCCGGATTACTTCGCGTGAATGTAACCCACAAAAAGTTCTCCCACGATCGGCTTGCAAACGCCACATCATCCACAACGACGACCCAGCGGAACCCGCTTAATTCTTTGTGCGCAGCAAACCATTCACAGAGTCGTCGCAAGTCGGGATCGCTCTCCGCGCCAAAGACCGAGTGACGTGGTCCTTCGATCAACAGGATCCCGGGCGAAAATGGTGTTGGCGCCCGAAACCCAGCCGGTAGCGCTAGTTCGCCTGGCCAATGGGAGCTCAAGTTATACCGGGGCGGGCCGGCAGCCGCGATAACCACCTTCGACCCTCGGTTCAACTTCCCGCCCGAATAGTCCAGCGTGTCGATAGTGGTGCACGTTTGAAAGTGTAAGTCGCGCTGCCAATCGGCGCGTTGCAACACATGCTCGAAAAAGCGAGGAATGTCGTGAGTGGAAAGGTCCGCATGGTGAGTTCCGTCGACGATTATAAGATACTTGGCTAACGACATTTGGCCATGACCGAGGATGGCGTTCGCTTGAGTTAGTATTTCTTGTGGTTCTTCGATTGCACAATACGGTGTGTAGCGCTCCGAGCCGATCGCCAGCAGAAGAGGGTGGACGCCGGCTGCATCCACGGCGTGCACTTCGCGCACTCCCGGCAAGAGAGCGGGAATCATCGGTCCGCTGAGCTCATGGATCAACTGGCCAAACGTCGTGTCTTCCTGAGGGGGGCGCCCCACGACGGTAAAAGGCCATATCGCACCGGGACGATGGCTTACTTCGTGCACTTCCAGGACCGGAAACGGGTGCGCCAAACTGTAGTAACCGAGGTGATCGCCGAAGGGACCTTCCGGAAGCAATGTATCGTCGAGCACCGAACCTCGGATGCGAAAATCAGCATCGGCATAGATTGCCGGTTGGCCGGTTCGCTGTACTAAGCGTATTCGGTGGCCGGCCAAGGCACCGGCGAAGGCTAATTCGGAGAGACCTTCGGGCAATGGCATGACAGCCGCCAACATCATCGCAGGGGCTCCCCCTACCCAGATTTCGACAGTTAAGCGTTCTCTTCGCGCTAAGGCAGCTTGATGATGAACCGCGATTCCCCGGTGGATCTGATAATGTAAGCCAACCTGCCTCTCGGGCTGATATTGGCCGCCACTTAATTGAATGCGGTACATCCCGAGGTTGGCCCGTTGGGGGCCGGGACGGCGCGGATCTTCGGTGTAAACGAGCGGCAGCGTAATAAACGCACCGGCATCACCCGGCCAATTTTGAATGTGGGGCAAGTCTTCTAAGCCGATGCGGTGGACCAAAACCGGTGCATGTCGCACGCGTCTCGGTAGCATTCGCCAGGCGGCGCGCGCCGCCGTCCAATAACGCAAAGGCTGCCGCAGTATCGAGGTAGGATCCGCCTTCAGTTCGATTAGTCGCCGCACAGATTCCCATGTGTCCCGGAACAAAAACTTTGCTCGTTCCACAGTCCCGAACAAATTGCCTAGAAGAGCAAAGCGGCACCTTTTGGCCGCCGTAAACAGTACGGCTGGCCCCTGACGTTGATAGACCCGTCGCTGGATCTCAGCCACTTCCAAAAATGGATCCACCGGCTCGTCACAGCGCAGCAACTGTCCGTGCCGTTCTAAGTCTTCAACACATTCGCGCAAGTTGCGGTATCCCATCGCTGTGATCCCTCGTAGGAGAATCCTCCGCTGATCGGTAGAATAGCCAAGCTCCATGGGTCTGCCTATGGTTGATCGATCGTCTGGAGAGTCATCGATTGGAAACCAAAATCCAAGTTAGGGGGAACGAACACCATGGAAGTGCGAAGGCTTACTGAGCCGTTTGCAGGACTGGACGCGGACGCCATTTTAGCTGGATGCTTTGATGACGCTGCGCTTTCCGGAGTCTTAGTCGATGTAGACCGGGCGATGGGCGGCGCTTTGGAACGCTTACGACGTGCACACGAGTTGCCGGTGGCGCTCGGTGATAGTCACGTGTGGTATTATCCGCCCGGACTGTCCTGTGCCATGCTGGTGATAGTCGGACTTGGTAAAGTTGGCGAATGGGGGCCGAGTGCTCTGTATCGAGCGGTGGCGGCTGCTTCGCGTCAAGCCGCTCGAAAGCCACGCCGCCGTGTGGCATTGGACGTGTCCCTCCCTATCGACGAAGCCGACGTCCCCACCGCGGTGGCAGCCGCCGTAGCCGGATGCCAAGGACAAGATCTGTACCGCACAGAACGAAAGCTATTCCCTTTCGAACAGTTGTATGTGCCGGTTGGTACGGAAGCCGATTTAGCAACAGGCTTGATTCTTGGGGAAAGCATCAACTTGGCACGCCGCTGGATCGATCAGCCACCCAATGTGATTTATCCGGCATCCTTCGCGGAAATGGCGGCTGACATGTGTCGAGAAGTGGGCATCGAATGCGAAGTGTGGGACCAAGAGCGGTTGGAATTTGAGCGGTGTGGAGCTTTATTGGCGGTCGCACAGGGCTCAGCACGTCCACCGCGACTCTTATTGATGCGCTACCGAGGTGGGCCTTCGGATCAGCGGCCACTCGCGCTAATCGGAAAAGGAGTAACTTTTGACTCGGGTGGGTTGTCGGTCAAGCCGACTGAGAATATGAAAACGATGAAATGCGACATGGCTGGTGCTGCCACAGTCGTGGCCGCCCTGATGGCAATCGCTCGTTTGCAACTGCCCGTGAACGTTCTGGGACTTGCTGGCCTGGTGGAAAACCTTATCAGCGGCACCTCGTACAAACTGGGGGATGTACTGACTGCCCGAAACGGTAAGACGATTGAAGTTCTTAACACCGATGCTGAGGGACGCCTGGTACTGGCCGATCTATTGGACGTGGCACTCCAGCATGGGGCCGAAGCTCTGGTCGACGTCGCTACGTTGACCGGGGCCTGCATCGTGGCGCTGGGTCATCACGTAGCCGGGCTGATGGGAAACCATGAGGGATGGTCGGCGCGCGTAGCGCAAACGGCGCGGCGCTGTGGCGAGCCCGTTTGGCCGCTACCGATGTATGGCGAATTTGCTGAAGCCTTGCGCAGCAATGTAGCCGACTTAAAAAACGTTGGCGAGGGGCGATCTGCGGGAGCGATCGTGGCTGCCAAATTTCTGGAAGAATTCGTGGGCGGTCGCCCCTGGGTGCATTTGGATATTGCCGGGCCCGCGTTCCTGGAATCGGCCAAGCCGTGGTGCGACGGAGGCGCGACCGGTGCCTTCGTTCGTACTCTGGTGGAACTGGCACGGCAGTGGAACGGACACGTCGACACGGCGTAATGGCATACGTCCCGACCCCAACAACAAACTGATTCGAGGATAATCGCCATGCCATGGATTGCCGAACAGGCCAGCGAAATCTCCGCTGAACGCATGTTGCAAATCGTTCGCCACACGGTCGACGAAGCCCGCCGGCGCCTGTGTGCGTTCCCTCGACGCGTTCTTCTCCTGCCGCCCGATATTACCCGCATGCATTCCGGCGCCGGGTGGATCACCGAAGCGTTCTACAATATTTTCGACGACGAAGCCGAAGTACACGTCATCCCGACGCTAGGACAGCATGAGCCGCATACCGAGGCGCAGAATCGCCAGATGTTCGGTCAAATCCCCCTCGGACAAATTCATCCACACGACTGGCGAAATGGGGTGGTTTATGTCGGCGAAATACCGGCCCAATTCGTAAGCGAGGTCACCGAGGGGATCGCCGACTGGCCGATTCCCATTTGGCTCAACCGACAACTCCTTGAAGAACCATGGGATCTTATTATTCACATTGGCCATGTTGTACCTCATGAAGTATTAGGATTTGCCAACCACAATAAGAATTATTTTATCGGGTTGGGAGGCAAACACACCATTTGTGCTTCTCACATCGCAGCCGCTTGTTGTGGCATCGAAAATAATTTGGGCAATTTGTTGACTCCCGTTCGCCAATGTTTCAACAAGGCAGAGGATGAGTTCCTCGCAGCGTTACCCGATTTTTACGTACAATTAGTCCTTGCCAGAAATGAACAGGGACGGTTGGTGCATACCGGGGTCTATATTGGCGACGATCTGGAAACCTACTTGGCTGCTGCTCGCCAGTCGCGCCGACAGAATGTTACGGTACTGGACCAACCGGTGGACAAAGTCGTATGCTACATGCAGGGCGATGAGTTTGTCAGCACCTGGGTGGCGAATAAGGCCATTTATCGTACCCGAATGGCGATAGCGGACGGCGGCGAATTGTTGATTATTGCCCCCGGGCTGAAACGGTTCGGCGAACAGCCCGAAGTCGACCGGTTAATTCGCAAGTACGGCTACTCGGGAACGGAAAGGATTCTGCAACGGTACCGAGTCGACGAGGAGTTGCGCGATTTGGCTCATTGTGCGGCTCATTTAATTCATGGATCAACGGAAGGCCGTTTTCGGGTTACCTATGCACCGGGCTATCTAACCAAAGAAGAATTGGAACAGGTGGGATTTGGTTATGCCGACCTGGCCGAGGCATTACGGCGTTATCCCCCCGAGCAACTCCAGGAGGGATTTCACACGATTGGTGGCGAAACGATTTATTTTATCCCTACACCGTCAGCGGGACTTTGGGCCACTGCCGAGAAGTTGTACGGTCGTTCCAGTGGTTTCGGTCAGTGAGGCTTGACCACACGGGGCAGTCCGATGGGCTGGCAGATTTCGGGTCTGCATATCGTAGTTGCGCTCGTGCCCCTGGCTGGTTACATGGGGTTATTAGGTGTGGCTCAGCTTCGTCGACGACCCTTTGTAACCACCGGGGGACGCGATGTTGCCGCCATGGGGATGGCCTTGATCGGGTGCGTCCTGGCCGGACCGTTTGAACTGTTGTTGCCAACCGCGGCAGCGTACCATTTTGGTCCGTATGTGTGGCTGCTGTTGTTGCTGTTGTATGTGCTGGGTTTAGCTATGGTCGCTTTGGCGGGTCGGCCGCGCTTGATCATTTATAATGCGTCGTTCGATCAGGTCCGGCCGGTGTTGGCCGATACCGTATTCCGCTTAGATGCCGAAGCGCGCTGGGCCGGCGAATGTGTCAATTTGCCGAATCTTGGCATTCAATTCCATATTACAGCTAGTCCCTGGCTGTGTTCGGTGCAGTTGATTGCCGTGGGCCGCCGCCAATCGTTGGATGGTTGGAAAAAGCTGGAACGTTCGCTGGCTCCGCGATTGCGCGATGTCCCCGGGCGCCGCCACCCCTTGGCATTCGTGCTCGTGGCCAGCTCCGTAGTATTACTGGCCATTTGTGTGGTTGCTGTGCTGCATGACCCGCACGCCCTGCATGCCGAATTGCGAGAAACTCTGCGATTGCCTCCTTCCCAGCCGGCCCGCGGGGGGTAACCTCAATTGGTTCGGTAACCGCGGCCCAGTGATTGGATCGTAGACAAGAATCAAGGTGCACGACGGCTTCGGTTGCGGCGCACAAGCAGGCTGTACGGTATGAATCCGGGTGCTTGCGTCAAGCCGTACCGTAAAACTACCGGCTCATCACCCCTGATGCTTTGCTCCGGTCACCGAACAGCCCATCCCCCGACCGGTACCGACCCGCTGGCCGATCGCCGGGTCAATACGAGTAGATCGCGCGTGTCCCGATGATTCATCCTGGAGCCGGAGCGCGGTCAGACGCCTGAAAGCCACAGGTTTTGTGGCTGCCGTCGCAAAAAGGTTTCTTTTGAGAGTGTCCACAGCGACATAGCGCACAGGCCGGCTTGTTTGGATCGATAGGGAATGGTCGACCTTCGGCATCCAAAACCTCGATCGGCCCTTCAACAAGCAATGGGCCGTTGTCGCGCACCCGAATAATCACTCGACTCACCTTTGAACTCCTTTCGATTCACGCGACGTTCCTCAGCTTGCCAACCAACAACAGCCACCGCGGCTCTTCTGTAACCGACGGTAAGGATCGGCAAAGGACCGAACAGTCGAGCTCAGCCGCCCTTGGGCCAGTCGGCGCAAGAAACGCCCGACCACTAGTCTAAGACTTTTAGGGAACTTTCCTAGTGGGGGCCGAGCGTCGGGCGCTGCATGCGGCGCAAGATCGGATGCCGGCCTGATCGTTAGGTCAAAACGATAATCCGGCCCCAGGGGATGGCCCGCGATGAAGTTTCCTGTTTGGCTCCTCGGCTGCCGCTGGGGAGTAGCGCAGCACAGGTTGCCTCGATAATCGAGCAATTACGGTTGCTGGAGCTCGGGGCAGGGTATCGACAGCCCGCGCAGGGACGTCAGCGTCCGGCCAATTGCCGATGAGCAGCGTCTCGGGCTGCGTGAATGGCGGCCTTGAGAGCCACGTCCGATTCGGGCGCCGCGACAAATCCACCAGGGCTAGGCTTAGCCGCCACGTGCGTTATGACATCCGGACCGATGCCGCTACGTCCTATCGGCCGGCCGCTTGGGGCATAGAAGCGAGCCGTGGTGAGGCGCAAACCAGCCCGCAGGGTTTGCAAGGGAAAAATCCCTTGTACGCTTCCTTTGCCGAAGGTGGCCTCACCAACCAAAGTGCCACGGCGTTGATCGCGAATAGCGGCAGCAAAGATTTCGCTAGCGCTGGCCGAATCCCGATCGATCAACACCACCAGCGGGACATTCCACGTTCCCACAGCGTGGGCGCGATAGTCGTAATCTTCGATGGTATTACGTCCGCGCGTCGTGACAATCGGACCTTGACTTAAAAAGCGATCGGCTACTTCTACGGCTGCGGATAACAGGCCTCCCGGGTTCCCTCGTAAATCGATAATCAAGCTGCGCATTCCCATGCGATGCAATTGCCAAAGAGCGGCGTCGACGTCGCGCGGCGTGGTTTTCTGAAAGCTCGTTAACCGAAAGTAACCAATGCCGTCTTGCGGTTCGATGATCTGAACTTGTTCGACGCTCGGCACCTCGATGTGCCGCCGCTGGAGAACCAGCTCCTGTTCTTGCCCATCAAAGCGCCGCACGCGCAAGCGTACACGACTTCCGTCCGGTCCGCGCAGCAAATCGGCACCCCTCTCGGCACTGATCTGGTCTAAACTTTGGCCGTCAACCGCGACAATCCGTTCACCCGGTCGGAGGCCTGCGTCGGCTGCCGACCCGCCCGGAAGTACTGATACGATCAGTAAACTACCAGCCTGCGGTTTGATCTCCACTCCCAAACCGACAAATTGCCCTTCGATTTGAGACATAAGTTCGTCAAGTTGATTGGGCGTGAGAAACGCGGTGTACTCGTCGAGCGCGGTGACGATACCGCAGGTTATCTCTAATAGCACAGCAGTGGCCGGAATTTGATAGCGCTGCTCGATCTGTTGCGCGCAATAGGCAGCGGCGTTGTACACGTCAAGCCGATCAGCCAACCGAAACTGTCGAATTTGGGAGCTAAGCTCCTGAAGAGTCTGGGGCAATGACGCGGGTGCTTTGCTTTGGCGTAGCTGCCAGAAGTCTGGTTGCTGCACGGCGATTTGCCAAGTGCGCCAACCATGGTCGAACAACGCTGCCCATTGCGGCGGCTCGACGTAATACGTCTCGATTTTCCAGAGTACCTCGTTTAAAAGGGAAAGCCCTTGGCGCGCGTCCGCTCGGGCAAGCTCAGCAAACGATGCGTCGCGCTGTCGGCGCAGTACGTCCCAATGAATACGCGCCACATCCAGCCTTGCCTGTAATTCCGGTTGTCCAGGCCACTGGCGCAGCGCTTGCTCGTAGTGCAATACCGCATCGTGCCAGCTACCTATCCGTTCCAGCTCGGCACCCCGCTCGATCCACTGTTGCAGTGCCACGGGCTGGATTGATTCGATTGCCAATACGTGCAGTACAGGCGTATCGGGCAAGAGCGCCAACGCAAGAAGGCAAACGAACAACTCGGCGATGCGTGCAGCCCATCGGCACATCAGAAAGCGTCCTTTCAGGTTGTCGCGTCAAAGTGCCTCGTGAAAACAAATTCGCCACGAGGGAATATAGGCTACGATTGGCAAGTGGTCAAAAAATCCAAGAAAGGTTTCTGCCGCAGGGCTTGCACAATCGGTCTATTGCGTACTGGTAAGTGCGTGTGATAACAATCTTGCTGACCGGCACAAAGAAATCAGCTTTACCACAAGGGCCGATTGTACAAGTGTCGCATCCAGCGACGCGTCAGAAGGATCCAGTTTTCCTGGTTTAACCGAAATTGCTAACTGGATCGATCCGCCACACAAGGCATCCGCCACGGGAATACTACGCATTGTCCAGCGGACAAGACAAGTGGCGCTCGATTGACTGTTGCCGTTTGACGAAATCGGGGTAACTTCCAGTATTCGTGCTTTCATGGAGCGCCACGGATGTAAAACAGGCTCTTTCAACTTGCGTGCAAGTGCAGTACCGCTTTTCGATATTGAACAAGTGCTCCGGTAGGAAACATCGCCTTGTCAGCAATAAATGCTTTCCGAAACACAACGGCGAAGGATCCGTACCTCGCGGAGCGGCAATTGAGGAGCACCACACTGGCGGCGTGTGCGAAAGCGTTGTACCAGTCAATGTGTCCATTACCTTAATCAGCGAATACCCAGAACCGCGGATTTCAGGATTGGCAACACCCGGATCTTGCGATGGTTCATGCGCATTACATGTCGCAGGCTCATAGGCTACGCATCTTTCCGCATGGGGTCGAGCACAGTCAGCTAACATCTTTTAGGCCAAAGTTCGTTGCTGCGAATGAGAGTGACGTTTTAGGGCGCTGAGTGTAGCGATAATTCGTGGTGAATTCTGTAGTCACTTACACGTGACCTTTCTCTTAAACGTTGCGGTAGTAATTCTTCCAATGTCGGCATGTACGCCGCAGTAACTGCCAACCGCAACTCGCCGCCTAGCTACCTGCCCCGCGAAAGCTGTCGCGAGGGCCCGTAAGGCCAAGAACCGCACCGAGGTAAACTTGACCAAGTTGCCCCGATGAGCAAATTGACCTGATTCGACGGCTGATCAAGGGCTACCAGCTCGTTGCAGTCAAGGAAGCGTTTTCGAGCCCCCGCAGTCTACCGCACGGACACGTGGCAGCCGTGCTCGAGCTGGCCAAGCAGTTGAGCCAGGAACGGCTGTTAGATCGAAGGTCCAGCCATCGTGATATTGGCAACGATCGTGGCTCCGCCGATGTAGCTCATATTTAGGTGTACATTGCACGTGCCCCTTAAGCCAAGGCGCGAGGATTGCACCGGGCCACTGGCACTGCGTCGCTGGGTCAGCCGTTGAAAAGGCACACGTGTTTTTTGTGCATGGTGGCCCATTATGTGGAATGGCACATGCGGCGGAGGTTCACTCCGCTCGTATTTGACGAAGTGGCTTGGCTCGAAGTGGCTCGGAAGCGTCGCTGGCAGGCGGCTCCTACAGGGCAATTAACCAGCACGCAACGTAAAGCCACTCAGAAGATGACGCCTTACGGTTTAGCGGTCGACAGCTTTCAAGGTTTGCTCGAAGAGCTCGCCCCGCTGACCAACAACGAAACGCGCCTTACGGGGCGTGCCGATGGAACGGCCTTCCGGATGCAATCGCATACGACGGCGGTGCCCACTAGAACCTCTGCTCTGTTGCGTGTCCAGCCGTAGTCAGAGCTCGAGAGCCAGCCTGACCTGCAACGCTGGAGCGTCTGGAAAGATCGCTCGAGAATTTGATAGGAACTTTGGTGTAATATGCAGACGGGTTGTACCACTTGCCGCATCTACTCGTACACAACTTTGGTTAGATAAGATACTCTGCACAGACTCCGGCAAATCCCTCGTCTGAGCCAGAGCTTAGAAGT
>CAYRMD010000027.1:0-53971 GCA_964425225.1 uncultured Pirellulaceae bacterium | reverse complement strand
CTTAAGATGCTTCTTTCGTAAGGTAGTTCTGTATCCGAGGCCGAATATTTTTTCCTTCCTCACAAGTAGCGGCTATGTTTGGATCGTCATACCTAATTGGTAAAAGTCCTAGTCTTAAGGAACAGTTCTTGTCCTTCGGTTCAAAGTGGAGGTAAAAATTGTTCATTCCTCGCAGGACGCCGCTTACCGCCAGAACAGTTCCCCCCTCCAAACATATCAGTCGCTGGGAGCGCTAGAGCCTCGACGACAATTTTTATTTCTCGATCATTTTTACATAACAGCCTCATTTTCGTTTTACGCAGTACCTATTCTGACTCGCGTGAGTAATCCCTCATTTAGCGTGACCGCAATGAAAGAACTGGTAATAAACGGCGAAAAGGTAATCGAAGTGTCCTATCAGTACGAAACGTCGGTATTCAGATATTGATAGTACCAGTTAGTTTCGCTTTGCCCCAGATCGGCAATGGGTATTACTTGAATATGCACACTGGCCCCCGGGATTCACCTGGGAACAAGTACAATCCGATCCGAACTTGGGAAATGTACGCTGTAGCATCGAATACGGAGGTACCGTAAATGGCGTTCCGATTTTCACCCGGGTAAAGGCGTGGAGAGAAAAGGCAGGGAAGGTTTTTCAAGTTGAACTGAATGACGTTGAAGAAATTGTCTATCGCCAGCCCCCCGAGGACCTGTTTACCGTTACTGCGCTTGGGATATGGGGGCCGGGAACGAAAAACTATTTGCCTCGCTTTCTCTTGTAGTTAGCAGTTGGCGTCGTTAGCCTACTGATTGCCATCCTATGGCGGCGGCAGCGCCGAAGTCGAGAGCATAACTGAAATTTGGTCGAATATGTGGTGGCGGAACGCCATTCCCATTTCTGATCAGCTTACCATGCGCTACGAACGGCAGTCTCTTGGCTCAAAGGCGACAATTCGTACCGAGAATGGGAATTCTCCAAAACATGGGCTTCTTATATCCAGGCGTGAACCGCCGAACCGGAGCAGATAGGTCGCTATAGTACGTACGAGGCAATTGGCGAATCCCGGACCATAAGCGAGCAGCCGGTGGCTTGCCGACAGTTCGTTTTACCACGAAGGCATCGATAGCCGAGACACGCATCCCCTTTGAAGCACAATAGCCCGAGCTGGCAACCGACCTGTTTATCCCGCTTCCTTTCTGTGGCATTCTCGTGCCACCGATGGTCCCGGGCAAATGATCGGCCGTCGCGGACGGTTACCGAAGCCGAAGATGGTCTTAAAACGCCGTCCTGGCGCAAGAACGCTTTCGGCTGTCACCCCGTCTTATCAATAAACGGAGTGCAACTATTTGGCCGTTCCACGAGCATCGGATGCTAAAGCCGTCAGATCGCTTGCGACCTACGAGGCGAACCATTCCGTATGCGCTCACCGCGCTCACGGAGCCCGAGAGGGGACAACAACCGGGCAGTAGCCCCCCAGTTACACGTAGCTATGAACGCTGAGCAGCCTTAGTTTTTCTGGGAAAGGAGTTACCGCATGAACCGCACTACCACCTGTATCGCTGCAACACTTCTAGCCGCAATACCACTGGTTGCCATGGCCGAGGACCAACCGCGAACCATTACCGTTTCTGGGTTGGGAAAAGCTTCAGCCCCACCCGATATGGCAACCATCCATACCGGCGTCGTAACGCTGGCCACTACCGCCTCAGAAGCCCTCAGCGCCAATAACCAGGCAGTAGAAAAACTATTTCAAGTGCTCAAGGACCACAACGTCGCTTCGAAAGATATCCAAACCTCGCAGTTCAACATCCAGCCGGAGTATAAACGAGGGCCACGCGGCGAACAACTAAACGAAATCATTGGCTACCGAGTTACCAACCAGGTGCGTGTTCGCCTCCGAAATTTGCCCGACTTGGGACGAGTGCTCGATGCGTTGGTAAAGGCCGGAAGTAACCAGATCTCCGGTATTAGCTTCCGGCTGGACGATGCTACAGGAGTGCTGAACCAGGCTCGTAGTCGCGCGGTAGCCGACGCCCGCAGTCGAGCCGAACTCTATGCCCATGCCGCTGGCGTGCGCCTGGGTCGGGTCGTTGCTATAAGCGAGCAGGCCATCGTGCCCCAACCGGAATTCCAGCGCAGGGCGGCCTTTGCGCCAGACGTCGGTGCCGTGCCCATCGCTTCAGGCGAACAAGAAGTTACCTCCACCGTATACATGGTATTTGAAATCGCCGAAGAGTGAAATCATCCGCAACCACTGTAGGTGCCAACGGTCCGGCCTGCGTGTAAATCCACGGGGCACGATGAAAACCGCCGACGTTGCCCAGGAATTTGTGGATCTGCTGCGGGTCGGCCCACCAGACCTAGCATGAGGTCGCAGAAGTTCTGCTCAACTGTCGACCGGTCGGCGAAGGCACCCAACAGCTTGATTATCCAAACCACAGCCAAGGTAGGAATTCCGATCGCGCGTTGCCTGTCGTGCGTGCATCAGATTTGTAGGTAGATAGTTTTAACGCAAAGGCGCAGAGGCACAACGAAGACGCGAGGTACGTGTCAATTGGCTACTTCCGCCTTTGCGTTGAATTGAATTGGCCGCTCCCTTACGGTCGCGGCTCTGTGGAACCGTTGCTCGAAGTTATTGCTTAGCCAAGAAGTACTCGCATCGGCTCACCTTAGCTAGGGCCGCAAAGGCAAACCTGCCCCTGGGCAAGTGACCGCGCCATTTCATCGACCATCAAGACAGACACCTCGTTTCCATTGCTGCCGCGGAAAATAGGCAAATTGCCCGATAGGGCCAGCCTTTTACACCAAAATCCCACCTACAATCTAGAGGCACACACTTCCCTGTTAGTTCCTTTGCGCCTATGCGTTACAAGATTATTTCTACCCGGACTCCCCACTTACACGCGGTAGTATGCGCGATACCATTCCACAAAACGCCGAATTCCCACTTCGATGGGTGTAGAGGGTTGAAAACCGAAGTCGCGTGACAAATCATCGACGTCGGCATACGTTGCAGGCACGTCACCGGGTTGCATGGGCAACAGATTCCGCAGCGCTTTTTTGCCCAGGCATTCCTCGAGAACAGAAATGAAGTACTCAAGCTCTACCGGAGAATGGTTTCCGATGTTGTAAACGCGATACGGAGCTAGGCTCGAGCTGGGCTCGGGGTTGTTGCCCGACCAAAGGGGATTGGGAGCTGCCGGCCGATCCGCCACCCGGACAACGGCCTCGACCACGTCATCGATATACGTAAAGTCGCGCCGCATCTTGCCAAAGTTGTAGACGTCGATCGGCCGTCCTTCGAGAATAGCCCGAGTAAAAATGAACAGTGCCATGTCGGGCCGTCCCCAGGGGCCATAGACAGTGAAAAAACGCAGCCCGGTGGTCGCCAATCCATAGATATGGCTATACGTATGCGCCATCAACTCATTCGCTTTTTTCGTCGCCGCATACAGACTAACCGGATGGTCAACGTTGTCGCGCACAGAAAACGGTAACCGCGTGTTGGCACCGTACACGGAACTTGAAGAAGCATAGACTAAGTGGCGACACCCATAGCGCCGGCAGCCCTCCAGCACGTGCAAAAACCCCACGACGTTGCTGTCGATATACGCGCGGGGATTTTTCAGGGAATAGCGAACACCGGCCTGAGCCGCCAGGTGAATGACAATTTCGAACCGATGTTGCTCGAACAATTGGTCCATTGCCCCTTGGTCAACAAGGTCGAGCTTGCGAAATTCAAAGCGGCCGTACGGTTGCAACTGTGCGACTCGATCGCCCTTCAATTGCACGTCGTAGTAGTCGTTCAAGTTATCGATACCGACAACAGCCGACCCTCGGTCCAATAATCGACGCGCTACATGGAAACCGATAAAGCCGGCCACACCCGTAACGAGGTACTTGGTCATGGGCTTACGATGACCTACGTGTTACGAACTCACGCCCACCACGAAACGCAATGCTCGGGGGCCCTACATCGAGTCCTTCTCATTCTTTCCCAGCATATCTTACAAAGCATAGGACGAGCGCGGCCGTGAAGGGAGCACGCCCATGAACGGTTCACGGATTGGAACGAGCGGTCTTGCGGCGCCGATCGTCTGGCACAATGGACGTAACGTCTACTTTTTTACGTTCCAATTCTTCGACTCGTCGGATTAACTCGGTCAATAACTCGGCCAACTCTCGGCCTGCCTCCTCGCCTATGTGGACGGCTAATGCTTTGCGAGTGCTTGCGCTTAGTTTTAATTGTGCCATCCGCATTCCCCTTGTCGTCCAGGTTCACGTACCTAGCAGATCTCCTGTATCATTTCCGAGCACCGTCTATTCCACGGTAACACTCTTGGCTAAATTGCGTGGCTTATCTACATCACAGCCGCGCAGTACGGCCATATGATAGGCCAAGAGTTGCAATGGAATAATATTGACAATTGGTTGCAAGCAGTCGTCCACCTCGGGGACTCGGATGATATCGTCCGCCACATCCGCGGTTCGATCATCGCTTTCCAAACAGACAGCAATTACGGGCCCTCCGCGGGCTTTGATTTCTAATAAATTCGACAACACTTTTTCGTAGATCCAGCCTCGAGGCATGATAAAAACACTGGGCGTTTGTTCGTCCACAAGGGCGATTGGCCCGTGTTTCATTTCGGCAGCCGGATAACCTTCGGCGTGGATGTAACTAATTTCCTTTAGTTTCAAGGCACCCTCCAGCGCTGTCGGAAAATTGTAGTGTCGCCCGAGGTATAAGAAATTTTGGCGGGTGTAGTATTTTTCGGCTATGGCCCGCAGTTGTGCATCCAATTGCAACGTGCGACGCACGGCATCGGGCAACCGGCCTAATGCCTCAATGATGCGCCGTCCGGCTTCGTAACTCAAATGTCGCAGCCGACCAAAATAGAGCGCCAGCAAGGCTAGGACGACACACTGAGCTGTATAAGCCTTCGTGGAGGCGACGCCAATCTCCGGACCGGCATGCAAGTAAACGCCGCCGTCGGCTTCCTGAGCAATCGTACTACCGATCACATTGCAGATGGCCAGCGTGGGATGGCCCTTGCGTTTCATTTCCCGCAAGGCTGCTAGTGTATCGGCTGTTTCCCCACTTTGCGAAATGGCAAACACCAGCGTTTGGCTGTCGATTGGTGGATTGCGATAACGCAACTCGCTAGCATACTCGACTTCTACCGGCAATCGCGCCAGTTCCTCGATGATATACTCGCCATACAAGGCCGCGTGCCAACTTGTGCCACAACCAGTAAGCACGATGCGGTTGATTTGGCGCAGTTGCTGCGGGCGCAAATTCAAACCACCCAGCACCGCAGTTGCTTCCTCGTCGCTCAGCCGGCCGCGCATGGCATTGGCTACCGTTTCAGCCTGCTCATAAATCTCCTTCAGCATAAAATGCGGGAAGCCATCATTTTGCACTCGACCACCTGCAAAGTCCAACTGCTCGATACTCGGTTGCACCCAGCCCAACTCGCGATGCACCACATGCAATCGATTGGCCGAAACGACGGCTACTTGATGATCCGCCAAATAAACGATCTGATCGGCGTAACCGGCCAACGACGATGCATCGCTGGAGACAAAGTGCTCGCCTTCTCCTACGCCGATGACGAGGGGGCTACCCAGGCGAGCCACGACGATTAGATCGGGATAGTCGCGAAACAGCATTGCCAAGCCGTACGTGCCGCGCACTTCGGCCAGCGCCCGGCGCACCACGGCGACCAACAACTCCGTCGGCGTGTAGCGGCGGTTGCGCCATTCTAGACGCTGTTGCTCTAAGGCGGCAGCTAAACGATGCGCAACCACTTCGGTGTCCGTCTCGGAACGAAAACAATAACCCTCGGCTTCCAGGGCACTGCGCAGTGACTGATAGTTTTCGATCACTCCATTGTGCACTACCGCTACCACATCATTGCCACCTACGTGCGGATGTGCGTTCTCTTCGACGGCCGCTCCATGAGTCGCCCACCGCGTATGGCCAATGCCCACCGTACCTTCCAAAGGCGATTCGACTAGCGAACCCGCTAAGCGTTCGATGCGCCCGGCCACCCGCCGGACGCACAATCGGCGATCCGGCGTTACCGTTGCTAACCCAGCGCTGTCATAACCGCGATATTCTAGACGCCGTAAGCCTTCCAACAAAAAGTCCTGGGCCGGCTGATGCCCCACATAACCCACAATGCCACACATGCGCCGAACTCCTCAGTTATCGCATCTTGCCCATCGGCCGTCAGATTCAAGCCCCGGTCGCGATGCTAAAATACCCAACGCCCCACGGTTGTCCGAAGAGCAAATTATGTTGCTCGGGAAGTATATCATACTTGCGTGTATACGATATTACCACAAATAGGGTATTAAAGATACCGCCGCTGCCCTGCTTTTTCAAATTGTAGGTCGCAGCTTACGTCCGTCCTCGCGAAATGCGACAACTATCGTCACGCGCTGGACCTCACACGTCGACCGTCGAATCCCCGATGGAGCGAGCGAAAAGCTATACTGGAAAGGTAAGCAATTCGCGTTACATTTTTCGAGTTCGGCGGAAACGGAACAGCACCCGAAACACACCGATAAAAGTCGGAATGCGCCTATCGTACGGATCAAGACGACCACCGCGCCGCGAACGATCGCACGGCTCGTATGAAGTATCCACAGGGCACTGACCCGATGGTTGCACAACCGGTATAACCACATTAGGAAACTGGGTCGATGGAAAATAGCGCACAAACAATTACAGTTTATGACGAACTCTTGCACGCTTTTCAGCGAAAGACCGCCCGAGTCGGCGTAATTGGACTCGGTTACGTGGGACTTCCTCTAGTGCAGGCATTTCTGCGCTGTGGTTTTCCCGTAATGGGGTTCGATGTCGATTCACAAAAGGTCGCTGCCCTTCGTGCTGGTCGCAGTTATATCCGTCACATTGGAAGCGAATGGATTGTTCCGTCGTTAGCCGAGGGACGGTTCACGCCGACCGATGACATGTCTCGGTTGGACGAACCGGACGCCATCTTGATTTGCGTACCCACGCCGCTGACGGACAGCCGCGATCCGGACCTTTCCTACATCGAAGCGACCGCGCGGCAATTAGCCCGTCGTGTACGGCGCGGCCAACTGGTGGTGCTGGAAAGTACTACCTATCCAGGTACGACGCGAGACGTGTTAGTACCCATATTGGCTGAGTCGGGTTTAGAGATCGGCGGCGAACTGTTCGTGGCATATAGCCCTGAGCGCGAGGATCCTGGTAATCCGGAACACTCCGCCCCGCGTATCCCGAAAGTAGTCGGAGGCATTAACGAGCAAAGCCTTCAGTTGGCTCTGACGCTTTACGGCCATGCGGTTGTGCGCACCGTGCCCGTTTCAAGCTGCGAAGTGGCCGAGGCATGCAAGATCCTCGAAAATACGTACCGGTCTGTGAACATCGCCATGATCAACGAGCTGAAGGTGCTTTTCGATCGGATGGGAATCGACATTTGGGAAGTGATCGAAGCAGCCAAGACAAAGCCGTTTGGTTTTCAGGCATTTTATCCGGGGCCCGGTTTGGGCGGCCACTGCATTCCGGTCGATCCGTTTTACTTAAGTTGGGTAGCCCGAAAGTACGAATTAACCACTCGGTTCATCGAGCTCGCCGGCGAGATAAACTCCTCGATGCCCAGTTACGTCGTGCAGAAAGTCGTCGAGGCACTCAACGACGTGGGCAAGCCGGTGCGAGGTAGTCGTATTGGCATCCTGGGGGTAGCGTATAAGAAAGATGTCGACGATCCTCGTGAGAGCCCGGCTTTTAAGTTGATGGAACTTTTAATCGCACGCGGTGCGATTATCAGTTATAACGATCCGCACATTCCGGTACTTCCGTCGATGCGCCATTATCATGTACCTCGGCTAGCGAGCGAAGAATTGACGCCCGATTGGCTGGCATTGCAAGATTGCCTGCTTATTGCCACCGATCATTCTGTGTACGATTGGGACTTCATCGTGCGGCACGCTCGCCTGATAGTCGACACGCGCAACGCCACGCGCTTGGTACGCAACCACCGGGACAAGATTCGTAAAGCTTAGATGGACTAACGATACCAAGCCGAGATCCTGTAACACTGATAAACTCCGGCTGCCGGACCGAACGCAAATACCGCGTACCTCTAAGACCATTCAGGCCACTTGGTCCTCACGCGGCACGCCGAATGCGTCGTGCCTCCTGGTCAGCCTTCTGGCGAATCGTTTCCAACCCAAGTGTGCAAAAGCTCCCCTCGCCTCCGGCATTTTCCGGTGCCTGGAACCAAAGCACCAACGAGTCTTCGCGCAACATGCGCGGTAGGAAGTACCAGGCTCCTTCCAGAACCGATAGGCCCTCAGGAAGATCGATGAGTAGTAAATCGGTCCCCAGAAGTTCGTTGGCGATTCTGGAGAGAACCTCCGGTGGATGACCCGGTACTAACCGAACGGAAGCTGCCCACCGGGCCAGACGTTGGTAGACGGCTTTGAGCGAATAATGTACGAGGGCTTTGGGCTGGGCTTCAAAGAGGTCGATTCCCACGTATCGCATTGGCTTCCCTCGGCAAGCCATCCATTTGAGGAGCCGTTCAGACCGCCGCCCGTCGCGGACTCCCACTTCGACCCAGAAGCGGCAAGGATGCCGCCACAACCAGCGGAACAACACCCGTTCTGACCGTGGTTTCGAGCAATAGGCCAAATACAAGTACCGCAACCACTCGATTGTCGCGTTCGTCACCGTTGTTTTCCCGCAGCGAGTGTCCTGATGCAAAGTCCGTTGCATGCACCCTTTATCCATCGGCAGGAGAGCCCCGGGAAAACCAATTCGGCATCGCGTGTCGTTAACAGCTTCGTGTAGCCTGATTGTGCACGCGCTGCCGTACGTCGGTTGACGACGAGAATATCGATTATCACAACTTTGCAACCGATGCCGAATTCATTGAAAGCTGGCGCCCCGATCGGCCGCCATCCGGACAACGACTTCTCACGTTAGTCGCTCGATAACGTACAGTTTAATGGATCGACGCACCGCCCACGGCGCTGTGACTCGTCGGGTTTCTTGTCGGCCAAATGGAAGAACGATACGTTGGGAATTTTGCACGGATCGTCGCAATCCAGGGCAAGTTGCCGTGTGAATGGACCTTTGCTAATAGGGGAAAACGCTTCGATGAAGCTACGCCGTCGCCCGAACTACCGCACCACCGCCAAGCTGGTACTGGAGCCGCTGGAGGCTCGCCAGGTGTTGGCTGCCACCCCGGTGCCGGACTTCTTCTTGGAAGTCGGGGAAAGTCCAGATTTGGTTCACTTTGCGGACCTGGAAGCGAACCTGGTCCAAGCCCACAGCATGAGCGGCGTTGCAGCCGTGCGCGACACCTACGGTTTGGACGGTTATGGGCAAACGGTGGTCATCGTCGACAGTGGAATCGCATGGGACCATCAGGCCCTGGGCCAGGGCTTTGGAACGGGCGCAAAGGTCGTAGGCGGCTGGGATTTTGCGGAAAACGACGCCGATCCATATGACGACGCTCCGGCTGGATTTCACGGAACGCACGTGGCCGGGATCGTGGCCAGCAACGATGCAGTGTATGTCGGTGTGGCGCCGAACGTTGATTTGGTAGCGCTTCGCGTTTTCAACGATTCGGGGGCTGGCTATTTCTCCTGGGTCGAACAAGCCTTACGCTGGGTACATTCGAACCGTAACGCATTTCGCTTCCCAATCACCACCGTAAACATGTCGCTAGGAACCGCTTGGAATTCGACAACGGTTCCGTCTTGGTCCACTATCGAGGATGAACTGCAGCAGCTTGTGGCCGATGGAATCACGGTTACCGTTGCTGCGGGTAACGGGTTTGCACAGTATCAGACGCCTGGTTTGAGCTACCCGGCTGCCAGTCCCTACGTCATACCGGTTATGAGTGTTTCCAGCCAAGGGCAACTCAGTTCGTTCTCGCAGCGGCATTCGCGTGCCATCGGTGCGCCCGGGGAAAGAATCGTCAGCACGGTGCCCGACCATGCCTTGGGTGCCGACGGAATTGCAAACGATTTTGCCGCGGCGTCCGGCACGAGTATGGCGGCACCCTATTTGGCGGGTATTGCCGTATTAGTTCGACAAGCCATGCAGTTTGTTGGCCTGTCCGATATCACGCCACACGCGATTTACCAACACCTTCGCATGACCGCCGATACGCTGTACGATGCGGCGACGGCAGCGACCTACCTGCGAGTCAACGCGCAACGGGCCATCGCCAGCCTCATGCCGGCTGACGACTACGGATCGACTCCCGATGCGGCCCACGCTCTGGGAACATTCGGGGGAACACACACCGTATCGGGTACCATCCATCGGTTGGACGATGTCGACTATTTTCGCTTTGTGGCAGGACAAACCGGTCAGATATCGATCAGAATATCACCCAGCCATTGGCTCGTACCGGAATTATATCTTACAGGTGCCAACGTATCGCTCGTAGGTGAGGACTTAACCTTTCATGCCGTTGCGGGGGAAAGCTATACGCTGGCGGTTCGCACCAAGGGTGGGATCGGCCACTATCAATTGACCGTCGCTGCACCGGAACGATCGCAAAGCCCGACAGTAATCGACTGGGGAACTGTGGCCTCGAAAGCTCAGTCCGACGTGGCCTTAGAGAACAATACCTGGTATCGTGTCCGAGCCGCCAACACGGGGCTCTTTACTATCGAAGCCCGCTCGTCCGGTGCAACGGTTGGCGTTGAAGTTCAAACCCCGACGGGTCAACGCCTGGCTCAACACGAAGCACTCGACCAGGCTCGAGTGGACATCCAAGCTCGCGCTGGGCAGGAATTGCTGGTTCGCTTCGCAAGCTCTTCTCAAACAGCCGACGTCCAATTGGTGAACCTCCTCCAGATCAACGCTAACAACTGGCGGGTATTTGCTTCGCCCGATCCGGACGTAATCCACGTAGCACTGGGAACAACGACCACTGTGATCATTAACGGTGTAAATTATCGAGTATCCGGAAACAGCGCTCGCAGTGCGTCACTGCAGGGATTCCATGCCGACGACACGCTTTACGTCGTAGGTACCTCTGCCCGCGAAACCTGGGCGCTGCAACCGAAAAACCTTACCCATTCCAGCTCGACGACACGATTATCCGCCTCCGGTTTCGGAACTATCGAATTAGACGGCAATGGCAGTTCAGACACCGTGAACCTGAACGACTCTTCCGGTAACGATGAACTAGTAGGAAACGGTAGCTCGTTGCGTCTAAGCGGCACGGGTTATTCGTTAAAGGTCAGCCGATTCGGCTCCGTGACCGTCACAGGCTCGAATGGATTCGACGCCGCACGACTTACGGACTTGCCCAGCAACGATACCTACCGCGGTTCGCCTCTGGAAGCTACGCTCCAAGGTCCCGGCTACAGTATCGTCCTGAAGAGGTTCGATGATGTGGTGGTCGAGAGCCAAGGCGGCGGATGGGACCGTGCAACGCTTGTTGACTCGGCTGGCAACGATCAATTCCGTTCGGATGAGCGCCAATCGACTCTTGTCGGTAGTGGCTTTCGGCATGCGGTGCGAGGTTTCGACCAGATCACGGTCCTTGCCGGCCGCGGGTACGACGAGGCACAACTGGAGGGTTCTTCGGGCAGCGACGTTTATGAAGCATGGGGTAGCACGGGGCGCCTGACCACATCCACACGGATGGTCATCGTGGCCGGATATGACCAAGTATCGGTCGTAACCGGCGACGGAAACGACCAAGCCTTTCTGCAGGGTACGCGAAGCTCAGAGTATTTTCGCGCAGCTCCAGGCTCGGCGCTTTTCGTAGGAAATTACTGGAAGCATCAATTAAGTGGAGTTGAAACACTTCGCGCGGGGAGCGGCGGCAGTCGTGATACGGCGCTCTTCATCGGTAGCCCGGAAAACGATATCTACATCGCCACTCCCACCTCGGCACGGCTGCAGGGCGCGGGCTATAGCTTCCAAGCCGACGGTTTCAGTCGAGTTACCGTCCAAGGTGGTGGGGGAACGGACACGGCCACTGTGTACGGCCGCGGAAGGGGGGATCGATACCAAGAACCACCAGGGTCAGTTCTCGTATCGGGAAACGGGTATACCCACCGCATGGAGGGCTTTTCGTCCGTGGCCATCTACAGTAGTCCCTCGGGGCGACTGTTGCGCCAGGTGCAACAGCCGGCACCGTCTTCCAACACCGTAAGGCCATCGAGCGTCGGGGTTGCCAGCCCAACGACTCTTGCATCCATTCGTGATCTCGTGGTAACCCAATACGCGTCCCAACCCCATCCGCAGCCGACCGGTGTTTTGCACTCGGAATCTAGTGCCAACCAAAATCTCGATTTAGTGTTTACCGCTTGGCCAACAGTACGAAGTGCTGCCGAGCTACGGTTTGGCTTTTTACTCGACTTTTCGCGTTGGTAGTAACCGCGTTCGTACTAGCCAGGTTCAGGCAGTCGACTACCGCAAATCCCGGGTGTGCGTCACCTTAGTAGATAAGTGGTTTTAACGCAAAGGCGCCAAGACGCAGAGGCGCAACGAAGGCAAGAGGTACATGTCAATTGCCTACGTGCGCCGTGGCGGCAAATCGCCTTGGACCTGTGCGCTGAATTGAATTGGCCGCTCGCTTACGGTCGCGGCTCCGTGGAACTCTTGCTCGACGCAACCCTCTTGCCAAGAAGCACTCGCATAGGCTCATATCGGGTCGGGCCCAAAGGGCATACCCGCCCCAGACCCAGCAAATGACCGAGCCATTTCATCTACCATCAGGACAGGTACCTTGTTGCCATTCCTGCCGCGGAAAACAGGCAAACTTCCGCGACAGCCCGCCTGTTACGCGGAAATCTCATCTACGAACAAGACGCACAGACAATCCTCAAACTCGTATTGCCCCATGGAACACCTACGTGTTAGAAGAACGCCATTAGGAGTTCGTGTCGTTACGAAGACCGCACGGGACATGGAGGGAAGAGCCGGTGCGGGTGTTGATCCTCAGCCAGTACTTTTGGCCCGAGTCGTTTATTATCAACGACTTGGCGGTAAGTCTTCATCAGCGTGGTCACGACGTGACCGTGCTCACCGGTATCCCAAATTACCCGAAGGGTCGGTTTTATCCAGGTTATGGCTATTGGCCGAAACACGAATCTTTTCACGGCGTGGCGATTCGGCGACTGCCCCATTTGCCCCGCGGCAGCGCGACGGCGATGGGACTGGCCGGTAACTACCTGTCGTTTTGCCTATCGGCCAGCCTCTTTGGGCCTTTCGTCGTAGGCAAACGTCCAGATGCCATGGTTGTGTTCCAACCTTCGCCGGCTACCGTAGGAATTCCCGCGGTATGGTTGGCCCGTTGGTACCGCTGCCCGCTTATTTATTGGGTACAAGATCTTTGGCCGGACAGCGTGGAATCGGCCGGAGGGATTCGATCTGGCTGGTTATTGGCTGCTGTCGACAGCATGGTTCGGGGAATCTACCGGCGGTGCGATCGGATTTTAGTGCAATCGCAAGGCTTTGCGCGTTACATCACAGCCCAAGGTGTAGCATCGGAAAAAATTGTGCTGATGCCGAATTGGGCCGACGCGATGTATCGGCCCATTGCACTTCCTGCGGATGCGCCCGAAAGGCAGGAGCTACCCACGGGCTTCTGCTTAGTCTACGCGGGCAATGTGGGACACGCTCAGGGTTGGCAGACGTGGATCGAAGCAGCCGAGCGGACTCGCCACGTGGCCCATCTGCATTGGGTTGTCATCGGCGAGGGGCGGCAGTGGGCGGCGTTGCGGGATGCCATTATGCGGCGACAGTTAACGCGCTCGGTGCATCTATTGGGAAGCCGGCCCTGGCACGCGATGCCGCGGTACTTAGCCGCTGCCGATGCCCTGTTGGTCACGCTTCGATCCAGCCCAGCTTTGGCTCGCACCATACCGTCCAAGGTTCAGGCCTACTTGGCCTGCGGGCGTCCGATTGTAGCGGCCTTAGAGGGTGACGGGGCCGAAGTGGTACTTCGAGCAAAGGCTGGTTACGTCGTGCCACCGGAGAATCCGGAGGCTCTAGCGTCTGCCGTCCTTGAAATGGCCCTTCTTGAGCCAGCCCAACGCGATGTCATGGGAAAACGAGCAAGGGCCTATTACCTGGATCATTTTGAGAGAGAAAAGCTCTTGGATCGCTGGGAACGACTCCTGAAGGAGCTAACTGTCAAAGCAATTTCCGAAAGGGAGCTCAAGCGATGCGCTGCTTGATTCTTGGGGGGGACGGCATGCTCGGCCATCAGCTTTGGCAGCAGTTGGCCGAGCAGCACGAGGTGTGGATTACGGTGCGCAACGGCATTCCATGGGTGCGACCTACGAGCCGCCTGAATGCTCGCATCATCGACCGACTGGATGTGCGCGATTTTGCTCGTGTGACCAAAATCGTGTCGACAATTCGGCCTGAGGTGATCGTCAATGCCGTCGGTATCGTCAAACAGCGGCCTGAGGCAACGGACCCAGCGCTTTCGTTCGCGGTGAACACGGTGTTTCCGCATCAGCTATTGGAACTTGCGCAGCTCTTGCATTGTCGCGTGGTTCACATCAGTACCGACTGTGTCTTCAGCGGACGACGCGGCTACTATAACGAGAAAGATCCACCGGACGCTGATGACCTGTACGGCGTGAGCAAGCGTTGGGGGGAACTTCACGAAAAACCGGCGATTACACTACGCACGTCGATTATCGGCCTCGAGCTCAAGCGCCGCCAGGGCCTTGTCGAATGGTTCTTGGCGCAACGTGGAACCATTCCAGCTTATGAACGAGCGGTTTTTTCAGGTCTCACCACATTTGAGTTGTCGCGCGTTATTGCCCGCTTATTGGTGGACTGGCCAGACCTTGATGGTCTTTGGCATGTCGCCTCGGAACCGATCCGTAAAGCGGAACTGTTGCGGAAACTAACCAGTAAGCTGCGGCGGCAGGACATCGACTTGCGCTCGGATTGTTCCGTCGTGTGCGACCGATCGCTCGATGGCCGTCGCTTCGCCGCACAGACCGGTTACCAAGCCCCCTCTTGGGATACGATGCTCGACGAATTGGTGGATAGAATCATACTCCGCATGCAAGGAGGCACAGGGTATGCGGCCGCGTAGCCATTCGCCCGACGATACGTTTCTATCGGGTAAACGTGTTCTTGTTACCGGCGGCACAGGTTCCATGGGTAAAGTGCTCGTACGCCGACTGCTGTCTGGCGAGTTGGGTGAGCCGGCGAAAGTAATCGTGTTTTCGCGCGACGAAGCCAAGCACGCGGCGATGCGCCAAGCGTATTTACATCGCGCAGCGGCAACCGACGAGGTGATCTACAGCAACTTTCTGCGACTGCTCGAATTCCGGCTGGGCGACGTGCGTAGCTACGCCGATGTGGCCGCCGCCGTGCGCGATGCCGATGTGGTGATCCACGCCGCGGCCCTGAAACAGGTACCAAATTGCGAATATTTCCCCGAGCAGGCTGTGGCTACAAACTGTCACGGTGCAACCAACCTGGTGCGAGCGATCCGGGAACATCAATATCCGGTGGAAGTCGTCGTGGGTATCAGCACCGACAAGGCATGTCAGCCCATAAACGTCATGGGCATGACCAAGGCAATACAGGAACGGATCTTTACGGCAGCCAATATACTCGTACCACAAACGCGATTCGTCTGTACTCGCTACGGAAACGTCTTGGCATCGCGCGGATCGGTTATCCCACTTTTCCACGAGCAGATTCGCCAAGGAGGTCCGGTAACCGTCACTCTCCCAGAAATGACTCGTTTCCTCATGAGTTTAGACGAAGCGGTCGACTGCGTTTTTGCCGCACTTCGGTGGGCCAGACCCGGTGAAATCTTCGTACCCCATGCGCCGGCAGCCACAGTCATGAATCTAGCCAAGGCTCTGGTGGGTGATCGCCCCGTACCGATTGTCATTACCGGTATTCGCCCAGGCGAAAAGATGCACGAAGTAATGATTTCGGAAGAAGAATGCCATCACGCTTATCGCCGCGGGAGTTACTATGCCATTCAATCGATGTTGCCGGAGCTGCATCCCCCCCAACCCCTCGGCAAACCCCTCGGCCGACCACTAAGCTCAGCCGAGTGTGTCTTGGATTTTGACGCCACGCGGAAGCTTCTGGCACGCCATGGGCTATTGGATGTCAGCTGGAAGGCTACGGATGACTTCGAACGGTTCGAATTCCCCCAGGTAGCTGAGCGCAAAGCAGCGTAATAGGTTTGTCCCTCCAATCACCCTTAAAAGCGAATCATGGCACAACATTTCGACACCACTGCGGACCTGGAAAAGGCGCCGCGTTTTAAAGTAATGACCGTCGTAGGTACGCGGCCCGAGATTATTAAATTGAGCCGCGTTATCGCCACTCTGGACCGACATACACATCATGTGCTCGTTCATACCGGTCAAAATTTCGACTATGAGCTAAATGCTATTTTCTTCGAGGATCTGGAAATCCGGGCCCCGGACTACTTTCTCGGGGCTGCCGGTGCAACGGCCGCCGAAACAATCGGCCATGTGATTATCAAAACCGATGAGGTGATTCGACGGGAAAGACCCGATGCATTTTTGGTTTACGGGGACACCAATAGCTGCCTTGCGGCGCTAGCTGCCAAACGGCAACGTGTTCCCGTGTTTCACATGGAAGCTGGTAACCGTTGTTTCGACGAGCGGGTTCCCGAAGAGATCAATCGACGAATCATCGATCATATTAGCGATATCAACATGCCGCTAACCGAACACGCTCGCCGTTACCTATTGGCGGAAGGTCTTCGGCCCGAAACCGTAATGAAAATCGGATCCACCATGAAGGAGGTTCTTAACTATTACTCTCCGAAAATCGAAGCATCTTCCATCCTATCGCGTTTAGGTTTGGAATCCGGTCGGTATTTTGTCGTCAGTGCACACCGAGAGGAGAATGTCGACGACACAGAGCAGTTGCACGGGCTGATGGAAGCGCTAAGAGTTTTGGCGAACACATATCGACTGCCGATCGTCGTTTCCTTGCATCCGCGGACTCGCCTTCGCCTCGAGCAGAACAACTACCTGGAACGGTTACCGGCATCACTTCGTTTGCTGCGCCCGCTGAGTTTTTCGGACTATGTACGCTTGGAGTGCTCAGCTTTCTGCGTCCTTTCCGATAGTGGGACGCTCACTGAGGAAGCAGCACTACTAGGATTCCCTGCGGTAATGCTCCGCGCCGCGCACGAACGACCCGAGGGCACTGAAGTAGGAGCCACCGTGATGGCGATCCCCCGTCCCGACCGGGTGTTGCAAGCCGTTGCCATCGCCACCGCCACCGATCGCCGCAACAACACCCATCGTGTTGTGAGTGACTACCAGGTCGACTGCGTTTCGACGACGGTTTTACGGATCATCGTTAGCTACATCGACTACGTTCGGCGTACGGTGTGGTATCGAATGGGAATGGAGTCGTCTTCAAGCACGGAGAGCCTCGCATGGTCCGCATCGCCGTGACGGGTGCCACCGGTTTCATTGGGCGCCACCTGGTGCAGCACTTGCTCGCCCATGGGTTCGACGTGACGGCCCTTGTGCGCCATCGCCCGACCGCAGGCAGTTTGGCGGAAGGGGCTCGTGTCATCGCTTTAGGTGACGTGTCTGCTTGGCCTTGGTTTGACGCGGTGCGCGTTCTTCGAGGCCACCAGGCAGTGATCCATTTGGCTGCGGCCGCGCATCGCCCCGAAATCAATAGCCACTTTCATCGAAACTACTTCCACCGGATCAATGTGGAGGGCACTTGCCGCGTAGCTCTTGCTGCTGCTGCGGCTAAAGTACCACGCGTTGTATTGGTAAGCTCCGTGCACGCTGTGGCCACCTCGCATCCGACACCACTTACTGAGCATTCGCCGTGCCGCCCCACAACTTGCTATGGCATCAGCAAACGGGAAGCCGAATTGGCCCTGGCCCGAACTCTAGACAAAACCGGCACCCGATGGACGGTGTTGCGACCGACACCCGTTTATGGCCCTGGGCAAGTGGGCCAACTGCGGACACTTTGCGATGCCGTTGTAGCCGGCCACATCCTCCCCATCGGTAGGATAAAGGCGCAACGCAGTTTGCTCTATGTCGAGAACCTAACCGATGCGGTACACACAACGGCCCTCCATCCGGCAGCCGATAACCGTACATATTTTGTGAGCGACGGCACACCGGTCACCCTACGACAATTCGTAGAGACCTTGGCCCGCGTTGTCGGCAAGAAGGCGAAGATCATTTCCGTGCCGATCCCACTGCTTTGGCTAGCCGGTCTTGTTACGGGACGCCTCGGCGCCGTGCGGCGTTTACTGGCGACTCTAGTGGTCGATGACACTCCGCTTCGCACCGAACTTCAATGGCACCGGCCCTTTGCTCTTGAAGATGCATTAGCTCGAACAATGGAGCCTGAGCGCGTCGAACATTGGGAGAAGCGTGCAGCATGAAACGGCTCTTGGACATTACGCTAGCCAGCCTGCTGCTTATTGCGTTGCTGCCACTTATGGTCCTGATTGCCTTGGTCATCAAGGCAACTTCACCTGGTCCTGTTCTGCATTGGTCACGCCGCGTAGGCCGGCACAACCGACTGTTCTGGATGCCCAAGTTTCGCACCATGCGTGTCGAGACCCCTCAAGTTGCAACGCATCTGCTTACGGATTCCTATCGCTGGATCACACCCATCGGAAGATGGCTGCGGAAGACCAGCCTGGATGAACTACCTCAGTTGTGGAGTATTTTGGTGGGGCATATGAGTTTTGTCGGACCGCGTCCGGCCCTCTTTAATCAGGAGGATCTCATACGCTTACGCACCGCCTGCGGCGTTCACGATCTCGTGCCCGGCTTAACCGGTTGGGCCCAGATTCATGGACGCGACGAATTAACCATTCCCGAGAAAGTTCGGCTCGACCAATACTATCTGGATAATATCTCCCTGTGGCTGGACCTTTATATTTTGGCCACCACACTGGTGAAAGTCTTACGAGCGGACGGTGTCCGCCAGGCTGACGACGCGGCCGGCTCGAAACCTTCCCGGCAAGCGGCATGAACAAGTGACTGGGAATCTAGCGCATGGCCATTTCCATCGCTCAGCAGCCGCTACCGACGCAACGTTCAACCAGCCCGACGTCCGTCCACTTCGAAGCAGCTATCCCCGCTACGATTATTACTCTTACCGTTATGGGCATTCTTATTGCCCACCAGGGTGGCGAGAACGTACTCAGAACAATTGCATTGGCTGTTGCCGTGACTTTTGTTGGTATCCTCATGATTTACGCATTAGCAGTAACCGTTCGGGACCGTCGTATTGGCTGGCTCATCTATGTCTACCTGGTCAAACTACTACTGACCTTAGCGTTACTCTATTGGGGATGGGTACCGGACTTACATCCATCACAAGCCACCTACGGCTATGATCCGCAACGATACTACTATCAGTCCGCAGAACTACTACAACACGGACGGCACGATGATATCCTATCGTCGCTCAATTACGCCGGGGTCTTATACTACTATGCTGCAATATTTGCCCTGTTCGGCCATAACCCAGCTGCCCCCGCCCTAGTCAATTCATTATTTACGCTTCTAGCCGCGTTAATTCTCGTCGAAGCCGCCCACATCATCCTTCCCGCAAGCAATAGTGCGTGGAAAGTAGGCCTGGTTTTGTTGGTACCCGAGATTCTCTGGTATGATGCACTCACTTCTCGTGAAACGATAACGATGGCTCTACTGGTTTGCGGTACGGTACCGCTCGGAATGGTCTTGGTAGCAGGTCGGCCTACTCCCCGATCCACTCGTCGTATTTTCGGTTCGATCTTGTCGCTGACAGCTTTGGGACTTATACGTACGTCGGTATTACCGGTCGCTTTCGTTATCGTTGCGTTCTATTACCTATTCTTCTGTGTCCGCGGCCGCCAGCGTTTGCTGTGGCTTGCCGTCATAGGAGCAGTAGTTACCCTGATCTGGATTAGTGCGTTTCTCGTTACTTATCTTCGAGCCTATGATTTCAGTTACGTGGCCGCGTGGCGCAATAATCGCGAGCTATTGAGCAGTGAATCGATCGTCTGGTCCGAGCGGTCAATCGGACAACTGCTTGTACCGCGTACCTGGTGGCAGGAATTCGTATTCGCTCCATTGCGCATGGCTGCATATCTGATTACGCCGCTGCCATCCGTTACGTTTGACCTATCCGGTTTGATTCATCGCGAATGGCAAGACTGGCAAAACTTCCTAACAAGCCTGTCGTCACTAATGTACGTTTGGTGCGCCCCACACTTTCTTACATTAGTGGGGCGCGCCTGCTTCGAACGAAGAGAGCGTCTGTGGTTTCTTATCTTGGGTCCGGCCATTATAAGCTTAGCAGCCGTCGCAATGGGTAACGTGATTCTTACTCCACGATATCGGATCATGGCCATCGGATTCCTCTGGCCAGCAATCGCCGTTTTTCATCATCGCCGAAGTCGGACATATCTTGCACTGCGGTTGGTTTGGTATGCCTGTGTCATCACAGGCGTCGTCTGTTTCGTTGCTATAAAGTCGTGACCCGAGGAGGGAAGGTTGCGTCCGTGGAGAACAATCATGACAGTTCCTGAAACACCGCCCCCCACGTTGCTGGCTGTGTCTTCGACCAATAGAGCCACTGGACACCCTTTTGGCAAGGTGTCGAACCGACGGCGCCTAGCTGACCTTAACTCTCAATCCGGTGGCCATCGGCACGAGTTATTCCCGGCAGTAGGGGACCGCAGACTTGCCGACCTCCCAAACACGCGAGAGTTGTTCCGCTGGACCGTACTCCTAGCCCTCATTACCTCGCTGTTTACGTTCTCCCAATTGGTTTCGCCTTCTATCTGGGCGTTGCTGACCGGTGAGGGACCTTATCAACAACCGGTACTCGCTGGGTTGGGAATATTTGTATTTGTCGCCGGAATCGTCGTAACAGCCGTTTGCCCCCGGGGAGGGTTTCAATCGGCGAACGAGGCTCCCTTTGTTCTATGGTCACGCCGAGTTGCATCTGTGGTTAGTCTCACCATCGCCTATCCGGTACTGTATCACTACTATTACGATATACCCCAATATGTTTTCGTGGTGCTTACCGCCCTTACGTTGCTCTTTGCAGCCGCCACGTGGATGTCCCTTCGATGGATAGTAATTTTGAATCTTCTTGTTTCTATTTCGGTGGGCTCATTCCTCAACGTACCTCCCTACTTGTGGGACATTACCGACCTGCGCCACACGCTGAACGCCCTAAATTTACTGAGCGCCCTTGCCGTCGTCATTTGCGGCACGGCGATTCGTTATCGACGAACCTCCGCTCCAAAAAGGGCCGTCAAATGCTTCCTACCTCAAGAACTTGTTGACTCCGCCCTACTGCTGTTAGGGTTAGCATTCGTAACGCCGTATTTTTTTGCAGCAGCCGGCAAAATATGGGTCAGTAGCGAGCATTTTTGGTTGCTGGACGGAGTATCGTGGATATGGCGTGAAAGATTGGACAAATTTTTCGAGCTATTTTATTACTTTGGCTATACGTGGCTATCACCTCCCATAACACCTGAGTTGGTTGGAAGTGTATTAGCGTGGCCTGCGGTACGCATTGGTGCATGCGCCATTGTTCTCTTCGGCGAGTTAGCCATCATGGGACTGCTTTTGAGCCGGCGTATGTTTCTTGCTGGCCTAGTCGGATGTCAGTTGTTACACCTAGGATTCACCTTTTTGGCCGGAACCTATTTTATTCACTGGTTCGTTTGGAATATCGTCCTTGCTCTCCTTTTGACCGCTACACAACACCGGCGATATGTCCAAAGCCTGAGCATTACCGCGCGGGCTTTTATTACCAGCGCTGCATGGTTTCTTGTGCCAATTGTCTTCCACTCGTGCGTACTGGCATGGGGCACAGATCGCAGCCGGTTGGAGGTATATGTCTGGCATAAAGGCAAGAGTTTTGAAAGTTTTTCCGGAGCTGACTGGCTTTTCGGGGTTACTCGGATTAATCCGAATCATTTCTTTCCATATGAGAAAAACTTCCAAATGGCTTGGCGCTTCGATCGCCCTCCACGAGCCACGGCGGACAACGGGTCGCGTGCATCACAAGCCTTGGCGCACCGCTTCCTCGCTCACCTCATGCGATGGTACAAACTGCGTGCCGTTGGCGAATGGCACGAGCACCTCAAGCGAGAAGTTTCTTACGACGAGCAACGTGTGGCTGCCGAGCGTCTGATAACTCGTTGGGAAAGACGAAGGCAATTGGGCGACCAGCCTTCTTTTCCCTATTACACGCACATCATGGCTAACAAGCGATGGTTCACAAGCTTAGGAGCCGCGGAAAGCCCTCCCACTGCCAACAGTGTGATCCTAGCAAAGGTGGTGCTCGAAGACCGAGGCGTGTTTCGTTCCGAGCATGTGAACACACAAGCGGTTCTCCGCGTGGACCTTGATCGGAGTAGTCCGATCGTCTATGTAGGGCCGGATCGTAGCTGAGTTCATTCCGTGGTTGGACGAGCCTCGCGGGAATCTCCCTCTTTCCGCTCAACTTGATGCGGTCCCGTTCATGGCCGCTCTGGAATTCCTGGTAAAGGCGTTCTCTTGAGCCTGCGTGCCTGCACCTTTGCGTTGCGCTATTGTGCCGCTCCATTACGGTCGCGGCTCTGCTGCGGCGCCGCTCCGTAATGGTTGGGGCTCTGTAATGCTATCCGTCTTTAGAAGCGCTAGGGCGAACTCGGGTGATAGATAGCTCGGTTCCTGCCACGTGCTACCTACAAAGGAGACGCACACACTACAGCTACCGCGCGATAGACGAGTGGATCGATCGGGCGTTCGAATGGTTAAATAGCAAACAACGATTTGCTATTGCAACATGGGAATATGACGCCGCACGAGCAAAAGCGGGCGCGTAAAGGCGCTTCACGTTTTGTGTAGGCATTTTTAGTTCTTACCCGCAGAACTCTTTCAAGAAAGCCACGGTCTGGTGGGCCGTGGTATCCCACGAGAAAAGCCGAGCGCGTTGTTGAGCAGAGTCGCACTTGATAGAGCGCTCCGTGGAAGATTCATTCCAGATGCGCTTCATGCACTGGGCTAACTCTTGGCAAGCCCCGGGTGTGTAGTAATCTGCGGTTTCCTGAAGGATTTCCGGCATGGGATCCTGTCGAGCAGCAACAATGCGGCAGCCAGCGGCCATGGCTTCCAAAACCGTATTGGGACAGGCCTCTGCGCGGCTCGTGACCACAAACATGCGGCACCGCCGCATCAACCAATTCAGTTCCGGGTTGGAAAGTTTGCCCGTCCAATGGAGCTGATCTTGTATGCGGAGTTTTTGAGCCTGACTGTGCAAACGACGGACGTAGCGCTCCATACCGGGATCTATATCTCCGGCGATCACTATTGGAATACGCAGCCCTTGCGTGGCCAACACTCCACAGGCTCCCATCAAGTCCTCCAAGCCACGAGCAGGGCGGAGTGACCCAGCGGTTAACACGAAAGGACCTCCCAAGCGAAACCGTTCAGCCGGTGGTTGTTCGTCGATATCGGTGGTGACTCCATGATAGATCCGACGGATTTTCCGTTCTGGGATCGACCATCGCTCAACCAGAAACCGCCGGACGTAGTCCGATACGGCGATAACCCCATGGGCCTTGCGACAGGCTCGCCGCGCCGTTTGGCAGCGGGCCCAATTGCGCAAAGTTTCTCGCCACGGGTTCACCCAGAAGGGGACCAGTGGCGGCTCCATGTTGCGCAGCATCACAACTTGCGGCACCTCTTCTAGAGGCAAGAGCCGAGCGCAGGGCAGTAGCACCACGTCAGCATCCTGTAAGCCGTGCTGTGCCCAGAAGCCAGATGACCCAGACCCTAGGGAACGCAGCACCCATTCGGGCAAGCCGTACACGCGCGCCGAAAGCAAGCGTGTCAATTCGTCAACGAACTTTTGCGGGACCCAAACCGCCAGTTGCCGCACATCCGGATGCTGAGTCAAGCGTGGCAATACCTCGCGCAAGTATTTCAGACTACCACCGCTCAACCCGCCGGATGTCCATTGTATAATCGCCACTCGCATCGGCTTACCTGTAAGCGCCGTGTCGCCCAAACTGAGTTATTGCGCGCATATTCTGGCGAATGCCGACTCTGTTGCTCGGCCATCGCTGCCGGAAGCAGACAAAACCGTTCGAGCGGGGCGCTGCTCTCCGAGCACAGGCATGCAGCATCCACCGGGTCTCCATACCAGGTCGCTCACCAGGATATGCGATAGTGCTTCATCCACAATCCCAGCGTCATCAGAGCGAACAAGCGGTGCGCGTTTTTCCATCCTCGCTGTTGGCGTCGGACAAGTTTCTGCACCACAGACTTCGAAAACAAGTCTTGGGGGAGCTCGGCAAGTACCTGGCGAAGGAACCCACCCCAGGTGCCATTGAGCCAGGAGTCCAATGGGATCGAGAACCCTTGCTTGCGCTCAAGATCCAGGTCGTTCGGCAAGAGTCGTGCTGCCAAGAGGCGCGTGAGGATCTTGCGCTGACGACTGTTGGCCTTCAAATGGTCGGGAACGCGTCCAAAAGCGAATTCGATTATGTGCCGGTCTAGGAACGGAGCCCGAACCTCGAGCGACGCCAGCATCGAGGCGCGATCCACCTTGACCAGAATATCTTCGGGTAAATAGCTGAGGAAATCGGCGGCGGTTACTTTGGTAAGCAGCGAGGGGAACGGTAGGGACAGTTGTTGTTTCCATTCTTCACATGGCGTGGGAGACAGTTGGCGTCGGACTGGAGCCAGGAGAGCATCACGAGTACCCGCATCGAAGTACATATTGAACTGAGCAACCGCTCGATCGAAGTCGCTCAAGATGGCCATCAAGGCATTGCGACCACGCATGCCTGCCGGGATTACCCGGCGCACGAAACTCCTTCCTGCGTGACAGAGCGTTTTAGGCAACAGGCGTCGTGTTCTCGCAATGCAAAACATAAAGGAATGGTGACTGTAACCGCCGAACAACTCGTCACCACCGTCACCTCCCAGTGCTACCGTCGCATGGCGGCGAATCAAGCGAGCCACCATAAAGGTAGGAATCATCGAAGAATCGGCAATCGGCTCGTCGTACTGCTCGGCCAATCCTGGCAGTAGTTCGACTGTGTTGGGTTCAGCCGCTAACTCTGTGTGCTCGGTACCCAAATATTCGGCGACTCGCCGGGCATATGGAGCTTCGTCGTACTGACCGTGTCCGGGAAAGGTGATCGTAAAAGTGCGCACCCGTCCTGGGGAACATCGCACTGCCATCGCCGCCACAAGACTCGAGTCGATGCCGCCGCTCAACATGATCCCAACTGGCACGTCAGCCACCAATTGCCGGCGGACACTGGCTTCCAACAATTGATCCAGCTCCTCAATCAGTTGTGACGCATCGACCGCACCGGAGACGCTCACGCGCGGCAGGGACCAATACCGCGACACTGCCAGCCGCTCCGCGTCTAAGCCGTACTCGAGCGTACACGCTGGAGGGAGTTTGTTCACACCCTGTACCATGCAAAGCGGTGAAGGGACATAGCCGTAAGCCAGATAGTATTCCAAAGCCTGGAGGTTCAAACAGCGAGGAAAACCGGGGAACTCGAAAAGCGCTTTGAGCTCGGAAGTAAACCACAGCCGGCCTTGATCATGCCAGTAGAAAAATGGCTTTTCTCCAGCACGATCGCGTGCAGCAAACAGCCGCCGCTGACGTTCATCATAGACGGCGAATGCAAACATCCCGTTGAGCTCTTCAACACACCGACTACCCCAATGTGCGTAAGCGGCCAGCAACACCTCGGTATCGCTATTGCTGTGGAAAGTCCATCCCAGGGCTTGCAGTCGGGCACGCAGTTCTTGAAAGTTGTAGATTTCGCCGTTGAATACCAGGTGCAGCCCCCGAGCCGGATCATGCATCGGCTGGTGCCCGCGCGGGGAAAGGTCCAAGATGGCCAGTCGCCGATGGGCCAACATAGCGCAATGGTCCGGCGAAATCCACAGGCCTGCATCGTCTGGCCCTCGATGCCGCATCCGATCACGCATCGCTTGGATCGGCACGTCGGCCGGAAGAGGCTCGCTGCTAACAACGCCTACGATCCCACACATGTGCGACTCCCTAAGCCACGCGGCGCAATGGCATCGAATGCGGTTCGACTCGCGATAGAAGCGGATGGGCCTTCCATCCCCAGCGAATTGCCAGGGCACCGATTGCGTAGCGAGCCGCGTACCAGTAGCCGATCCAGCCAAGTCGTCGGCGGCGTGCCGCTCGTAGCAACACCACGGTTCCCCAATAAATGGCTTCGCGAGCTGGCCTGGCGCAGCAGCGATAGGCTATCAAGGGTTCGGAAAGATTGGCATACCGAAAATACTGGGCTCCGCGCAGCCACAGGTCATAATCCTGAGCCCTCCAAAGTGTCGGATCATATCCGCCCGTCACTTCTAAGAATTCACGGCGCATGATAACCGTCGGATGCAAAAACGGGTTTTGCCGGAACAGACCAGCCATCAACTCCTCATGCCGCTCTGGACGGCGGAAGCACCCTGCAACTTCGCCGTCTGGACCGATCACCAGAGCACCGCCGCCGAGAACGGCTACTTCCGGATGACGCTCCAAGTACTCAATTTGTTGGCGCAAGCGATCCGGAAGGCAAACATCGTCGGCGTCGATCCGCGCGTACAGGTCAGCCCGCAGCGTTCGCCAGATACGGTTTAAACTGGCCGCCAAACCCATTCGGCATTCGTTTCGCAGCACAGTGACACGCGGAGAGCCGGCAGCCGCAACATCTCCACTTCCGTCCGTTGATCCGTCATCCACGACACACAAGTGCCAGTCGGGCCAGGTCTGCTGGATTACACTGTCGATGCACTTCCGAAGGCTATTTGCCTGGTTATGCACAGCGAGCATGACCACCACACGCATCGACGCACTCCCGCAGTTCGTCGGGTTCCAGGATGCCCAGGGCACGACAAATGGTCTGATAGCGATGTAACCAGCGATGCTCGCTGAGGCAGCGCGCACGCGCTTTGCTCGCCATTTGTTCCGCTTCCTCGGGACGTCTCAAATAGTAGCGCACTTGTTCGATCAACTCGTCTCTGCTTTGATAGCAGGCAATTTCTCGGCCGATATCGAAGTGTTGCGCAAGGTCACAGTTGTATGTCGTAAGATACATCCCGCCACCCGTGCCCGGGATTTCGAAATCCCGCGTCTTAACGTTCGTTAATGACTCGCTGTACCCAATCCCACCACAACCAAGATTGATAATACTCCTATTGATGATATGTACCATCTGTTCCTGGCTCAGCGCCGAATTATTCCAACCGGGTCCATAACACGCAACCTTGACCCGGAAACGGCGTAGGTCACGTATCCATGCCCGCCGAAAACCGTACGCCCCGCCTATAAAACTTACCGGAATATCTTTCGCTACAGGCAACGGTCGAAAAGTGCGGCAGTTAAAACCTTCCGGCAAATAGAAGGGTCTTCCTCCCTCGGCACGATACCACCCGCCGGCGACGCGTGCCGATGTCCACGACAAGTCGAACCACGGTGCTAAATCGACTTGGCCGAAGCGCCAGCCGTCGACAGTGGGCCCCTCCCACGACTGTTTGTCGTCCAGACACATGTTAACCGTGGGCGCTCCCATGGTTTCACAGATGTGCCGCACCACGTCACCGGTGATTTCCACACCGCTGGCATAGATGAAGATCCAATCGACTGGGTGCCGGTGATGCGCCTCGCTCAGAGCCTCGAGGAACTCCCGCAACATTTCGCGACGCCGCGCCACAGCCCGCCGATCCCCGCGCCGAAATTCTTCCCAGCGGTATCCCCGCGCCGCATAATCGTACGCTGATACCGGCCCCAATTCCTGTAAATCAGGGTAGAGGGCCTCGTGCCAACTAATCTTGGGAATAAAGGCGAACGTATGAACTTCACCGATTTGCCGTTGGGCGCCATGCCACCCGCGCCTCGCTAAACGCTGCCGGGCCTCGTCGGCCGAGCGTTGGTTCGACCAGTCCTCCGCATGCATCGCGAGCCGATGGTACCTCTCGCGCCGTCTACGGTAGTCACGGTGCAACTGCCACCGGCGTATCCTACCCCACAAGAGGTCGATCCATTCGACGGATTGAAGGAGCTGCTTTACCCGATGACGGACGCGATCCATTGTATACATTGTCTTATATCATAAATAAGTTTGGATAGTATTTTTGCTGTGAGATAACAAACATTTTGTGCTTACACCCTTCGACAGAAATGATATAATCCTACCACCTCCCGTTCTTCAAATGGTATTTTATGCCAGTCCTGCAACGTGTATGTGTTACCCCATTGAATGAAAATCACTTCTTGCAGTTCGAGGTCATGGAACATTTCTAACACATCTCGATGGTGAAACGAGCGATGCGCGTTGAAATAGACGCGCGGGTTAGGCTCGATGGGTACCGAAATATAGAGATTTCCGCCGGGCGCAAGAACCCGCTTTAACTCATGAGCTGCCCGTTGGGTACCCATCGGATCGAGCGGGTCGCCGTAACGCCCTAACCCAACGTGCTCGATCACGCACAAACTACTAATCGAATAAAGCGACTGGTCTTCAAACGGCATCTGGACAATGGATCCGCGTTTTATTTCCAACCCGGGAATGGTTACGGGCAACGGACGGATATCCACGCTGCAGACACGCGTGAATTGGGCGAGAATTCCGACGAGCAGTGCCGTGGAGCCGACGTCCACATGGTACTCAGGTCGAGCAGCAAAGACCTTGGAAGCGGCCCACGTATCTTGCAGGAAATAATTCAAATCCAAGGGCGTCGTGGAACAACGATCGAAAAGACACGGATAAAGATCTCGCCACCGAATAGCCTCTGCACCGTTCATCCTGCGGTACCGGAATAGATCCTGTGCAAATCGCCAGTAACCGATCGCGATCCGCCAGGGTGCTCGCGGTATGCAGGGCGCTGCTAACCGATACAGGCAGCGGCACCATTGACGTAGGACCGGCCAACGCTGGCAGTAGCGTCGAACTGCGTGTGGAAACGTCCTTTTCGCATCAGGTGCTTTCCAGTTCCGGTTGAGCCAAGATTCGGGACGTCCCTTCGCGTCCTGGATCGGCAAAGGTACGGCCTTGACCATGACGACTCCTTTCCCAAGCATTAGGCTGCCGACCGAGCGGTCTTGGGCTCCGCCCGGCTGATCGATTGGCTCGGTACTAATCGTTGCTTACCGATTGCATGACATTGCCGAGCCGTCAAGAGCAAATACAGGCCTGCGCTGACCGGCATCGCCACCAATAACCCGGGGATACCGGCAAAGTAGGCAAGCAGGAAATTGGTTGCGATACCGGCAATGGCGTGCGATATTTTTACCCACAGTATCGCGCGCGATCCGGCCATGCCGATGATAAGCAACGCAAGCATTTGTCCTAAAGAGAAAAACGAACCGGCCAAAGCTAACAAGGGAAGCCCCGCCGCGTACGAGCGGTAATTGGGAGCCGCTAACAGCTCCAAAAGTGGCTCAGCAAAGCACCATGCAAGGACACAAATGCCTCCGAACGTGAGGAGTGCTATTCCAAAGACGCGCCAGTGCCAACGCCATGCTTGAAGAAGGCGCGTTTGATCTGAACCGTCGCCCATTTTTTCGAATAAGATCGGACCGACAAACTGTTGGATGACATCCCCCAGCAAAACGCATGGAAAATAGGCGAGCTGATACAGCACGGCATAGAGCCCGACGTCGTGTGCCGAAGAACTTAGGGCCAAGGCCCAACGATCCGAACTTGTTACGGCCCAGGTAAAGATTCCGCATACGGTAAACGGGAGAAAATATTCCAGAAGTTGACTTTTCCAAAGGAGGGGTTCAAGGTGGGTTTCACGACTTTGGGATAACAGCCGCTGCAAGGCAATGCACCGGGAGATGCCGCTCAGGAGCACACCGGCGGTGGCTCCCCACATTGCAGCCGCTGCTGTTCCATGACACTTCCATGCGCACAAGGCGGCGCAGCACCAGCGTAGCCAGTGGGTCACTGCTTGATGCGCTGCAACGGTCCCTCGCCAGCGAGCCGCCGAGTGGAGATTGTCGGCTACCATTAAGAGACCCCAGCTTACCGCAAATACAAAGGTGGGGCCTCCAAGCATGTACCAGGCTCGGTCAAGCCACCAAAAGCAACCAACGAATATTGAAAAGGCCACCAGAACAGTAATGGCCACGCATCGAGTCGCCAACTGAAATACGGCCCGGTAATAGCTCGATAGAGACCGTCGATCGAGTGCGGCTGCCCAGAACCTTTGTGTTGCAGCTCCTAGCGGAGCAAACACGAGTTGATGTACGAAGTTCGCCCCGGTCATTGCCAACATGTAAAGTCCGAACTCATGAGGCGAAAGCACTTCGGTCAGAAGCCGTACCCCGCCCCAAGCGCCGGCGGCAGTGAACATCTGGCCCGCTACCACATAGGCGAACTCACTCCACGTAGAACCGCTCCAACCGGCGGTGGACCGATCGGTGGCATGCGCGGGGTTCTTGCCCAACGTTTTGGGCGTTGCCATATCGATGGGTGGCGGTTTGACATCGACTTCCGTGTGTGAGGTTAATCGCCGCATCCGGCGGCCTTTCCAGCACAAATGGTTCCTATGCGGCCCGACGCCTCAACGCCGGCTCACTTCTCCTCGGCCTCTGGTACTCTGGCACCATCTGGCGGATGCATTCCAGAAGCTCTTCCTTCGAGCCAGCTAGGGCGTGCCGCAGGCGCAGGAACTGATTGCGTATCGCATCCGAATCAGGCGGTGTTCCAGCAATTCGCAACACCTTTGGATGCACCGTGGGCAACACTTCGTCGTCAGCATCCCAAAGTTCCTCTTCGAGCTTTTCACCCGGGCGTAGTCCCGTGAACTGGATTTGGATATCGCGGCCCTCCCGCAAGCCGGAAAGGCGAATCAAATCTCGAGCCAAATCGATGATGCGGATTGGCTCACCCATGTCCAAGGCCATAATGTCTCCGCTCTTGCCGATGCGTGCGGCGTGGAGCACCAGTTGCGCTGCCTCGGGAATCGTCATGAAATACCGTTTCACTTCTGGGTGCGTAACGGTTACAGGCCCTCCTTGAGCGATCTGCTGCTGGAACAACGGAACCACGCTCCCAGCCGAATTGAGTACATTGCCAAAACGCACGATAACAAATTGGCAATGGCTTTGGCGGGTCAATGCCTGCACGTACAACTCCGCCATTCGTTTGCAGGCTCCCATCACGCAAGCGGGGCGTACAGCTTTGTCGGTAGAAATGAGCACGAACGTGTCGACGTCAAATTCGACGGCCAAGTCCGCCACGCGTTGCGTAGCCAGTGCAATGTTGGTTACTGCCTCGCTCGGATAGCGTTCCAGCATGGGGACATGCTTGTATGCAGCGGCATGAAAGACGACTTCGGGCCGGTATTCAGCAAAAATGCCCCGCAATCGGTGTGCGTCGTTCACATCGGCCAGCACGATGGATACGGCACTGCCGCTTGTCGGGTGCGCATTGCGAACTTGCTCCAGGCGGTCCAGTTCTTGTTCCAGCATAAACTGACCTGATTCGGCGCGGTCCAATGCCACCAGTACTCGGGGCTTATATCGCAGCACTTGCCGGCAAATCTCGGATCCAATACTCCCAGCACTTCCGGTCACAAGAACGTTTTTTCCCTCGATCCAGCGCTGGAGGCAAGAATCATCAAATGGTACAGGATCCCGGCGCAAGAGGTCTTCGATCGATACTTGGCGGAGAGCGAGTTCTCGGCCTTCCAGCAGTTCCTCATAGCTTGGCACTGTGCGGACTAACACGCCGTGGGTGTCGGCCAAGTGCAACAGTCGGCGGAAGTCGTTTCCATCCAGTATATTACCCACCACCAACAGTTCTTCGACGCGGTGGCGCCGCAGCAACGATTCCAGATCCGCGATGGAGCCCAATGTGGGTAGTGTCCCCACGTGCCGATTAGGTTGTCGGGTGTCGCTGATAATTCCCAGGAGTCGATAGTGCACGCGGGATGAACGCTGGATGACCTGCCCGAGCACTTCCGCCGCTGAGCTACTTCCGACAATGGCTGCCCGTGCCACTCGACTACCTCGGAGCCAGCCAGCCACATCCCACTCTCGCCACGAGCGAGTCGCCGTCCGCAAACCAAAAATCGTGAGAATCGTGGCCAACCAATCCAGCAGCATGATGCTGCGAGGAATCTGGCATGCGCCTTTGAGCATGTAGTTGGCCGCCATCAGAAGGATGGTAGCTGCCAGGCTGATATGCACAAGTTGTTTGGCGTCACGAAATGAACCTCGCTTCCACCAACTCCGCAATTGCCCGCAGCCTGCAAACACAAGCAGTTTTATGCCCAAGAACCATGGCCAGGTACTTTGCCACATTAGAAACGAATTGGGCTCGTTTCCCGGATCGAAACGAACCCAATAAACCGCCACATGAACGGCGAACATCAACAGCAGGAATCCGACGGCTTCACCGGCCGTCGTCATTCCGCGACGCCAAAGGTCCACGCTGTCGGTAGCCATGACGGGCACAACTGGATTCCTCGCACCCTACCGAGCCTACTTGCGCATCATGGATTGGTCGTTTTGCGCGGCTTTCTGGGAGTCATGGGAAGGAAACGGATCCAAACGGCGTTGCTTTTCGATTTGCGTGATGGACCGTTTCAGGTTTTCATCGAACGGCCTGCGCTGCAAACAATAGCGCAGGTGTTCCAGGGCTTTCTCCCAATGCCCCAATTCTGCTAACCGATGGGCGAGGCTGGCGCGCCAGGCCAGTTTCTCGGGATCGCGTTCAACGGCCCGCTCCAGAGCCCCAATGGACTCGGCAGGGCGATTCAAATACTGGTATGCCTCGGCTACTTGCCACCATCGCTGTGCATCCCGAGCCAGGGATGGTTCCGGTGAGCGATTGTTTTCCAGGGCGATGAAGTGTATGGCAGCATTTTGTGCATCTTCGGTGGCTCCCAACTGCCGACAACGCTCGAACCACTCCCAGACGCTTTCGGAATCCGGCAGAAAAGCTTCGACGAAAAGCTGGGTCGGCAGTTTGCCCGCAAGTTGCTCGACTAGCTTCGATCGTAGAGCATCGTTCGATCGAAACATGCGGTTCCACAACTCGACCGCTTCACGGTATCGCTGGCTTTCGAAATGCTCCAATCCCAGAGCGAAAAGCACCTCACCGTTGTATGGTCGCAGGCGCGCTGCCTGGTCCAGTAGGTCGTTGCGGCGCTCGGGGTTTGGATCGAGCCAAAAAGCAACTTCTGCCAAATAGACGTAAGCTTCTCCAAGCCACGGACAAAGGCGCGTTGCATTTAGCGCTGCTGCGGTTGCTCGTTGTACGTGCCTTAGATTGGGCCCTATAGCGCGCTTCAACCACTGCCGAGCCTCGTAGGAAGAACGAAATCCAGCTTGGTACAAAGCAGCACGAAGCTCGGCCAAATTCAACACGTTTTCGGCCTCCAACTGGCCAAGCTCGAACCGCCGTAGTTCCATCGCCGCTAAGCGCAACCATGCCGTCTCGTGATGCGCATCGCGTTCTACGGTGCGTTCGAGCAGTTCGATCAGCTCATCCACTGCATGGCGAGCTTCTGCCGAGTCGCGCAACAGCAAGTTGGCTGCGGCAGCACTACGCAGCAGGTACCTCTGCCAAAACGTCCATGCTCGCAACGGTCCATAGTGAATGCTGCATACAGCCATGAGCACGGCACTGAGAGCCACCGTAGCTGCTAACCAGAACCTCCTGCCCACGAAACAGACAAAGCGAGGTTGCACAGGCTGGCTCAATCCATCGGCTAAACACCAACCTTTCCACAACCACATCTGGCCCGAGCGACACACCACGGCCAACAACACGAGATAGTTTGCCATACAGGCCGGCACATACCAGGGAAAATCCACCAGGTTGTGCACGGCCCCAGCTACTACTGCTCCCGACAATACGGCTGACACAATCCGTTCGCGATGGGTGTCCGGCGTTTGGATTAAACGCAAGCACCAGCCCATCACCAGCATCGTTCCCAGCAGAAGAAGCGCTATGCCAGGCAAACCGGTTTCTAGTGCTACTTGAAGATACGAGTTTTCGGCGTGCGTAAAGCGTGCCGCGTATTGTTCGGGAAGGTATCGAGGGTAGACAACAAAGTGGGTGCCGGCACCACTACCGACGGCCCAGAAATCACGCAATCCCCGGATGTCAGCTTGCCAAAGCTGCCACCTTTCCGGCGAGATGGTCGCTGACGCGTTTGGGGCGAAAAAAGAATTCACGCGGTCCAAAAGAGGTTTCGCTCCGTGGATGGCAAGAGCTGCCAGCAGGACGACAAGCGTGATCGCTCCGGAGATCCATAGGCGACGATTCCCGCGGTGCTGCCGCCAACTGATCCCCAGTGCAACCGCCGATCCAGCTAGACCCGCCAACCAGGCTCCTCGTGAAAGCGTCAACAACAATGCCAAGAGCACGCCACCAAGCGCCACCCACCCAAGAAACGTCTTCCATCCCCGATGCGGCTTGGTGGCCTGAATTACCCAATAGGTAAGCGGAGCCGCACCGAGGAGTAAGAAATGAGCGAAGTGATTCCGATTGGTAAAAGCTCCGGTCATCACACCCTGTGCCGAGCGGTGTGGGTGCCGATACCACCACAGGAACTGTTCGGTACCGGTCAGAAATTGAGCCCACGCCACGGCAGCCACAATGAGTGTGGCCCAAGCGACAAGGCGTAGCACCTGCGCCACATCACGATGGTCTTCCAGACGCCGACACACCGCTAAAAATAGTCCCGCATAGGCCCCGAACACCAACAGTGCTTCGCAGGTCTGATGGGGCAAGAGCGAAACGGTGCGCCACGGCGCCCACCAGCTTGCCGGCAACGCGTCATACCAGAGTGGTAACGACTGCCGCACTGTTGGCGAAAGCCAGTGCAGGCAATCGACCGGCAGCGGCACAAGTTGCAGTACAAGCAGTGCCAGCGCCGCGACGATGAGCATTTCTGCTCCGGTCAGAAACCATGCGGGGCGGATACTGAACGCTTGCCACGCACAGGCCCACCATAGCAACGCATAGCCTGCTATAAGAAAAAAGAACCGCCCGGGCTCTTCTCGACCGCCAAACAACAGGGATGTACCGACTATCAAGACGAGCAAGGAAGCGTCAAAAACGCCCTTCCAACCAAGAGATTTCAGGAAACCGACAGTCGAGCGGTTGTTCGACGTTCCCATTGCATCCATGCAGGGGTATCCTCGTACTACTGGGTTGACTGGAGCGGTGTATTACGCCGCGTGCCGTCGCCGCAACGTCGGCGAATCCTGAGCGGTCGAGGCACCAGGCTCTTCGTCTTCGTCCGCATCGCCCGCTCCATATCCATAACCGTAGCCATAGCCATAGCCGTAGCCATACTCACCGGCTTTTTCCGAAATGCGGTTGGCGACTATGCCCACGAGCCGCACACGCATGGCATGGAGCTGTTCGACAGCTCGCAACACGACATGGCGGCGATTCTTGGCCGGTTGAATCACCACCAGCATGCCGTCGACCTGTCGGCCCACGATCAGAGCGTCAGCGGCAGCAATTATAGGCGGACAGTCCACAATTACCTGGTCGTAGTGGTGTTCAGCCCAGGCAATCACATCGGCAAAGCGCGGATGACTGAGCAATTCGGCCGGATTGGGAGGTTTGGCACCACATGGCAGTAAGTCCAAATTCGGGCAACCGGTCGAGTGCACTGACGTGGTGCATAGGGATGCCACGTCGTGATGCGATCGCAAAATGTCACTTAAACCGGCTAATCGCCGCACATTGAATCGCTTGCTAAGACCGGGCCGCCGCAGGTCTGCATCGATCATCAGCGTTTTGCGACCGGCCTGTGCAAAAACGGCGGCCACGTTCACGGAAATCGTCGTTTTTCCATCCCCTGGTTCGGCGCTGGTAATGGCCAGGCGCGTCAATTCATCCGGCATGAATGCCAGCGCGGTGCGCAGCGTTCGGAACGGCTCGCTCAGCGGCGAGGTGGCATGAACATGCACGAAGATGCTATCCGGTCCTTTGTCCGCCTCCAATAGCAATTCTTCCACCGCAGCCAGAAGCGGCACACCGAGCTGCGCTTTCAGCTCGTCCGCCGAACGGAATCGATCGTCGAATAGATCCAGCAAATAAACAACACCCGTACCAACCCCAAGACCTAAAGAAAGACAAAACAATAGCACCAACGATTTTCGAGGTGCTACCGGCTTGGCCAATGCTTTCGGACGACTCAGTAGTGCCACGCGCACGTCGGCTTGGTCTTGGCGTAAATCAATGTTGGCAATGCGGTCCAGTAACATGTCATGCAAATTGCGCAGGCGTTGCAGGTTATTCTCTAGAATCTGTAACTCGGCAATGCGATCATTGAGCGCAATAGCTTGCCGTTCAGCCTTCTCGTACTCGCTTTGGAGCTCCCTTTCATGCGACCGCGCTTTGTAAAGCCTTTCGTCGACCAATTTCAGTAGGAGCGGCCCCAATTGGGAAGCTTGGAGGGATTCCAGCCGTTGCTGAACGCGCATTTGATAGTCGCGTAGATACTCTTGTTGATTGGCAAGCGTCTGTTGAAGCTCTACCACTTTTGGATGCGTTGGGCCGTAGTGTTGCCGCAGGGTTTCCAGTCGAGCTGCGTTCTCCAACAATCGGCGCTCGACTTCTGCAGCAGCTTGGCCAAACTGTGGACTTAACCCGAGTAAATTCATGAGCATTTCGCGGCCCACGATGGGCTCGATCGCCAACAAATGTTCGCGCAGGTCCCCGCCGTGCTGCATCGCATGCCGGATGGCATCGCTCAGAGCTTCCAGTTGCAACCGCTCCTCTTGTACCTCGATGTAGGCCTCGTTCAACTTTACTGCTCGCTGGACCAGGGGATGCACGAGAGTTCCCCCCGAGCGGATCCCGAGATCGCCTGCTTGACGCTGCACTTCGAGGAGTCGTGCTTGAGTCTGTTTTAGTTCGTCTTCTTTTTCCTGACGTTTCTGTTCCAGAATGGTAACATATTCCAAGGAAAGGTTCTTATGATTTTTCTCGATAAACTCTAAGTACGAATCGACTATTGCGCCCAACACGCCCTCCGCGGACTCTCGGGACAGCGACTGATAGCTCAAGTCGATAATGTTTGTCCGGCGGGCTGCACTGGCACGCAAGCCATCACGGAGTTTCTCCAACCGTCGATCAGGCGGAACATCAATAAAATCACGACGCGCCTCCGGCGGTTGTTTTTCCAATTTAGCTAACGCATTTTCTAACACTACAGGGTATAAGAAGAGTTTTTCAAACGTAGGGATCGAGCTATCGCGTGCTGAGTCAGGTGTTAACGAAGTATTCCATGTATCGCCACCGATTTGGGTAACAAGTACAGCGGCATTGGCTTGATAGATGCGCGGCGCGGTACCCAGGTAAAACAGGCCAAGCAAAACACAAATCGCAAGGCTGCCAAGCACGTAGAGTCTTCGGTAATACAAGACGCGCAGAAACCGAACGCACGACTGGAGCATCTCCGCAGCCGGTGAACGCTCCTCCTGTGGAGGAGTAGTGCGTTCCAAGCGCGATTCGTCTGCCCCCTGCATCCTGCCTACCTCATTAAATACCCGGTATAGCGCTGGTAAAGCCAAATCGCACAAAATTTTGGATTGTGCCGACGATGAATGTTAACGGTGTTTCCTCCACGACAACGACATCGCCAGGGGCCAGAACCAGGTTTGCCTGGTGTTGGCGTGCGGCCTGACGAACCGAGGCTCGAATGACCACCGAATCACCTTGCCCATTAGTCTGACGAATGACACGCACTTTGTCGGCAACTTCCAACGTCCTCCCGCCGGCCATGGCTAGAGCATCCAGCAAGCGGACATCGCGATCCGGCGGCAATTCGTAACGGTCCGGCTTGCGTACGAGGCCGGTAACGTAAACGAAGTCCTTTTCCTTGGGGCGTACGACCACCGTCGCACCATCATCGAGCCACACGTCGTGTGGCGAAAGTGGACCGCGAGTCAAATCGATCGTTATTTGAGCCGAGGGCGATGATCCGTAGCTGACCGGAGAAGTTTCCGGTACACCCAAATTGCCCCAGGCATCCTCATGCGTCCCACGGCGAACCTCGATAATAGTTCCTGCATCTTCGCTAAGACCTTCGGCAGCTACGATCGCCGCCAATACGGTACTACTGCGAGTCGGCAGGAAATACGTCCCCGGCTTCCGCACAGCCCCAGCGACGGTAATTCGGTGGGAGCGTCGTTGGATGATGACGAGTGAAACGTTCGGAGCTACATACACTCCTCGCTCGATACTGGCTTTCGCTAAACGGCGCTCGGCTTCCCCGACACTCGATCCGGCCACGAATACCGGACCGACCAATGGCACATTCAGCGCGCCGTCCTCCCCAATGCGCAAGCGATAATTTGTCGGTGAGTCGCCTTCCAGCCCGGTAACAATCGACAGTTCGACAAGATCTCCAGGTTCCAATCGCTCACTGGGAGCCGCCGGCACGGCGAGCCGTGTCAGGTCCGCCTGACGCCACCCCATGCGTGAGGCAGGCCGCAGCTCTACCGGTAGCGTTGCTGCGTCGTACACACGATAGGTACCGGCACAACCGGCGACTATCCAAGGGACAACACCAACGAAAAAAGATATCCACCACCGGCACACGGCCGTTCGCTCAGCCTCCGGCATAGGTGCTCGATAGACAGTACTAACCTTGTCGTCGGGCAAACACGTTCGCCGCCCCGCTCTGAACGGAAAAAAACCAATCGATCAATGCAGCCCAGAGCTATGAAGTGAGCAACCTTGTATCAGTTGCTATCCTTCGGAAAAAAACCGGATGTCAACTGCCCTCGCGGTCGCTCCCAGAATTGTGCACAGCAATAGGAATGGCAATAGCGGCAGCAATCACCGCAGCGACCACCAAGGGGTTGGTGATCACTTCGGCAAATGGACGCTGAGCTCGAACACGATCGGGCTCGGAAACCAACGTCACCGCTTCCTTAGCCTGAGGCGGCGCGGTTCCCTCCGCCCATACGCGGACAACGGATACAGCATCGGGAGCTTCAAATTGGTATACGCCGCCCCGCATCTCCTTTACCGAGAATACACCCTGAGAATCGGTCCGGACTGTCATGACTGGCCGCAATTGATGCCGGATCACTATGGGAACCCCCGGCAGCGGACGCCCCGAGCTATCGCGACACATGCCTCGCAACAGCCCATTCCCACCCAACTGAACGTCCTGCACGCTGCTTGATCTTCCCGGCGACGAAGCCGCCACAAGATGCACCGGTATCAGGCAGGGCCAACACGCAAGAAGCGCTAACCTCCATGCCCAACGGATCTTTCCCATAACGCGACTCCTTCCTCACGGCCCAATATCGTATCGACCATCACGCCATCCGCCGACGTGACTCGTCCACCAATCGGTCAGATCCCGCGAGTGTCTTAGGTCCGGCGCTGAGCTCATCAGAGACATTCTGCTGGCTCCTACGCCTGGCGAGCCATCGCGGGGAAGGATCATAGCGAGCTAGTGGGGTTAAGAAAAGGCCAATCCGGCATGCGTGCGTCTTGATTCTAAGTATTTTGCTGCAAAAGGCTGGCACTTCGCGGTTGTTTGCCCATTTTCCACGGCAGGAGTGGAAAGCCAGTGTCCGTCTTGAGTCTAGGTGAAATGGTTCCCCCAATTGCTAGGTGGGGCGGAGGTCCGCCTCTTTCCGCTCCGCCAGATACGACCCGATGCGAGTGGTTTTTGACACAGGCGTTCTGTCGAGCGACGGTTTAACGGAGCCACGACCGTCAGGGAGCGGCGCTACGCGAATCGTGCCACGTTGTTGGACCAGGGCGGCTTGCGAACCCGCCCCTATAGGCGGTGTGTTACGTAGATGCACCGACTTCGCGGCGCTCTCGGCAAAGGATATGTCTGGGTTTTGACTGTACGTGAATCACCCGCGCAGAGTAGTGAGCAGCGTAGTGAGTTGTCCGGTAGGTTGGACGTCGCAGCGTGTGCTTCTTGAGGGTAGGCATAATTTGGACGTACTGCAGTTAAACCGAAGCTCGTTGCTGCGAATGGTGGTAACGTTTTGGGCTGCTAAGGGGCGCTATAACTTTTTCCGGATCAATTCGGCATGTACCATCGCAAGAGTTCTCCGGCCGCAACTTGCGACCTGTCAACCTGCTCCGCGAGAGCCAGCGACAGGGCACCCCGGCGAAAAAGCGCACCGTGGCCAACTTGAGCGTTCCACCTATCAAGAGGATCAATCTCCTCCGACGCGTGCACAAGGGCTAGAGGCTCGTTGCAGCCAACGAAACATTCTCGATCCTGTGGAGCCTCTTACTTGGACACGTGGCAATCTTACTCGTGATGGCCCGGCAGTGGGGCTTGGAACGGTCGTGGATCGAAGGTCCAGCCGCCGCGGCGTTCGCAAATACTGTGACCCGGCTGCTGCGGCCGATGTGTAGGGCCACGTTGCACGTGCCCCTTAAACCCCTTGGGCTGAGGAAATGGTTGCTGCGCCAGTTAATCGCACGGGACAAAGAGTAGCTATCGGATGGTAGAGGAGCAACGCGGGAGACGACGAGGTAAGTGATGGTGAACGGCCCTATCTGGGCCGGGGAGATGATTCGGCATCGCATACCCGCATACCGGGGGCGCTGCTTTGCGCCCATTCGAACCCTTCGAAAACATGAGAGGAACTTTCGTTTATAGGCGCAGAAATACAAAGACACAGTCACGAGAGGGAAGCTCGATGGTAGCTTCCTTGCGCCTTAGCGCCTTTGCGTTGAGTTCCATTGACTGCTCCCTTACAGTCGCGGCTGTGTTGAGCTCTCACTTGTCGGAACGCCCTAGCCACGAAGCACCCGCATCGGCTCAGGGTTGGGCAGTAAAAGGCGTATCTTCGCCAAGCTCGGCAAATGCATGACCGAACCATTTCATTTAATATTCAGCCAGAACCCTCGTTTCGATTCCTGTCGCGGAAAATAGGCAAACTTCCGCGGTAGATCGCTTTGTACACCACAATTCCATCTCGAACCAAGACGCATACGCTTAGGGAAAAGCTAACGTTGCTGCCTCTTGGGATTGTTCAGCATCATCAGTCCGATCTATCACAAGCGTCTGAAGGATCACCAGCGGCGACTCGTTGATGGACGCGGTCACGAGGAACCCGAACCGACCTCCAGCGGCGCGATCGCGGAGGTGCGACGGCTTTTCTGGGAAACAGCACTTTTTGCACAGCCCCCCGTTCCACCGAGCTGTGCAAGAATTCCCAAGGAAATTAAAGAACCTCCCGTTCGACCGTTTCTGCCCAGCCCTCGGAAGCGGATAAAACGGCAAAGGTCGAGCTCAAGGCCCACATTGGTCCCGATGCCTTTCAGCAAATGCGCGGTACAGTGTCATTCCCTTTCCAGCGCGGCCAGCACGGGAGGATTGAGGTGAAGCTGATTTGATTTTCATGAGAATGACGTAGTAAAGGTAGTAAACGTGGTGGAGTTACGCGATGCCGGTTATTCCGCCTCATGAAGACATTTTAAGACTGTTGGACGAATTGAACACCGATGTTGCGGACGACTTGGAATCGGAGGTGTTGGACTTAAAACCTTGGCTGCCGGATGTCAGGTAGAACTAAGCCGCTGCGGCGGAACTTGTAGTTTGTTTTGCCAACAGTGAAGGCCGGGGTAATTGTCTTCGGCGTCAATGATCGCACGCCAGGGCGGGCCGCTGCGATTACCGGGATGCGCCGGATACGACCTTGACGCGTGGCGGCAGGCAATCTGGGACTCAACGTGCCCGCCGTTGACCGTCGATATCGAAGAGTTAGACGTGCCCGAAGGACGGCTGCTTCTGGTCCGTGTACCGAAAGGAGCGAAGCCGCCTTACGGTACCCCGCGCGACGTATTGAACGTTCGGGTCGGAAAGAACTGTATACCTCTTGACCCTGTCGCCTTTAAGCGGTGACGAGTGGCTTTGGGGGCGATAGACTGGAGCGGGGAACCTGTTGAAGGACTGAACCGGGACGCATTAGACTCGGTGGAAGTGGCTCGGCTCCGCAATATATTGCGGGCGGCTCGCCCCCAGTCTGACCTTTTGACGCTTCACGATGAGAACGTGCTGGCCGCAGGGGGCTTGCTTTCCGAAAGTCACGTCTCACGCGCGGGGCTGTTGCTGGTAGGGCGGCGCGATGTTCTGGCACGGGCGCTGCCCTAACACGAGATCATTTATCTTTATGACCCGACGCGGACGGCTATCGGATTCCGCGACGATCTGAAAGCGCCGCTGCTTCAGGTATCGGGTCGCCTCACGGCAATCATTCAACACCCTAAACGCAATCCCTCGCGGACACTACAGATAGGGCTATTTCACCTCTCGATCCCGGCCTATCCGGAAGAGTCATTCCGAGAGGCAATTATGAACGCGTTGATTCATCGTGCGTTCTTGGAGTAAGCGTCTATCTGTGTCCGCCGCCGTCCACGTGAGAAGGTGATATCCAGCCCTGGCGGGTTCATCGGCGGGACTACACCCGACAGAATCCTTCACCCCGAACCCAAAGCACGGAATCGGTTGTTGGCAGAGATGTTTCAAAAAATCGGATTGGTTGAACGTGCTGGGATTGGGGGGCGACGTATTTACATCCCCACACTAGCGTAGGGCAGACGTGCTCCCCGGTACGAGGCTGACGAGCACGCAGTTGTGTTGACCCTCTTCGGTGGCTCTTTCGATGACTGCGGAGCAGCGCTCCTCGCTCAACGTCAACGTAATGGGCAGGAGTTTGGCTGAGACGAATTACTGATCTTGTCCTACTTGCCGAGCCACACCGAGATTTTTGTGCGCTTCGCTGCGCGGTTGTGCCAACGATCCGAGGACGCCCCGCGAGATGGTCTGGATGCCTTGGTTCTGCAGCAGAACGCGCGCTTCGAGCGGCGCGGTAGGAAAAAACGCGTAACGTATCACCTAAGCCGCAGTGCGGCGACCGAGCTATTAAGCAAAGCCGCTTACACGCGAACTCGACATATCGATGCGGTCCGGTATCCGGAACTCGTTCGGGCTTATGTAAAGCAACACGGTTCGATCGACTGTGAATATCGAGAGCTTTTAGGTCTCGGCAATTCAAAAAGCACCGTGGTTAAAGCATCCAACCTTTTAGGATCTTTGGACTTTCTTGAACCCGCTGGAACGAGCCGCAAGAAGAGACGCTATTACCTGAAGGCGATTAATACTAAATGAACACTTCGTGTCAATAAATGATTACGGAGCCAATTAAATGACCCGTTAAATGAGTGCTGGGCCGGGTGTCTGGCTGTTGACAACCAGGTCCAGACCAGTCCTTTTGACGAACCGACCCGGAACTGCGTTTACCGCGCCGGGCAACCGGCACTGATTGAGGGGCGCCTTGCGACCGGCGGAAGGCAGGCGAACCATTCGCGCGACGATCCACACGGCTGAGACTTTAATCAGCGAATAGGGGGGCTTCAAATCCGGAAAGCTGACGTGCACCTTGAGGGACGCCGCTCCACTCGTCAAAGGCACGAAGGCCGTGTGTGAGTTTTGGTTGTCGGGAGAATTTTGGCGTACAAGGCTGGCCGTGGCCAAAGTTTGCCTGTTTTCCGCGGCCGCAATGGAAACAAGGTATCTATCCTGGAACCTATCCCAAGATTTTGCTTTGGTGAAAGCCGAGCCCCGTTCGTAGTGACCGCATTCATGCGGTCCTTTTGCTTGTCTTCCAGTTCTGGACCCGATAAATCGGGTCACTACAAACAAAGAAAGGAGAAAACTACCTTCCCGTCCTCCATTTCGCCTTGGCGTGAATCACCCTCCGGTACCGGTATTTGGGATAGGATCGTAACGCTAGATGAAATGGTTTGGGCCATTTTCCGGGCCTGACGCAGGTATACCATTTCGGCCCGACCCGATGTGAGCCGATGCGGGTGCTTCGTGGCAAAGGCGTTCCGTAATCGAGGGCTCGAACCAGGTGACAGGCGGCTGCCTTACCGCCAGCCCCGGTACAATCGAGATGCACACACCCGGTAGCCTCAAGATTCCCAGTCGGAACGCGGACGTGCAACTACTTGTCAGGCTTTCTTGCTAGCAGAGGGAAACGTCTCGTTGGGCTTTACCTGCTAGCGTTTGTCGGCGCCGAAAGCGCACGCCGTGTCGATAGTCCTCATTAAGTTAAAGGTTTTCGCACGCACGGCTCTAGCGCGCTCGGTAAGCGTATCACAATCGCGACGAGGTTCCAAACCACCGTGGCCCATCGATGGTAAACTAACAGCGTCAACTAAGATGATAAACATAGTCAATAATCAATGGAGGGTGGTACCACTACCTCGGGAGCTGGCTTGCCGGATACTCGGGGACAGGCTCCTGGGGCCAGGGGACAGGCACCACAACCCTTTGGTTCGGAAATTTGCAGGGAATAGCCAATTCAGTAAAAAAAGAAAACCTAGTCGTGCTAGACAAGAAAAGCATGCTGGAGAAGCTTCCGCCGCAGCCAGGATATCATCCGGTCAGATGCCCGTTGTCGGTCGGTTAGTTAGCGTAGTCTGTACCGAGTCAATTTAGGCAGCAACGAAAGGCCGATGAGCCGTTGAGGGGATGCGTGCTATCGTTCGGGTTGCCGTTTTCGTGCGGCCATTGCTAGCACTAGATCCGTGAGTCATCGTGACGAGCCTTCGATCGCCAAGACAGTTAATGAGCGAACGTCTGTTGTCCAAGGACAGCCGGTGCACATGCGCAGCCGCCGCACCGTGCCGCGTCACTTAACTACAGATCGATCGCACGCGCCGATGTTTTCGAACTCATCGAATCAACCCACCTAAGGCGAAAACGGTGCGTCCCAACGAACAAATGCGGCGGGATCTTGACGAAAATAACTTTGCCACAACTCGTAAAGTTGCGGCCAATAGTATTTGAGCTTCCGCGGGTTCATCCAGAAATACTCGCAGGTGACCGCAAAAAACTCGGCGGAACTCTCGAGAGCCTGTTCGTCAAAAAGCAATTCGGAGCCGATTTCGACCGATGCCAGCGAAGAACGACGCGCCTTTTGGCACACCGAACGCCACCTGTTCTTTTCTCGCAAACTTGATACGGGCGGAGTCCCGTCGGCTTCTCCGTCCAGCATGTCCAGTTGATGAGCGAATTCGTGGATCACCACATTACGTCCATCCGATTCGCCAGAAGCTGCTGCCAACACTTCGTTCCAACTAAGAATTACCGGGCCGCGATACCATGCTTCACCATCGCGCGCTTGCCAACCTTCAAGAACCACACCACTGCCAAGCGGTTCCTTATGCGGTGCCCAATACGTGTCGGGATAAACCAAAACCGTGGGAGTGGCTTCGAAATAGACCTCGTGGAACTTCAACACCAAAAGCGCAGCTTGAGCGGCAATCGTGACTTTCACACGGTCATCGACCTGCATCCCCCCACAACCTTCCCAGTGTTTTTCTGCCACAAGAATTCGAATAATACGTTGCAACTTTTTTTGGGCTGACTCCGGAAGCCAGGTATATAAACGGATGTCGTTCGAGTAGGCCAACCATTGGCGCGGAAAGGGAGAGCCAACGAGTCTCGCACGACGAAGACGCTTCCACCAAGTCCACATCGTCACATATCAGCCCAACACATTCTGGCAGCTTAATCGTCAATCATTAATCGTCAATCACGTGCGCTTCTTGATTGTAGTCAAGATTATTCCGTAGCTTAGCAAGCCCATCTTAGATCGGCCTCTTTATACTCGCCCCGACGTGATCACTACGTAGTCAATACGCGGTTCCTGGTAAACGCGTTCTATGGAGCACGACAAGCGGTTTAGGGCAAAGGCACAACGAGAATTACATTCATCGTCAAAACCTAACTGAGTCTTAGCGCCTTTGCATCCCTGCGCTACATGATTGCAGTTGCAATTCTAAAACGGAGGTTCGGTGTCAAAAGGATCGACTGCGTCAGCTCCCTCAGCACTAGCCCCTGCGCCTGATCGTAGGATGCGGAAATCGAGTGCCTCGACACTTACGAAATACTTCACTTCACTCTGCGGATCGCGCTGCCACTTGCGTCCTGACAACCGGTAGGTAATCTCCGCCTCATCACCTACCTGGAGCTCGTCCACGCGATCGCATTGATCGTTTACAAATTCCACCGGGATGTAATTGACAAACCTCCCTACCGCTTGCTCCAACACAACCAACCGTTTGCGGAATCCCCGCTGGCCAATCACCTTGGTAGGTTCGATTGCATGAATGATGCCCCGGACAGTCGGCTCACCCATGGAACGTGCCTTTCGCGCGCCGCGGAATAGTTCGACCACTTAACCTGGACGCTGCCCACTATGGTAGCCAAACCGATCGCGAGTAAACAAGCACTGTGGTGGCTGTCAGAATCCGGGAACCGGCGATGCATCGCTCGCAAAATTCAGCAACGACTGCACGAAAATGACGACTCTTCGTATCGCCTAATTCTCGAGTTCCGCACGGCTCGTCATCAACCTATTCGTTTACCCTCTCGTAACGTGGGCAAGAGTCCCTCGTATACTACAGCAAAAACTGCCCGCAGCCGGGTATTTCGCAACGCAAGTCTAGGTCACGGCGCGGATACAACGTGCGTCTACCGCGGACTCTCAGCTATTGGTGCCCATTGTCGGATTTCTTAGAGCGCGTTGTTCTTTCGAACAAACTCCGAGCCTCACTTTGCCGGTTGAACAAGACTTGCACGCTTAAAACCATTCAACACAAACACACCACGACACAGAGCCGCTGGGAACACAGCTTGAAAATCTAACTTACGTATGTGCGGCGTTGCAAATCTGAGCCTCTGCGTCGGGACAAAAATATGTTGCCTTGTGTAGCAAACCTCGCACGTCTGACGGGGCATAAGCTTAGTAGAGTTACAGAAACGACCGAGCCAAAAAGAAAAAAAGGGCAAGCACCCGGGCTTGCCCCTGGACTGTTTTTCGACTTGGGCGTTCAGTTAGCTAGCCTGGTCGTCATCATCGAGTGCCAAGGGAATCGCAATAGCGGCAGCTACGATTCCACCCAGTACCCACGGGTTCGTGATAAACTGCATGAATTGACCATCTCCCTGAGCCCGAACGATATCGGCCGAACGAGCCGTCAGAATTAAGCGTTCGGCCGCAGTCGGCGGAGCTGTGCGTGCGGCCCAAAGCCGTATCACGTCAGACTGATACGGAGTGGCGACTTCGTAGACGCCCCCACGCATTTGCCGCACAGCGAACTTTCCCTCAGAGTCCGTGTGCACTGACGCTACTAGCTTACCGTGTCGGGTAATATGAATCGGAACCGAAGCTAAGGGCTGGCCGTCGGCGCGGATAACCTGACCCCAAAAAGTTCCAGCGTCATCCAGTTGAACGTCCGCCGTGTTTTTCACCGCGACATTGATAGTGCCTGTTGGTTGCAAGGCCCACACCGGTCGTGGTAGTAACAATCCGATGATCGCAACCGCAGTTACAGCTCTTGCCCAACGTGCGTCCATACGCATACGGCTACTCCTCTCTTTATTCACCACCGGCGACTATTGAAGCTAGTTGCTCAAATCCGGTGTCATCGCATATCGGTAATAAAGCGTGGCAAACTTGACCATTTTTTCGAACGCTACACTAGTTTCTCGCGGACGTGAGTGCCACGCTAAGACTGAGTCATTGGTGATGGCTGTCGTCAACCATCCTACCACGAGCCCTGGCATGTGGGTTTAGCGATACTGCCAACGCAAATTAAAGAGGGTAAGGCAAGCAGCGAAGCTAAACACACTAGCCTTCCGTTGTAAGGCCGCAAGCTACCATCGGCGGAAATGAAGCGACAATGCAGCGCGAGGGTTCGTTTCAACCTGTGCCAAGCGTACACTCAAGGGCGGTTCCAGGCGGCCGAGACGCACGTCCGATAGGTACTGTCGGAACAGGTGTTGTACGGTTTCGGGGCCGTGGATCAAAAAGTGAGTCCATGCCCAACAATTTCGATAGTCCGTGCTAGACATGGTCTGGGATTGATCCAGTCGTTCCAGTTTTTCTAGACCAGGCAGCATACCGAGACGTGCTGCCATACGTACCGCAGGGGCTTGTGGGTTTGCCGTGCTGCGATCATGCGGCGGTAACTCGAAGTACTCAGCTAAACCTTCGTCTAGCCACAACGGCACCAGTGGCACAAGTTCTTGCAAGAGCGCATGAGTTAGCTCGTGGCGGACATCAATAGCCAGGTCTTTCTGCGCATAAGCAAACACCATGGGAAAACCGCGGCTCTTAATGAAAAGCGCTCGCCGTCGCGGAGCATCGGGAAAGTAGCGGTCCAGGTATGCTCGGTAGCTAGCCTTACGGTCAAACAAAAAGACGTACACAGGCTCTACCGGCCGTGGCAGTTGCAACACGTCAGCCAACTGACTGGGCAACTTCAGTGCATCTGGTGGCCACAACTGGACTGCTCCGTCGGCGCTTTCGGCATGGACCCAATACAGTCCTTGATGCTCTTGGAATGGCCAGCCGGTATGTCGATCGCCCGCCAGCAGTTGATTGTCCCGGCGGTTTGCCACCAGCCAGCTAGCTCCTGTGAGCATTTGGACCCAGAGGATGCCGTAGCACTGGCGGCGAGTACATCGTTGGTCGGCGAGTTTCTTCGCGCTTAAGCAGCTCGTCTCCACCAGCTCCACCACCTCTTACGACCCGTGCCAAGCCGACTCCGTGAGGAAGTCACGGATTGGCCGAAAAAGACGGCTAACGGGTGGACCGAACAGGCCTGCTGGGCAAACGGATCGTCGGTCAGCTCGGCTAATCGCTGATAAGCACGCTGAATCAAGGGTCGGCGTCGGTCGGCCCGATGCGCATCGGTGGCCAAGAAATGGATCCACCGATGTTTGGCAAGCCATTCAGCCGTCCGTCGGGCCTCGTCGCCAAACTCGCCCAACAAGCTGCCTGCCGTTACCTGCATCAAACAGCCCAGGTGCAATAACGGCTCTAAGAGCTTCGGCTGGCGTATGATGCCCTGGTTGCGCTCCGGGTGAGACAAAATGGGAACGATTCCCGCTTGGAGACATCGAGCCACCAGGCCTTCCAACGGAACATACATTTCATGCGGCAATTCCAGCAATACGTGCTTGCCGTGTCCGCCGAGCGTCAACACGGCGCCATTCTTGAGGTGCTCGATCAAATCGGCCTCCACGCGCACATCGGCCCCTGGAAGCACCTGAAGCGGGATTTGGTGTTGGTGCAATAGCCGACGAAACTCTTCGGTTTTCTGCACGATCTTTTCGGTCCGGATATGGGAATAAACGCCCAGTTGATGCGGTGTCACAATCAAGCGTCGAATGCCTTCGGCTACGGCGATGCGAGCCATGTGGAGCGATTCTTCCCACGAGCGGGCCCCATCGTCCAGCTCGGGCAGCAAGTGACTGTGGATGTCAACGAATTCCATGGTAGATGCCATCCCCAATCAAGTACGTAAAGTATGGTCCGACCAACAGCTCGGCTCACTTGCACCGCAAAGGCCGGCTAACAGTGGGTACTGCGCACCCGAGGATACTCTGGGCCTTGAAACGAGCACGAACTCTAGCCGGCTTGTGTATTGCAGTCAAGTCGCACTTTCGGGCTGGCTACCGCTGCTTAGTCGCAGACACCAGCCACTAGCGCACTTGGGACTTGGTGACCTTCCCCATGGAATTGCGCGGCAGTTGACCGAAGAAGCGTACGGCTTTGGGTACCTTGTAGGGCGAAAGACGCTGCCGGCACCATTCTCGCAATGCTTCGGCAGTGAGGCTTGTGTGGGAGCGTAATACGATGGCGGCTGCAACTTTTTCGCCCCATAGTTCGTCGCCAATCCCCACGACAGCACACTCCGCCACAGCCGGGTGCTCCATCAGTGCAGATTCGATTTCCAAAGCCGAAATTTTATAGCCTCCCGATTTAATAATGTCGGTCGACAATCGTCCCAGGATGCAGTAGTAACCGTTCCGGATCATCGCCACGTCGCCGGTGCGAAACCAACCATCAACGAATGCTTCTTCGGTTGCTTCGGGTCGATTCCAATACTCGGCGAACAGCGTCGGTCCTCGAACACACAATTCGCCGGGTAATTCTTCCTGGTCAATCCATTGTCCATTCTCAGCGCGCAATCGGACCTCGATACCCGGAAGGGGTACGCCGACTGTCCCTGGCCGCCGCTCTCCGTCAAGCGGATTGGATAGCGCCATGCCGACTTCGGTCATACCATAACGTTCCAAGAGTCGATGCCCGGTCAGTTGTTCCCAGCGGTCGAACAGGCGCACCGGAAGCGCTGCCGACCCGCTCACCATAAGACGCATGGATTTCAACGCATGGACCCATCGTGACCGTGTCGGCGCATCGGCTGTTTCCAATGCCTCGAGCGACTTCGCATAGATTGTTGGCACGGCCATGAACAACGTATAGCCCATGTGCGTTGCACGTTCTAAGACTGCAATTGCATCAAATCGGTGAAACACGTCCACCGTCGCACCGCTGCACAAGGCACAGAGCAGCACGTTGACCACGCCATGAATGTGGTGCACCGGTAGAAAAAGAGGAATGCGATCATGCGACGTCCATCGCCAAGCTTCGACCAACGAACGGATCTGTGCTTCGAGCGCCGCGTGGGTCAAGACTACTCCCTTTGGCCTGCTGGTTGTACCGCTTGTGTAGAGAATCAAGGCTCGTCGCTCAGGCGAGATCTGGGGCAAGGTAATGGCAGCATTTCGACAACTCGCGTCGAAATCGACGAACTCGACGCTACGCTGCCGGCAACAATCAACAAGCGCTTTCGGGTAGGGCTCTGAGCTGATCACCGCTCGCGGCTGTACGTCATCGAAAAGAAACTCGATTTCCGCTTGCGGTGCGGCGGTGTGGATGGGCACCGCTATACCGCCAGCGCGCCAAATGCCCCACAGGGCGGCTGCGTAAGCGAAACTGGGTGGCAGCCCGATAACAACGCGTGCTTCGTCCAGGTCCTTAAGGCTGGCGAGCAATCGCGATGCCACACCGGCTGACGCAAAAAGTAGTTCTTCATAACGGTAATTCCTGCTGGACTCGACAATAGCACCCCGGTCCGTGAACAGGCTTGCGCGTTCAACTAAGCGACATACCATAGCTCGATCATCCGCACCAACACCGCACCGCCAAATAAAAAAGCGACGGGCCCAAAAGGCAGCCTAGACCCGTATAGAACGGGGCAGTGATCGCTCGGTAAGGAACCAACTTGGGATTCGTAGCCGCTAAGCCAGCCGCTACGCCGCTGGTGGTACCGAATAAGCCACCGAAAATCATCGCCGCTCGCGGGTGGTCGAGCCCAATCGTGCGCCCCGACCGGCGTGACAGCCATGGTGAGTATCGCCTTGACCAATCCCGTGGCGATGCTCAACGCCATGACGGGCGAACTGGCACCAAGCGACGATCCCGTAACAGGACCTACCATGCAGGTCGCAGCGCCGGCCCGGATCGTGGTGAGGCTGATTGGATCGCGAAACCCGCTGAGATCGCCGACCGTTGCCCCTACGGCAAACGATACGCTTAAGCCCAAGAAGAGTGCCAGCACGGCTGCCGGGCCGGCACGCTTGACCTGCTCGATATCGATGCCAAAAGCAGTCGCCATAATAGCCAAGTCGCGAAACATTGCGCCGCCCAACAACGCCATTCCCGGCAACAGCTCCAAATCCGCAACACCCCGTTGGCCTCCGGTATACTTACCCGCCAGCAGTGCCGCCGTCAGGGCGATAAAAATTGCGATCGCCGAACCATGGACGCTCCCGCGGGTACACCTTTCGGCCACCCCAGTACGACCGCCCCATCGTTGCGGCTACGATGACCAGCGCCGTAAGGAAGCTATTTTCCACCAAAACTGTGCGCACAATATCCACCATATCACGCAAAACACACCGAATAGGTCGTCGGACTACCTTGAGCCCGCTTCGTTCCCATGCGGACGATCGTCATTACTATCAATAAACAAAGTAGCACCGTAATAGCGCCGGCACTAACGGCGACGACTCCCGATCCCAACGCGCCAACAACATTCTGTGTGGCAGCCACGGCCACCACGTCGGTACGTACATTTGACTCCAAAACACAATGCCCTGTTCGGTCGCCGCCCGAAGCCGCCCCACGCGGCGCAACCGATGGGACAACCCAACCAGCAATAACATGGCTATTCCGATACCCCCGATGTTTGCTTCTGCACCCAGACACCATCCCAAAAGCCGACCCATCAGCAGACCTGTCACCATCGAACCGGCTAATAATCCCACACCGTAGATAGTCACGGCTGCACCTCTTGTGGCCCAGCCGTCGTATCACGATGTTTCACGTAACGATCCGCCCAAGCAAACATCTCCCACAACGTGTGCAGGACCGATTCCCTGGCTCGGTAACTGTGACTTTCATACGGAAGCATCACTAGGCGAGCGGTGCCCCCGTGACCTTGGATTGCATCGAAAAGCCTCTCGGATTGAATCGGATGCGTCCCCGCGTTGTCATCCGCCTCGCCATGGATCAGCAACAAGGGCTCGTTGATCTGATGCGCGTATCGAAACGGGGAAACTCGCAAATACACGTCCGGCGCTTCCCAAAAGGATCGGCGTTCATTTTGGAAGCCAAATGGAGTAAGCGTTCGGTTATAGGCGCCACTGCGAGCAATACCCGCCGCGAACAAGTCGGTATGTGCCAGAAGATTCGCCGTCATGAACGCACCGTAACTGTGGCCCGATATTAAAATGCGTTTCGGATCGGCGACTCCCATTGCATCCAGCTTTTCCACCGCAGCGCGGGCCGATGCAACGATCTGTTCGACGAACGTATTATTCATCGTCTCCGGATCACCAATGACCGGCATGGTTGCATCCATGAGTACCACATAGCCTTGCGTGAGAAAGAACAAAGGCGAAGTGCCTCGCAAAGTTGTGAACCGAAACGGTGAACCTCGGATTTGGCCTGCCGTATCCGGATCCGAGTATTCAAGAGGATAAGCCCAGATCACTGCCGGACGTCGCTCTCCTGCTTGATAGTCAGGTGGTAGATAAAGCGTTCCGGATAACTCCACGCCATCTACCCGCCGGTATTTGATTAACTGCTTCTTGATTGCTCGTAACTGAGGCGCTGGATCGTGTTCATCCGTCAGCCGTTTTCGCTCCTTGGTTACAAGATCCACAAGATAATAATTGGGCGGTTCATCCAGAGTTTCATAGCGCGTAAGTATCGACGAGCGATTCGTCCCGATCACATCCACCAATTCTTCGTACGCCTTTTCTGGGCACTGGTAAAGGCGCTCCTTAACTCGCGTACGAACGTTCCAGCGATCCAAAGCTGGGCGGTCACCGGTGGGCGACGCGCCCCGCGCCCGAAAATAGATCCAGTCCCCATCTTGAACGGCTACAGAAGTTCCGTCTGGCAAGGTCTCATACAGCGGCTGACCTGGATCGTTGTATGCGTCGTTAATGCTCAAATCGAATAGAACGTGGCGCGACGTCTCCGGCTGCTTCAGGTCGACCCACCAGGTGGTGCGCCAACGCCGCTCCCGATTGACTTCCGTGATCAACACCTCGTCCGGGCGAGCCGCCCAATCGATGCGCGCAAAGCGATGCTCCAGTCGGAATAGCTCGACAGGCTCAGTAAATCGAGCCTCCATTTTCAGAATCCGATCGCGATGCGGAACCTTCTTACGGGGGTTTCCGTCGTCCAGCGCTTCTACCCATATGAGGGTTGCGTCCCGCAGCATCTGCCATTGCATTTTTCTGGGACCTGTGGGAACCCCTTGAGGTGGAATTTCGTCCGAAACCGGATGCCGGGCCACGGTCGCTACAAGACTTCCATCCGAACTCCAAACTTCCGTACACCGCGCAAAAAACGAATAAGGAACGGTATAAGAAAATGGCCGCTCGAGCCGCTCAACCAACAAATACTTACCATCCGGAGACATTTCTGCTTGCCGAACCATGGCAGGCGGACCCACAAAACGAATATCTCCCGATTGAATGTCCACCATCGCCAATTGGCTGGTGGCTAAAGGAACCTCTGCATAATTCGCCCGTATTGTACGGAACCTTTTAACAAGT
>CAYRMD010000026.1:0-54396 GCA_964425225.1 uncultured Pirellulaceae bacterium | reverse complement strand
GCGACTCTTCTAACCTGGCCTGTTCCCGCGCGCGGTCGAGCTCGCGCGCGAGTGTTTCAATCCTCTCTTCGTTGAGGCGACTCTTCTAACTTACCCCTTCCTGAGCCCTTTGTCAATAAGCACTTAGATAGCCTAAACCGCGAACCCCCACCCCCCCTATTTGTGATAAATTTCACAAACTTGAGCGATTCGGCGCAACTTATTGCGCCGCAAGAAATTGCTACAAGCGCCGACCCCATCACCACGCGCAAAGGCTTTAGAAACAATAAGTTACGAAAAAAACGCTCCACGTGCATGCCTGCCACCTATCCCGATCACCCCCGCGCCACCAACCGACTCCCACACCCATAGTTCCCTCTCCACCGCCTGACCACTCCCGGCCCAATTGCCCCTCCCCGTCGCCAACCCCTCCACACCCCTAGCCTGTCCGCCAACCACCAAACCCGCTGCGCAATAAGTTCGTCACTCCTATTCTTAAATCCCCCATCAACCTTATTCTACATCTAAAGCCCCACTCGCCACATGCCCTCGAAAACCATCACCTTACGTACCGTGTGTGCCCCACACTTGTAGGTATACCGTTTCGACGCACAGGTTTAGAGGCACAACGAAGACAAACGGTACATGTTGATTGCCCACTTGCGCCTTTGCGCTGAATTGAATTGGCCGCTCCCCTAGCGGTCGCAGCTGGGTAAAGCTCTACCTCTTTGGAAGCGATAGGGCCAACTAAGTAATTGTCAACTAGCCTAGAACCACACGCTGCCACCAATCAAGATGCGCACTCAGACCACGATACAATGGCTCGAACGCTAAGAAAAGCAAATGATTAAGCAACCCCTAGACAATGCGCTTATATTCAACGGAAATTTTGGCGAATTCGCGTAGTAATCATGCAAGCGCAGTCGAAGGGAGAATCGTGATGAGACTTTCCAAGTCGACCTCGAAGCTGGCTCTTCGAGCATGACCAGCCCTTGCGTCGTTAACATTTACGAAACGATAGATAATGCTTTGGCCTCTATACGAAGGAAATCACACTACCATCGCGCAAATTCTTGCAATCCGATCAATTGGTTCGAGGTTCCTTTAACTGGTTCTGGAATTCACTGCTAAATTGCTAACAATTCGGAAAACTATTTGGGGCGGAATTGCTCTACGATACATTGTCCAAGGAACCCGGTTTCCTTCCCCACAATCGCACGGGAATCGCTACAGCAATACTGCCCAGAACCAGCAGCCATACGACTGGCACACCAAACCCCACTGGGAGCGTACCCAGGACAACCGACCACAAGGCGACGCAAAGAGCATATGGTATTTGGGTAAGCACATGGGCCATATGCGGACAGCCGCTCGCTTGGGAAGACAATACCGTTGTGTCCGAAATCGGCGAACAATGGTCGCCAAAAATGGCGCCCGCCAAAACGCTGCCCGCACTGGCAAGCAACACCGGATGGTAAACCGATGCACCGGTTCCGTGGGCACTGTCGGAGTGCAACATCTGATAGACGATCGGTATCACTAGCGGCATAAGCAAACTCATCGTACCCCAACTGGTCCCGGTACTAAAAGCCACTAGACATGCTAACAAGAAGACCATGGTGGGCATCCAGCGTACGTCCAAGGTTTGGCTTAACCAGCCGGATAGATAGACGCCCGAACCTAGATGGTTGGCATCCGTTAGATCCGATAGAGTCCAGGCTAGCCAAAGGATCGCCAGGGCAGGAACGACTTGTCGAGCTCCCTGGAAAGCGGCTTCACGGATTTCATGGAGCGACAAAACCTTTTGAAGGTAGCTTACCGCTACGGCGGCCGACAAGCCAAGCAAAGCGCCATACAACAAGGAAACGTTCGAGTTACCATTGCCGAAGGTACGAGCCCAAGCCTGCAGACTGGAAAGCGAAGGGGCGTTCCCCAATTCGGCCGCTAGCGCGCTACGCCCGGTCAGAAACAGTAACAGCACCGTCACGGCAATCGTCAACACTACCGGAGCGATGGCAATCCAAGCCCGGGAAAACGGCACTCGTTGGTCTGCATCCCTGGCCGCCGACATCGGTAAGGAACCTTCTCGAAACGCGCGACGCTCCGCAGCGAGCATCGGTCCAAAGTCTCGGCACCACCACGCAGTTAAAAATACCATCCACAGCGCCCACAGGACATAAAACCGATAGGGGATAGTCCGAATAAATAGATCCATACCATCAATCCGATAGGGAAGGTCCACTTTGGACAGACCTTCTTCAATAGCGCCAATTTCAGCAGCCACCCAGGTGGACACGAGGGCTAGGCCCGAGACCGGCGCCGCGGTGGAATCTACTAAATAGGCTAATTTTTCCCGAGAAATACGCAGCCTGTCCGTCAAGGGCTTCATCGTGTGACCAATGAGCAAACAACTGGCATAGTCGTCAATGAATACCAACACTCCCAGGAACCAGGTAAGCAGTTGGCCACGACGGCGGTTGCATGCCCAGACGGCAAGACGATCGACAATCGCCAGCATCCCGCCAGAGCGGTGGATCACTCCGACCATCGCACCCATGAGCAACGTAAAACAGAAGACGCGCAGGTGACCTTCCTCACAGAAGTTACTCCACAACAATCCTTCTGTAAGCCGGATACAAAAGGTCGCCGGCTGCGGATCGAGCATCCACGTACCTACGACAATGCCAGCAAATAACGATAGGAGCACGCGCTGCGTGACAATTGCCAATAGTATGGCCAAAAGAGGTGGCAACAGACTCCAAGCCGAGAAGTGATTTTCCATCATGGCAGCGTCAGCGATTCTCGAGTGGTTCCCCGATGGCCGAGGGTTCGTTCTCCGCGATTTCGCCGCCGGGAAGCACCAACCGCACTACGGCTCCCTGCGGAGCGTTTTGAAGTTCGACCTTGCCACCGTGTTGCTCTAAAATACTCCAGCACTTGGATAGACCCAACCCTAGACCTCGACCAGCCTCGCGGCCTGAGAAATACGGATCAAATGCATGTCGAAGCGCCTTTTCCGAAATGCCCGGGCCACTGTCGCGCACAGCGATCTCCACGCCGCGCCGCCCTAGTGGGGAGTCCGATCGCTCGGTTAGCTCGATTTCGATCCAACCACCGGCTCCTATCGCTTCCAGAGCATTGGTACAAACGGTCTGTAAAGCGACGGACAACTGTCGCGGATCCGCATGGATTTCTAGGTGCTCCGGGACGCTCGAGCAGTAACGTACCTCCGTACCCTGCTCTTCCGCGAGTGACTTCAACTGATTGAAAACCTCTTGAACAAGCGTGGTAACGGCTACCCGCTTTTTTTCTGGTTTGGGTGGTTGCACAAAGAGCATTAAGTCTGCGATCATCTCGTGAGCTCGAAAAGCCTGATGCACGATCGTAGCCAGCTTGCGACGCTTCTCGACATGCGTCTCCTCCGATAACAATGCTTGAGCACGCATAGCGATATTCGCAAGCGGATTGTTCAATTCGTGGCTGGCCCCGTAAGCGAACTCTTTTAATGCTGTCAGTTTCGCCCGCCGAAGCTCCTGATTGAAGCCCTCGTCCAGGCGCCGCCACTGTTTCAGCCGGATTAACATTTCCATCAATTGATAAGAGGGGTGCAGGTCCGTTGCTAACCACGCGATGGACGGAAATGGGATCGAACCGAGATCCTCTTCAATCTCTCGACAGACACGGGCTACCGTATCGGCCCACTCGGCCAGGGCCATATCGGCGCAACAGTCCTGCTGCAACTGTCCAAGATTGACTCCAGAACTCGAGCAGGATTCTGTGTGGCGAAGTTTTTGACCGGCAGCAGCCACAAGATGCTGCCACTCGGCGAAAGCCCGAAGCGAACAACAGTCGGTGGGTGAGCCGAGCAGCCAAGTGCTCATGGGTTCGGCAAAAAACACCCACGGCCGTACCGGATTCTCATGCCGCGGGAAGCGCTCCTCGATCCGAGCCGCTGTGACAAGTAACCTCGAGATCACCCTACTCCAAAACTCCCTTCGATTCTCATTCACGCAGGCGCTTTTGCTGGCCGATAACGAAGAGGCAAATTGTTCACAACCGATTTCGCGTTGCATCCACCAATCGAGGAACCAAGCAGCCAGCGATTGCTCACCGCGCGGCCAGGTCCGTTGCGATTCCAAATAGTTCCCCGCTGCCCAAATGAGCCCTGTGGGAGTATTGCGAAACCAATCGATCAGATGTTTCAGACGCTCCGCCGGGTCTTTCGTACACAGCACCAAGGTCAACTGCCAGGAACTGATCTGGTCCAGCGGTAGCTCCCACACCAACTGATCCCCATGCCAAACGGGTAAGATCTCCATGCCAGTGCGCAACTCCTAAAACCCATAACCAGATCTCACCCCACTTACCGCAAACACTCAGCAGTTCACTACGGGGAGGTGGTGCGAATGATCTCCACACTGACGATCAAACCAGATATCTTTGCAGTCCCTCGGTAGCCAGACATATCATACAATCTCGATGCCACGCATCGATAAATAGGTCGAATTCGCCGCGTGCATAACGTTCCGGATGCCATGCCTCAAAAACTAAATCATGCTCTTCATCGACATAGAAGCGCGTCACCATCACCTGCCGATTTGTCTGATTGACTAACGCCAAAAAGCCCGGCAAATCCGAAGGTGCATGGTCCGAATGGCGAAAGAACGACCAGAAAAGCACACCGCCGCCCAACTGACGAATGAAAAAATCAATCCGTTCCGGATGCCGAGCCAAGTAAACTACTTCGTCTCCGTTTGCCTGTGATTCGACTTCGTAGCCGCGGTTTACAAGATGCTGCGTCATTCGTTCCAGCGCGGGTCGAGGCATAGGGGATTTCCTTAAGGTCGTGGACTATCGACACCATGGACCTGATTCGCCCGCCCATCCAAGGTACCACCATAGTCGACAAACCCGACGCGTACAATCCCACGCTTTGTGCGTGCGTGTTGATTATAGGTGGGATTTTGGTGTAAAAGGTGGGCCCTAGTGGAAGTTGGTCTACTCGCCACGGCAGGAACGGAAACAAAGTATCGGTCTTCATGCTAGATGAACTAGCGCGGTCATTTGCTGCACCTGGCGTAGGTATGCCTTTCTCGGCCTCGCTCAACGTGAGTCGATGCGGATGCTTCTTGGCAGACGCGTTCCGTCGAGTAAGGGCGCAACAAAGCCGCGACCGTAAGGGAGGAGCTAATCTCATTCAAGGCAAAGTCGCCAAGGCGCAAAAGCGCTAGGAGCTTTAACCTCGAACCCCGACTCTTGGCCCGGGCTCACGTAAATGGCCCTTCAGGCCAAACTGCGCATGGCGATGTCTGTATTGGCGTCTGAGAGGCTCGTACCACTCAGGCCAGAATTATGCACGAAATGTGCCTTATGGAGATACGGATGGCGAGCCATTCTAGATGCAATCGCATCCGGTGACCGGTACAAACCCGGGCCTTTGCTCCCTTAGGCATCGAGCCATAGGCAGTCCCAGACAGCGATTCCGAGCTGCCTTCCATCCGTGATGAACCGTTACTTCGAAAACAACGAACAAACTTTGGGCCAAAAGACAAAAAGTGCGCAGCATTTCACCGCGCACCGGAGCTCGTCGATACGGTTCCTAAGTCTAGAAAAAACTCTGCGTGCAAACCGGTTACACGCGAGCCGGACGATCGATATCCAATAGTTCGCAAACTCGCTCCAATAGCCGTTCCACGGCAAAAGGCTTCTGTAAGAAGTCATTCGCGCCTGCCGCCTTAAGTTCGGCCACTTTTTCCTGTTCGACCATACCCGAAATGCAAATGATTTTTACCGATTCCAAGGCTTCGTCACTGCGCACCCGCTGGCATACCTCCTTGCCGTTGATATCGGGCAGCATCACATCGAGCACCACAACATCGGGCCGAAATTCTTTGACGAGCATTCCGGCATCGAACCCATTGTTCGCCGTGCGAATTTCGAACCTTCCGTCGCGCTGGAACACGTCGACCATCAGCTCGACTAATTCCTGGTCGTCATCCACAATCAGCACTTTTCGTTTGCCGTCTTCCAAAGCGTCCGTGGGGATGCCATTGTCGCGCATGAACGCATAAAGATGTTCGCGAGGTATTCGCCGAAAACGACTACCGGGCACACGAAAGCCCTTCAATGTTCCGTTGTCAAAGCAGCGGATGATGGTTTGCTGGCTGACTTTGCAAATCTTCGCTGCTTCACCTGTGGTAAAGACCGTTTTCATCGTATTGGTCGTGGCCATAGTTCACACCCTTCCTGGAGAAGAACAAGACCGACTCCGCGGTACACCATTTCGTACCGCCAACCTCGTTATGCGAGCCGCCCTGACCGGCGAACTCACCCTGTTTTCACCATGCCTTTTCGTTCGCGCGTTCTCCCGTAACGAACGAACCGCCTAATCGCCGTATTCCTCCCTGCTTCCCTAGCTTTAACATTGGTGCCAGCTACGACACCTAGCACCTTCTTAAATATTCTTCGAAAATACACTGTCCGGCACGGTCAACAGTCTTCACCCGCCTTTCCCGATTTGCCAGAGCAGATTATGGCGAAGCGGCCCAATCGAGTCAAGATTAATTTTATCTTTGTAAGATACTTAGGGGTAATGATTTGCGCCGATTGATTCGAGAAAGGTCGCCAAGTCACTGCTGGAAAACAACTGCGAAGTTGCACCAGGCGGGCGAGCGATTGGTCAAGACTTTCCGCAAAGTTATCCGCCACGGCACGTAATGCGCAGGCAAATCTGTCCCGCTCGCGATTCGTTTAAGCGAACGCCGCGGGTGAAGGTGCGCTACCTGCGGGTTGGTCGTTGGTTATTTGCGGGCGCGACGCGCCGCGGTGTTCTAGGTGCGCAATAACTAGAGCGATATCGGCCGGTGTAATGCCACTGATACGGCTAGCCTGTGCGATGGTAAGGGGGCGAATGCGCGACAACTTCTCCCGCGCCTCGAATCTTAGATGAGGGATGCTTTGATAATCAAAGTCTGCAGGAATCGTGCGCGCCGCCAAACGCAGTTGGCGGATGATCTGGGCTTGGTCCCGCGCGATGTAGCCGGCATATTTTACGTCGTATTCTACCTGTTCGGCGACATCGCGCGAGAATTCTGCTAATTCGCTGCACCGTGCCACCAGATGCTCCCACGTAATTCCTGGCCTACGCAGCCACTGTTCGAGCGAGGCCCCGTCATGCCAAACGCGTTGCAGTACCTGCCGCGCTCGTTCGATGGCTTGCAGTTTTTCCTCTAGCCGACGCACCCGCTCGCACTCCACAACTCCGATTTTCTGGCCAATAGGCGTAAGACGGCGGTCCGCGTTGTCATGTCGGAGTAACAGCCGATGTTCCGCTCGACTAGTAAACATCCGATATGGTTCGTCGACGCCACGGTTCACTAGATCATCAATCAAGACGCCGATGTAGGCCTGATCGCGTCGCAAGACCAGCGGTTCATCACCCCGCAAACTCAAAGCGGCATTGATGCCAGCCATTAGCCCTTGCGCGGCTGCTTCTTCGTAACCAGTTGTGCCATTGATTTGGCCGGCAAAAAACAGCCCTTCGACTCGCTTGGTCTCTAACCACGGCCAGAGCTGATCCGGTGGACAATAGTCGTACTCGACTGCGTAACCGTAACGCATGATCTGCGCTCGTTCTAAACCGGGTATGAGGCGGATAATCGTGTCCTGCACATCGCGGGGTAAGCTGGTGGAGATGCCGTTGACATAAACTTCTGCCGTGGCGCGACCTTCGGGTTCGAGAAACAGTTGATGGCGCGTTTTGTCCGCAAATCGGACCACTTTGTCTTCGATCGACGGACAGTAGCGGGGGCCACGCGACTGAATTTGGCCGCTATACATCGGCGCTCGATGCAAGTTCTGTCGAATGACGTCGTGTACCGCTTCGTTGGTGTAGGTGATCCAACACGGTAACTGGTCCACTTCCAACCGATCGTGCAGGAAAGAAAACGGTTGCGGTTCTTCTTCGCCGGGTTGTTCGGTAGTGCGACTATAGTCGATGGTGCGGCCATTGACGCGGGGCGGAGTGCCGGTTTTGAAACGTGCGATCTGGAAACCGATGCGCGCCAGAGCCCGACTCAGACCGGCTGTAGTACCTTCGCCGGCGCGTCCCCCCGGGGTTCGGGTTTCGCCGGTGTGCATCACCGCTTGCAGAAACGTCCCAGTGGTCAATATAACCGCACGTGCCCGATACCATGCGTCCCCTCGCACCACAACTCCCAGAATACGTGTACGGTCGTTTTGCGTTTCGGTCAGTAGGTCTTCGACCGTTTCCTGGCGCAGTTCCACACCGGGAAACGTCTCGACCAATCGCTTGATCTCCTGTTGATATGCCTTCTTGTCGGCCTGCGCACGGGGGCTATGCATCGCCGGACCTTTTCGCCGGTTAAGCATCCGAAATTGGATACCGGTGCGATCGATCGCCCTGGCCATGATACCGCCCAAGGCATCGATCTCGCGCACGATCTGGCCTTTGGCCACACCCCCGATTGCCGGATTACAGCTCATCTGGCCCACGGTATCTAGGTTGCTGGTCAGAAGTGCCACACGAGCGCCCATCCGTGCAGCCGCCAGTGCCGCTTCAGTTCCAGCATGGCCAGCTCCAACAACCACGACGTCAAAGTCATACACACAACGGCTCATCGCCCTGTCATCACCCTGAGCAAAACCATCGGAGATTTCGCTGAAACAGACGCAACCAACATCCGCTGCATACCGAGGATATCCCTACTCCCTGCAACGTTAATCATATCCAATTCTGGCCACATGGAGCAGATCAAGCCACGTCCGCGGTCCATCATCGGTGGTACGGGACTACTCCTAACAACGAGTCGTTTAGCCCCCGATACTTTCTCGAAAATCGACGGCGCAACCGACCGGCACCGATCGTGGTGCCTCAGGCTACGGTTACTTCTCAGTTCAAGATCACCCGTCCGATACCTAACACCATCTTGCGTACTACCTTCGGTATCCCGAGAAGAATTGTTGCAGTGTGCAGTCCCGCGGCGTATCGTGATCGATGATAGACCTCATGTAAGTAAGGAGCAGCACGTGACGGTTGCTTCGATAGATCTTTGGCAGCGGCGCCGGCCGGCTAACTGTGTAACCGCCGCGGATGCCCTGTGGTGGACTTTCCGGAGCGTGGTTTTTTGCGGGTTCATCGGCTGGGGGATCGGTTGTTCGATTGCGGCGGATCCACCAGCGTTTCACCTAACAGCCCTGAATTCGCAGGCCTCCTACCCTGCGTGTGCGGTATTTGATGTTGATCGCGACGGTCTTTTGGATGTGTTTTCCGGGGGATATTGGTATCAAGCTCCTGATTGGAAGCGTCACCGGGTGCGCGATGTTGAAATGATCCGCGGTCGCTACGATGACTACTCGAATTTGCCCTGGGACGTGGATGGCGACGGTTGGACCGATGTGATTAGTTGTAACTATCGCAGCCAATCGATCTACTGGGTGCGCAACCCCGGCCAGATCGGCCAACCGTGGGAAAAGCACATAGCCGCCCAACCCGGCCCCATGGAGACCGGCCGCTTGGTAGATGTCGACGGGGACAGAATCCTCGACCTATTACCCAATGGAACAACCTTCGCCGCTTGGTGGAAGCTGGGTACCGGAAGTGTGGAACCCGATCGTGCCGCGGAGCACTGGCAGCGTAACGACCTTCCCATAATCCTGGCTGGACATGGTATCGGTGCCGGCGACATCGATGGGGACGGTCGAACCGATCTTGTGTCGCATCGAGGATGGTTCCAACAGCTTCCTGATGGTAATTGGCACTATCATGACGAATTCCGTTTGCATCGGGACGCCAGTGTCCCGATTTTGATTTGGGACGTTGACCGGGACGGTGATCAGGATCTGGTTTGGGGACGCGGGCATCATTTTGGGTTGTATTGGCTGGAACAAACGGCAGCATCGCCCAATGACCGCCGGTGGCGATGGCATGTGATTGACACCAGTTGGTCGCAAGCGCATGCGTTGCTACTGGCAGACTTTGATGGCGATGGTTACGAGGAACTCGTGGCCGGCTCGCGCTATTTAGGGCACGATGGCCGCGATGTTGGCGAATACGATCCTCTGGTAGTTGCGTGGTATCGCTACGAGCCCTCAACGGGCGTGTGGACATGTCGGATTATTTCGCGAGGCAGAGGTGTAGCGTTCGGTTTGGATCCGAAAGCGGCCGATCTGGATCGCGACGGCGACCTAGATCTGGTTTTAGCCGACCGGTGCGGTCTTTACGTGGCATGGAATCAAACGCGGCACTCTGGAATACACGCAGCACTCGACAAGGTCGTGGAAATTGCCGATGGTGCAGCCGAACCGTCGGTCAACCATCGCCAGCCGTTGGTATGGCTGACGCCCAACGGCTCGCAACCGATTGAAACACTCGAACAGTGGGGATGGCGCCGCGATCGCATCCTGCGCGATATGCAACAGGTGATGGGATCACTACCGGACACATCGCAACGTGTGCCCGTGGCCGTCCAGGTCCTTGAGGAAGAAGATGTTGGAACTTACGTGCGGCATCGCATCCGGTATCGAGCTGACCGACTTTCCGAGGTACCTGCCTACCTGCTGATCCCCAAACAACGTGAAACGGCATTACCGGCTGCTCTGTGCCTGCATCAAACGACGCCGATTGGCAAGTGCGAGCCGGCTGGACTGGGCGGACAAGCGAATCTGCATTACGCCGATGAACTGGCTCGTCGCGGCTATGTTTGTCTTGTTCCCGATTATCCTTCCTTCGGCGAGTACGAGTTTGACTTTGCGGCAGCAGCCGAACTCTATCCTAGTGGGACGATGAAGGCCATTTGGGATAACGTGCGTGGAGTGGATCTGTTGGAAAGTCTGCCCGAGGTAGATGCCGATCGAATCATAGCGATTGGTCATTCGCTCGGTGGCCACAACGCGCTGTTTACCGCTGCTTTCGAGCAACGAATCCGAGCGGTCATTTCCAGTTGTGGGTTTACCGCGTTTCATTATTACTACGGTGGGAATCTGGCTGGTTGGACTAGTGATCGGTACATGCCGCGGATTCGGACCCAGTGGGAAAACAATCCAGATCGCGTACCGTTTGACTTTTACGAGGTATTGGCGGCGATCGCTCCTCGCGCTGTGTTCGTCAACGCACCCGTGAACGACAGTAATTTTGCCGTCCAGGGGGTCCGGCATGTCGAGCAACGCTGTGGCGAAGTGTACAATCTGTGGAAAGCGCGCCCACCCAAGTTTGTCTATCCCGAGTGTGGCCATGATTTTCCGCCCGAGGTGCGCGAGGCTGCCTACCAGTGGCTCGAAGAGGTACTAAAGTAGTACGGCAAATACGCGTAAACCGTTTTCCAGTTACGATGGCGTAGGGCAACGAGGTGGATGAGCCGTAGCACAAGGGTACTCATCGGTGCCGACTATAGAAAATCCAAAGAAAGGTCGCACGTTGGGTTGAACATCAGGTGATCGAAAGCTGGGCTTAATCCGAAGGAGGCGTTCGTATGAGAACTCGGCGCGTCAGCCGGCGCACGTTTCTTGGCAACATGGGCAGCAGTGGTATCTTGGTGGCTGCTGGATATTTTTCATGGTCGCGTAAGAGTTTCGCTAATCAATCGGCCAACGATCGACCTCGCGTCGGGTGCATTGGCCTAGGGGGCATGGGAATGGCCGACGCACGTGATCACTCTCGCTTTGCGGACATCGTGGCATTGTGCGATATCGACACCCGGCACCTGGAACGAGCCAAGGCCGACGAGCACGTTGGTCGAGGAAAGGCCGACACGTACACGGACTACAGGAAGTTATTGGAACGCAACGACGTTGACGTTGTCAGCATCGATACACCGGATCATTGGCACACGAAAATTGCTATTGAAGCTCTTCAGGCCGGCAAGCATGTCTTTTGCCAAAAGCCCTTGACGTTGACTTTGGAAGAAAATCAACTCATCCGCAATGCCTGCCGTCGATTCTCGGATCGACTCTTTTTCATCGGTACCCAGCAGCGGAGCGATCGCGATCGATTCCTCCGCGCCGTCAATATGGTTCAAAAGGGGCTCTTGGGTGATATCCAACGCATTACGGTGGGCATTGACGGCGGGCAAGTGGGAGGCCCGTTTGTCAAGAGCGATCCGCCGCCGGAGTTGGATTGGAACATGTGGCTGGGCCAAGCTCCGCTGGTGGACTATATCAAAGAGCGCTGCCACGGTACGTTTCGGTGGTGGTATGAATATTCCGGTGGCAAATTCACGGACTGGGGCGCCCACCACGTCGACATTGCATCCTGGGCGATCCAACAAGTCGACGAGGGTTGTGGACCTGTCGAAATTGATGGACGCGATGCCAAGCATCCGGTGCCCTTCGAGAACGGCTATCCGCTAGTTGACGACTCATTTAACACCTCGCACGACTACTCGGTGATTTGTCGCTTTGCCAACGGGATTCAAATGGTGATCACGAGCCGTACGGATAACGGTATTCTCTTTGAGGGGACCAAAGGTCGCCTTTTCGTCAACCGCGGCCGAATTACCGGTGTGCCGATCCAAGAGCAGTGGGATATGGATCAGTTTACCGAAGAAGATCTGGTGCGGCTCTACAAAGGCAAACCGTTCGAAGGCCATAAGGCGAACTTTTATCGCTGTCTGCGCGAAGGCGGTTTACCGCTTTCCGACGTATTCTCACATATTCAAATCATGAACACCTGCCACCTGGCGGCGATCGCCGCCCGTCTGAACCGCGTGATCCGCTGGGATCCCAAGGAAGAAAAGATACTGGGGGACGAACAGGCGGCTAGCTTTTTAGCCCGAAAGCCACGGCCCGGATTCGAGATTCCGCGAGTCTAGGCCAAATGTATTCGTCGGCTAATCGACGTGTGCGGTCAAGGCCAATAGTCTGACGTTGTCTGAGGAGGTTTGTCAGGGAGTTGTCATGAGCGCGCCGACTGATTCTGAGGATATCTTTCAGGACGCAATTCGACGTTTGGACAAAGCACTGCGGTACGCGAATATCGATCCAGAGGCCGTCGAGCGATTGAAGCATCCCAAGCAAGTGCTCGAAGTTTCCATTCCCGTGCGCATGGACGATGGGAGCTTGCGGATTTTTACCGGCTGTCGCGTGCGCCACGACGACACGCGAGGGCCGACCAAGGGAGGCATTCGTTATCACCCACAAGTGACGCTTTCCGAAGTCAAAGCCCTCGCTTTCTGGATGACGTTTAAGTGTGCCGTTGCCGGCTTACCGTACGGGGGAGCTAAAGGAGGTGTGGTGGTCAATCCCAAAGAGCTGTCGCGGATGGAGCTTGAACGGCTAACGCGAGGTTTTGTCGAACAGATTGCTGATTTTATCGGACCGGAAACCGACGTACCGGCACCGGACGTTTATACCAACGCGATGATTATGGGATGGATGATGGATGAGTATTCCAAGATCCATCGCCGCCGGACTCCTGCGGTCATTACCGGCAAACCCATACCGCTGGGGGGTAGTCTTGGCCGTGAGGATGCCACCGGTAGGGGTGCCTATTACTGCATCAGAGAGCTGGCGAAATTGCAGGGATGGGAACCTTCGAGGATTCGGGTGGCCATACAAGGATTCGGCAATGCTGGCCAGCATTTAGCCGCCTTGCTCTTTCAAGATGGCTACCGGATTGTGGCCTTGAGCGATTCGGGTGGTGCCATCTACCGCGAGGAAGGCTTCGATATACCAAGCCTCATCTTTGCTAAGAATCAGACCCGACGGCTAAAAGCTGTCTATTGCGAAGGGTCGGTGTGCACGGCTATCCCGGCCGAGACACTTACGAATGCGGAATTACTCGAATTGGATGTCGATTTACTGGTCCCGGCTGCACTGGAAAACCAAATTACCCGACATAATGCCGAGCGCATTCAAGCCCCGGTGATTGTGGAAGTGGCCAACGGTCCAACTACCAGTGATGCCGATGAACTGTTATCGCAGTCCGGCAAGCTGGTGGTGCCGGATATTTTGGCTAACGCCGGCGGTGTCACTGTCAGTTATTTTGAATGGGTCCAGAATCGCAGCGGCGATTATTGGCCGCTAAACGCGGTTCACGAGCGGCTCCAGCGCATCATGGCTGACCAATTCCATGCCGTATGGCACCTTATGCAGGAGCATCGGATCGACATGCGAACAGCCGCCTATGCCCTTGCCTTGACACGAATCGGGGAGGCGATCGCGTCACAAGGCACTGTCCGATTCTTTACCGGTCAAGATAGTTAGTGGCCACTTGTGTGGGATGAGAATCTACCCATCACCTATCTTCTGGTCCAGTAAAGGCAATCCTGCCGACAGCTGGTATTGAAAACGTCGACCAGAAACTCAACTCGGTTTTGCTCGGTTGGCAACCCTGTCAAGGGATCTCATCGCATGACCGCTTTCGCTTCACTCTACAGCTGGCTATCTTGCCGAAGAGTTTTCCGGGAAAATGTCGGGAGGAGCCAACATGATAAGTGATTTGTTTTCTTTGACCGATCAGCGTGCTGCCGTCATCGGTGGCACAGGGGTGTTGGGCGGGGCCATGGCCGAAGCGTTGGCACGAGCCGGAGCGCACGTGGCCATTGTTGGGCGCAACGCGGAGCGCGGTCAACAAAGGGTCGAACAAATTGCTCGCTCGGGTGGCACGGCCATGTTTGTAGCTGCCGACGCATTGGACCGGCAATCGCTAGCAGGTGCACGAGCTCAAATTGAACGACAATGGGGAGTAGTCACCGTGTTGGTCAATGCAGCAGGAGGCAACCGACCGGATGCAACATTGCCGGTAGGCGCCGACTTTTGCCAATTGAAGCTCGAGGCATGGCACGCGGTTTTCGATTTGAACGTGGTTGGCGGAGTCCTATTGCCGTGTCAAGTCTTCGGAGAGGCGATGGTGGCCGCCGGGCAGGGAAGCATTATCAATATCGCCTCCGTTTCGGGAATTCGACCGTTGTCGCGCGTCGTAGCCTACTCCGCCGCCAAAGCGGCAGTGATTAACTTAACACAATTTCTTGCGCGGCAGTGGGCCACAGCCGGAGTGCGTGTCAATGCAATCAGTCCTGGTTTTTTTCCCGCAGAACAAAACCGAGCGTTATTGTATCAGCCAGATGGTTCCTATACGGAACGTGGCAAACAGATCATTGAACACACACCGATGCGGCGTTTTGGCGAGCCGTCCGAGCTAGCCGGTGTGGTGATCTGGTTGGCTTCCCCTCGTGCCTCATCGTTCGTCACCGGTCAAAACATCACGGTCGACGGGGGCTTTACCATCGCTACGATTTAATGCCAGATTAATTGGTCGCTTGCTTGGTTGCCAGTGGCTGCAAACCGCCCAGACAGGCACTGGCCTGTACACGTCCCTATACCGTCGAAGCCCGGATTTTTCCAACATAAAGGTAATCACTATGGCCTCGTTTCAGGTACGCAATGACGCGTGTGCATTGGATTTTCTTGCCCTGGGAGCCCTGGTCCATCGACTCGATCCAGGTATTGTCCCGTTTCGCAAAGCCCGCAGTGTGGAGATCCACGTTTCCGGTGGAGAATACAATGTAGCAGCCAATTTGGCTGACTGCTTCGGCTTAACCACAGGGATTGCGACGGCGATGGTGCGCTACCCGATCGGCGAGCTAGTGCAGGCTCGAGTACGAGAAATGGGGGTTCGCCCCTTTTACAAGTGGTTCGATCATGATGGAGTGCGAGGGCCGAATATCGCGACCGTTTATAGCGACCGTGGTGCTGGCGTTCGACCGCCAGTGGTCTTTTACAACCGTGCCAACGAAGCAGGAGCGCTCCTTAAACCGGGGGACTTTGACTGGCCAGCCATTTTTGGCCAAGGCGTTCGGTGGTTCCACTCCGGAGGTATCTTCGCCGCCTTGTCGAGCACCACCGGTCCTTTAATCATCGAAGCCATGCAAGCTGCCAAAGCTCACGGTGCAGTAACCTCATTCGACCTAAATTACCGCCCCAAAATGTGGAATGCCTCCGGTGGTTCGCAACAAGCACGGGCCATCATGACGCAAATCGTGCAACACGTCGATGTGTTGCTCGGCAACGAAGAAGATCTGCAACTGGGGTTGGGTATTCCTGGACCGGAAATTGGCGGCTCGCGATCCAAGCTGGACCCGCAAGTGTTTTTCCAGATGATCGACCACGTGGCGGAACGCTATCCCCATATTCGCGCCGTCGCCACGACGCTACGCGAAGTCCATTCGACGAATCGGCATGACTGGGCAGCGGTTCTGTGGCTGGACGGCAAGCGACACGTTAGCCCAACCTGCTCGCTAGATGTAGTCGATCGAATCGGCGGGGGCGACGGTTTTGCGGCGGGGCTGATCTATGGATTGATCACCGGCAGGTCTGCCGAAGAGGCACTGCGACTAGGTTGGGCACATGGAGCACTGCTTACGACATTTCCGGGCGACGTTACTATGGCCACATTACCCGAAGTCGAAGCGTTGGCTCGGGGAGGATCCGCACGCGTGCAACGCTAAACAAGGCGTTTGCACATGAAGAGATCTACGGTCCACACGGATTCAACGAAAAGGTGCTTAGCTTGGCGGTTCGCATTTATCCGCTATAAAAGAAGTAAGCGCGCCGAACGGACCAAAGTATCCTCTAGCTACTAAGTGCTAGATTGCGCCATTTTCTGAACACCGACACCCTTGGTAAGCCAAGGGAACAGAACATAACACCTCGAATTGCAGAGTTTTTCCGGCCCAGCTGGGTGGCGCAAGAAGGCTCTTCCACGAACGGTCACGCAATCTTGGTGGCCCGCCCCATTCTCGATTGCACCTTTGCGTTAAGGATTTCTTATCCACAGGCCATCGAAATGGCAATAGTCGAACGTGGGCGCCGCGCACCTCAATAAGCCAATCCGACCGGCTGGCATTCGCCCAGAGCCAAAAAAGGATCGTCCGAGGCCCCATCCCTCCGAGGCGCGACTGCCGGTTCAAACCCTGCCTACACCGTCATGCGGTCGTGGCCACCGTCAGCGCCTCACGAAGATTCTCCAAATGTGCTTTCTCGCTCCCCAAGATCTGCTGAGCCAGTTCATACGGTTCCTCCGTATCTTCTAACTCCGGCACCAAGCGTTCGATTTCCTCGACCAAGTGTTTCTGCTCATCGAGCAATCGATTCATGAGAAACTCAATAGACACGTCGTTATAAGCCGTAAAACGCATCGGATAGCAAGCTGGAGCCACGCTCGCTTCATGCTCGACGATCCATCGGCCTAACTGCTCCGCATAAAACTGCTGGTCGCGCGCTATGGCTTGAACGGTTTGCACGAGCCGCTGGTCACCGTCGTGAACCCAGGGATGGGCATCCATCAAATAATTCGCTAACGAGTACTGTTCTAGCGCAAAAAGGCGATTGAAAATAGAGAGTATCTTTTCCTTGTTAGCCATACGAGATCCTCCACGCCTTTTTTCAGTTCATGTGTTGTGACAATAACGTTTCCTCGTCGTGCGGAAAAGTAGGCGTACTGTTGTACGCTGCTGCCGCTCGGTGGATCAATCGATGGTTCCGATATCGACCTAGTAACATTCATAGATCAGATCGGCTTCCTGGTCACGGAAATGACGCAGGGCGGCCAGTGTTAAGGCAAGTCGGCGGCGGAAATCGGCATAATCCGGGGTTTCCGCCAGAGCGTCTGCTAGTTGAACCCGCATCGAGCTGATCTGGCGGCAAAGGTCGTCCAGTTGCCACCGAAGACGAGCGATCCTGCGCTCCAAGCGCGGACTGATCTGTTGGATATCGGTCCAGAGATGGTCGTGGTCTTCAGGTGAAGCCAGTTGTCGCTTCAGCGCGGATTCCAGTTTTCCGAGTGCTTCAAGGACAACTTGCCCCCAAGCTGTTTCGCGGCTGGGCGCCGGAGCCGCCAAAGCCGCTTCCAACTCGTGCACGGCCGCTAGCGTCTCGTCCCGCTGAAGGCGAGTCCGGTGCATCGCACTTTGCCGTTCGTCGTCAGTTAATCGCCCCTGCTTCGTCCTATCGTCGGCGTGTTCACTCATACGCATTTCCCAACTGCTCTAACGATACAACTTGCTGTGCTACCGGATATCGCACAACAAGAGGTCACACGTCGCAGTCGACCGTTACCAGCTTGGAGCCAAACGCACTCGCAGAAAAAGGTTTCCCCATTTCAGGACGTCGCGGCAACTGATGACCGTAGCCGTGCACCACTATGACGCTCCCGGGAGTCAAACCTCCCGGAAGTCGTATCGAACAAGACACCTGTTGCCAGGTACGACCTGTCGCTTGGCAATCCACACAGCGATCCCCCGCACTACGGTGGCCACTGCCTCGGCACGCGGTGCAGTCAACTTGACGCCGTATACGCAGCTCGGATTGTCCTCCCCAACGAGCTTCTTCAGGGGTGGTGGGCAAATGGCCCCATATGTCCCACCTTACATCGGTTGAAGTATGCCTCCACCCAGGCGACGTGTAATCGCCTTCCGAGCTGTCCAGCGCAAGCGGGGAACGTCTCCCCGTGGCGCGACGCCGGTCGTAGGCGAGCCGCGCTGCCGGATCGCTCAGCACCCGGTATGCTTCGTACAACATCTTGAACTTGCGACTTTCCGGATCCGGTTCCAGCGCCGTATCCGGATGATAGTCCCGTACCCGCGTTAGAAAAGCCGCTTCGATTTGTTCCTGAGTAGCGCTTTCAGGAACTCCTAACTCACGGTAATAATCAATCTCTTCGAACTCGGGCATTGGTGTGATGTGTCGTTAACCTAAAAACCGAACACTTTAGAGCCATCCTTCTGGCCTGTATCGAGCGTGTCGCCGCACCACTCTTAGCGCTACGTGTACTCAACGCAGCGGGCTATCTCCCCGGTCGGCCGTATGGTTCTGCTAAGATCTGCCATCATATCTGCTCAGTGTTTCGAAACGTGCCAATAGGTTGGATCTAGCTACACACTGCCGGGCCGGGATTGTAACGGACGGTTCTTCGCGAACCGAGCCACGTTCTTTCCCCGCGGTGGATTAAAATGCGTCCCTACAAAGGCCGGGCATCGTATCAACCTACCCCGTACAGGTCGTGCGTCGCCGGTGCGCTAAGGTTCCGTCTGGCAAGCTACCGAACGAGACTTTAGCCGTGCGCCCTCGGACAATTCATGATCCGTAAGGCATTGGCGATCCGCTAACGCAACGCACCTACAACCAAGGCGCACACCCCTAATTGTTCCTCTGCCTCTATGTAGATTAACTCGTCTGTTGCCATTTTATGCGGTTGAAAACCCTCAGTAGAACCAGTCGCATAAATGCCGCCCCCAATACATCCCCGACGTTCTGTGAGAGGCTTACGTGTGCGTCTGGTTTGTGGGCAGGGCGTGGTGCAACCGAGTTAACTATCACCCGGGTTCTTGCGCTCGCTTCCGAAGATGGATAGCTTAACAAAGCCCCGCCCCCGAGGGAGCGGCACCTCAACAGAGCCGCGACTGTAAGAGAGCGGCGTTTTGTGAATCGAACTAGGTTCTTTGATTGGAGCAGGTGTCGAATCCGCTCCGACAGGTCGTGCGTTCCCCGGGTGCACCATCTCGCGACGTCACCCTCACGGGATGCAAATTACTTAGGCCGTAGGCTTTCTCAAAAACGCACGAATTTGGGCACGCGGTGCTCCGATGACGGACGTACTTACAGTCCGACGGCAATCAGCGTCAAAGGCTAGTCACGTCACTGGCCGCATCGTGTGATAGCAATACCCACAAGAGAACGTGTTCCGAATGAGAGCGTCCTACAACCACAAGCAGCCTTGTAGCCCGACTTAAGCCATCTGGGCCCCCGTTCCGTGAGCTATCCCGACAATGGCGGTTTTGGTCACGTTAGTGGGTAACGGGCCAAAATTTCTCCAGTATTACTAGTTTTCTCAGAATAGCCGATCTATCTATTTTTCATTGACCTTTCTAGTTGTAGCAAATTACTAAACTAAAGGGTCGCGGTGCCTGTCCCATCGCCCATGGTGCCTGTCCCCGCGGCGGCGCAGCCTGTCGCCGGGCTCGGTACCACCCTCTTTGATTTACGACTATAATTATCTACATACTTGTTTATGGCACGTTCACGTGGCATGGTTAAGTTGGTTAAAAACACCTTACGCCAAGAGGTGCACCATGCCGCTGTTGTTGGACACGGGCCCGTGGGAATTCCGTTACGATCGACTTGGCTGACACGCGGTGTTGCTTGTCGGCATAGATAATCGCTAGCAGCCAAAGCCCACCACGATGGTGTAAGACGCTAACAAAAGAAAAGCTACCAAATGACCGCGCGGGAGCTTTCTGAATGGGGGCCGGCAGCTAGTGGGTTAGTTGACCGTTTGGCTGCAGTGCACGAACGATAGTGTGTGTGTGTCGGATTTGTAGGTAAATGTTTTAGCGCAAAGGCGCAGAGGCGCAACAAGACAAGAGGTACAGTTCAATTGCCTACTTGCGCTCTTATGTTAAATCTTGTCACGCGCTTGCGTCCAATTGGCCGCGCCCTTATTGTGGCGGCTGTGTCGAGCCGTGGCTCGATACATCGCCTTTGCCAAGACGCACCCGCATCAGCTCACATTGGGTCGGCCCGAAAAAGGCATACGTATGACAGGCCGGGCAAATGGCCGAACCATCTCATCCTACCTTAAGACAGATACCTGTCTGGAGAAACCGGCGCCGGACAGCACAGCGGCCACCGAATCATCTCAATCCACCATTAAGACAGATACCCCGTTCCCAATCGAGCCGCGCAAATAGGCAGCCTTTGGCGGTAGCCCACTTTTTACACGAGAATCCAACCGACAACTACGGCGCACACACAAGAGGCTTGTTGTCTCCAGCAGGTCTTTTATTGCCAGTGCTCTAAGGTCTTTTTAGGTGGTGCACGTTGGACTTCGGGCTGACGACCGAACAACGACAATTTGACGCTCCAAAACCATTTCGACGGTCGCACGCTCATGCTGACTCGTCGTGTTCTCTGGACGGCCAGCAAAGCCGTTTGGGGATTCTTGGCGCAACAGTGAGCAGTCCGACGCGCACAAGTAAAAGCTCTATCTAGAGATACGCCAAATTCTCTGACACACCCCACCCGGCCCAGGCCTCAGATTTGGCACGTCGCTTGCAGTAGTATCCGGCGAAAGCCGTTGCTTCGCCCGTTGAAGCACGGCCTGAATAGGCAAGGTGACAGCGACAGTGGTGATCCAATGGGTATACGTAAAGGAGGTCGAGCCATGTTAATGACGCGTTGGGATCCGAGGAGCATCTGGACAGAGTTGAATCGAATGCATGAAGAGATGGAGCGACTGCTGACCGGTAACGGTTGGCGAGCTTTCGACTTTGGCGTCGGCTTCCCGGCTTTGAATATCTGGGAGGACGACAACAACTTGTATGTAGAGGCCGAGCTTCCCGGATTCGAGCTGTCCGATCTGGAGATCGTCGTAACTGGCGACCGGCAACTATCAATCAAGGGTGAGCGGAAGCAGCCGGAAGTGTCTAAGGGCACCTGGCACCGCCAGGAACGCTACTATGGCAGCTTCAACCGCATGATCGAGTTGCCGGAGTCGGTAGACGCCGACAAGGTAACAGCCGAGTTGAAACTGGGCGTCTTGACGATCACGTTGCCGAAGCGGGAAGAAGTGAAGCCTCGTCGGATCGAGGTGAAAGCTTGCTGACCACGACCGCAGTTGGCATTCGGTCCTAATCGGCCGTGGGCAGGTAGTCACACCCGCCCACGGCAGGAGGGCAGTTCAGAAAAAGGAGGCTTCCACCATGGCAGAAACACTGGTTAAACGAGAACAACCTCAACTAGCTCAGGTGGAACGCACCCGTAGTGGTGTCACCTACAGCCCGCGGTTTGATATTTTGGAAACCGATGAGGAACTACTGCTATTTGGTGACCTACCGGGTGTCGCACCAGAAAATGTGGACGTGCGGTTCGAGGACGACGTGTTGTCGGTGTATGCACGTGTCGATGCGCGTCATGCCGACCATGACTGTGTGTACGGAGAGTACGGGATTGGCGACTTCTATCGCACCTTTACCGTCGGAGAGGCGATCGACACGAACCGCATTAGCGCCGAACTGAAAAACGGTGTGCTTACCGTCCATCTGCCGAAAACAGAAGCCGTGAAGCCTCGACGCATTGAGGTAAAAGCCGGCTAAGTTGTGCTGCGGCGCTAAGAGGCGGAGCATATCCCGTAATGCGTCGGTCATTAACCAAAAGGAGGTAGAGCCATGTTCAGCCTGATACCTTGGCGAAAACGGAACGGTAACATCAAGGTACGTCGGGGCAGCATGGTACGACCCTATGCCAGAGAAGAGGACCTGTTCGATCGCTTGCGTGAGGATTTCGCTGCGCTGGTGAGCCGATTTTTCGATGACCGATGGTTCAGCCAGCGAATGGCAGAGTTGCCCACGTTGTGGAGCGAGGGCCGATTCGGGTGGCCGTTCGACCTTGGCTGGGAAAATAACGACAAGGAGTACGTCTTGCGGGTCGAAGCTCCTGGTTTCGAGCCGGAAGAATTCGATATCCGCATTAGCGGTAATGTGCTGGCTATTCGAGCTGAGCACAAGGCCGAATCGCAAAAGAAGGAAGGCTCCTACAGCTATCGGTACGGAGCCCTGCGCCGATCGGTAACTCTCCCACACGGGGCCGATACCGAACGTCTCGAAGCGCGTTACCATAATGGAGTGCTCGAGATCCATCTACCGAAAAGGCCCGAAGTCCAAGGCAAGCGAATCGAAGTCAAGGTCGGATAAAGCCGCCCCGCGGAACGACGGCACGGAAACGGGAGGTTTCCTTATCCACGCCACGAGGGTGATGACTGTTACCATGGCATTCCCGATCTCCCTATAACGACACAGCGGTTATGGGGAGGAGCGGGAATGCCTGTTTCGTATCACCTTATAGCAAGTGTGTTCGGTATTGGTCCGTTTGGCCGACTGAGGACACACGACAGAGGATCGTTCCCATCGTGAACAGCAATCCCTTTGCCTATTTAGGCTGGTCTCTACTGCTGATGGCCGTGTTTTTGGCAGTGTTAGGAGTCGCTTTGCTTCTAGCTCCCACCGTCCCGTGGCTCGGGCGCCTGCCGGGAGACATCCGTATTGAACGAGAAGGTTTTCGATTTTACTTCCCGTTGACGACGTGTCTGCTGATCAGTTCCATTCTATCGGCCATAGCTTGGCTGGTGCGCCTGTGGCAGCGCCTGTAGTTTGCCGCTCTACGGCACGCCAAGGAACAGAAATCACTCAACGCAAAGGCGGCTAAGGTTGAGTTTTGTCGTTCAGCATGGAATTGCTGTAACACAAAGGCGCAATGCGATCGTAGCGACCCAATGATGTCCGGTTCGCTAAACGAACGCTTTCTTGAGCCATTTTCTACGGCCCGTTTGTTTCGGAGTTAAGGCGCATAGCGTACTTATTGCGCCAGTGTGAATCATTAAACCGCTTGCCCGGCCTTGGGAAGAAGTGTCGGCTCAGTGGTGCAAAACCGTTGTCTTCATGGAAATACATATAGTGCGTGATAGCGATCAGATCCGAGTCGATTTCGACCAAATTGAACGAATTTTTTTCGCGTTCACGGCCGCGTCCGCGCCGCGACGTTGTGGTACCTGATTGGACAATGATAATTCCCCGATCGCGATGATTACCCGGGTAAAAATCGAGGGAATTCCCGATATACGCGCGGTGCAAATGGCCTCCCAAGATCATGTCGACGCCTAAATCTACAAATCGCTCGATAGCCCGGCGCGCATTGGGCATCGTTTGGTCCCGAATATAATCGGGAGCCGGCGCGAAGTGATGGTGTGCTACGATGATCCGTACGGCGTCGGCCGGAGCATCCGCAAACGCTCGAGCACAAAACTCCAATTGGCCACGATGTAACCTACCGTTGGTAATGGCACGCCGCGGCGAAGTGGAATCCAGCCCCACAAGTACTGCGTGATCCAAGCGCAGGACCTGGTCCAACTGCGCCGAAATATATTGCCGGAACAACCGATGCGGATCCAGCAACCGCTCGGCAATTCGATACAAAGGCACATCGTGGTTGCCGGGAATCGCCAAGCACGGAACGCGTGGCAGACGATCTAAGAATTGTCGCGCGGCTTCGAACTCTTGCCGTTTGGCTCGCTGCGTTAAATCTCCGCTCACCACGATGGCATCCGGCTCCACTCGCGGAGCAATCGTCAACAGAGCCTCACCCACTTCCGGTACAAATGGCTTTCCGAAATGCAGATCGGAAATATGAAGTATACGCAACATCACGTACCTACCGTTAACCAACACGAATTCGCTAGGTAGCCACCCACAACAGTCCGTAGATACCTGACAGAGGCCGAAGGGCGGCACCAGCTATGTCCTTGGATATGGAAGACGTCTTCTGGAGCGAGGCTCCGGCGCGCCACTTACAGCGCTCCGACGACTCTCCCTCCAACAACTCTGCTCTATGATTTTAAATCGAGGAGTATCTTCCGTAGTAGGCTGTACGGCGCATTTTATCCGTCGATACCCGTAGCAGCCCGGCAGCAGGCCAGACTCTGCGGAGATTAATCCACATCCCACCTGCCGAATTGATTATTTGGCAAAGTAGGAATAGACCGTTTTTGGCGCATTATTTGCACCCATTTAAAGATGCCTCGTCCGCAGGTTTTTGCCGGACAAACATGCAAGGGAGGTTCAGGCTATGAAACGTGCCGAATTCCTCAAACAAGTTGAAACTCGCTTGCGGCAGCGCCGGCAGGAACTGCTGGCGGCTATGGCCGGCGAGCTCAAGGAATTCCGTTTGTCACCCGATCGCCTGGTCGGCGACTTGGCGGACCTGGCGGTAGAAGAAGACTACGGTCAAGTCAACGCCAATTTGGCGCAGCTCGCCAGTGAAGAGTTGCGACTGATTGACCGGGCATTGGAAAGAATGGCAGCAGGTACGTACGGTAAATGCGAGAACTGCGGAAAGCCCATTCCCATGGTCCGGCTCGAAGCACTTCCGTTTGCCGTTCAATGCTTGCGGTGCCGACAAGAAGCCGAGCGTACGGAGGTAAGTCCGGAACGGGCCGACCAAAAGTGGTCACGACTGGCATCACTGTCGGATGAGGAGGATGATCAACCCGAAGCGGATTTTAATTCGCTGGCCGCTGAGCTGGCGGCTTAGACTTAGCGGACCGATACATCGAAGCGGCTGCCACCAGATAGCGGCAGCCGTTTTTTTTGACGCGTAAGCTCGAGGACTCGCCCTAACATGCTCGGAAGGGCCAAGACCTGCCACATTGACTGAACCGGCGACATGGTTCGGACAGATCTGTCCATGGCGTGCCTACCGACGTAGGCCCTTGTATGGCTCGTGGGACCGACGCGCGCTTGAGTTCTCTGACAGATCGATTTCCTTTCGCCCGGGTCGACTGCCAGCATAGGAAACCGGATTACTGTTCAGAAATTCACTATGATTCGATCTTGACTTGTTGCGTTATAACTTATTACGTCTTAGAGAGTTTCGACGTTTTACCGGTTGGCCTTCGTGGTTGGCCCTCCCGAATTGGTCGCGAAGGGCCAGAGTCACAGGTGTTCGGGGGATGTTATGCTGAGGCGAGCCGACCTATGGAAATTCAGGCGCCGGCCAAGGCGCTTTCGGCCCTGAAGCTGCTTTGAAAGGTGGCATGACAATTGCAGGCGGCTTGTTCCGTCAGGCCTCTTTCCAGTCGGGGACCTGACGGGGCATCGAGCACAATCGGTCTAGTTGGAAAACCCTATCCCTGCGAGGAGTGTTGCGAGGAGTGTTGGGCATGAGAGGTGAAAAAATCATTGGCATTGACTTGGGGACTACCAACTCGGTCGTCGCCGTTGTCGAGGGTGGCGAGCCGAAAGTAATCCCGAACCAGGAGGGGAATCGCTTGACGCCAAGTGTCGTCGCGTTTACCGAAAAAGGCGAATTGGTGGGTGAGCCGGCCAAGCGGCAAGCGATCACCAATCCACATCGTACCATATACTCGATTAAACGCTTCATGGGGCGCCGACATTCGGAGGTAACCGAGGAAGAGAAACTGGTCCCGTACAAAGTTGTCGGCGGCCCGGAGGAGTACGTGAAGGTCGAAGTGGACGGCCGGCGGTATACACCTCAGGAGATTTCCGCCAAGGTGTTACGCAAATTGCGCGATGCGGCTGAAGCTTATCTAGGGCACAAGGTACACAAGGCCGTTATCACTGTTCCGGCTTATTTTAACGACGCGCAGCGGCAAGCCACCAAGGACGCTGGGCAGATTGCGGGCTTGGAGGTCGTCCGGATCATTAACGAGCCGACGGCAGCCGCGATGGCGTATGGATTGGAGAAGAAAAAAGACGAAAAAATCGTCGTTTTCGACTTAGGTGGTGGCACGTTTGACGTGTCGATCCTGGAAGTAAGCGGTGGTGACGGTGACGAGGCAAAAGTCTTCCAGGTGCTTGCCACCAGCGGTGACACGCATTTAGGGGGCGACGACTTCGATGAAGAACTCATCCAATTCGTTGCGGACGAGTTCCGTAAAGAGCAAGGGGTGGATTTGCGAAGAGACCCGATGGCTTTACAGCGCCTGAAGGAGGCATGTGAGAAAGCCAAGAAAGAGCTATCGGGGATGCCGCAAACGGATATCAACTTGCCCTTCATCACCGCGGACACCACCGGCCCGAAGCACTTGCAGATGACGATCACCCGGTCGAAGTTCGAACAACTGATCGACAAGTTTATGCCGCGGATTCGCCGTCCGGTGGAACAGGCATTGGCCGATGCGAAGTTACGCCCCTCGGATATCGATGAGGTAGTCCTGGTAGGCGGTTCGACGCGCATTCCGAAGATCCAGCAGTTCGTACGTGACTATTTCGGCAAAGAGCCGCACAAAGGGGTTAATCCCGATGAAGTGGTCGCCGTTGGTGCAGCGATCCAGGGGAGCGTATTGGCTGGGGAGCGTCGCGACGTGTTGCTGTTGGACGTAACTCCGCTATCGCTTGGGATCGAGACCGAGGGTGGCATCTTCACGAAGTTGGTCGAGCGCAACACAACGATTCCTACGGAGCGCAAGCAGATCTTTTCGACGGCGTCGGACAACCAGACGGCTGTCACAGTTATGGTTTATCAAGGCGAGCGGCCCATGGCACGCGATAACCGCTTGCTGGGCCAATTCAATCTCGAAGGCATCCCCCCGGCACCACGCGGCGTGCCGCAAATCGAGGTCAAGTTCGACATCGACGCCAACGGTATTTTGAACGTTTCGGCACGTGATTTGGCTACCGGTCGCGAAGCCTCGGTGCGGATCGAACAATCGGCCGGCCTGAGCAAGGAAGAGATCGAGCGGATGCAGCGGGACGCCGAATTGCATGCCGAAGAAGACCGGCGCAAACGCGAGCTAGCCGAAGCTCGTAATCAAGCCGATCATCTCTGTTACCAGCTCGAAAAACTCATGAAAGAAAACGCTGACAAACTCACCAGTGCCGATCGCGAGTCGCTTGAGCGTGCCATCGACAAAGTGCGGCAAAAAGCCAAAGGCGAAGACCTCTCGGCTCTCAAGGCAGCCATTAGCGAACTGGAACAAACGTCGCACGCTTTCAGTAAGACGATGTATGAGCGTGCACGTGCTCAATCCACCTCTTCAACTGCCAGTGGCTCAGGTTCGAGTAGTTCCGGTGATGATGGTACGATCGATGCCGAGTTCGAGGTCAAGAAATAGTCCACGGATTTGCGGGCGCCTCATGGTTTTTCCTGGGAACTGGCCGCCGGCGGTCAAGGTTAACTTGACCGCCGCTTTTTGTGCCGATCTGCGTCCGCGCCGTGGAGTAATCCAAAGTCAAGAAAGCGTATTCGTAATGGAGTAACTCGGGATGACATTTCGTTTCGACAAACTCACGGCCAAAGCTCAGGAGAGTGTACAAGCGGCTCAGGCATTAGCCAGCGAGCGAGGCCATCCGGAAATAGACCCACTCCACTTGCTCTCTGGCCTCCTGGAAGACGGCCAAGGTATCGTCGGTCCTCTCCTCCAAAAAATAGGCGTGGACATGGCTCGTCTTCGCTCTGTGGTCGCCAAGGAGCTCGACCGATTGCCGCGCGTCGTGGGCAGTTCTGAACTCCGAGTCGGTCGAGCATTACACGACGTCTTTCAGCGTTCTGCTCAGGTCGCCGAGCAAATGCGGGACGAGTACATATCGACCGAGCACCTGTTGCTGGGATTGCTGGCAGTCGACTCCAAGGCGCAACAAGCTTTGAAAATCCTCGGGGTCAACGAACCGGCACTGCTAGGCGCTTTGCAGTCCATCCGCGGCAATCAACGAGTGACCGACCCGCACCCAGAAGACAAATACCAAGCTCTGGAACGCTACGGTATCGATCTTGTGCAAAAAGCCGAGCAAGGAAAGCTGGACCCCGTCATCGGTCGTGACCAAGAAATCCGGCGTGTCATCCAAGTACTATCGCGGCGCACGAAGAACAATCCCGTGCTGATTGGTGATCCTGGGGTGGGCAAGACGGCAATCGTCGAGGGGCTGGCCTTGCGGATTGTGCAAGGGGATGTTCCCGAAGCACTGAAAAACAAGCGCATCGTTGCCTTGGACATGGGTGCACTGATTGCCGGAGCCAAATACCGAGGTGAGTTCGAGGATCGTTTGAAAGCGGTAATTCGAGAAGTCACGGCGGCCGAAGGCCGCATCATTCTCTTTATCGATGAATTGCATACCGTGGTCGGTACCGGGGCGGCCGAAGGTGCCACGGATGCCGCACATTTGCTCAAACCCGCGCTGGCGCGCGGCGAATTACGTTGCATCGGAGCCACAACACTGGATGAATACCGCAAACACATCGAAAAAGACAAGGCCTTGGAACGTCGCTTCCAACCGGTATATGTCGGTGAACCGTCGGTAGAAGATACGATTGCCATCCTTCGCGGTTTGAAACCGCGCTACGAGGCGCATCACGGGGTAAAAATCCGCGATTCGGCCCTTGTGGCTGCGGCACGCTTGTCGCATCGGTACATCACCGACCGCTTCTTACCCGATAAAGCGATCGACTTGGTCGACGAAGCCGCTAGTCGAGTCGCCATGGAGTTGTCGAGCGTTCCGGCAGAAATCGATGCGGTGCAACGCAAACTGCGACAACTGGAGCTCACCGCTCGACAGCTTGCCGAAGAGCACGATGAATCCACCCAACAACGCCTGGATGAAATTGAACAAGAAATCCAAGAAACGAGAAAACAATTAGCATCACTACGCGAGCAATGGGAGGCCGAAAAAGCCGGGTTGGGAGATATTAAAAAGGTTCGTGAAGATTTGGCGCAAGTCCAACTGGAATTCAGTAAGATCGAGGCCGCCATTAAAGAAAAATTGTCGTCAGGTGTTCCCGTTCCGGAAGACGACTACCAGCGCCTTTACCAGTTGGATGTCAAGCGGCGTCAACTTCAGAAGCGGATCCAACAGGAAGAAAAACCCGAAGACAAAGAAGACAAAAATGTCTCGGCAAAGCGCCTCTTAAGACAAGAAGTCACCGAACAAGAGATCGCAGAAGTGGTTAGCGCTTGGACCGGGATCCCCGTGGCGAGGATGGTCCAGACCGAGAAAGAAAAACTCTTGCACTTAGAAGAGCGCATCCATGAACGGGTAGTTGGCCAAGACGAAGCCGTAAAGGCGGTTGCCAACGCGGTACGGCGCAGCCGTAGTGGGTTGGGTGACCCGAATCGTCCGATCGGTTCGTTCATCTTCTTGGGACCGACCGGCGTGGGAAAAACCGAGCTTTGTAAAGCCTTAGCCGAGGTATTGTTCGACGATGAAAATGCGATGGTGCGTATTGACATGAGCGAGTTCATGGAGAAACACTCGGTCAGCCGCCTGATCGGAGCCCCGCCTGGCTATATCGGCTATGAAGAAGGCGGGAAGCTGACGGAAGCCGTGCGGCGCCGTCCGTACTCGGTTGTGTTACTCGATGAATTCGAAAAGGCTCACCCCGATGTGTTCAACATCCTCCTTCAAGTGCTCGACGACGGCCGCTTGACCGATAACCATGGCCGCACGGTCGACTTCAAGAACACGATTATCGTCATGACCAGCAACCTGGGTAGCCAAGAAATCCAAGCGATTTCTGAGCGCGGCGGCAGCGCTGAAGAAATTCGCGCAGCCGTCATGCGGATTCTCCAGCAGAAGCTTTTACCAGAGTTCCTCAACCGCATCGACGAAGCAATCGTCTTCCGGCCACTGGAGCCCAAGCAGATTCGACAAATCGTGGATATACAACTCAAGCGCTTCGGCCAATTGCTCCAGCAACAGAATATTACTCTGGAATTCACCGACGCAGCCCGCGACGCTCTGGCCCAAGAAGGGTACGACCCAATTTATGGGGCTCGCCCGCTACGCCGTGTGATCCAACAACGCTTGCAAAACTCGCTGGCTACCGAGCTGTTGAAAGGCACATTCTCCGAAGGTGACCGTATATTGGTCGACTATCAACAAGGGCAGTTCACGTTCCGAGCCCAAACCGTGCCGGAACCTGAGCCCGTAAGCTCCGCTTCGGAGAACCGTTAGGGCAAGAGCGGGGCGAGCGACCCGCTCGGCAAGGCTCAGCTTGCGATCTTTCCGACCACACGGTCGCCGCGCATGGGAGGCAGTCCAATGGACGATCGACGACCCATCCATCCCGATGGCGCTTTCTACGACCCGGCTCACGACCACGACGTGGAGCGTCTACGAGAACAGCTTCTGCGCGTGTCGGCGGAGTTGGAGAATGTCCGAAAACGAACTCAACGCGAATTGGAAGAGCAACAAAAATACGCGGAGCAGAAGCTTCTTACGGACCTTCTGCCGATTGTTGATGGCTTGCGCCAAGCCATCGACGCGGCAGAGATCGCGGGTGACTCGGCCGAGATGATCCGTGGCGTCCAACTCATCTACGGGCAACTCTTACAGGTCTTGGCCCAACACCACTGCCAAGCAATCGGAAAACCGGGTGAACCATTTGATCCCTATCGGCACGAGGCGGTCAGAAAAGTCTACGCGCCCGACGAACCCCCAGACACCGTGTTGGACGTCGTGCAACTTGGCTTCCAACTGCATGATCGCGTTCTCCGCCCGGCCAAAGTGCTGGTTTGTTCCCCACCGGTTGCCTAAACCAATGCTGAAAGGAGGGCCTCGACGGTGGCCGACTTCGACCAGACCGACTTCCTTAATCAATGGATGCGACTGGGCGCCGCCGCGCTGCTCGGTGGCCTTATCGGCATGGAACGTCAACTCCATGGCCATTGGGCTGGATTGCGTACGCATATAGGAGTGGCCGTCGGATCGGCCGTGTATGTGCTGTTGGCTACCTATCTGCCGGGCGACGCGAATCGCGTCGTCCAAGGCGTGGCCACCGGCATCGGATTCCTGGGAGCCGGTACCATCCTGAAGTTGAGCGAGCAACTGGAAGTCAAAGGTCTGACCACGGCTAGCTCCATTTGGCTGACCGCCGCCATCGGAATGGCCGCTGGCCTAGGTTTCTATGCCTTAGCAGCCAATACAACGATCCTCACATTCCTGGTACTTGCGGTCCTGAGACCCATCGAAAAACGCTTGATCACCAAAGGTTGACTTTTTATCGCGTACCAACCCACACCCACAATAATCCAAAAAGCTAGAAGGCTGCCTCGCTCTTGGCAAAGCCTCGGAGTCCCAAAAAGACGACAAATTGTCCGACGCCAGGTCAAAGTGTCGCAGGCGACGACTCTTTACCAGAGAAAACACGCCCCTTCGATGCTCCGTGCCTTGAATTGCGGCGATTCGCCAAGACCCGAAAAAAGCCAAAAGAAAGCCGGGGCTTTTGGAAACGCAACGCCGGACGAAACGAAGAACGCGGAAGCACAATCCCATCATTTGTTTTCTTAGTTTTGCCCTCTGTGCCTCTGCGTTTAATTCCGGATGTGCATCGCATTTGTACGTAGGAGGTGGCTGTAACCCAGTTGGCCATCCCCCCCACGTTCCCCCCTATCGCTTCCGCAGAGGGATAGCTTTACAGGGCCGCGACCGTAAGGGGGTGGCACTACGCGAATCGAGCCCTGTTCATTGATCGGGGCACGTTCGCAACCGGCCCCTACCGGTCGTGCTTCGCCAGGGTACACCAAGTTCTCGGCGCCGTAGCCATAGGACACAGATCGACTTCTGCCGTAGGTGCCTCACATACTCCGCGAGTCCCGGAGCGCCGCTGCTCCAACAACGCAACGTCCGTACAATCAAGGCGCACACACACGAGCAACGCTCGAGCTAGATTTCCAAGTTATATTCTTTAATTTTCCGTTGCAGGGTCCGCACACTAATACCCAATAATTGCGCCGCCTCGGTCCTGCGCCCCTTGGTACGCAACAAGGCTCGGCGTATCGCTTCCCGTTCGATTTCTTCCATCGTCATGGTTGGTTCAAACAGGGATTCATCCACCGAGCTGGTATTTGCGGATGCACCACTGGATACCGGTTGGTCATCGGCTGGGCTGCGGGTCAGCTCCTTGGTTTCCCTCTGTGATGCGTGGCTGTCCAGGTCCAGTAGCTCCAGCCCAGCGGTCGAGCGGAATGTAGCCGGGTTAACCCCGAGCTGGCGAAGCGCGGCCAAGCGATCGCCTCCGGCGTGCAGCAAGGCACGCTGTACCAAGAGCTGTTCGACGGTTCCTACCACCTCGTCATAGACATGTTCAGGATGCGTACGGAGTTTCGCATCAATCCACGATTCAAGCGCCGCATAAGGCACATCGCCGCGAGGAGCTTGTACGGGAGATTGTCTTAGGTAATCCGGTAAAAAGTCGGGCAAGACCACCGGACCGCTAGTTTTCAGGATGGCCTGCCGTACGACATTTTGCAGTTCCCGGACGTTTCCAGGCCAGTGGTGACGCCGCAAGATAGCAAGGGCTTCTTCCGAAAAGCCTTGTACGTCTTTTTCGAGATCTTGATTGGCTTGTCGGCGAAAATGTTCCAACAGCAGCAACAAGTCATCTCCACGCTCGCGCAAGGGAGGCAAGCGAATGGTAAACCCGTTGAGCCGATACAGCAGGTCCTCCCGAAATTGACCTCGCTGGACCATCTCCTCTAGGTTGCGGTGCGTAGCAGCCAGCACGCGCACATCGGTTTGAATCGTCTGGTTTCCTCCCACTCTTTCGAATGACTTTTCCTGGAGAACCCGCAAAATCTTACTTTGTAGCACCAGGGGCATATCACCCACTTCGTCCAAGAAGATCGTCCCGCCATGGCATTGTTCGAATTTTCCAATCCGCCGGCGGTCTGCTCCGGTAAATGCGCCTTTTTCGTGGCCGAACAGTTCGCTTTCCAGCAGCGTTTCGGGAATGGCAGCGCAGTTAACCGCCAGGAATGGTCCATCCGCACGGCGGCTATATTGATAAATGGCTCGAGCCACCAGTTCTTTTCCTGTGCCGCTCTCGCCGACAATTAACACGGTCACGTCCTGCGCAGCGACCAGACCGACGGCTTTATAAACTTCCTGCATGGCGGGCGAGCGGCCGATAATTACGTCTTCGGTATCCAGACCGGGACTCGAATCGAGGTGGACAGGAGCGTGGGCAAGCCGCCGTACTTCGAGAGCTCGCTCAATCACCTGATGAACTTCCCTCAAGTTCAGCGGCTTAGTCAAGTAATCGAACGCGCCCAGCCGCATGGCCTCGATAGCCGTATTCGCAGACCCTGAAGCTGTTACAAATACTACCGGTAATCGGCTATCCTTGGCTCGGATACGTCGAAAGATCTCCAACCCATTTTCATCGGGTAGCAAAATATCAAGAAGGACTACGTCCGGGGCTACTTCATCCAAGAGTCGCATTGCTTCTCGGCCCGTAGCCGCACTGCTGACTTGGTAGCCCTTCCTTTCCAGCGCCGACGTAAGGAGCGCCACGTCGGCCGGTTCATCATCGATGATCAAGAAACGACTCATGGATCGCTCTCCATCCTTTACACCACCTTTGGGCTATTGTTTCATGATGGGCTTGTTGCGGCTACGCCCCCGCTTTTTCTAGGGTGTGGTACAGTTGTATCTGGCACGTGCGTTGCAAAGCTCTCTCAGGTGGACTACCTTCTGTTCGATCGTTTGCTGGACATCCCTCACCAGGAGGCGCCTCATGGTACGTTTCCCCAAGTACGAGCAAGCCCCCCAGACAATTCTCCTCATGAAATGGTACCCAATACAGCGCGTCGGCCATATCGCACGGTTGACCCAAACGATTCGCCTAGCGGGAGCTTTCCTAGATTTGCCTTCTTCTAAGCGCAACGCTCTGCAAAGGTGTGTCCGAGCTGCCTGTCGCGTGCTGCTTCAGCACAATTATCCGCTCGAGGCGCAGGTGATTATTCACCGGTGTCAGGCGAACTGTTACTTGGAAGTGCAGCTTCGAGGCGAGCTGGACCGGGCAAGCTCGGATGCGTCGATGACCTGGCAGCAAGCGCTCCGCGACAGTATCCCACCTTGGACCGGAAAGCTCGATCTTGTGGAAATCCCCGAACGACCCGTTGACGGTCAGCTCCTTCGTTTCGGCCAGCAGTTACCCGGATGGGTCGAGCGGTTTGGAGCCTGGGAACAGTGGCCCTGGCCGGAGCTCTTGAAAATGACCACCTTACAGGAGGCAGCGACCTGGGCAATCGAGCAATATCGATGCGCGTCTCAAGAATTGGCACGAACTCGTGAACAGATCGATCGGCGTGGCGAGTGGGCAGGATTGGCGCCCAACGAAAACCTTGCCCTGTTGTCGCTCGTGGCCAGCAAATCTCGGAATCTCATTACGATCATGGAACCCAACGGTGGGATTCTCTGGGTAAATCAGGCCTTTGAAGAGGCAACCGGCTACAGCCTGGCACATGCCAGAGGGCGCCGGCTGGATGAACTGTTGTTCGGTCCAAGCACTGACCGATTAGCCATCACGGCTTTTCAGCAGGCAATGGCTTCCGGCCACGAGTTACTGCAAGAAATCCTCGTGTATCGGCGGGACGGAAATACATTTTGGGTCGAGTGCAATCTGATACCGGTTCGCAACAAAGCAGGTGACATCACATGCTGGCTCTCAGTAGACGTCGACATTACCAAATGGCGGCAAACGGAAGAGGCGTTGCGCGAAGCAAAAAGGCTAGCTGAAGAGAACGCTCGGATGAAAAGCAATTTCTTGGCAAATATCAGCCACGAAATCCGAACACCGATGAACGCGATCATTGGCATGACCGAGTTGGCACTTGCGACGCCCTTGAGCAAAGAACAACGCGATTATTTGCTCACAGTTCAATCGGCCGCTGAATCGCTGCTGCAACTATTGAATGATGTTTTGGACTTTTCCAAAATCGAAGCGGGCAAGATGACGATCGATGAAGTAGATTTCAACCTCGCCGAGGCAGTACGAGATACGCTGCGCGCGCTGGCCGTTAAAGCTCGGGAAAAAAACTTAACCCTCGTTTCGCGGGCCCCACTGGATCTGCCGGTGCACGTGCGAGGCGATCCCGTACGCATTCAGCAGATTCTTTATAACTTGGTGGGAAATGCGATCAAGTTCACGGAGCGCGGCGAGGTAGCCGTCGAGCTTGAATTACAATGGCAGACGCCCCAGGAATTGGGATACCATATCGCCGTGCGCGATACGGGTATCGGGATACCCGAAGAAAAGCTCGAAAAAATCTTCGACGCATTCAGTCAGGCGGATTCTTCAACCACGCGTCGCTACGGTGGGACCGGTCTGGGACTTACGATTACGGCCAATCTGGTGCGATTGATGAAAGGCCGCATTTGGGTAGAAAGTACCGTGGGAGTCGGAAGTACGTTCCACGTCGCACTGCGCCTGTCTCCGGCAGCCGAACCTCCACCCGATCTGGCGCTAGTCTATCCGTCACTTCGGAACACGAAACTCTTGCTGATCCATCATCATGCTGGTGAACGTCGATTCCTGGAGGAACAATTGGGTGCGTTAGGTATCGACACGGTCTGCACAACAGATGGAGCGGAAGCTTCGTCGGCCTTACAGGATGCCAAACGCCGAGGTACACCATTCGATGCTGTTTTAATTGGTCACGACCCGCCCGATGTGGACGCGTTTCCTGTGGTTACCAGTTTGCGCAGTGCGTGGCACGAGGCCCTACGACACGTCATACTGGTATCGACCACCGAACGGGCATCGGATGCGGCTCTTGCGCGTCGATTGGGAATCGAGGGCTTCTTGATTCGACCTGTTTCCATGAAAGCCATCGCCCAGTTGCTCGATGAATTCTTCAGGCCTCCTGAACCGGTACCCAGTAGCGATAGCTTCGAACACCCTAAGAATCAGACCTTCAGCTCTTCTAAAGCCGAGCGTTCACTTCGCATACTAGTCGTGGATGATCACGACGCCAACCGCAAACTTGCTACCACGGTTCTCGAACAGCGAGGACACTACTGTGTCGAAGCGACCAATGGCCAGGAAGCGATCACTTTATGGCAACAGCAGCCGTTCGATGTCATTCTTATGGATGTGCGGATGCCTGAGATGGATGGTTTTCAGGCAACGCAAACGATCCGCCAAAAGGAGAAAGCCACGGGTAAACATGTGCCCATTGTCGCTCTAACGGCTCACGCTATGAAGGGTGACCGTGAAAAGTGTCTGGCAGAAGGAATGGATGGATATCTGGCTAAACCGCTACGGCCGGGCGAATTAGTGGCGATGGTGGAGTCATTAGGGGGCTTGGATCGGACGCAAGTGATGCGCGCCGAATGGGCGAGTCCTGACGAGTCCAAGCAAGTTGCTCCTGCTTTAGAATATGATTTCCAAGAAGCGCTGCGCAGCGTGGACAACGATCAAAGTCTCTTACTGCAACAGATGCAGTTCTTCCTCAAAGACGGCCCCGGGCTCGTATCGCGAATCCAGCAGGCCATCCAGCAGCGCGATGCGCGGCAATTGGAATTGGCCGCCCACCGACTGAAGTCTTTAACAGCACGCTACACCGCACAATCGGCCACACACTTGGCAGCCGAACTCGAGCAGCGGGCTGGGCACAACCAATGGGATGGTATCGAACCGCTAGCCGAGAAACTGGCCGATTTAGTCGGGCGGCTTTGTGATGCCGTTCGTCAATACGTCGCAGCCCAGTCGCAGTAAACGGGGCACTCAGCATGACGAAAGCGCTGATCAATCGACTGCCGTGCGCAGTACTAGCACGATGGCACCGTTGTCTGCTAACGATACATTCGAGCCGACGTTTTCTCGGTCCTCCGTGTCCTCGGTTTCTCTGGGTGCCAACGCTAACGCGCACAAAACAACGCTGAACTTGGCAAGAGAATGTCGCAGTTGGTGCTCAATCTGTGCCGACTCTTGAACAGTCTCCGGTGCCGTACCGCGAATAATGCAGAGATTTCGTGAGAAAAACTCAACGTGAAGGCATCACGCTCGACTTCTTCTGCCATTTTCTCTGCGTCAATAAACTCCTTGGACCGAATGAAACATGAAACTCCCCAACTGCTCGAAGAGTCATTCCATACCCGAATCCAGCAAGCCTCATGGAAAAAACATTACGTGTCCGTCTCGACGGGAGGCGGAATCTATCTCTTTCGCGGTGGGTTGCTGGCCGGGTTTGCCGCATCGTGATCCCAAGATCTGACATGGGACGTGCACTGTTTCAATCCGTTCAAAAAAGCTGGATCGAACTACAGGTTTACCGACCCGCGGCCGTAAGGGAGCGGCACTTTGCGAATCGGGCCGCGTTCGTGCATCCGGGCTCCGTGGCGTCCCGCCCCAATAGGTCGCGCCTTGCCCAGGTGCACCAAATTCGCGGCGCCTTCGCCAACGGTCGGCGGTCGACTTACCCCGTAGGCTTCCTCCAACACTCACGATCTGGAGTGCCTCGCTACTGCCATCAGGCAATGTACTTACCACAAGCACTTCATGCCGGGTACACAACGATAGCCGATAGCGGGCACAACGCGACCAGGTCTGGCTTTTACTCTAGACCGAGGACGCCTGCCGGAGGGATCTGGACTCCCCCAACATAGCCTAACCTTCGCGAAGGCAGAAACCGCGGCTCGATAGCGAAAACGACACCGACGTTGTTGCGGCTATTGTCCACATTCACCCCCAATCGAACCAAAGCGGACTCGCCAATCCTCGTCAATGCAATCGACTGCCCAATGTTTCCAGTTGGGCCAAAGTCAAAGCTTGTACCGGCCGTCAGAATCCATTTTTCGCTCATTCGATACGCAACCGATCCGCTGATGATGTTGCTTGAAATCGGACCTTCGATCGAGCGATAGCCAAGATACAGTTGCCCAACTCCTGGTCGGCTCCACAAGGTGGCAGCCGACACCGTGCGTAATCCGTCAGCAAAGGTGTCGAAGAATCCATCGGAAAGGAGCGCAACTCGATCCCCCACGTGCCACCGAAAATCGTAGTCAATCAGGCCAATAGGCTCACCGAAGTTGTCGCGGTTCGGATCCGGAAAAAGTGTAGCTCCCACGTCCCAGACGATCCAATCGACGATACGCTCGCGGTTCGGTAAGCCGCGTTTGGTCTGCCAGCGCTGGCGGATAGCGAGTCGCCCGGCTACCAAATCCTCGGCAATTTCTAGCGAGGGACTCGTCACCCACGTCGCCAAGTTACTGCGTACGGCAAACGTCCGCTCGTCGAAGGCGAGAGGTACGTCTCCGCCGGGCACGCCACTGAACGTATCGAAGAAAAATCGCCGCCGGAAGAACTCAATCGAATCATCATCCAATGGGTCATACAGTGGCAATCGCGTTAGATCTCGACTGGCATCGGCGTAAAAAATATCCGCCTCGAAAACCAACTTATGTGCCAGGCCGTTAAGATTAAAGAGTGAATCGCTCACCGTAGGATCGACACGAACCAGCGGCAGACTGGCGCGCAGACCCGCCTGACCGTATAGACGCGTCAACTCCGATCCATCTAGCGACTCACCCCAGAAGCCAACTTCTCCCAAAGCATACGGAACGACTTTGGCGGGGCCGAGTTGCAGTGGCCAACTGATCTCTTGGCGCGTAATCGCTCGCAAGCCTTCACGATCTTGTTCCCATGCCAACGGATCGAATTTTGCCGCGTCCAGCGGGTTAAACGGTGCAACGGCCGGCCGCAAATGCGCATAGCCTACCGTCGTGTGTGCGTTCCAGGTAAGCCGATCGCCAAACAACGAATGTCCGTAAAGAAAATGGTCCAATCTCGGCAGCCACTCGGTCTGCGTGAAAAAATCGTTAAGCCTCACGTCCGAGGTGACATTCCAGACGTGATTCCCGCGGTATTGTTTAAGTTCTACCCCTGTGGTCTGATCCTTGAGCTGGTCCCATTCCGATTCGAAATACTGTTCTAGGAAATTCCGATCGCTGATCAACCCCAATTCGGCTGTGAGTTGCAAATCGTACGGCAGCTGCTGGCGGTGGCGCCAAAGGACACGTCCGCGAAACTCTTCTTCGGGTATGAGCGCCCGGCGATCAAATCCCAAGTTGTCCACGCCGTCGTCGAATATTCCCCAAAGGTCCAACGTGCCCCCAACCGCACTTGGATGCCCGAAGGAATCCTGGCGATCGTAGCGAAACGTCGTTCCGAGCGCCGGACCCCGCTCCGAGAGAACATCGGTCGAAATCGTCCAGTCGGTTCCTTCCCACGGTTGTTGGATGCCCAGCAATTGATAGGCATCCAGATCCACCAGCACTTGCGTTCCGAAAATATCGTCATTCCTGATGCGAAGATTATCGACATAAAAAGTCGGCTTGCGCAGGTCGGTGGCTAGCAGCGGCCAAGCGAAAACCGGAACACCACCCACATACAGAAAGTTATTGCGACTCGTGGCTAACAACGAATGGTCCACGTCCACTTCACCGGTAACGGGATCCCGTTGGGGCGATCCGGTAATGGGATCCAGGCGAGGACGTTGTTCGTCGCGAAAAGTTACTTGTTCGGATTGCACCCAGTAGCGCGGGTAGCCGATTCGGCTGGAAGTAACCGCCGCACCAAAGGCAGCAAACTGATGCCGATCAATCTGCTGCAGGATGTCGGCCTTCAAACGCAACAACCCCTCGTAGTCCTTGACGGGGGTGAGCATCTCGGCGCGTAGGACGATGCCGCGTTCGGCCTGAACATTGTAGTAGAGCCGATCGGCATAAATGACGCGTCGTCCCTGGCGAAAAACGATATTGCCTTCCAAGTATAGCTCAAGCGGTAGCGTTCCACCCGGCCAACCCTGAGGAGCCCCACCCGGCACATTGAGACTCGGCAAGTACGCTGTCCAGGCAACCAGGTTATCGGCTTCCAACTCGATCCGCCCCAGATCCAACGCACCGAAATCTGGCACATTCTCGATCCGTACCCCTTCGATGAGAATGCTCACTCCATTGGTGGCGACAAGGATCGTTTCATTGCGCTGCGGGTTGTGGTACGTGTCGAATTGGAGGTCACCACCGCTACGGGGCAGAATGCGAATGCGCTTTGTTGACGCCGATGGCCGGGCTGTGCCGGGAGCCTCTTGAAACGCGACTTGCTCGACAACAGCAGCTCCCGGCCAACTGCGCTGTACTTCGTCAGGCAAAGGATCGGGACGCTCTGGATGGACAGCCGCAATTACCTCCAGTCCGACATGCGTGTATAACCGCCCGCGCCAGGCAGTATCCACAACGCTTTGCGCTCGTTCGCCGGAGACGCGATGAGGTAGCCCATCGTGCTGCCAATCGACTTGAACCGCACCCTCTAAGTAAACTAATACTTTCGTGACGGCCGATGGGAACCCCTCGGGCGAACGATCAATCCATAGGACCGCTCGCTCAGCTCGACTGTGCATCTGGCCTTGTTCCACACGACAATTGCCTTCTAGCCAAATGACTTCATAACTGCCTTCGAACCATTGAAATCCTCGGCGAGCCCACGCGCGGATCGGCTCCCGCACATCCGCCATGGGAAAATCGATCCATTCATCGGCAAAAGAGGCGCGCTCGGCGGTGCTGATAAGCCCTGTCTGAGCGTGTACGACACCGTTGGATAGTACGACCAACATCGCTCCCAGAAGCCAGTTTGTCCAAGCGCTGGGGAAAGCCGCAAACGTGCCAACTCCACCGGCACACCGTACCGATGCCCGGCGCTGTTTGGCCCGAAGATGATGTTGGCTGAATCCGCCCCGAAACAGATTCGGTTTCCTTACCGCCAAGAAGGTTCACTCTTCATCCAAAACGGGTGCGAAATGATGCTGCTCTCGAGCAGCATCGCCGAAAGGTGCCTACCGCCGCCCACCGCGGGTCGGCGATTATAAAAGCCAGCTACAAGGCAAGCAAGCGAGCTTGCTTGAATAGCCGATCCACAATCTCCTTGGCAGCGTTGTTCTACGCCTTTGCGGCACGTTGTTTTGCATCTGGAGAGTCTTTAGTTGCAGTGGTCGAGCTTAGGCGTTCGGCAATGAGGATCCGGTACGTTGCCCAGTGCGTTCTGGCCAAGCTTGCACCGCCAACAATGCCAAAAGTGGCTCTAACGGCGCCCGCATTCGAGCATTCGCCCAATACACAGCATGAACGAAGTGAAGAGCCATTACCAAACTTGCCCATATCCACCATTGCGGGCATTTTCTACGAACTACCAACCGACACATTCCCAACAACGCCGCCAGATACTCCAACAAGTAATAGAGCAGAACCAGCCCCACGACCGGTCTGGACACGGGACGTTGATCGGTCGAGCGAGGTTGCGGATTCCATAACTCACTCCATCTATAGATCGCCGCCCGTACCGCCAGCCACGGATACGTGCGCATCGTCTGCCATGCTCGGCTGGTGGCTTGTCGGTCCACAACTGGCTCATTATAGGCAGCACGCTGAGCCAGTCGCGCGTATTGATCATCGAACCGTGCCGCCGACCAGGGCTTCTTGTGCCGCTTGTCGGATAAGTAGGCATAAAAGTCCTCATTATTCGCCAACCACAAGGTGTAACCGCCATGGGTGGTAGCGACCACGAGCGTGCCCCAGATTCGATAATTGCGGACCCACCACGGTAGGCATGCTGCACTAAACGCCAGGAACATGGCAACCCATAGGGCGGCGGCTCGCGCGGGATTTCGGCGGGCTAGGCTGTACCAGCCGGTTGCGGCAAAAGCGATAAACCACACGAAAAACACAGGGCGGCACAAGGCGCAACCGGCAAAGAGCAACCCGCACCCAACCGCCTCTATCCACGACTTACGCTCCAAAAGCCGTTCGGCTGTCCAGCCGGTAGCCACCACCAGGAAAACTGCCAGCGTTTCGGTCATGATGTGAGTTGATTGGTATACCAACAGTGGGTTGACAGCAAGCCACCCCGCGGCGATGGTCGCGCGAACCCTGCCACCTGCCCATCGGCGTGACAAGATATAAACGATAAAAATGGTCGCTGTTGCCAAAAGCGTGTGGAGCGCGACTAAACGCCATGGTTCGATTTGGTTGCCCTGCACGGCACATGTGAGCAACAGAGGGTAAAGAGGTGGCCGATACGACGTTGGTGCGCCGGGATACAAAGCAAATTGACGGTGTGTAACAAGATTCACCGCCAGTCGCCCATAGCCGTCCGGATCGGCGATGAGACGTCGGTCACTGCCGGCTGCAACGATCAACCGCCCGGCAACGGTGATTATTAGCAGCACCAATAATCCATAAACGGGCCGAACCAAGAGCGAACGTGTCATGGCTTCGCCTTTGGAATAAGGTTAGCTACAACGCTATCGGCAAGTAATACGATTTTGCACTGCGAGGCACGTTGCCGTTTGCGGTAAGCGATACCCGGTGTTATGCTGCTGGCCTCTTAGGATAGGATAGCGAAAACCGGAGTGCCGGAAGCCTGGTGGAGTAGAGCTGCGATGTGGGCATGGCTGCGTTTATTCTTGGGCATCGTGCTGTTGGTATTGGCTTGGCCATTTGCACAGCGCATGCAGTATGAGCATTCCATCGAGTCGCTGTTTCCTCCGGGGGATCCCGTCCTCCGTCAATTCCAGGACTACCAACGGCTTTTCGGCAGTAGTCAAGTGGTGTTGGTCGTCTATGAGGATCCCCAGCTTTTCGCCCAGGACAGAAGTGGCATTGCTCGCGTGGAAAAGTTAGCCGACCAACTCCGCAATGGGCCAGGTATTGCCGACATTTTTAGTGTCGCCACGCTGGATCAGATTCTTCAGCGATGGGGAAGTGGGATTGTCAAGAACGATCCTATTTCTCGAAAGTGCCGCGAGTTGTTTGCAGGTTTTACCCATGGCGAGACGGGGAACATCGCCTCGGTAATGTGCGTACTCGATGAGCAGTACATTGCCCAACACGGGCGACGCCCCACCATTACGTACTTGCGGCAGTTCGTGGACCAACATCGCTCTGAATACCCGGCGATGTTGGTCGTAGGCGAACCGGTAATGGTGAGTGAAAGCTTTCGCCTTTTAGAGAACGACGCGGATCGTTTGAGCCTGGTCACTACCCTGCTCTTAGGAATTACGATCATTGCCTCGTTACGCAGCATCCGCTGGGCGATTATCGCAATGTTGACCGTGCAGTGGACCCTGGTGGTTACGACCGGGTTATTGGCATGGCTGCAGATGCGGTTAAGCATGGCCAGTTCCATGTTAAGCGCCGTACTGACTGTCGTAGCAGTGGCTACCGTGATGCATCTGGCCGTGGGTTACCAGCGACGCGTCGCGCAAGGCGCTGCTTCGTCCGAAGCTTGGGCCAATACTTGGACAGAGCTTCGCTGGCCGATAGCTTGGGCATGTATTACCGATGCCGTTGGATTCTTTGCCTTGCGAGTAGCTGGAGTGGGGCCGGTACGTGATTTCGGTTTGATGATGGCACTCGGGTCGCTTTTCGTGTGGCTAGCCGTTTGGTTGCTACTACCGGCCCTTGCCACTTTACCGTTTGGATATGGGCAACGACCGGCGCTACCGGACGACAGTTGGTTAGGGCGGTGGCTAGCGCGCCTGGGGCATTTTTCGATCGATCGAGCCGCTTGGACGTGCGCCGTGGCCGTGGGAATTACGGCAGTAGCCGTCGGCGGAAATACACAATTGGAAATTGAAAGTGACTTTACGCGCAATTTTCGCGCCGACAGCCCTATCGCACGGGCGTACGACTATGTTGAGAACCGTTTAGGCGGAGCTGGGATGATGGATCTGGTCGTGCCTGCTCCCGACGTGATCGACAGCCAATTCATCGAAAAGCTGGTATCGTTTGAAGAAAAGCTGCGGGCTTTACGGGATCCGGAAACGAACGGGACGGCATTCAGCAAAGTACTCAGTTTGGCCGACCTGGTGGCTTCTGCGCGCACGGAGCGCATATTGGCGTTGGTCCCCCCGCGCGTGCTTCTTGAGGCCGTGCATCTGTTGGCTCCCAAAATTCATGCGACTTTTTCGGCGTGCGACCCGCAAAACGGCCGACAGTACTGGCGGGTAATGTTGCGGGCCTATGATCGACGCCGTGCCGCGACCAAAGAGGCGCTAATTGCCCGGGTACGGCAACTGGCCGAACAAGAGTTCGGTGAGCCTTCGGAAATTCGCGTCGTGGGATTTTATGTCCTGCTGACGCGCCTTGTAGCCGGCGTGGTGAGTGACCAATGGCGATGTTTGTGGGTGGCCGTATTGGGTGTAGGTATCTGTCTGGCTATCGCTTTACGACATGTCGGTGCAGCCATGGCAGCCGTGGCTACCAATGTGCTGCCAATTTTGCTCGTGTTGGGCGCTTTGGGATTTTTCCAAATCCGGCTCAACATGGGTGCAGCGATGATGGCGGCCGTATCGATGGGTTTGGCTGTCGATAGCTCGCTGCACTATTTGATCGTTTACTTGCGATCGCGCCGCCAGGGGTGTACGGTCCGCGAAGCACTTGGTCAAGCACAGACGACCGTCGGACGTGCATTGTTGTACGCAACGCTTGCGCTCAGTATCGGGTTTTCCGCCATGGTTGTGAGCCAGCTCATGCCGACGGTTTATTTCGGACTATTGGCCGGAGCTACCCTGGCCGGAAGTTTGTTCGGGAATCTGCTCCTTCTTCCGGCCCTGATCAATCTGGGAAATCTCTGGGGCAACAGCTTCCAGCGCTCGAATCCCGACACGGCCGCTACTGTCCCAGAGCAAAAAGAATCACATTGATCGCCAAGCGTGCTGCATCGGCCGTCGTATAGCCATGGCATTCCAGCGACGCGTGGCCTTCTAAAGCGCAACTGACATCCAATGGAGAAAGGATAACGGCAATCCTCCCGTCGACCTCCAAAGCTTCCAGAACCGGAGCCTGCTGCACGAGTGCCGTACGAGGACCGCCACGAGGTTGCGGTTGTCGCACGGTCACCCGCTCGATCAAGGCTCCACGATAACGATCCGTATATAATGGATGGTCTGATGGCAAGGTGACGAAGCGACTTTCTGGAAACATCGCTTCGAATTCACGACGTACCGCCTTGGCAAAGGCCGGACTGGCACAGATAGCATCGGCGAAAATAAATCCCCCGCGATTCAGATACGTTGCCAGCGCCTGACGTTCCGCGGGACTGAACCGGAAATCGCGCCGACCGTGCATGAAAACGATCGGATAATCGGCCAGATGTACATCGGTCGGTGCTACGAGTTCTCGGGAGTAATGGACACGTACCTGAAGCTCCTTTTCCAGGGCTGCCACCAGGTGAGCCAAGGCTTGTGGCGCGTCATCAGCTCCCCCTCCGTGACTGAGTTTGCCCAATGCCAGCGCGCCGCGCATGGCCCCTTGGCCAGCGCCTGGCGGACGCACCGCAACGCGATCCAATCGCTCACGCAACTCACGATTGGTAGCATACGCCAAAATGTTCTGTCCCAACTGTAAAGCCGTTTCGATGCGCTGACGTACCGCCGGCGGATACTGCTCCTGTTGGCGCGACAGACCCAATTCCCAGTAACAGGAAAGCGTCCGATTCATAAAAACGACGCTGGTACGGCAGCAAGCGTCGATGCCGTACAACCAAAACCCTTCCGGCAGCGCTCGTGGATCGATCAGTTCCTCGGCATCCCAAATGGGATGGTCGGGAGCCAATTCACGCAGCGGACTAGCCGGAAACAACTCTTCAGTCAGTTGTCGAAACGACTGTTCGAATGGCTCCCCGCGGCATCCTTGACCGATGCAGGCTTCCACGAGCAAGAACCCCCCCTGGGATACATACGTTTGAAGCATTTGCTTCTGCTCAGACGAAAGCCGCAATGCCTCTGTTCCCCGCAAGAACAACACGGGGGATTCCAGCAGGTCGGCCGCTGTCGCTTGTCGTAATCGAATGGTTTGCCAAGCTAGATCGCGCTTCCACTGCTTCTCGACGTAGCGCGTCAAATTGTGGAGCGCCCCGGGATGTCGGTTCCAGTCTCCGCCATCCTGCCAATCCAATTGGGCGATAACCACAGGGCGTCGCCCTTTAGCCAAAAAAAGTAAAGCGAGCGAGGTAGCTAACAGCGGATTACCCTCCAACAACGAGCCACGACGCCATTGGCCGTTCAATGGATCTTGCTGCCGCACGAGGATGGAAGCCCCGGTGCGATACCAGTCCAATTGACCAAAGAATCGCCTGCCGCTCAGCCGGCCCACTCGCTCGATCCCATACAAGTAGTAGTAATGCCACGTTTCGCCTCCGGGATTCTCTTCAAGCGTTTGTCGACCTAACCAACCGATCGCTTTTTCAATTTGCTCGTCGACTACCGGAGTTCCACAACAACGAACTTCGGCCGTAGCATCGACCGATGCCTCCTGGATCGCCAATCGGTCCATGCAGATAAGCATCGAGCCGACACCTGCGCACGTCATACTGCCAGAACCCGGCGAGCGTGGTTCGACGTAATCCCACGTTCCATTGTCGGCCTGCGATTCGCGAAAATGCTCCAGTGATAATTGCCAAACCGACTCGGCCACAGGGACGCCCACTCGGGAGGCCTCATAAAGAGCAAGCAGCGCAAATTGAGTATTGGAGTTATCGCCCCTCCCACCACCGGCCGTATAGGACCACATACCCCGGAAAGGTCCTGATTGGATTTGCGCTGTTTCCAACCACCGTACATTGCGCGCGATCAACAGGCGATCCTTGTCGGGTTCCGCCATGCAGAAGACCATCGTTTGCAGGGACGTAGCGTAGGTGCGACCCGGTTCGCCGAGATTTCGCAAGTAGGTCAACGCCGCTTGAATTTCCGGTGCCTGCGGCTCGACACCCGCCGTGAGTAACGCCAGTGTACAGAGAGCCGTCATGCCACCGGGTTCCCCGGGATACTCCGCCCAATTACCGTTCCGAGCATCCTGCTGAGACTTCAAGTACTCAACGCCGCGCCGAATCGCTTGGCGCACCATCTCGGCGGTAATCTCCTGTCCATGCACCTGCCAGGGCACCACAAGACAACTCAGGATTACCACCCAAACCTGAAGGCAGATCGCTCCGACTGGCCTACGATCCAGGGCCATTGTGGAAACCCTATCGAGCATAAAAATGATCGCGATTTTGCTGCAGCACGATTCCCGAACCGGAGTTTCGCTCTCCGCCGCAGGGTCTACTCGGATTATATCGAATCCGACCAAATCTGGAGCTGGTTCCCCGCGGTTTCGCCCTCGCTGTCGCTACACATAAACCTGATGTTCATCGTTTTCATGCTGTACGGAACTCGAAAAGTGTAGCGGACCAAAAGCCCACCAAACGGAGCGAACGCAATGCGTTGGTGCCGCTCTTGGGTTGTGCCCGTTGCGAGGGAAATCATTTTACGCACAGGCGCTACAAAGATACCATCCGGCGTCAATCGCCCAACTGTATCTTAGCGGCATTGTAACTTGTCATTTCTCCCGTCCGTCCGATTCTTATGTACAACACTCAAGAACTATAAGGGAGAGATTAGCTCGAATATTTTCCTATTTTCCGTCACGCGAGGCTCACTACGTTCTTTGTCGCTTGAAAAATGGCAGAGGTCCATTCACGGCCTGCTAACCAAAGTTGCTTATGTTGGGTTTATCACACATTACATTCAAGGAGTTTTGCATTTCGTGAAGGTTCGCTAACCAGGGCCAAAGGTGACGACGCGAGAACCCAGTTACCGGGCGAATGGCGACGCCAAGCAAGGGGCGTGGTGCGCGGATGCGAACCGAAACAACCGATCCTTTTCGCTTTCGGTCCCTGGGACTCGACCATGCACCTTCGCCCTCCCGCGCATGCTTCTGGCGGGCGACCTGTTGGCCGATGCCACCGTTGTGGCCGTGCGGGGGTATGGGCAAGCCAGCTCAAAATTTCCTGCCCTATTGACGGTTTACGCCGTGGCCTGCCAGAATTTAGTGACTGACTAGTCCGTCCTAAAATTTGAGTAGCACAAAGGAGCTAGCGATGTCACCGACGGCGCGGCGGTCCCGTGGACGCCCTCGCGATGAACACCAGACAACCCAGCGCCGACGCCAGATCGTGGAAACTGCCGCCCATTGCTTTGCTCGAAGGGGATATGCCGAAACCGACGTGCAAGAGATTGCCGATGCTTTACAGATTGGCAAAGGAACCATTTACCGGTATTTTCCGAGCAAACAGGAGCTGTTTTTGGCCGCTGTCGACCATGGGGTCCGCCAGTTAAAGTCGGTAATTGATCAAGCGGTTGCCAAAGCCGCAACGCCTCTGCAACGCATCGAACAGGCGGTGCGCGCCTTTTTGGGCTACTTTGACCGAAATCCGGACCTGATCGAGTTAATCGTGCAGGAACGCACTCACTTTCGAGACAGGCCGACCCCGACGTACTTTGTGCATCGCGAGGAGAATCTCAAACCATGGCGCGCACTCTTGCGCCATTTGATCGACGAAGGTGTCATTCGCAATGTGCCTGTCGACCGAATCATCGATGTTTTGTCAGATCTGCTCTATGGCACGATCTTTACGAATTATTTCGCGCGGCGGCGCAAGTCGCTAGCGCGCCAATGCGAAGACATTCTCGATATCGCGTTCCACGGACTGCTACGAAAAGAAGCAGAAACCAGACGTATCGGTTAAGCCCACAGGCATTCGACGAGCTATGAAGCTATCATCCAGATCAAACAAATACTCACCTATCGCATCCTTAGTGCGTACTGGTTCTGAGCGGTCTTGTATGGCGCTTGTACTTGGCTTGCTCGGATCGCTGGTCATGTCCGGAGCTTTTGCGGCAGGTTGCCACTTGGGTCATGCCGAGACCGAAGATCGCATCTGGCAAGCCGGCGACACAACAGACGCGATTGCTGTAGAAATTACCGAGGTGGTGTCGCGTCCCGTCGAGAGAACCATCCACTTGGTGGGCACGCTGGATGCGTTCGAGACCATCCGCGTAACTCCCAAAGTGGAAGGAAAGGTCGCTGCCCTCTATGCCGATGTGGGGGATCGCGTGTTGCCCGGTGCTCTGCTGTTAGAGCTGGACCCAGTCGATTATCGATTGGCAGTACAGGAGGCAGAGAAAGCGCTGGAGGCCGAACTGGCACGCCTGGGACTAACAGAACCGCCCGATGGCGATTTCGACGTTGCACAATTGCCGTCGATTCAACGAGCTGAAGCGGTGCTGGAAAACGCATGGCGAAGATACCAGCGAGAAAAAGAGGTTCTCCAGCGCAGTGCCGGCTCCGTGCAAGCGTTCGAGCAGGCGGAAACCGACTGGAAAGTAGCCGATGCCCAGTTACGTCAGGCTCGCCTCGAAGCCCAAGCTACTTTGGCGGCGGTGCGCTTGCGTCAGGCGATGTTGGCTACGGCACGCCAACGTCTTGAGGATACAAAACTTTTTGTCCCTTATCCTGCAGAGCCTTACTCCGGGTCCCTGGCTCCTTCCTACGAGTATGCCGTGGCTGAACGATTCGTTTCGGTTGGCGAAATGGTGCGTGTTTTCCCCTCGACGGCTGCATTTACTCTGGTGCGTGATGACGTCCTCAAATTCCGTGTGCTCGTGCCAGAGCGCTACCTATCCAGCGTTCGTCCGGACTTGAAGGTAACTTTGCTAAGCGACGCTTATCCTGGTGAGAAATTTTCCGCGCACATAGCGCGCATCTACCCAACCATCGACCCGGTGAATCGGACCTTTCAAGTCGAGTGTCACGTACACAACATCGGCCAGCGGCTGAAGCCTGGAGGGTTCGCTCGGGCTGAGGTGGTGCTTGAGAAAAATGATGAAGCGTTAATGGTACCGCGGGAAGCGATCCTACGTGTCGCAGGGGTCACGAAAGTGTTTGTCGTAGACAAGGCGCGAGCTCGAGCCGTTGAAGTGCAATTGGGGGTTGAAGATCGAGAATGGATCGAAATACGTGGACCGCTGCGCGCTGGAGATCGGGTGGTGGTCGAAGGCCACACACGTCTGGTTGACGGATCGGCGGTTCGTGTGCGCACTGGATCCGATTCTCGTGAAACCGTTACTGCCCCCTCCCCAAATACAAGTCCATAAATTTCGGTAGCGCCACACAATCACGGTCAGCAGCGTTACCGGTCCTACGAGTCGGCAAATGCAACAACTTGGAAGAGAACCCAACCTATGGCTATTTGGGATTTTTGTATAAGGCGCCCCATTTTCACGGTCATGCTCGTCACAGCCCCTGTCGCACTGGGTATTGCCGCCTATGGCCGACTGGGAGTGGACCTTTTTCCCAATGTCGATCTACCCGTGGTCGTGGTGACCACAACGCTCAAGGGCGCGAGCATCGAAGAAATGGAGACCTCGGTAACCAAGAAGATCGAAGAAGCCGTCAATACCATTTCCGGTATCGACGAGCTACGATCGACTACAAGAGAAGGATTTTCTCAAGTCGTAATTAATTTCCATCTATATAAGAATGCTGACGTGGCAGCTCAGGAAGTGCGTGATAAAATTTCGACAATTGTCAGTCAATTCCCCATCGGAACCGATCCGCCTGTTGTTGATCGATTTGACTTAGATGCAGCGCCTGTAGCCACCATAGCCGTCTCTGGCCAACGCTCTTTTCGAGAAATTACCGAAATAACCCGTACTCGCATCAAAGAAGTGTTAGAGACGGTACGTGGCGTAGGAGCCGTAATTCTCGTCGGAGGCCATCGGCGGGCAATCAATGTGTACCTGGACCCGGACCGACTCGTGGCATATGGACTGTCGGCCGAAGATGTGCGCCAGGCGCTACTGCAGCAAAACCTCGAGTCGCCGGGCGGTCGTGTGGACCAACGGTCACTCGAAAATGTGCTGCGTACCATGGGCCGCGTGGCGGATTCTCGCCAATTCGCACAGCTCATAGTCGCCGAACGTCGTGGACTGCCGATACGACTCGGTGACCTGGGTCGCGTAGAGGATGGAATCGAGGAACCCCGCGGGTTGAGTCGATTGGACGGAGAAAATGCTGTCAGCCTCATCATTCAAAAACAATCCGGTACGAACACGGTCGAGGTTGTGCGTGCCGTCAAGGCACGACTCGATCAGATTCAGTCTACGCTTCCTCCGGATCTACGTCTGATGATGATCCGTGACCAGTCGCGTTTCATCGAAGCATCGATTGATGAACTAAAATTCCACGCTCTTCTCGGTGCCGTTCTCGTCAGTGCAACCATCCTTCTTTTTATACGCGATATTCCGACAACCATCATTGCGTCATTGGCTATTCCCACGTCCATGATTCCAACATTCGCATTCATGGCGGTAATGGACTATTCGCTCAATAACATTACCATGTTGGGTTTGATTCTAGCGATTGGCATCGTGATTGATGACGCGGTCGTGGTTCATGAGAACATATTTCGGCACATGGAAGAGCTGCACCTGCCGGCTCGCGAGGCTGCTCGGTCCGCCACTGCGGAAATCGCATCGGCAGTTACCGCCACGACGCTATCGCTGTTGGTCATCTTTATTCCAGTTGCTTTCATGCAAGGACGCGTCGGGCGGTTTTTTAACTCTTTCGGTCTGACCGTAGCATTTGCTGTTGCCATGAGCCTAGCCGTGTCATTTACCATGACACCGATGCTCTGTTCACGATTCTTACATCTTTCTCCTCACCACCGCGGCAGCAAAAGCGGACCTATTGCGCGTTTCATCGAAGGTGGCTATGTCACGATACTCGATTTTTCGCTCCGCCATCGTTGGCTCATTGTGTTACTCACAGCGTTAACACTTGCCTGCACGCCCGTTCTGTTTTCCTGGATCGGCAAGGATTTCGTTCCCCGAGATGATCAAAGTGAATTTGAAGTAGTCATTACATTTCCTGAAGGTTATACACTGGATCGCGTCGATCGCCTGACACGCAAGATCGAGCAGCGTCTTTCTCGTCTCCGTGGCGTCACCCACGTTTTTACTATCATCGGAGACCGCACCGGACGTGTAGCCAAAGGACAAGGCGACGTTACCGAGGCCCTCATCTATTGCCGTCTGGTGGATTTGCGGCAACGCGACTACTCCCAAGCTGACGTCATGCGGGAGGCTCGTGCTCTTTTGAAAGACTACCCCGACCTACGCACCGCCGTTCAAGATGTACAAGCCTTTCAGGCCACCGGTTTTCGGCAAGTGGACGTCGACCTGAACCTCGTAGGCCCTGATCTTAACCAGCTACAAGAATACGCCGAACGTGTCATGCAATGGATGCGAACGCGAGGGCATTACGTCGATGTTGATTCGAGCCTTTCCATGCGCAAGCCGGAATTACGCGTATATGTGGACCGGGAACGCGCATCGGATCTTAATATTCCCATTCAAACTGTGGCGCGTACGCTAGGCTTGCTCGTCGGCGGAGAGCCGGTTTCCACGTACAAGGAAGCCGACGAACAATACGACGTGTGGATGCGAGCCGATCTACCGTTTCGTGATCGCGCCTCGGCCATCGAAGCATTGACCATACCCAGTCCTCGAGCCGGCTTGGTACGCTTGTCGAGCGTCGCGCGTCTCGAACAAGCCTACGGTCCTAATTCCATCGACCGCTTTGGACGCCAACGTCAAATCGTGGTAGTAGCTAACCTCCAGGGTTTCTCGCTGGGAGAAGCCGTTCAGGAGATCCGACAGTTCATGGCGTCGCTCAACATGCCTCCGGAATATCGGTACGAATTCTTGGGTCGAGCAAAGCTGTTATCCGAGACAAATGTCAATTTCCTGCTGGCGTTCCTGTTGAGCTTCCTCTTCATGTACATGGTACTGGCAGCGCAGTTTGAAAGCTTCGTCCATCCTATCACCATTCTGCTCGCCCTGCCACTTACCGTTCCTTTTGCCTTTTTATCACTTTATTTTTTGAGAACCAATCTGGATATTTACGCCGTTTTCGGTTTGTTCATGCTTTTCGGCATAGTGAAAAAAAACGGCATCTTGCAAATTGACTACACCAATACATTGCGCCGGAGGGGCATGGAATTGCGAGCCGCTATCTTGGAGGCAAATCGGACCCGATTGCGACCCATTTTGATGACCACCGTGATGCTTGTCGCCGCTATGGTTCCGATCGCATTGGGCAGAGGCCCCGGTGCGGCTGCTCGAGCCAGCATGGCTAAAGTTATAATTGGCGGCCAAGCTTTGTCGCTCTTACTCACCCTGTTGGTAACACCCGTCGCCTATTCTCTTTGGGAAGATGTGACGCATCGGTTCCGGCGCACGTCCGGCGCAGCAAGTCCGAAAATGCAACAGCCGGCTTAGGACCACACCCAATTCTTCCAGCGTCGCCGCTAGTGCCAGGTTTACCAACCTCGGGTGGGCCAAAAGATTGTTCCTCAAACCCTCAGCCGATCTTGCCTGCGCTTTTGCTTCTTTCCTGCGCCTCTGCGTGAAACAATCTTTCCCTCAGCCTGCGATACGGGCTTAAGATCTCGCCTTTGCCGATCGCACCCAAAGTTTCCACAAAAGGTACATTTCTCCGCAATGCTTCGCCTCGTCGTGCAGTCCGTGTACGATCCACCCCAGAGCTGTGCGGTGAGAGCTTAAGTGGGCTGGATATTCTTCTAGCTGCTCCTGGGTAACACTCCCCAAATGCTGTAGCATTTCCGCAAGCTGCTCGCGCAGGTAGGCGAGTAACTCCGCTCGCGCCGGCCAGCGACGTACATCTGCCGGACGGCTGCCCTGACCAAAACGCTCCTCCCAGTGCTCCGGCAAACGGCTTTGCCCGCCCAACACGCGAATGCACATCAAGTCCTGTAACCACAGCGCATGCCCGGCATGCCAAAGAATCGTATTCGCCGTACCTTGGGGAGCCCACAGTAATGCCGCGTCAGGCACTTTTTCCAGGATGATAATGGTGTCCTGTCGAACTTGACGAGCCAATTCTTGCAAGGACAAGGCATCTACCATAACGAGCCTTTCTCACAAACCGCCAACAACAAAGGTTTCCCATCGCCCCGATCTTCTTCTAGGAAAAGCCTTGTGATGATGACAGGGATGCAACCCTACATCTCAGGGATCCCAGCGCAGTGCTTCCTTGCCTTGCCAAGCTTTTGTGACTCCTCCGAAACACATCGCCTTACCGAACAACACATCCCAGAGGATTTCCTAATTTACTCCACAGAGCTAAGACTTTTCCATGCAACGAATACATGGGAACGAATTTTATCTTAAGGAACCTCTGCATAATTCGCCCGTATTGTACGGAACCTTTTAACAAGTCG
>CAYRMD010000025.1:0-55079 GCA_964425225.1 uncultured Pirellulaceae bacterium | reverse complement strand
TATCCATCGAGCCAATACGCTCGTTTACCGCCAGTTGATCAGACGTTCCTTAACTGTCGGTCATCATGTTGCCTGGCCCAGCGGCTGCATGGTGCACGGGCTGCTTGAGTTTTCCAGAAGCCCGCCAATTCCATTGCTGCCAGTACCTCAGCTCGCTTTTCAGACGATAGTTGTTCGTTCATCGGTGACGTCAACAGCTCGACGATGCGCTCCTGCGCGTCGACGGCGGGTTGGGCTTTACGCAGCCGCGCTGCCTCAGAAAAAGCCTGCAATAACGCCAGGCGCTTTTCTGCTTGGCTGATGCTCCCTCGGAGAAACCGTTCCCATACCCTCGTCAGCTCTTGGGGACCTCCGGTCTGCACGAGAAGTCGCAAAAGGTCGAATTGCTGCGCTTCGGAAAGGGACGGTTGTTCGAGAAGCTGCCATAAAAATTCGGCAACGCCGGGAGACTGTGCCGCCAATAGAGCATAAGCCCAATGTCGCGTAGGGTGTTTTAGAGGGAGCCGACCTTCGCGGAGTGCCGGCAGCCAATACGGCTCCAGTTCTCGTACCGCCTGCCACAAAGCAAAATCCAAGTAATTGTCCATCGGATAATCCAGGGCGGCCAATGCGGCCACGGCTGCCTGAGCTGACCGAAACTCGGCTAGGGCGCGAACTGCTTCCAACCGGACGCGTGCATGCGGATCATGAACAGCTCGCGCTAAGAGCTCAAACGCTTTAGGTACCGCATCGCGCCAGGATCGCACAGCACGAACGGCTGCTGCACGTACCAGACCGTCTTTGTCCCGTAGCAGTTCTTCGAGCAACGGTAGTTCGAGTTGGCCCATCGTCTGAAATGTTCACAAAGCTTGCAAGCGGTAACGCGAGTAATTGGGCTCATTCGGATCGAGTTTCGACAGCCACGAGAGCACTGCTTTACGCACCCGGTTCGGATCATGTCCCTGCAATTCCTGCTTCGCCCACAGTCGAGTCCACTCCTCCGGGGCTCTCAGTAACTCGACAAGTTCCTCAAAGGTAGAGCCCACGATCCGCATGCGCGGAACCAAGGGGCGTCCGGAAGCTGCGATGCGCCAAACGCGCCCATGAACTCGATCACGGCGGGGATCTCGAAAGTCGACCTCGCCATGCTGGATGATCGGATTGTACCAATCCGCAATGTACAAGGCTCCGTCCGGACCGAGCTTCACGTCCACAGGACGAAAGGCCACGTGGGTCGACGTCACCAATTCCGGTAGCTGTCGCGATACGGAACCGGCTCCCGCGGCTTGTTCCTCAACCACGAATCGGCAGACGCGGTGAGTACGGAAGTCGTTCGTAATCATGTGCCGTTGCCACGCGTCGGGAAAGGGCCGTCCTGAGATGATTTCCAGGCCGCAAAATTTGGGACTACCCGGGTTAAGCCCTACGACCCGCCTTCGGGCTCCCGGTGCCGTAACGAAAACCGCTCCAGGGAATACGTAATTTATTGCTTCACCAAAAGCACCATCGGTTGCAACCGATTGGCCCCACGCGTCGAAGTGGTGTCCCCAGGGGTTGACAAAACCACGGCAGATAATCTCCAGTTTTGCCGTGTCCGGCCGGTATCGGCAGATACCACCTCCATTGAGCCGGATAACTCCATAGGGCGTCTCGACGTGGCTATGGATGTAGATGGATTGGTTCATGTAAATAGCTCCGTCGTATCCCCATCGGAGCGTGTGCAACAGATGGTGAGTATCCTCCGTTCCGAACCCAGCAAGGATTAGACGGCGTTCGTCTGCCCTACCATCATCATCCGTATCGTTCCGGTGAAGTAGTTCCGTGCTTTGCGCGACGTAGACTCCGCCGTCCCCCGGAAGTACTCCGGTGGGTATCAGTAGACCATCGGCAAAGACCCGTGTGCGATCCGCTCGACCATCGCCATCGTTATCTTCTACTACCAGGATTTTGTCGTTCGCCACTTCGCCGGGCCTGATCTGCGGGTACACTTCGCTGGAAGCAATGCACAGCCGACCTTCGGCGTCGAAGTTCATGTGGATCGGTTTCGCGATTTTAGGATCTGCCACGAACAGATTGATCTCGAATCCCTCGGCCACTTGCAGCGCACGGCGCTCCAGTTCAGGATCCGGATCCGGTATTTCTTTCAAATCCCGTTGGGCTGGTAACAGGCCGGCAGTCACCAATATGAGCACCAATCCGAACCAATGAGCAGAAGCACTAGACCACACAGATCGATATGGTTTTGTTCTGATAAGAACATCGTCTACGTATGGACGTGTCATACACTCAGTTACCTTCACGGAGCTAGTAGGGAATCACAATTATCGTGGGACGCGAAGCAACTGATATACGTGAGGCTGCGGAATCCGCCATCTTTCAATTCGTTGTTCGACTTCGGCAGTTAACGGGTCGAACTGGGGGATTTCAACCGCGTTGTTTCCTTGTTCGTGCTTGCGGAACAAAAAAAGATATGTTTCGTTTTGCGGCCGATAGCGGTGAAAGTATAGCTCGTTCTTGCGGCCCACTAAACGGCGTAGAATTTCGACCTGCCGCCATCCTCCGCGCAAGGGCAATCGAATACCGCGCTCCCATTGGTCGGCATTAGCCGTCACAACCACTAGATCGTCGATCAAAAGTTGATAGGTGCCAGGAACAAGATTCTTAACGACGAACTCCCCGTAATCGAAAACATCGACTTTCGCCGGATCTGGGGGATATGGCTCGGGTAGGTATCGATCCTGTAATACCCATGTCCAACCGTGCGCGTATTGCGTCGACTCGCACCGTGTCACATTGACCAGATCGGTTTGTCCCGAAGCTATGTCCAGCGAGCACCGCCAAGCAGGTCTGGGATAACCCAACTGTTCGCATAGATCTTGAGCCAACAGCCTTTGGCCGTAAGAAGTTAGCCGAAATCCACAAGTGGTATATTTCCAAGCGGGTGACCTGCCAATGTCGATGACGCTGATGCCAAATGTGTTACCGGTGGACTCTATTGCCTGCCGATAGTGGTCCAACCTGCGATTGTAAGGTGCTGAGTCCGGGTGACGTGGATTGGCGGCAAAGATCGGATGCGGCAACAGAGCTATGACGCGTGCACCGATGCGTTGGATTTCCTTAAGGAATCGTTCCCGGTGTTACTGGAATTCGATGAGAGTTACCTCCTCCTCGAACGCTTCGTTGTTGCCGTAAGCCAGCAACACCAGCGTTGGCCGCGGGTCACGTAGATCACGCACCAGGCGAGCAAACCCGTCTTCGGGTGCGCCGAACAGCGCACGGGCCTTCCCTTGACCGTATCGCCCGTCCAGCCCTGGTTGCGAAAAACCACTCGACGTGCATCCATTCGAGCCAACAGAAACGTTTCCCAATAGTTCTCGACCTGAAGACCTTCTACCCATCCGGCTCCCGCAATGACAACGCGATCCTCGGACTGAATGTGTTGAGCGCAACTCCACTGCGCCGGGTGACAGGTAACGGTGACAAAAATGAGCACGAGCCAATCAAAGAGAACTCGAAAAAGAGGTGTCTTGCCGGTATCCTTGCACATCGCGTGTTACTCTTGGGCTGAGCTTGCACATACCACCGCTGCTCATTCTTACCATAGCGAGTCGAATGCATCGAGTGCCACCAGAGCCAAGGTGCCGCCGGGGCAAGCGGTATTCGGGTTACGGAAGATTGCGCTCGACGATAAATACTGCCAGCGGTGCTGCCCTTCGGCACAACGCGGAGCCGGCGTTGCAGCAAAGTCCCAGTTGGTTTTGTTCAACACTGTCCGTGCAACGCGAAATGATGAGCGTTCCTAAGGAGGCCTTCCACGGCAAAGAGCGGCTTACGCAGTCGGCCTTCGGACCGGTAGTATGCCAAGTGCCATGCGGCGCAACGAGGCGACCTGTCGCCCTAGCCAAAGCAACAGCCGTCCTAAATCATCGAAGTACGAATAGACGACTGGTACGGCTAGGAGTGTCAACAGCAGCGACAGGGTTTGGCCGCCGGCGGCCAAGACAGCAATCGATCGACGTTCTTCGGCGCCGGGCCCGGTCGCTATAAGCAAGGGTAGGAGACCGGCGACAAACGAAAGTGTGGTCATCAGGATCGGGCGCAGTCGGTCGCGGTTAGCCCACAGGATGGCCTCGTGGCGACTCATCCCGCGGGCGCGAAGCGCGTTGGTATGATCCACTTGGAGGATGGCGGCTTTTTTCACTACACCGAACAAGACCAGGATACCGAGGGCCGAGTACAAGTTTAGGGTTTCGCCCCCGAGATACAAACTGAACAATCCGAACGGAACGGCAATGGGCAAGGAAACAAGAATGGTGATGGGATGAACGAAATGCTCGTACTGGGCCGCTAGAACGATGTACATGAACACAACGGACAGCGCGAGGGTCCAGGCAAACTCGCCGATCGTGCGTTCCAGTTCGCGACCGCGGCCCAACACCCGTAGCTCGAAGCCGTCGGGTACACCAAGTTCCTCTGCGGCTTTCCTTAAGGCCGCAATTCGATCCGATAGCGCATAGCCGGGGGCCACGTTGGCTCGGACAGCCACCATACGCTGCCGGTCCAGGCGGTCGATCCGTGACATTGCCTGCGAGAATTGAAAATTGACAACGTTGTCGATGCGGCAAAGCGTAGGGCCTTGCGTCGCCGGGAAAGCCTCGGCAGCCCTGGCTTGGCGAAGCACGGCTGCGGGACGGGTTCGTACGTAGAGCTGGGAAATCGATTCCACATCGCGCCGATCAATTCCCACGAGGCGCAATTCCACGTCATACGCATCATCGATCAACGCATCTCGGAATCGCGACACCCGATCATCTCCTCCGACAGCCACGCGCAGCGTATCGGCAATCTCTCGCACGTCGATTCCCAATGCTGCAGCTCGCTGTCGATCGATCCGCGCCAAGAGTTCGGGCCGATCCAATCGCAGAGTCGTATCAACGTCGACAAGCCCCGGAATTTCCATCGCTTTGAGGCGCAGTTTCTCGCTAAACTCGGCTAACTGTTCGAGGTTCGGTCCCGTGATCGAGAAATCAATGTCTACCGGGGCGCCCTGACGCAGGGAGGTGAGATTGCGAACCGCGCAGCGCAGGCTCGTAAACCTCTTGAGCCGGTCGCGTATTTCGACCATTTTTTCGCGTTGGGTAAAGTTTCCACGAAAAGCGGCCATCCAGTCGCCCACCCATAGCCCCTGCCAGAACCTTTTCCACGAAAAGGTGCGCTCCTCTAGAGGCTTCAACCGCACGTAGATTTCTCCCCGATTGACCCCGCCAAAACCGCGAGTGCCAACAGAGGTGAGCAAAAACTCGATTCCTTCGACATTCCTCAATTTGTTTTCGACATGTTCCAGAGCTTCCGACATTGATGCAAGACTCGTACCCTCAGGGCCTTGGACACTAATTTCGAATTCTGATTCGTCTACGTTGGTCGGGATGTAATCTTGCTTGACCGCTTTATAGAGCGGCACATTGGACCAGACCGCCACGGCTGCTACTAGGAGAACTACCCACCGGTACCGCATCGCCAGACGCAAACAAAAAAGATACCCGGATTCGAGCCAGGCATAATAACCGCGTCGTGACTTCGGTGCCTCTCTTACCGCGGTCGAACCTGGTGAACGCAGTAAGCGACTGCACATCATGGGTGTAATGGAGAAACTGACCAACATCGAAACTAGGATGGCGATAGTTGCAGTAACCCCAAACTGATAGAGCATCCGACCAGTGACACTGCCCAAGAATGATATCGGCAGAAACACGATTACCAGAGACAACGTCGTTGCCAGGACAGCCGGCCCTATCTCCTTGGTAGCCGCAATGGCAGCATTTATGGGATCGAATCCTTTTTCTTCAACGTAGTGATATACGTTTTCTAATACGACAATTGCATCATCAATGACTACCCCTACCATGAGAACTAGGGCGAGCATCGTAACATTATTCAGAGTGAATCCGAATATCCACATGAACATAAAGGTAGTAACTATCGAAGTAGGAATGGCAATAGCGGCAATGAGAGTCGATCGCCATGATTTCATGAAAATCAGGACCGTAAGAGCGGCTAATATGCTACCCGAAATTAAGTGTTTTTCGATTTCATGGAGTGCCGCTAAAATGTAGCGTGACTGATCCTGGATGATTTCCACATGTACGTCATCGGGCAGCAGTTGTCTGCTGCGAGCCAATCGAGCCTTGATACCTTGGATGACGCGAACCGTATTCTCCCCAGACTGCCGCTGGACCTGAAGGATAACTGCCGGCTTGCCATTTAGGCGTGCTAGAGTCCGAACTTCTTTCGTATCGTCGTGGACCTCACCCAGGTCGCGCAAGCGTATCGGCGCGCCGCCGATACTGGCTACTACCAACTCGGGGAATTGTCGAGCATGGGCGACGCGTCCCAACGTCCGCAATGTGCGTTCACGGATTCCCTCGTCCACGAGGCCCCCAGGTACTTCGGCGTTTTGTCGAGCGAGCGCATCACGTACTTCGAGTACGGACAGGCGATGAGCTGCCAGGCGGCGCGCGTCGACTTCAACCCGAATAGCTCGATCGGCTGCGCCGGCGATCGTCACCTGCCCGACCCCCGGTGCGGATTCAATGACGTTTTTGACATAGCGATCCGCCAGCACGTACAGTTCACGAGCCGTACGGTTTCCCGCAACGGCAAGGGTCAAGATCGGTGAAGCATCTACGTCTTGCTTTTGCACAACGGGCGGATCGATATCCGGCGGCAGTCGATTCAGTACTCCGGCGACCGCGTCGCGCACATCCTGGACGGCAGCATCCATGTTGCGCGTCAGGTCAAACGTAATAATGACAAACGACCGGCTATCGGAGGAGATGGAACGCAATTCATTGATGCCAGCTACCGTGGAAACAGCATCCTCAAGTATTTGCGTCACTTCGGTTTCTACCTCCTCGGCCGCCGCACCAGGATAGTTGACGCGCACGTAAACGGTCGGCAGATCCATGTTGGGAAAGCGGTCGACTCCCAGGCGAGGGAACGCCACAAGACCGGCTACCACCAGCGCCGTGATGAGCATCAAGGCGAAAATCGGACGCCGTACACACAATTCCGCCAGCCAATACACGGCTGCGCACTCCTTTCGAAGCTGGTAAAAACAATCTCGTCCACGGTGTAGGCTATTGGTCCCAGGCGCACCGACAGTAGCGCCATGCTCTCGTGACGTCGGAAAGTCCGGGCCGTTGCCGGGCAACGGTGGGCGCGGTACCTAACCTCCCGTGGCTGCTGCGCCTGCTGGCACATCTTCCACGTCACCGCGGCTTTCCACAGCAATGGCGCTTGACGCTTGGACGGGCTCGATAGGACCAGGCTGCCCATGGCCAGCATCCAGCACGATCCAATCACCTTCCTGTAAACCCTCGACTACTTCCACCCATGGGCCACGCCGTTGTCCGATGACAATGGGGTGCTCGACTGCTTGGTCCTCTCGTACCAGAAATACCTTTTCTGTACCTGCAAATTCCCACATGGCCGAAGCGGGAATCACAAGTGCTGTGCGTTGTTCGTCGATAAACAGCGCGGCTTCCGCGAACAATCCAGCCCGGAACTTATGATCCGTATTGTGGACAACCGCTTCGAACACCAGAGCTCGGGTCGATTCATCGATCAAAGGACTAATCCGCGTTACCTCGGTAAAAACCGGCTCAGAAAACCCTTCGATCGAAAGCTCGACGCGTTGACCGGAGCGTACTCTTCCCGCGTAGCGCTCCGGCAGCGTACCGCGAAAGCGTAATTGGTCCAATCGTACCAACGTGATCAACGGTTGACCGACCTGTACAAACACACCGGGCGCCACGTGCCGCTGAGCGACAAATCCTTCGAAGGGAGCGACGGTAACGGCTTCTGCCAAACGCCGTTTGGCCAAGTCCAGTTCGGCGCTGCGCACGCGAATAAGCGCTATGCGTTCGTTGGCGCTGTTCACAGCCGACGCATACCGAGCGGCTGCCACTTGCTCGGCTGCAGCAATCTGATCAAGTTCTTCAGCGCTAATTGCCATAGCGGCTCGCAGCCCCTCGGCACGTTGCAAGCGCAAACGCGCCTCGTCCCAAACGGTCTTCGCCTCTTTGACGGCCGGCGCCTGAGTTGGATCGAGCGATTCGCCCGAGGCATTGGGGCTAAGTCCGACGGCGGCACGCGCCTCGTGCAGTTGAGCTTCCGCCTGTGCCACTTGAAGTCGGAACTCTTCTTGATCGAGCGTCACTAGCCGGTCGCCAGCTCGCACACGGTCTCCCAAGTCGACGTGCACCTCGGCTACCCGCCCTGCCACTGTCGCTCCGATTTGAGAAACATCGTCGGCAGCCAGGCTACCCTGCGAACGCACCACGTGCGGCCAATTCTGCCGCTTGACTTGCACGACTACCGTACGCGCGACCGCAGCAGGCGTTGTCCGAGTGGAAGCATTAGCTCCGTTCCAGGAGCCTGCCGGCTGCTGGGCTAATGGACGACAGCCCAAGAAAAGTACCACCGTCATTAGCGCTATCCGGCTTGCTACACGCCAGGCTGCGCGCGGGGATTGCTGGCTGCGGTCCGGAAATAAATTATGCGAGCCACAAGACCGAAGCTGACAACGCCTGTACACGCCCAGTCCCTTTATCTCCTGCCCCGACAGACGTTGGAGCACACTCCCAATTGCAGGTAGGACACCGGAAAGCATCATGGCTGAATCTCTTAAGGTAGGCGGTCGACGGCCAGCACACTGGGGCCAATCGACTGGCCACCGAGGGTTAACCCATTTAGTATGATGACAAGTGGCGACGAGAATTCCAATACCTTGGTTCCTTCCAAAGTGGTTTTTCGACAAACATCCGGTAGCTGCTCCACAGCAACCACTGCGGATCAGGTCGTGTCGACGTGCCGTACCGAGGCAGCGAGCTGTCGGAGGCACGTCGTAGGACGGTATACGCCGGTTTGCCTGGTGTAATGAAGGTCATGGCAGATTTAATTGCGCAAGGTCCAGCCGCCGAGCAACGATGGCGCCGGCCGCTCGTTGAAGGTCAAGTGGTGGTGATTGGCCGGTCCAGTGGAGTGTGGGAAACACCCTGGGACCCCCACATCTCGCGGCGTCACGCTGAGCTCTGTTGGCGCAACGGAGCGCTCGAGGTGCGGCTACTTCCGGAAGCACGCAATCCTATTTTTTTCCGCGGAAAAACGTATTCGAGCTTTACCCTACGACCCGGAGAACACTTCGTTATTGGCAGCACAACATTCACGCTGACTGATGCGCGCGCTGCTGTGTCACTGACAGCTCCGGCACCGTTTACCGAACATGTTTTTTCGTTAGATGTGCTACGGCAAGCGCGCTACGATGCGTCGGATCAGAAATTGGAAGTACTTAGCCACTTACCTGGTGTGATCGAAGGAGCGTCGAGCGACGCGGAGTTGTTTGTCCGGCTAGTAAACCTGCTGTTGGCCGGCATCCCCAGTGCCAGTGCCGTGGCGCTGGTGGCCGTGGAGAAGGATCCAACGACCGGTCCTGTTCGCATCCTGCACTGGGATCGGCGCGGAGCGCTTAACGGGGATTTTGCTCCTAGTGCCCGATTGATTCGCGAAGCGGTAAGCCGACAGCAAACAGTCCTGCATGTCTGGCGTGATCCGGCGGAGACGCTGCTGGATATGTACACACAAGCTGAGGGAATCGACTGGGCATTTTGTACGCCGGTGCGCGGGGAGTCTTCTTGGGGTTGGGCGATCTACGTGGCCGGCACACACAAAGCCGACAAGCCGTCGCTGCTGGGATCCAATCCCGTTGGCGTGCGCGACGATGTGAAGTTCACGGAATTAGCAGCCATGACGCTGGCAAATCTGAGAAGACTACGTCTGCTGGAACAACGTCAAGCCGGACTCCGCTCTTTTTTCTCGCCCGTCGTCCTAGACGCTTTGGCCGGACAAGATCCCGATGTAGCGCTCGCCCCGCGCGAAGCCGATGTGGCCGTCCTTTTTTGTGATTTGCGGGGTTTTTCCCTGCAGGCCGAGCAGGCATCCAGTGACCTATTTGGACTGTTGCACCGCGTCAGCCGCGCCTTGGGAATCGTGACTCATCAGATCCTGGCACAAAGCGGCGTCGTTGGCGATTTTCATGGGGATGCCGCGATGGGATTCTGGGGGTGGCCTTTGGATCAGCCCGATGCCATCGAGCGCGCAGCCCGGGCTGCCCTGGCGATCCGGCGCCAGTTTATCCGACTCCGCAGTGAAGATCCCCAGATGGCTAATTTCCGAGTTGGAATCGGCATAGCGGCAGGGCGAGCCGTAGCAGGGAAAATCGGCACAGTTGACCAGGTCAAAGTTACGGTATTTGGTCCGGTGGTGAATTTAGCCGCACGGCTGGAAAGCATGACGCGTATCTTGCAAGCCGAAATCCTCGTTGACCAAACAACCGCCCAACACTTGGCCGTCCGCATCGTACCAGCCGAAGCACGTCTCAGACGCGTAGCCAAAGTACGCCCCTTCGGCATGGTCAGCCCCGTTGTTGTTTCCGAACTGCTCCCGCCGGTTGGCGATGAATGCCCGAGTCCTCTCACCGATGAACACATCGCCGCTTACGAAGCTGCACTGGAAGCTCTGGAACAAGGACGCTGGGACGAGGCCTTCCGATGGCTACATCAAGTGCCAGCCGAAGATCGAGTGAAGGACTTTATCACCGTCCTCATCGCGCGCCACGGCCGAGTACCTCCCGAAAACTGGGATGGTACAATCGTGATCGACAATAAATGACACGTCCCTCCGCCATAAGACGACATCCCCTACGTTTGTTTGTAGGAACCCGATTCATCGGGTCTACCTGCGTTTGCTTATACAAAAGTCCTAAAACCCGCCACTTTTCCCAAACTAAGCACGAAAACATGACACTCGAGGAACCACCGCATATGTCAGCGGTATTGCTAAGGAAGTTTTCGGGAAGACGGCAGGTATTAAGCACAGATTGCCAATTCTTGCCGAGCTCGATGATCTTCTGACGGACGGTGTGGTGTGTGGGGGAGTGCACCGCAGAGAGACAGACGGCACAGAGGGAGAACAAACACAGGCCCGCACCTTTGGGCATACGGGAGTTAGCACCCTAGAGACAGAGAGAACACGGAGGATTAGAAAATACGAGCGCCGACGCGTGGTTAAGGCAATGATTAAAGGGCGGTTGGACATCTCAAATGCAAATTTTTTTTGATGACAGACCGCGCCGCTTTTTCCTTGAGATAGGTCCGGATACCATTGCACGATAGCCCGGCGCGATACCGGTTTGTAGTCACCGCTGAACTTTCTCCCAGCCGAAGGGGAAAGATATGCGCGAAGGGGTCGTGCCGTGGATCCACGGCATCAGTAACGCTATATGGAAGGAAATCAGGATCAAAATGGACAGGCTAATAAGCCACGGGCAGTGCGCGCACGCTGGGTCTGGGCGTGGCCAGGTAGGCCGTTGCAAGATGCGTACGTTGTTGGCAATGGGCAAAGGCTCTTGGCTGTGTCGCAAACTAGGCCGGACCTGCCCATAGTCGAACGGATGGATGTGGCTTTACTACCGGGTCTTATTAATTGCCACACGCACTTAGAGTGGAGCCATTTACCCCAGCCACTTGGCCAACGCCAACAGGATTTCTCTTCTTGGTTGGCGCACATTATTGCCGCTCGCCGTTTCGAGCGGCATTGGAATCCACAGCCGTGGAGACAGAACCGCCAGCAGGGCTGGTGGCAAAGTCGACAATACGGCGTTCGCTGGATAGCGGATATCGTGAGTGCTGAATGTCAATTGGAAGGTACGTGCGACGACCCGGGCCCATGGACAACAGCCGAAATGACGGTGTTTGCCGAACTGCTCGGACTGGCACCGAGTTATTGGACGTCCCAATTGACAGTAGCCGAACGCGTTTTGAAACAGTCTGATGGGGGAACATTCGGTTTAAGTCCGCACGCACCGTACACGATAGCGGAGCCGTTGCTGGACGAATTAATCCAGATCGCGCGCCACAGGTCGGCTCCCATGGCGATGCACCTTGCCGAGTCGTGGGAAGAGCTTGAACTGCTGGATCGTAAGACGGGCCCGCTAGTCGATCTGCTCGAATCGCTACAGTCCTGGTATCCGAAGGCTTGGGGTCCTGGTACCCGACCTTGGCATATCCTACAACGCCTGGCCCATGCTCCTCGATGCTTGGTGATTCACGGAAATTATCTGCTTCGTGACGAGCTAGGCTTTCTTGCCGAACATCGGTCGACCATGTCGCTAGTTTACTGTCCGCGCACGCATTCCTATTTTGCACACCGTCCTTATCCGCTAGAAGAAGCACTCCGGCTGGGGGTGCGCGTAGTACTTGGTACGGATTCCCGTGCCACGAATCCCGACCTAAGTCTCTTCGAGGAAATACGCTTTGTCACTCAACACTACCCGCATATCGACCCAGGTACCGTAATCCTCATGGCAACAAGCTGGGCAGCCGAGTCGCTCGGTATCGAGGATCAGCTAGGAGCGGTGCGCGACGGCATGTCGTCTAGCGTTACCCTGATTCGACTGGCTGATCCGAACTGCCGGGACTTTTATGAAGCGCTGTGGCAAGGCGAACCGTTGAGCGAAAACCCGTTCGTCTAGTTCAACTTGCTCGAGGACTTTATCGAAGTTGATACGGACTGCCAGGGTTTCCTAGTGCGTCACCGCGCATGGCCTTGTAACAGCATTCCGGAAAAGCAATCACAGCGGCTTGTGGGTGCGTCTTGATTGTGGGTAATCTGTTCGCGCCATTTCCGAGCTCTAATGCAACGTCGCTTATTTTCCATGCCACAATCCGTGTGTGCGTCTTGTTTGCAGATGAGATTCTTGCTTAGCTTAGCCGGCTGGCATAGGTCTACCTTTGTTCGGTGAACCAGAAAGATGCGAACTTGTAGTCAACGTTGGCTTCTTGGCAAAGGCGTTCCGTTGAGCGATGGATCAATAGAGCCGCGACCGTGAGGGAGCGGCCAATTCAATACAACGCAAAGGCGCTATGGCGCAAAGTCGCAAGGAAAATACCATCTCGCGTCACACTCCTATCTGCGCCTTCGTATCTTTGGGCTTGTAACCCCAGTGCATCCAAGTTGAGCCTGCCAGCACGAAGCACTCGCACCAACGTCTAACCTGCATGACAACTCACCACTCAACGTGGGCGATTCACTCACAGTCAAAACCCACACATCCCTTGCCGAAAGCGCGGCGAACTCGGTGCACCTGGGTACCGCACGATCTGTAGGGGCGGGCTCGTAACGCGCTTGAACCTAACAACGTGGCCCGATTCACAGGGTGCTGCTTCCTTATGGTTGCGGCTCTGTTGGAGTGCCGGTCCCTAACGATCGGGGCTCCGTAAAGGTATCCATCTTCAGAAGCGAAAGGGCGAACCCCCGGGTGATAGCTAACTCCGTTACAGGCACGCCCCACCTACGACCGATACGCACACACTCCGGATAGTGCGCCCTAAGGAGCAAGGTGATTTTAACTACCGTAACCGTGCCAGGCCAACGTTCCATACTTGAGTTTGTCGATAATCATAGTCGTGAATCAAAGAGGGTGGTACCAAGCCCGGGGACAGGCTCCGACGCACACGGCGACAGGCACATTGGCCAAGGGGACAGGCACCACGATCCTACTGTTTAGTAATTTGAGACGACAAAGAACAATGGTTAGAGAGCGAAATATGGCAATTTTAGACAAAGAAAGGGCATTAGAAAAATCAGGCCTGTTCACCCGTAATGCGACGAAAACCGCCGTAGGCGGCGGATAGGTTAGCGTCCTAGTGGCGAGTTGACTTAAGTCGCGCCGCAAGGCGGGTTGGGGTTGTTCGACGCTATCATTCGGAGCACGTCTTCTTGTGGGTTTTGTTAGCTCAAGCTGGATCCGGCGGTGTGACTAACCTTTAACGCCGTGTGCATTCGGGTTTTAGAGATGTGCGTCGCCGGAGTAGCAATGTACCCTGAATCGTGAGTTCTTGAGAAAGCCTCGGCAGAAGTTAGTGTGGATCGCCCGGCGCAGTGAGGGCGCCGCGAACTTGGTGCGCCTGGGGAACGCACGACCTGTAGAAACCAGTGCCCCGCCCGCCTCGATTAAACAATGTGTCTTGACTCGCATCGCGCTGCTCTTTTACGGGCGCGGCTCTGAAATGGGAAAGCTCGATATAACGTGTCTACACACGTCGACATCTGTACCACGGGCTATTTCACCACCCAGTTTCGGAAGCGAAAGGCCAATCCGGCTGATAGCCTGTTGCCTTAATGGTACGTCTCACCTACCATCGCATACACCAATCGGCATGCGTCGTCAAATAACATAGCAAAGCGACGCCAAAAAGCGTTTGAAAAGCGACCGGCCATTACTCGTGCCGCATCGGAAGGGACACCGCCACCCTGCCGACGACGTTGCACAGTTCCCGGCAGTGAAACGAGCCGAGCGAAGTCGCCTCCGTAGCCGCAAAAACGTAACAGCGCAGGTCTGGACTCGACTCCGATGCTGTATTCTTTGCGCCTTAGAGTACAGTCCACTATCGTTTGAAACTTCTCGGTCCGTGATGGAATGCGATCTAACGTAAATCTGCGGGTTGCCAGGAAACAGCGGCACGCCGATTCGGATCCCAACGAAGGATGTCTAAGGCGCCGGCCCAGGGAGTTTCTCCGAGGAACAAACATCCCGCGTATTTGCTTTGTGCCCGGCGTTCCTTCGGCATGTGCTCGATAGCCGTGGTCACTATTAGATAGATCCTACGACCTGAGTTTATCAATTGCGGACAAGTTACCTGCGGCGAATCAGGTACCCGCCATATCGCTTCACATTTTCCGGTTGCGATCGAGTACTGGCGGATTTCCCCCCAGGGGGCCGGGTTTGGATTGTACATTGCAACTAAAACACTTTGGCCGTCGGGCGCAGCCACCATGCCGTCGGGAAAAGCCGTATCGTCACGAAGATCCACGACAACTCGTTCTTCCGCAACGCTGGCTTGGGCCACATCCAATCGGTATTGCACAATTTGTTTGCGAGGCGTGTCGATATCCAAAAGGGTCCATAAATTGGAATCTCGCCTGATGAGGACTTTACCGTTGGAACAGGTTTGCTGGTCGCGGAGCAGCATGAGCGCTTCGTCGCGCGATCGATACAGGTATAGTCCGGCCTTGGGAGTGGCAAATTTCAAATCTTTGGTGCCGAAGATCACGCCTTCCTCAAACATTTGCGCATCATTGATGATGGTTCCCTCAACGTGTCGGTCTACTTGATCACTCACCGGATGGCTCGAGCCGCTCCGCGTCTCATAGAGCACCAGGCGACGCTCAAGACCAATTAGAAACTGCCCATCAATCGTGGTAGGGAATGCAAAACCGGGACGCCCCTCTAAAACAAATCGCTGATGGTTGGCGATTTCCAGATTGGCTCCGAGCCACATCAGGTTAAGTGAACCGACACAGGCTTCGGGACCATGTTGAATGGCTACCCAACTGACAAGTTGCGAATCGCAGACACGAGGTCCTTCGGGCAGGAATTTCAAATCCTCGTCAATAGGATCGAACCAGAGTCGGGTTTCGAATACGAGTGGATCCGCCATACCTGGAGTTCCTCAATGATCGATGTGAAATTCCTTGGGATAGCGTTTCCAAGTATCGTCGCCGCAAGGGGCCACGTTGCAAAGTCCCCTTGGGTTACACGGCGAGCGTCTTGGAAAACCGGAGAGTATTTAACGCAGATGGGCAAAGCCGAGGAGAGGCCGTCAAGAATGAGAGTTGTCAATTCAGGTGATGGTTCTAGGGAAGAAACCTCATGGTACGGGTCTTTTAGGCTCAAGGCATAAGCAAGCTCAGCACGACGATGCGGTGGTGTCCGTCACCGTATCTGGCCGAGCGCGTTGGCGTAGAGAAGATGGCGAACGTCGGGCCAAAAGTGTGCCCGAAGTGCAATCCAGTTGGATAATGCTGGTAACGCTGTGGAACGAGAGACGTGTTGAGGGTAAAGTGGTACGTGCTCGGCGGCGGAAGGCAGCCTGCATTCTCGCGACCGTCGTACAGACGTCTTTGGGGCTGAGGAACTCGATGCATGACAACTATGTCAAGCCGTCGCGGGGGCTCGACAGGTAGACCCACAACTACATGGATGATGTGGGGTTCATCGATCGGAAGGATCGTGGCCAGTGGGGCCCTTGTGATTGGGTGGTGTACAGGGCTGGAAGTCCGGGCTGGCCAGACGCCTGCGGACGCCGAGCCGCTGGTGGTGTTTTATGCGATAGGGGATGCACCCTATCTGTTTTTAGAAGTTCCGCTGTTGGCTGCACAACTTACCGCTCTTCCGCCGGATGCTGAGTTTCTCGTGCACGTGGGAGACATAAAATGGAGCGCTACTCCATGCGAGGAGTCCTCATACCGGGACGTTGCGAACCTCCTGCGCCTGGCCCGCTGCCCAGTTTTAGTCGTGCCGGGAGACAACGAATGGAATGATTGCCGCGACCCGGATCAGGCGTGGCAGTTTTGGTGCAAGTACTTTCTGCACTTCGAGCAGCACTGGAAACCTCGCTTCCACGTGGCACGTGCTGCAGAGCGGCAAGAGAATTTTTCGTTCGAACTCAATCACGTGCTATTCGTCGGACTGAATATAGTTGGTGGTCGAGTGCACGATCCGGCTGAGTGGCGACAACGACACCGAGAGAGTGCCGCGTGGTTACAGAATCAATTGGCTGAACATCGCAACGCGTCCCACTGTGTAGTTATGGCACATGCGGCGTTGGGGGAATCGCATCGAGATTTTATCGACGCATTACGCCGTTTCGCCGTGCGATTCGATCGCCCCATGCTGTACCTCCATGGCGACGGCCACGCATGGAAATTCGATCAACCGTTAGATGTATCTAACCTGTGGCGGATTCAGGTGGACCGTGCCGGTTTGACTCCGCCGGTACAAATTCGAGTGCATTCCGACGCTAAGGCTCCGTTTCAGGTCAACCGGCGTTTACACCCGCCGAGAGGCGCAGCTTCGGCCGCTGGTTCTGGTGCGTAGGTTCCCGCCCTAATGCCCATTGCCGTCCAGTAGGCAAAGCAGTAGCCGATACGCGACGTTGCTGGGGTCTTGGACGGGTCGCGGTGCGGGGCTGGTGAGCAACCAGCAGGACAATCGGTACCTTCGCTCGCGCTTAAGGAAAAGTGGCGTCAGGCACAAACCGGACACCTCATCCGTTCGCCAGTAGTCGATCTTATCATCGAGCTTATCATCGAGCGACGTACACTACTGCCGAGGCACCCTGCTTGGGCTAACGCAACGAGTCTAGTGTCGTTTTCATTGCGTCCTGTGCTACTGGCCTATTAAGGACGTTTCTGTAGCGGTTCCATTCTCGGCTTCTCGTATCTTGTGCGATGGTAGTTCCGTAGTAGCAAAGTGCCTCTACCCATCCTGAGCCGTATTGAAATAGCGCACCGAATCGAGGATTGTGAGTCCGCTACAAAACACAAGCAACATTGCCAACGGGAAGCTGACAAAGAGCGTCCCACGCGGTAACGACGCAGCCGCTGTGCAACTTCTACGTCTACAAGTCGTGTTCTACGAGTCGTGGGGTTGACACCGTTTTGTAGACCCACCAAGGATACCGCTAAAGACCATTCGGTCGATTCCCTCTTGGGCATCGGACGGACACGGGCTAGACTCATGGGGGCAGTTAATGGGTCGGCTGAAACGATTGGACGTGTCGCGCGGGACAATCTAGCTGGCGCGATTAGACACTTTTCGGTTCAAGTTCGCCACAACAAGGAGTGCATGCCATGCAGAATGTCATCTCACGTTCGACTCCCGCTATGATAGCCCTGAGTTGGATGCTGTTGGCAACAGAGGTTGTAGGATTCGACGGGAGGACGTTACGCATTCAGTTCCAAAAGGGCGAAGTTTTGTTAATGGAAGTAGCCCAGGAAACTGAAATTTCGGTGGCACTGGGCGATGGGCCGGTAAATAGTGAAATGACGATGCAGCAGCACTTTTTCTTGCGTCAAGCCGTGACGGATGTAGCCGCGGATGGGACAGCTACCATAGAGCACCGAATCGACAGAATCGTACTGGAAATGCGCGGCGCTCCTCAATTCCAGTTTAAGGTTGATACGGATGTGGAAGCCAACCCCGATGGAATCGCTGCGTTGATTGCTCCCGCGCTCAAAACGCTAAAAGGGAAGATGTTTGTAAGCAAGACCTCGCCGCGGGGTGAAATCTTGGAAATTCAATTATCGGACGACTTGGCTCGAGCCCTGGAAAAGTCGAGTTCGTCGCCTGCTCTTCGAGAAGCGTTTTCGAAGGACAGTCTCAAGGAGATGATTCGACAGGTCTCGGCCGTGTTTCCCGAGGGACCGGTCGAAAAAGGAACGATGTGGGAGAATAAATTCGAACAGAATAATGCAATCACAGGACGCAACGAGTTTGTTACCGAGTATACCTACGACGGTCAAGAGTCCAAAAACGGCGTGTTGTGTGATCGAGTAAAAGTACGTACGTCGGTAGCAGCGGCGGGAGGAGACGCTCGCGTAAAGTACGAGAAGTTCGAAAATAAAGGGATTTTGTATTTCGATGCAGCTTCGGGGCATCCGGTGGGCGGCAATTTGGAGAATCAAACAGTTATGCGGGTGAACGACATGTTCACACAAACATTGAAAGGCAAGACGACTATCACAGTGAAGCGCACCCAAATGGACAACACTGCGAACCGTTGATCGTGTGATTGCTTGAGGTGCGTTGAAGACTGGGCCGACGAAACTCTGTCGTTAGCCAGCAAGTTCCGGGGCATTTAGGGGGGCCTTTTTCCGGGTCCTGGTCCACGCGCGATCTTAGCAAGATTCTGCGCGTTGCGGCTGGTAAATGCAGTCGGGTTCCTCGGCCATTAAGCGTCCAGTGACAGCATAGGCTCGAGCACGGCTGCCACCGCATACGACGCGAAATTCACACATGCCGCATTTACCTTCCAGTCGCGTCGCGTCGCGCAATAAGCGAAATATGCCCGCGCGTTGGTAAACCTCCACTACATGACTTAAAGGGAACAACCCGCAAGCAATGGGCAGGAAGCCACTGGGATAAATCCAGCCGGTGTGGCCGACGAACATAATCCCCTTGCCGTCGTTAAGGCCCCAGGAAGGAACCGCGCGGTGCCCGTTGCTGTCGCCTTGCTCCATGGCGACAAAGCGCCGATAGTGTGGGGCTTCGGTGGTTTTGATGACAAACGACCGCTTCTGGGATTCTTCCCACAATGCGGCAAACACCTCCTCGTACTGAGCAGCGGTTAAACGCGGCATCTGGTCAGCTCGTCCCACAGGAACCAAGAAAAACACCGACCACAAGTCGATTTCCCAATTTTCGCACAGTTGCGCAATCTGGCTGACGTAACGATAGTTCCACGGAGTGATCGTCGTATTGACTTGCGTGGATAAACCGTGGCCACGAGCCCATCGCAAGATCGCACGCGAATGCTCAAAACTTCCCCAAACACCCCGAAACCAATCGTGATGCGCAGCATCCGGTCCGTCGATGCTAATGGCAATTCGCTCCACACCGAGTGATGCCAATCGTGCCACTGCTGATTCGGTTACCAGGGGCGTCGCCGAAGGTGTCAGCGAAACTCGTATTCCACGCCCCACCGCGTACGCCACCAAATCAAAAAGGTCCGTTCGCTTAAACGGGTCACCGCCGGTTATGACTAAACGCGGACGCTCGGGAAACTCACACAATTGATCAACCAGCATCCGTGCTTCCCCAGGCGAAAGCTCACCCGGCGCCGGCTCGGCTTGGGCACAGGCCCGACAATGGCGACAAACCAGATCACAAGCACGCGTGATCTCATAAAAGACAAGAGCGGGACTTCGTTCAAGCTGTGCGCGGGTCGGACGCGGCCCCAGGGTTGCCACCATGACTTGCTTTCCCCCGAAAAACGCCCGAAGGCTGGAACTCAATACTACACCTCTATATCCAGATTTTACCTGATCCGGCTTGTTTGTCGAGCCTGGAACGTGCCTGTTTTGGGAACCGGGTGCAATTTGCCGACCGGCCGTATGGGACAAGATGCCGAGGGCTCCATAGGCGCACCGAGAGTGCGGCGGTGGAGGAACGATAGTTAATGCAATAATGCGGGGGATTAAACGGAACGGTGCAGGACGAGCCAGAATATCGAAACCACCTTTTCGGTGGACGATATTGCTGGGGTAAGAGATTTAGAGTGAAATGGTTCGAGGGCCGAATACCGTGACGCGGGCAAAGGATGCAAGGTGATGGAGCCGCCGCTGTCGGCTGCCGAATCGATAGCTTGGTTTTCCGAGGTGAGCCGTAACCGGGGAGCCGAACTTTACGAATTGCCACTGCGCGGCTCTCACGAGCCCGAAAAGCGCGACTCGTTGACGGTGGCCTGGCTCGGTCCACACGAAGCCACTCGCGTGCTGGTGCACATCATCGGAGTGCACGGGGTTGAGGGCCTTGCGGGATCCGCATTGCAAGCAGAGCTGGTGCGGGATGTGCCGCGCTTGCCGAATGACGTGGCAGCCGTATGGATTCATGGGGTAAATCCTTTTGGAATGGCGTACGAACGCCGTGTGAATCGCCAAAACATTGATTTGAATCGCAACTGCCTCGCCGCTACCGAACCCTACGCGGGCTGCGACCCGCTCCTGGTCCGTTTATCCTGGGTCGTGTTGCCCGGTCGGCGCAAGCTTCATCGCCCCTTTCTTTGGTTTGTGACACGTATTCTGGCGGTAGTCGTACGTTACGGAATTCGACGCGTAGCTCAGGCAATAGCGGGCGGACAATACGATTACCCTCAGGGACTGTTTTATGGCGGCCAAGAGATGGCTGAGGAGACGGCAACTCTATTGAATTGGAGTCGCCAGCACCTGGTCAATCGGCGCGCTGTCGCCGTTATTGACTTCCATACGGGCCTTGGCAGCTACGGTGATTCCCTGGTGCTGAACGAAACGCAGCAAGCCGCTAGGGGATTGACCCCTGCCAATACCCCTGCTCGCGGAGGGGTGAGTGAGGAGGACCAGGTATCTGCATATCAAGCTCGGGGTGAGTTAATTACGAGGCTGGGCTGCGAAGTGCGCGGCCCGATTCTCAGATGCTGCATTCAGGAAATTGGTACGTATCCCATGGTGTATCTGCTGTGGGTGTTGTCCGAAGAGAATCACTTTTGGCATTGGGCACCCGAAAGCACTCAATCTGCCCGATGGCGGCGCACATTAAGAAGCGCGTTTTTCCCGCCAAGCCCACGCTGGCGGCGAGCGATGTTTCGTTGGGGACAGGCGCTGTGGAATCAGTGCCTCGACTGGCTTTGCAACGTGTAATCGAGGGCAAGATTCTAGTGGCCCGCGCGACGTCCTCGCTTTTATTGTGTGAGCTTTGTGACGTGCAGTGAAATAGTCGTTGTTTAGCTAATTGGAAAGGTCCCCGTGCTTGGTCAAATAAACCTTGTGTCCATCATGCCTCTTTTCTCGCAACTGGCCTCGTTACGGGGATGAACCACCGTGGATGAGAGGCTCGACGAGCTCAGCGATAGCTTCTCTTTGCAGGGAGCAGAGCTTTTATAAGTTGGCGAGGTTCGGTGAGCTCCAGCGTTGCGTCCGGCAAGAAACCTAGGTTGTCGCGAGAAACAGTGTAGAATCGGAGAATTAGCGGCGCGTGTAGAGCTTGCTGGGGAAATCCGATGTGGGCTATCCAATATCTGCTCTTCGTATTGCTTTTGGTCATTGAAAGCGCTGGGTGCATGAATTACGCGCCTGCGACAGGAGCGTCTCAAGGGACGGTAGTCCCGAACCGTGTTTCGAATCTGCCAGATTTTTCGTCGAGTGCATCTTCGAGGCCCGAGCCGTCGGCTGAGCTCTGCCAGCTTCTAGATGAAACGCTGCAGCGCGTGCTTCGCGAGCGACGTTTAAATGCGGTGGACCACGCAGCTTGGCAAGTGATGCATGGTGTTCTTGCTTTCGGACGTGCGTTTCCGCTGGAAGTTGGTGGTCGTCGGATCTCAGCGCTCGACTACTTGCTTGACGGAGGAGCCCTCCAGGGGTGGCAGTGGGAGCCCGGTGATGTGCTCGATGCACAAACCGGGCTTCGCGGATGGCGGGCGGTGTTGGCAGTCGGAAGTCGCACCGGACAAGGACATGCAGATCAATGGCTAGGCTATTTGGCTACGTGTGGTTTGCCAGCGAACCAAAGGGTACGTTACGGGAGTGACGAATTTACGATCGAGCAAGTGGTTCGACAGGTTGAGCGGGATGTGTCGCGCAATGAAACGGGTGAGTTTAGTTGGACGCTCATGGGGTTGAGTGCTTATCGGCCCAGTCATCATCGGTGGATCGCCGCAGATGGCCAGCTTTGGTCGTTCGAAAAATTGTTGGAGCTGGAGTTGCGGCGCGACCGGGATCGAAGTCCGTGTGGCGGTACGCACCGGTTGTACGGAGTAGCGCTCGCCCTGAATCGACATTTAGCTCAAGGTGGCTCCCTCGAGGGTGTCTGGGCTGATGCGGATCGACAGATCCAAGAAGCAATCGCGTTGGCTCGAGCCTACCAGAATACCGATGGATCGTTTTCCTCGTACTATTTCGCACGTTCCGGTACTTCGATGGATCTCAGTACGTGTTTAGCCACTACAGGCCACGTTTTCGAATTTCTGGCGTTGGCGGTGGACCGCCAACAATTACAGGCCGGCTGGGTGGAGCGTGCAGCCCGTTATCTATGCGGCGTATTGGAGAGAACCAGCCGTTGGCCGCTGGATTGCGGGGTACTCTACCATGCCGTTCATGGTTTGGTATTGTATCGGCACCGGCTTTGTGGAGCGCCTTGGTTCACGCTACCGGAGTCCTCGTGGGAGGACACGCCGTGAATTAAGGCGCCGAGCATTACGCTTTGACCGGTTGCAGGTACCAAGGTTGTTCCTACAAGGAGTACGCATCATGAAGCGTTGGGGAATCGGGTCAATTGTGTTTGGGTTACTATTGGCCGTCGTGATGGGTTCGCCGATGTCGGCTGCCGAGGACGCCCAGTTAGCTCATATGGTTTATTTCAAGCTGAAAGAATCGACTCCGGAAGCGCGCCAGAAATTGGTCGCTGCGTGTCAAAAGTATCTATCGGGCCATGAAGGAACCGTCTATTTTTCCGTTGGAGTATTGGCCGAGGACCTGAATCGGGAGGTGAATGACCGGGATTTTGACGTGGCCTTGCACTTGGTATTCGCCAATAAGGCGGCTCACGACAAGTATCAAAGCCATCCGCGTCATCTGCAGTTTATCGAGGAGAATCGAGCTAGTTGGGCAAGAGTTCGCGTATTTGACGCGTACGTTCAATCCAAGTAGTGTTGGTAACGGTGGCGTACAAGCGGGGTTCAATCGTTCCCACGGCACACGCCAATCGAGCCTCGGTATCTTGCGGCATGGGCATTTTTGACATTTCGTCATGAGGAGAGTGGCGTGAGTAACGGTGTGTTATCCGCAGTCGGGGTGGCTGTCGGGTTGGCTGTTCTCGTTCAACCCGCAACAAGTGCCCAAGTGGACGTGTTCATGCCGCCGCCACCGAATATTGTTTGGATTCTTATCGACGACATGTCCGCTGATTTCGGATGTTTCGGGCAGCGTGACATTCAAACCCCTCATCTGGATCGCTTGGCCGAAGCTGGCGTGCGCTTTAGCCGAGCGTTTACAACGGGCCCGGTCTGCTCCACGTCGCGCTCGGCGTTGATCACCGGCATGTATCAGACATCGATCGGCGCTCACCACCATCGAAGCAGCCGTGGTACGGAGAAAATTCACCTGCCTTCAGACATCAAACTGGTACCCGAGTTGTTGCAAGAGGCGGGCTATTTTACGTGCAATCGACAGGGAATTCAGGAACCGGCTCGACCGGGAAAAACCGATTACAACTTCGTATGGTCAAGTTCTATCTACCAAGGTGTCGATTGGTCCGAACGGCCCAAAGGCAAACCGTTCTTTGCTCAAATTCAACTGCTCGGTGGCAAGTTGCGCGAATCGGCCAACTGGGCACAACGTGCGCAGCAAGTGCTCGGCACGCTCACTGATCCGCATCAGGTTACCCTTCCACCCTATTTGCCAGATGACCCGGTAATTCGCGCCGACTGGGCTGCCTATCTCGACACGGTCCGCTACACCGATTGGGAAATCGGACAGATTATGGAACGGCTCCAGCGCGAAGGATTACTCGATTCGACTGCAGTATTCGTGCTATCCGATCACGGTATAAGTCATGTGCGGGCTAAGCAATTCTTGTATGATGCGGGAATCCATATTCCGCTGGTAGTAGCCGGGCGCGGGATCCCGCGGGGAGCCGTGCGCGAGGATTTAGTTCAGCAAATCGATGTTGCAGCCGCCACGCTAGCTTTAGCCGGTGTTCCCATCCCATCCAAGATGCACGGCCGGAATATCTTGGCCGAGAATTATCAGCCGCGACGCTATATTTACGCAGCTCGCGATCGCTGCGACGAGACGGTAGATCGCATTCGTGCTGTCCGAACAACACGCTTTAAATATATCCGTAATTTCTACCCAGACCGGCCCTATCTGCAACCCAACGCGTATAAAGATAACAAGCGTATTGTTCAGGTGATGCGCCAGTTGCATTCCCAAGGGCTCCTCGATGCTGCTCAGGGGCTGATCATGGCTGAACAGCGCCCCAGCGAAGAACTTTACGATCTGGAGAGCGACCCGCATGAAATCCACAATCTGGCACAGAACCGGCAATACCTTCCGGTACTCATTGAATTGCGGGGTGAATTAGCCAACTGGATTTCCCACACGCAAGACCAGGGCCAACGACCCGAGTCCCTCTATATGTACGACAGCGACATGAAAGTGTATATCGAATCGGTGTCGGTACGCGACCCAGAACGGGCGCGTGAAATCGAAAAAAATATCGAGTGGATGAAGGCGCGATGGCGATAAGACGTTGGTACGTGCCGCGCTGGGTGATGCTCTTGCCGCTTGCTTTGCCCGACATCCTGATATCGATCGCGCGGGCTCAACAAGTGCCCGAGACAATGCGGCTCTTCGATGGCCGGTCGCTTGCCGGTTGGAAAATAGCCGAAGACCTGTTTTTCGATCGCCATGGGAAGGTATCGGTTCAGGATGGGAAGATCATTCTCGAGCCGGGTCAGCCAGGTACGGGAATTGTTTGGGGCGGCCAAATACCCAAGGATCGATACGAACTGGTGGTCGAGGCGGCTCGACTGGAAGGCCACGATTTTTTCCTGGGCTTGACATTTCCAGTGGCAGATAGTTTTTGCACGTTTATTGCGGGAGGTTGGGGCGGACAAGTTACCGGATTATCCAATGTCGATGGTCTGTCGGCAGAAGAGAATCCCACTTCGGGATACGGAGATTTCCAGCAGGGAAAATTTTACCGTTTCCGCCTTCGCGTGACGCCTGAGCGAATTGAGGTCTGGCAGGACGAGAGGTGCGTGGTGAATCAAGAGCGATCCGGCCATCGCTTCGGAATATGGTTTGAGCAAGAGCCGATGCGCCCGCTGGGTATTGCTACTTGGTACACGAAGGCTGCCATCCGACACGTGGAGTTGCGGCCATTGCCTTGATCGAAAGCCAAACCATTGGCATAGGTGAAATTTAATTTTCTATGCAGTAGGGCTGTCACCGGGACGGTCCTATGTACCGCCGATCGCTATCTTGTGCCCGAAAAACTGCGAAAACGCCCCCGTATGCCTGCTGTCGTTATATGGCTGGGGCCAACCATGCGATTGGTAGACCTGTGGACCGCGATTTCACACAGCCGTTCGAGCGTGGTATCTTTTTGATTTGTGGGCTCGGTACGGCATATGCTACACTAGATGGAGTAGCTTTTCTTGCGCGAATCGCCGTTTGGTCGACGTAGGTAAGGTGTGATAAGTACGGAGTCCAGCTATGGCCGCCGAACGACCGGTGCGAACGTATCTTTTGCTTGTCGCAGTTATCTGTGTTGTGGTTGAGCGTTCCGGGTGGGCTCAGGTGCGCGAAGCTGCGGGTACCTCGCCACAACCGGGTGCACGTGCGCAGGACTCCAAGCGGCAGTTGCCCTTGTTCAGCCAGTACATTCGACGCATTCGGGAGCTGATGCGGCGGGAGTCGACAGCAAAAACGTTATTGGAACGGGCTGTCGTGGTTCAGGAAATGTGCGGGCTTTTCCGAGAAATCGTTCAAGACCCACGGTATGTGACGAGCCCGACCTTGCAAGAGTATCGTGGATTATTGGCAGCGCGCCTCAGGCGCATCTGCGACGACCTGGAACGGGAAATGGCCCGCCACCGCGATACTCGACCCACCGCGCTACACGATGGTCAATCCACTGCCTTGCACCAGACGGACCAGCAGCTTGCTTCGCAACTGGCGGACACATGGGAGTTGGCTTCTCAGACCGTGGGTGGTCCGGCCGTACTGTTCGGATCGACCGGTTGGAATTGGGTGCAGGAGGGCCATGGCGGAGGTGCTGCTGTGTGGGATTACGGCCCGGCCCTCGTGGAATTGATTCAGCGCACGATTGTGCCCAAATTTTGGGATGTTAATGGTGGACCGGGTACGATCGTCTATTACCGCCCGGCCATGGTGTTGGTCGTTCGTGCAACACCGGGCATGCACCTGGAGGTGGCCGACGGATTAAGACGCTTGCGGGGGCGCTAACCGCTGGCGTGGCTCCTCGACAAACTAGATCAGTCTGTGCGGGTTTATCGTGCTCAAGTGCGGGTGTCTCCGTAAAGCACCTAGTTATCGTCGGAGCCTCGTTGCCTGTGGGCCACAGATGGTAACGGCTGATCGGACGGGATCGTACAAATAGTATACTGATGATTCCACCTAAAGTTGTACTTCGTCGTGGATTAAGACGCAACTTTTTCGCCAAGCGGTAGTTAAATCCTAATGGGTGGTTGGGTTGCCGAGCGGCGGCCGGTCACACGGTGAGCCGAAGAGGGTGTCATTTGTGCCTCCCGGACAGGAACCCAGTATTAGGAGGCTTCAGCGGCGCATGACGCGGCCGTCCTAGCCTGAAGTCTAGGTTTTGCGGCAATATCAAGGTAATATAGTGGAGATAGCTACTTACTAGATCAGTAGGACCTACGGCAGCTTATAACGACGCGGTCGTTTCCCGTCGTGCGGGTTGGCGGTAGATTGTTCGCGTCGGTGGACCGTTCCGATGGGCCAAACAAAGCGGGCGGAGGCAGAAGTTGGCAGTTCGAGACGCTAGTGATCAAGGTAAGAGCCAGTAAACTCCGGGGAGTTTATCCTAAGGCAAGGAGTGACGGGCGTGTGCAGGTCTTGGATTGATCGATGGGGATGGGGCATTCCGCAGGTTTTGGTGTTGCTTGGGCTCGTTGGCGCAGGTGCGTGGGTCTGCGGTCCGGTTCGGAGTGCCGAGCCGGAGTTTGTGGGCACATTAGCGATTGCTGTCGAGCCAGAAACAGCCCGTCTGCTGGGGCTTTCGGACGAGACGCGCAAGAAGCTTCTGGAGATCATTGACCGAAGAGAGCGCGAAGCGCTTCGGTTGACTATGGAAATCCGGGACTTACCGCCTGCCGAGATTGCTCGTCGCTTGGAACCGTTTGTCGCTGAGTCGGAGCGGCAAGGCTATGAGTTGTTGACGCTCGAACAACGAGCGCGACTTAACCAACTGAAAATTGCTCGTGCCGGTATGACCAGTCTAGCGGATGACGAGGTGGCGACGGCCTTAGGTTTGACTGCCGAACAGCGCGGACAAGTCGACCGGCTGCTGAAACAGCGATTAGCGGACATGACGGTTGGCGGCGAGCAGCAACGGCGGATTACCCACGCATTGTATGAGCGAAAGTTGGTGGGGATTCTCAACGAGGCTCAGCGCGCTGCCTGGGAGAAACTGGCCGGGCTAGCACCGCCGGAGGCAGTGTTACCCGTCGAAACTGCCCCAAGTACCAGTGTTGCTGCGTCCGGTGCGCAAAACACGCCGACCACCGACACGCCTTCGGCATCTGATGTCCAAAGCCCGCCACCCTCGGCTTCACAGTCACCCTCGGTAGGTACGGCCAGGGAGACACCGTCCGCGGCTCAGCAGCCGCAAGCCTCGGGTACCTCGGCGCCGTCGGCTGAGAGTCAACCCGATCCAGCTGCTGAGGCAAGTAAGGCTCCTGCCGATAAGGTACCCGCTGAGCCGCGGTCCGTTCCGACTGAAGTGCCACCTGCTGCGCAGACCGGTAGGCAAGACAAACCACCACCGACTGCTCCGGTCGACCTTCCTGCCCAGGAGAATCGCTCTGGTGCATCGCCACCGACGCAAACCGAGTCGCCAGCTCAGTCGCCGCCAGCTCCGGAAAGCTCGCCTTTTACTAGCCCGACGTCGGCTGCCGAGGCGCCATCTGCCCCGCTGTCCGGATCGCGTCCCGGCGATACTGCGGCACCGATGGCATCCGAGAGCAAGGCCGAGGATACCAGCGGCAATGTCGCGCCGAGTTCTGTCGGTTCAGCCAATGGAGCCCCTCGTGTCTCGACTAACGGCAAACTGGTCTTTAGTTTCCAGAATGCTCCCTGGAAGGATGTGATTCATTGGTTTGCGGAGCAGGCCGGTCTATCTGTGCAGATCGACCAGCCCCCGCCCGGTACGTTCAACTACGTAGACGACCAGGCTTATACCCCTGAAGAAGCGCTCGATATTTTGAATGGGGTCTTATTGAACAAGGGTTACAGTTTGCTGCGGCGAAATCGGATGTTGATGCTCGTGGACATCTCGCAACCGATCCGTCCCGAGTTGTTAGAGTTGGTCGACGTAAGAGATTTAGATAACCGCGGAACTTTCGAGTTGGTACGGTGTGTGTTCCATCTGGCTCGTATCTCGCCAGAAGAAGCTGAGCAAGAGGTAAACAAGCTTATCGGGCCGGGGGGGTCGGTGGCGGTCCTGCCGAAAGCACGGGAGATTATCGTGACGGAGACGGCCGGGAAGTTGCGATTAATCCGAGATATGCTTCAGGCGATCGAGAACCCGTCCGGGACGGCACGTAAGATTCGCAATTTCCAGTTGCAGCACGTGTTGGCCGACCAAGTGCTTCAGGTAGCGCGTCCGTTGCTGGCTTTACCCGAAGGTCAGAATACCAACGAGCAGATCAATATTTCGACGCATGCGTTTGGAACGCAGATTTTTGCCACGGGTACGGCGGAAGCGATGGACCGGCTAGCGGAGATCGTCGAACTAGTCGATCAACCTCAACAGACGGCGCCGACGGCAGCCACTGCTTCGGTAGATCCGCCGCAGTTATTGACGTATCCGATTCGCAGTGCCGATCCAACAACCGTGTTGCAGGTTATGCAGACGTTGTTGGCTGGGCTGCCTGATGTACGTCTGACGATTGACCCAGCTTCCAACAAATTAGTGGCTTTAGCCCGAGCGTCCGAACATCGCTTGATTAGTGAAACATTGGCAAAGCTTGAAGGCGAATCGGCTCAATTAGAGGTAATTCCCTTGCAGAGATTGGATCCGCAGCTAGCGCTCTTGGCCATTCAGAAGTTTTTTGGGCAAAGTGATGGTGCGCAGCCGGCTCCGCAAGTAGACGCCGATCCGACGACGATGCGGCTTTTGGTCCGCGGTACTCCGGCGCAGATCGAACAGATACGGTTGTTGATCAACAAATTGGAAGGGGATCAGGGGGATTCGGCTATCAGCGGCAGGGGCAACGTCCGGATTGTACCGTTGACCGGGAGCCAGGCGGAGCAGGTCCTCGAACAGCTCCAAACGTTGTGGCCTTCGGTATCGCGATCGCGCATTCGCGTGGTGGCTCCCAGCGGCAGTAGCGTGCCGTCGTACCTGCGCGAGCGGGAAGTGACGCCCGACGAAACGGCACCGCCGCCGCGCGGAGCCCGTTCATCGCCCGAGGACGGAGCAAGACCCGCGTCGGGAGCGACGACATATCGAGATCGCTCGGTCCGCAGCGACTGGTTCCAGGTAGTTGCCGTGCCGCAGGAGTCGCAGGGCACTCAGCCGTCCGATCCGTCGGCGACACGTGGACGCGAACCTCGTAGCCCACAAGAATCGGTACCCGGTTCACCAAGTGACCAGCCCATTGGCGAGCCGTCCAAAGAGACACAGCCAGCCGAAATTGTCGTAACCGTCACACCTCGCGGATTGATCATCGCTTCGCAAGATCCCAAGGCCCTCGATCAATTCGAGAATCTCCTGGCCCTCTTAGCTCAACAATCGGGAGGAAGTCGCCTGTTAAAGCGCGACATCGGAGTCTATTACCTCAAATATGCCCAGGCGGAAATAGCGGCCCGGCTGCTACAGGACATTTTGGGAGGAGGGACCACGACGACGAGCTCGACAAGTTCAGTCCTTGGCGATGTAGCCTCGAATCTCGTGGGGGGCGGAATTTTCGGCGCATTGGCCAGTGGTTTATTCGGCGGCGGTGGGGACAGCGGTGAAACTTTGGGGGCTTTTACCGCTGGCAACGTCAGTATCGTTGCGGATCCCCGTCTCAATCGACTCATTGTTCAAGCTACGCCAGCAGAATTGGATGAGGTCGAGCAGATTCTCAAAATCATCGACAAGGAGGACAGTATCACGGATGTCCGCGTTACGGGCACGCCTCGCGTTATCCCGATCCGGTATCTTCCCGCAGACCGCGTGGCAGCCGTAATTCGCGAAACGTTCGCAGATCGTGTTGCGGGTCAAACCTCGCAACAGCAGCAGCGTGGTCCGAGTCCGGAGGATTTTATCCGAGCGTTGCGTGGTGGCGGGCGAAGCCGCGAGCAGCAGTCGCGCGGCGAATTGCCGAAAATGACTGTGACAGTGCATGCCGAAAGCAACTCGGTGATCGTCAAAGCTCCTGAGGGACTTTTCCAAGAAGTCCTGGAACTCGTGCAACTGATTGACCAGCCGAATGGCGAGATGAGCGAGTCGGTCGAGATCGTATCGACGGTCGCCAATCCCCAGGTGGTGCAGCAGGCTCTTGCTAAGATTCTCGGCCAGCAGAATGTAGGATCCGCCACCAGTAGTACCAGCAATCGGCCCAGTACCTCCTCGGGTTCATCAAGTCAAGGTGGATCTGGGTTTAGCCCCGAGGACATCCAACGCCGCATTGAGTTCTTCCGGCAGTTGCAGCAAAGCGGCTTTGGTGGTGGCTTTGGCGGATTTGGAGGCAGGGGCTTCGGTGGCGGTGGTGCGCCGGGTGGCTTTGGTGCTGGCGGCTTCGGTGGGTTTGGCCGTGGGGACGGCGGCGGTTTTCGTGGTTCGAGCGGAGGAAACTCCGGCCGAGGTGGTGATTCGAGCCGTGGCGGAGGGCGCGGTCGCTAATGCCATTGCTCTCGTGCTAAGCTGCCCTGTGCATTGCCTCGGCAATCGCTTCGCCTCCGGGGTGACGGCACGGGTACGCTTATGGAACTGTGGAACCGAACGCTGGTGGCAGCCTTGGGCCTGCTGATCGCCGTCATGGTTTCGGCCGCCGTTTGGTGGAGTTGGACTCGCCCGCATCCGCAATCCCTCTCAGAAAACGACCTAGTCGACCAGGGACGTGCCGCGAGTGTCGTACGTCGGTCTAACAGTGAGTTGGCTGCGGCAATCACGTTGCGTACTATCGAGCTAGCCAAAACGCGGGAACAGCTCGAAGCTGCTGAAAAACGCTGGTCGGAACAGTCGCGTCGCTCTGCTGAGTTGGCGGCGAACGTCGAGCGGCTACAACACGAGATAGACCGACTGCGAAAAGAACGAAACGAAGCGATCGAATTTGCGCTAATACTTCTGGACGAGTTGCTGATGAAGGCTAGTGGCAACGCTCCAGCCGGGCAACCGACTGTGGCCCTTGAGCAGCCTCCTGGAAAACCGGAAAAAACCGAACAACCGAATCCGGGAAACCATGAAACCTTTGCGGAACAGTTGTTGGCTGAGATCGACCAGTTGCGCCAACAACTGGAACAGAACCGGCAAACGCTCGTCAATGTCTTGGAACATGCCACTTCGTTAGAGGCTGCTTTAGAGAATCAACATCTTCGGTTGGTTCAAGCGGCCAGACGTGTGGCCAGCCAGGAGTCGGCCGAGCGGCTGGTGCCCGTATTGATCGAGGAGTTGTCGTCGCCTTACCCGGAAGTGCGACGATGGGCCGCATCGGTGCTGGAAGCCCTTGGTCCGGAAGCTCAACCGGCGATCGAAAGATTGACCGAACTGCTTCAGGATCCGGATCAACAGGTCCGGCGGGCGGCCGAAGCAGCTTTATTACGAATTCGCGATTAGTGCTGCGTTGCCGATCAGCTTTGATCGATGTGCCCAAGGGGCAAACCTCTGTAGAACGTATTTCGTCGACGGTGTACCTAGGCTGACATGCTTGCCGTTTTCCTTTGGGTTTTCTGCGTGCGGCTAGGGTTGAGCGAAACTTCCACGCCAGTGTAGGGTTAAGTTTAGCAGACCTGCCTTATGGAAGTCCTAGGAGTGACGCACCCGTTCTGCCGTCCAACGAGTAGAATGGTACCGTAGGGGGGAACCGCAGGGCGTCTGCCACCGGCGGTGGTACCGTGGATGCTTGCCCAGACGCTCTTTGCGAGGCTTGCCGCATTGGGATCGTAACGCGGTGAGGGGAATCGGTGGCAACCATAGTGGACCAATCGAGGGACCGGTGCAGTGGACGCTGGTGAGATTCTTTTGCGACGCGGATTGATTAACGCACGACAACTGGAACAGTTGCGTCGTGTGGCTCCTGAAGGTACGGTCGCCCAAATCGAGAAAGCTGTCGAATTGGGCTTTGTCGAGGAAGAGACGGCTCTGCGGGCGATCGGTGAGGAGGTAGGGTTGGACTATGTGGATTTGGCGACCACGCCCGTTGACCTTTCGCTATTAAAAGCATTTCCTTCCCGACTTATCCACCGCGAAACGCTTTTCCCTGTACGGCGGGATAATGGGCAGTTGGTGGTGGCCACCGCCGATCCGTTCGACCTGTATCCCATTGACGAAATCAGTGCCACGACCGGTTTATCCGTGGTTCCCGTGCTTTCGTCCCGGCGCGAAATCGAACGGCTCATCAAAACGCATCTGGGGGTCGGCAGCGAAACGGTCGACGGTCTCTTGCAGTCGATCGACGATGTGGAGTTGCTAAGTGGTGTAGACGAACAGCTTATTCAGGAGTTGACCGATCAGGAGCAAGAGGCGTCGGTTATCAAGCTGGTGAACGAGATTCTCCTGGAGGCGATCCAATCGCGGGCAAGTGACGTACATATCGAGCCCCAGGCGGACGGCTTGACGGTGCGTTACCGCATCGATGGGATGCTTCAGGTGCAACCGATGCCACCGGAGATCGCGCGTTTTCAGTCGGCGATCATTAGTCGCGTAAAAATCATGTCACGCTTGAACATCGCGGAGAAACGGCTGCCTCAAGACGGTCGCATGAAGCTCAAAATCCAAGGGCGCGAAATCGATGTGCGCGTTTCGGTTATCCCGATGGTGCACGGCGAGGGGGTGTGCTTGCGCATCTTGGATAAGGGATCCATGAAATTCGACCTGCGGACGCTCGGTATGGAAGATGATACCTATCGAACGTTCCGCGAATTGATCGAGCTGCCCCATGGGATTATTCTCGTAACCGGTCCGACCGGCTCCGGTAAGACGACCACGCTCTATAGTGCCTTATTGGAGATCAATAAGCCGGATGTGAAGATTATCACGACCGAGGATCCCGTCGAGTATCAATTGCCGGGTATCAATCAAATCCAGGTACATACGAAGATTGGTTTAACATTTGCTCATTCGCTACGCAGTATTCTTCGTCATGACCCGGATATTATTCTGATCGGCGAAATTCGCGACTTAGAAACGGCGGAAAACGCGATCCAAGCGTCGCTTACCGGCCACTTAGTGTTTAGTACGCTGCACACCAATGATGCGGCGGGAGCTTATACCCGGTTGATTGACATGGGAGTCGAGCCGTTTCTAGTCGCCAGTACCGTTGAAGCCGTTATGGCACAACGTCTGGTCCGCCGTTTGTGTTTGGAATGCCGCCAGATGTATCATCCCGAGCGCGATGATCTGCCACCCGATTTTCCCTGGGATAAACTGTCCGGGCCGCTGTACCAGCCCGTGGGCTGTCGGAAGTGTCGTAATACCGGATTTGCCGGCCGGATGGGGATCTATGAGCTGTTGGTAACGGACGAGCGGATTCGGCAATTGGCCCACGATAGTGCCAGTACCTGGGAATTGAAGCAAGCTGCGATCGATGGCGGTATGCGTACCTTGCGTGAGGACGGGTGGATGAAAGTTCTGCGCGGTGATACGGCAGTCAGCGAGGTATTACGTGTCACTAAGGGCGACCGACTGATGACGCGGCGAGCCGGGTAATCGACCAATGGCGCGCGGGACGCTCGAGCAAATCCCGAGCAGCTCAGGAAACGTATACCGCCCGCTGATGCAACGGATCGAAAAAATCGACGCGATGGGTAATTGAGCATGCCAGAGTTTTATTACGTAGCCCGGGAAACCAGTGGTCGAAAAGTCGACGGGGTGATTTCGGCTGCGAGCCAGCGGGAAGCGATCAACGTGTTGGCTACCCGCTCGCTATTCCCCATTCAAATTGCTACACGGCGACCGCCGACCAGCACCGGAGTGCGAGGTCGTGTGAGTGGGCAATTGCTGGCCACCACCTATAGCCAATTGGCTGCTTTGTTGCGTAGCGGTGTGCCGTTATTACGGTCGCTGCGCGTACTGCGGGATCAAACCTCGCATCGAACGCTCAAGTACGTTCTGACTGACGTGCACGATCGGGTTGAAGACGGAATGACACTTTCGGATGCCATGGCTCGTCATCCGCGCATCTTCGGCGAAATGACGATCAATATGGTGCGCGCTGGGGGCGAAGGTGGCTTCTTGGAAGAGGCGCTCGATCGGGTGGCTCAATTCACCGAGGAGTACGAAGATCTCAAGGCGCGTACTGCCGGCGCTTTGGCCTATCCGATGTTCCTAGCAGTGGCGGGAGTGCTCGTGGTAACCGGACTCATGGTATTTTTCGTGCCCAAGTTCGGGATGCTCTTTGAACGTTTGCGCGACCGAGGTGAACTGCCGCGTATGACCGACCTGTTGTTGGGCACCAGCGAGTTGCTGCGCGGCTATGGATGGGTGATCCTGGTGGGTATTGCCGTCGGCTACGTGGCTCTTCGGTCACGGCTCGAGTCGGAAAGCGGTCGCCGGGCGTGGGACCGATTGAAACTGCGCCTACCCGGAGCTGGCCCGATTTTTCTCAGTTTGGCCGTGGCACGCTTTTGCCGCGTATTGGGTACCTTGCTGCGCAACGGCGTTCCGATCTTGAAGTCCTTGGATATCGCCCGCGATGCTGCCGGCAATCGAATCTTGTCGGAAGCTGTCCAAAAGGCAACCGAAAACGTTACCTCCGGTCAACGCTTGGCCGAGCCGCTCCGCGCTTCGGGCTACTTTCCGGCTAACGTCGTGGAAATGATTGCCGTTGCCGAGGAGTCGAACACGCTGGACCAAGTTTTGGTGCAAATTGCGGAAAACCTCGAAAAAAGTACCGCCCGGCGGTTAGATCTTTTTGTGCGGCTGCTCGAGCCCATCATGTTGCTCATCTTAGCCGGATTCGTACTGTTTATCGTTTTTGCTTTGCTATTACCGATCATCAAGATGAGTAGTACGCTTTGAGACCGGATCGACAAACCACGGTCGCTGCCTAACCGGAAAAACGCTTATTGCCCTGAGAAAGGGAGTAACTTTGCACGTTGCTGGCGTGTTTAATACTATGTAGAGGAGCGCAAGAAGCGGCTCGGGGCAAACGTACATCGGTAAAGCTGCGCAAAAGTGCTGTCTGGTTACCGAGACTGTGTCCTATGAAGCTGGGGACTGCCGGTTGCGGGGTCAGGTGTTTTTACCAAAGGACGGTGATCCGATACGCGGCTTGGACCAACTTAATGGCTTGGACTAACTTAATTTGGATGTTACGGGTAATGTGACTTTTTTGACAGGAGACATGGATATGAAAAAGGTTGCTCGTCGTCGCACCAGCCAAGGTTTTACCCTAATGGAAGTCCTCTTGGTTCTTGTCATTCTGGTGTTGCTCGGTGGAACCGCTTCGGTCTTCTTCATCAATATTCAGAAAAATGCTTACATGGATACAGCGCGTACCCAGATTAACAGTTTCAAGCAAGCGCTCGACCTGTATCGAATGGATGTTGGTTCCTATCCGACGGAGCAAGAGGGCTTACAAGCGTTGCTTGTTCCTCCGGCAAGCCTTTCGAACCCGGCCAAGTGGCGCGGGCCTTATATCAAAGACGCAATCCCGAACGACCCCTGGGATAATCCGTACGTGTACCGGTTAATCGATGCCAATACGGTGCAGGTCCTTTCCTTCGGGCCTGACAAAATGGAAGGGACTGCGGACGACATAGCCGGTTAAAATCAGCAGGCTACAGTATGAGCTTTGCTAGAGCTATTTGTTGCGGGGGCCGTTCGGCGCGGCAAATGCCGTTGGGGCTGGTCCATCGCCGACAGCAAAACACGCGATGCGCTCGTGGCTTCACGTTGCTGGAACTAATGCTGGTTTTGGCTGTGATCGTCGCTGTGATGGCGGTCGTAGCCCCAGCGGTTTTCGGGCCTCTGGAGAATTACCGATTGCAGAAAGCGGGTGAATTAGTGCGCTCTCGTTGGGCTAAGGCTCGAAGTGAAGCCATGCGCACCGGCATGACCTACATGTTTCGTTTTCAGCCGGGCCAGCCTACCTACGAAATCCAACCATGGTTTTCCGAACAGGACTTGGTGGAATCGTCGTTTGTGGGGATGGATGCCAGTACCGGCGTCAGTTCGGGACTGATGCCGGCTGTTCCGTTGAATAATCCAGGTGCGAACGCCACTCCCTTCTTTGGAACGGATCAGGCGTCGTGGCACATCGAGGAACAATTACCGGACGGAACGCTGTTTGTGGGTTTTGACGTAGTGACGTCGACTCGTGATGTATCCATAACCGAACAACTTCACGCTGCTGGTGCGATGGCCGACGGGTGGTCCACACCCATCCTGTTTTATCCGGACGGGACAACAAGCACGGCGAGGTTGGTTGTGGGAAATCAGCAAGGTGTTTTCATGGTGATTCGGCTGCGAGGTATTTCGGGGGTGGCTGAGCTAAGCGACCTTTTGTCGCGAGACGAATTAGCCTTGGAGTAGTCCGTGGCTGAATGCATTGATTGGCTGCCGGATGGGCTTCGGCCTAGAGCGGCTCGGCGGTTCCGCCGACGAACAGCGCGGCGCGCTTTGTCGCTGCTGGAGGTGATCCTGGCTATTGCCATCCTGGGCGGTGCCATGGCGGCTATTGGGGTAGCGGTTCGTGTTGGCACACAAGCGGCCCTGGATGCTCGCGAGCTATCCACGGCACAGTTGTTGTGCGAGAGCAAACTAGCGGAAGTGGCGGCGGGGCAAACATCGGCCATGCCCGTCGGCCCGACACCCCTAGAAGTGGCACCCGATTGGCTGTATCAGTTGGACATCGAACCCAGCGTTCAAAGCGGGTTGCTAATGGTAGCTGTTACCGTTACACGGGATCCGCAGTTTAGTAGCCGACCGGTAAGTGTCACGCTAGTGCGGTGGATGATCGATCCGGATTTTGCTGCTGAGCGAGCCGGATCCGCGACGGCACCGTCGAGTTCGACTGGTAGTTCCAGTGGCTCGGGTACGGGTACCGCTCCAGGCAGTTCAGGAGGCACGTCTGGTGAATAGTCCCGGGTGTTATTCGGTTCGGGGGGCCTGGCGTGCGTTGCGGCCCGCATGCTTCGTCGGCGGAAGGTTGCCGGCGAGGCAAAGGCGGCGAGGTCTATCGCTATTGGAACTGGTATTGGCCTTGGGTTTATCGGCACTGGTGCTGTACGCCATCTCGCTGGCCGTGGATTTACATCTTCGCGTTTTGGACGTACGGCGCACGCAGATTGAAGAAGCTCAGGTAGCTCGAACCGTCCTACAAATGATCGCATCGGATCTACGCGGCACGGTCCCGCACTACCGTATGGATCTATCGGCGGTCGAGCAGATGGCCATGCAAGCCATGGCCAGTGCCGCCGGTCAATTGGGATCCGCCGCTAGTGGGGGCTCCGGTGCTTCTGGTGGTGCTGCCGGCGGGGCAGGTGGCGGATCTGGCTCTCCCAGCTCCGGGACGGCGCCTGGTTCTGGCGGTGCCAATAACGGTGCACCCAGTGGGGGGCAACCTGGTCCAGGGCAGATCCCTCCGGCTAGCAGCGGATCCGGTGGCAACAACAACGCCGGTCCGGGAATCGGCGGAAGTACGGGGCCTTCAAGTGGCACCACGGCGTCCGGTTCCGCTGCTGGCAGCGGGACAAATAACTCGGGTACCTCGGCTTCATCATCAACGGGAACGGTCCCCATGGGTGAGGAATCGCTGAGTGCCAATACCACGAATTTAGCATCGAGTATCGTTTCACCGCCGGTCGTGGGATTGTACGGTAACCAATACGAATTGCAGATTGACGTCAGTAGACTCCCACGCCCGGATCAGTATTTTTCGCTGATTTCCACCGACCCTGCCGCTCTTCCCACCATTCCGAGCGACATAAAGTCGGTCACGTACTATGTACAATCTCCCGATACAGGAGTCGGACAGGTGCGAGATCCGCTCGCCGGTGTTCAGGCAAGTCAGCAGCCAGCCGCGGGGTTGGTGCGACGCGAATTGGATCGAGCCGCCCTCCAGTATGCTGTTAGTAACGGAGCGACCGACGCGTTGATGCGGACTGGCGACTTGATTGCCCCGGAAGTGGTAGCGGTCGAGTTCCAGTATTTCGATGGAACGACCTGGCTCACCTCGTGGGACTCTGAGCAAATGAGAGGATTACCGATCGCTGTGGAGATTCTGTTGATGGTTCAGTCGAGGGCTGCCACGCGCAGTGGATTCTCGCTTTTCGGACTCTTCGGTACGGAACCGGCTGTTCCTGAGCCGGAGGTCTACCGGCTGGTGGTGTATTTGCCGATGAGCGAGCTGAGCGCGACCAACGAGCAATCGCTTGAAAGTGGCTTAGAAAATTTGGGATTGTAAAGCGATGAAGAATGGCTGGCAGTCTATCGCCTCATTCTCGTATAAGGGTCCCTGCCGACGAGCTGCGGTGCTGCTAGTCGTGTTGTTCGTCATTGTGATCGTTTCTCTATCCGCATATACGTTCACCGAACTGATGCTCACGCATTACGATGCTGCGCAGACCAGCGTACGAATGGCACAAACGCGGGCTTTGGTCGATTCGGGTGTCGAGGCCATTAAGTATTTGTTGTACTTGTCGGAAGAAGAGCGGGACCAAGCCGGTGGCATTTATGACAATCAGGTGTCCCTGCGTGGTGTGGTAGTTGTGCCGGATACTGACCCGCAAAAACAGGGTTGTTTTAGCGTTCTGGCCCCAAGTTTGGACAACATGGGAAACAGTGCGGGAATACGATTCGGTTTAGAAGATGAATCGACGCGTTTGAACTTGAATTTTCTTCCCCTGGCCGATCGATTGGTAGAAAACGGCGGACGCACGTTGCTTATGGCACTTCCCGGTATGACCGAAGAGATCGCCGATGCGATCCTCGACTGGTTGGACGAGGATGATGAGCCGCGTGAATTCGGTGCAGAGGCTGACTATTACAATCGCTTGCAGCCACCCTACCAGCCAAAAAACGGACCGCTCGATTCGGTCGAAGAGCTACTCTTAGTGCGAGGAATTACTCCCGAATTACTGTTCGGTTTGGACACCAACCGCAACGGAATGGTGGATACACACGAGTTATCCATGCGTGCATCCGGGGCCAACACCGCTGCGCTGCTGAATCAACCGGAGTTGCAGCGAGGTTGGGCACCGTATCTGACGCTCTATAGCGCCGAGAAAAATACCAATTCGGCGGGCCAACCCCGCATCAACGTCAATCAAGAAAATATGGAACAGCTTTATAATGAACTGACGGCCGTGTTACCCGTAGAATGGGCTGTTTTCATCGTGGCGTACCGCCAGAATGGGCCTTATACAGGAGACGCTCCAAGTCAGCCTGTCCCGGTGGATGCTCAGTTGGATCTCGGACGCCAGCCGAGTACCACCATCGGGCAATTGCTGGATTTGATCGGGGCCAAGGTGCAAGTGCAATTCTATGGTACGAGCGACGCTGTGGTAATTGAGTCACCGTTTACGCCGGATATCGGAGCGATGAACCTGTATTTGCCCGTGTTATTGGATCACTGTTCCGTTACGTCGGCAGCGGTGATTCCGGGCCGGATTAACATCAACCAGGCCCCACGTGTGGTGCTTATGGGAATCCCAGGCATGGATGAGGAGCTCGTTGACGAAATTCTTCGCAATCGCGATGTGACGGGCGAAGCTGCTAAGGACAATCCGAATTTGAGATTCGAAACTTGGCTGCTAACGGAGGGTTTGATTTTTAATGACGAGGGGCAACCGGACATTGCCCGCATGAAACAGTTGACGGTGTTTTGTTGCGGCCGAGGCGATGTGTATCGAGCACAAGTGGTCGGGTATTTTCAGGAAGGCGGCGTCTCGTCCCGCGCGGAAATCGTCGTCGATAACACGCAGGCGGTGCCTCGAGTGGTATTTTGGCGCGACCTGAGCCATTTGGGCCGAGGATACAATTTGGCAACCCTCGGTGTAAACCTAACGGCTCAGATGGGATTATGATAGAAAAGTTGCGATTCGGCTGAAATAGCGCCGTTTTTCCGCAAGCCGTTTTCATCAGAAGGCAGCATAGCCCCCATGGCAAAATTATTAGCGTTGGAATGGGATTCGGCAGAGATCCGGGGAGTTATCGCGCGATCGCGCGGCCGTGATGACATAGTCGTCGAGCAAGCGTTCGCCGTACCATTGGCCCGCGAAGGACTCAGTTCGGATGAGGCGGAGATTGGCCCGCAGTTGGCAGCCGCCATTCGGTTGGTAGGCGCTGGTCGCATCGATACGCTATTAGGCGTGGGCCGCGCGAATATCGAAATGCGCCAATTGCAATTGCCCACAGCACCACCGGAAGAAGTTCCGGATATGGTGCGCTTCCAAGCCATGCGGCAATTCACCACGATCGGTGAAGACTGGCCGCTGGATTATATCGTTTTGAATCAGACCGATGCGTTCGTCGAGGTATTGGCTGCCGCTATTTCACCTCAGTTGGTGCGCCAGATGACGGAGGCCTGCCAGGCGGCCCATCTTGTACCTAAACGGCTGATTCTTCGCCCATTCGCTGCTGCTTCTCTCTTACAGCGTGCGCCCATCGGCTCGCAACAGCAGGTACGTCTGGTAGTCGACCTGCTTCCCGTTGATGCCGATTTGTTCGTTGTTTGCGAAGGGAAAGTTGCCTTTGTGCGGACGGTTCGTCTACCGCACGGCGAAGCGGGCAGTAGTTCGCGAGCAGCAGCTCTGGTAGGGGAAATCCGGCGCACCGTGGCGGCTGCACAGAATCAACTGGGCGGCAAGCGCATCGAATCGGTATTGCTGTTTGGTGATCCGCAGCAACACGAAGAACTCGCTTCGCTTATCGATCGGCAACTCGGGTTGTCTGTCGAGTATCTCGATCCGTTTGGAGTGGTTGGGGCTTCGGCTAATGCGCTGGGTATTGCGGCCGAAGCATCGGGGCGTTTTGCCCCGCTGTTGGGAATGTTGGTGGACGAGTTACGGCAGGTCCCATCGGCGATCGATTTTTTGCACCCCAAGAAACGCCCCCAGCCGAAAAGCCGTCGCGAGCGATTACTCGTGTATGCCACAGCCATTGTGGCGGCCATATGCATCTTGGTGATCGCTGTGAAATTGCAGTGGGATGCGATGGACCGCAAAATCAACCAATTGAAAGCCGAACTGAAATCGATGGAAAAAAACGTACAAGCAGCGCGTAAACGAGCGGCCGACTTAAAACAAGTCGAGGCCTTTTCGCAAACGGCCGTTCTGTGGCTGGAAGAATTGAAGCATGTATCGCTACACTTTCCGCCAGCTAAGGACGCTATCGTCACGAAATTCAGTGCAAGCAGCCAATCGAGCGGTACCGGTCAAATCTCGATCGAGGCATTAGTGTCCAACCCGCGGTACATTGAGCAGGCTGAGGAAGCCTTGCGCGATCCGGCACATCAAGTGTTCGGTGGCGGAACCACGTATCGGGAATCCAGCGGCGATCGCCTGCGCTGGTCGTACAAATCGACCATCGTGGTCGATCCGCGGAAACGGGCTAAGCCGGCCGAACCACCTTCGAAACGCCCCCCGCCGAAGCCTGCCGAACCGCCATCGGATAAGCCCGACGCCGACGAATCGTTCACCTCTCGATCAACAAACTCATAGGAGGAGTCCAAGACATGACGCCTCGAGAAAAGCTACTAGCGCTGTTGGCCGGCCTTACAGCAGTAGCCGTGGGGCTCTTGTATGCGGGCTCCTCGCTATACCGAAGCTACTCGGCACGCCAACGAGAAATCAGTCGTTTGCAGAGTGAGTTGCAAAAGAACCAATTGGAGATCCAGCGGGGTATTCGCATCGCGGACCAACTTGATCAAAGGGCACAATATGCTCTACCCCTGGCACGCGATTTAGCTCGTTCGCTGTATCAGAACTGGTTAGTAGCATTAGCCTCCGACCACCAACTTAAGCAGCCACAAATCAGTGTCGCTACGAGCGTACCCCGAGTTGGCGGCGTCTATGAGGAACATCAATTCACTTTGGCTGGATTTGCTGATCTAGAGCAGCTTACCCGATTGCTCTATGACATCCAGTTTGCCCCCATTCTGCACGCTGTGCGGTCATTAACGATTGAGCCGATGCGCGACCAGCGCGAGCTCAAGTTCAGTATCACATTGGCTGTGGTTGCCATGCCTAATGCCCCACAGCGAAACCAATTGCCGCGTGGAGAAAGGATTCCCGATGCCCCTGATTTGGAAGAATACTTGGGGCCCATTCTAAGCCGGAATCTTTTCGGACCAGAGAATCAGCCGCCTCGATTACGGGTCGAATCGAGATACGTCGCATATCGAGGTAGGCCATTTGAATTACGCCCCCAGGCCGAGGATCCGGACAAGATTGATTCAGTTCGCGTCGAAATCGATGCCTCCAAGTTGCCGGGGGCGCGTGTCGGTCGAAGCGATGGACATCTGAATTGGGTGCCCGAGGCGTTGGGCGAGTACACCGTTGTGGTGCGCGCCGTCGACAACGGCTTTCCCACTCGCGAATCCCGCCAAACAGTGCGAATCGTGGTGCAGGACCCGCCGCCACCTCAGCCCGTGGCCGGACCGCCGGCCCCCTCGTTCAACCCAGCCCGTTTTGCCGTGGTGACCGGGATTACCTCATTGAACGGCCAACCGCAAGTCTGGGTGAGTCTGCGAACGGAGGGCCGCACGGTTAAGGTATCGCCAGGCGAGAAATTCCGCGTTGGGCCCTTCGAAATAGAACTGGTATCGGTTGATGGTAAAGAAGTTGTCTTCCGCAGTGGCGATCAAACGCACGTCGCCCGCTTGGGCGAAAGCATCATGCAGTAACCGCAAAGTCCGTATAAAAGGTAAAGTTTCCTCAATCGATACACTTTTCCTTGCCGATAAACTGTCCGACGCTCCCGCAGGCTCTCGCTGTAGGTTTGGGAGATAGCGCTCACGTCGTTTTGGGGTTCGAGTCAACAGCAGGATGAGCTGCCGGGGCACGGGTGCAATCCAATGAGCCACAGGCGATTCCGTGAACCGCCACATCTTACTTTATCTCCCAAAATGCACCGTCGGCCGCATACCGAGTGGTCGATGCGGTTGTTGTTCGTCTTGATTACGCAGTTCCTTAGTTGGGCACCATGGGGCCATGCCCAACAGACGCGATCCAGTATCGCTTCGGAAGTCGGCCCACTGATTAGGGAGAGGCTCTCGACTGCTAACTCCGCCCACACGCAACCGCAGTGGACGCCAACGACTCGTTTGGCCGAGGATGCTAAAAGCTCGCAACCGGGAGGCGAGCGCAGCGCTTCTGTGGGCACCACAAACAACGCAACTTTGAAGGCGGCATTTTCTTGGCCCGCCGAGCGGCAAACGGCTGCGCAAATGCTGCCGGGCCGCGCCGCAACCGGTCTGGCTTTCGGGCTAATCGATGCCCCTTCTTGGTTGACTGCGGGCTTACGTTGGATACGCGAAGCCTTGCCGTCACGATCTCGGATCGAATTTCCTGACGAAGACGATTATCGTGCCGTTTGGGTCAGCTCGCAGTGGTTGTTGTGGGAGGCTAAACGGGGTCGGGTGCCGCCACTGGTGACAACTGATCCGAACGACGGCGTGCTGCCGGACGCTACGATCTTGTTAGGAAACGAGCCGATCGGCGGACAGCGTCGAGCCGGAGGCCGGCTACGCATTGGAGCATGGGCCGATCCGCTTCAACGCGTCGGTTGGGAGGCGTCGTTTCTGGCACTGGGGGAAGAGCGATTCGTTTTTCATGCCGACTCCAGTGACTTTCCGCTGCTAGCCAGGCCTTTTTTCAATTTCACGGATGACTTGCAAGGTGGATTTGTGGGCCAAGACGCGTTCCTAGTCGCCGATCCGGGTAACGCCACCGGAACCATCCAGGTCGAGAACCGAATGGACCTCCTGGTGGCAGATCTTACCCGAAGGCTCGTTTTGCGAAGCGATTCACAGTGGCGAGTCGACCTGTTAACCGGTTACAAAACGTCACGTATCGATGGAGGTCTCCAGATACGTAGCACCAGCGAGCTGATTGGACAGGACACGACACTGACCCTTGTTGACGTTTTTCGAACGAAGAACGCCTTCCATGGTGGGCACATTGGCTTCGAAATTCAGCGCATGTTTCCGTCAGGCGCCTCGCTGGACTTCGAAGCAAAGGTAGGATTGGGCAACATGCGGCAGTGGGTATTGATCGACGGGTTTCAAGAGACGGTCTCGGGCGGAATCTCGGATACGGCGCAAGGCGGATTGCTCGCTCAATCGACCAACATGGGACTACGCCGCCGGGACGCGTTTACTGTCACGCCGGAACTCGTGCTGCAGTATCGATACCCCGCAAGCCGGCATTTGAATTTGTTGGCTGCTTATACATTTATTTACTGGAATCGCGTGGCCCTTCCCGCGGATCAGATCGATCGCGATCTAGGAGTTAATCCCAATCAACCGCCTGGGCCGGGTGAGCCGCAAAGGCCGGAGTTTGTTTTTCGGGACACCGACTATTATGTGCACGGTGTGAGTCTGGGATTGGAATGGTCGTTTTGATGGCGACCTACTTGAGCTGATTGTGTGTGCGTCTTGGTTCGAGGCGAGAATATTCCTTTTTGCGGTGTGCCTGGCGTAACTCTGACTGTTTTGATCAACCGGATGTGACGACGCGCGTGGTAACTCCGTGATTCCTGGTTAAGGCGTTCTAATAAGCAGGCGAAGGGATATAACGCAAAGGCGTGAAGGCGCAACGGCGCCAGGAAAACAGATCAGGCGATCCATGGTCTCCGTGCGCGTTGGCACCTTTGTGCTTCTTGTCAGATCCAGGTGCCGCTCCCTTACGATGGCGGCTCTGTCGAGCCGTGGCTCGACGCAGCGCCTTAGCTAAGACGCAAACGTGGACTACAGCTCCGCTTACTTCTGGTTGACCGAAAAAAGGTAGACCTAATACCTGGCCCCCCAAATTAAGGAAGAATCTCACCTACAATCAACACGCATACACCAAGGGTACCGTGGGAGCCCGAAACTCTCGGAAGAGCTCGGGGTAAAAAAGGCGCGCTAATAATCGACCTTGCGGACAACACTGGATCTGGTTGAAAAACGCGCTCTTCGCGCGGTCTTTTTTATGCACCAAGGCCAATTAGGAAAAAGCGCTCACTTTGAGTTACGTAGAGGTTCGTTAATCATTCGCTTTCCTGAACATTCCAGCCTGTGTTTTTCGGTCTTCCGCGTCCTCTGTGTCTCTGTGGGGCCCACGCCAACGTACACTACTCGGGGCACCAGAAGAACGTTACGCAACCGGCAACGTGGCTCATTCGAGCTGCGGAGCGTGTCAGCGGTACGTCTAAGAAGCGGTGCGTCTAACGAGTGGTAGCTTCTGGCTGTCTCGGCATGGCGCATCGGTAGCTCCATTTTGTTAAGACCGCGTCGCAACATGCGCACATGCCCTACGGTCATTAACGGTGCATCAGCGGGATGACCCAAACCTCTCCACTATTGCGAGCATTCCAAGTTCTCAGCACAAGATGTCCATCCGCCAACGCCGGAGGAGCCCGCAGTACGTCATCCGATAGGTGACGCCGATCAAGCTCGTGATACCGGTCCGCATTGGCCTGCACTAACGCAATATCTCCCAGTTGCACTTGAACCACTAGAATCTTGTCCTGGCAAGCGATCAAATGGGCCACCCCCACGTCCGGCTGGCGCCAGCGTACGCGCCCGGTTGCCACTTCCACACAGCGCAACTCGGCCAGTACCGGACTATCCTCGCGGCCGTGTGTTCCATAAAGAAAGCCGCCGACCAATACGGGATTCGTGTATTGGCTGGAAAGGATGTCGTCACTTGCCCAAACCCGCTGCGGGTTTCCCGAGGCAGTTTCGACAAGTTCGGCACCGATCTGGTAACTGGCCGTGACAAACACGCGGCTGGAGATTACCACCGGGCTAGCTCCCGTGACGGTCAGTCCCCGCTTGCCAAAGGGATATTGGAGAAGAATTTTTCCCGATTCGGGCTCAATGCCTACCAATTGCAGACGCATCAGGAACAGGGCCGCAGGACGTCGGTCGAAGGAGAACGCAACCGGGGATGCATAACTAACCGGCTCATCCGTGGCGGTCCATACGGTCCGACCTGTTTTGCGATCGACGGCAATGATACCCGCACCGTTTCGTCCCCCGAGGGCAAGCAGTACCAAGTGATCCCAAACCAGCGGTGCGGTCCCAAAACCAAAATAGCCTTCCGGGGCTTGGTATTCCTGAGCCAGGTGCCGTGTCCACCGCGGCCGACCACTGACCAAATCCACACACGCCAACCGCCCTGATGCCCCCCAACAGATGACATCTTGCTGGGCAATGACCGGTGCGGCGCGAGGACCATTGTCCGGGTTGTACCCTCCCTCATATTCGGCGGGCTGATCGAACTGCCACAAACTTTGTCCCGTGTGCCAATCGAAGGCCTCGAGCCTTTCGACATTCGCGATCCGGTGATAGATCACGAGGCGCCCTTGATCGACTACCGGTCCGGCGTAGCCGGCACCGACTTTCAAGCGAAGTCGCGTTTCGAGTTGTTGCGGCAACCGGTCCGGCAAGCGGATTTGATCGGCGTGGCCATTACGATCAGCACCGAGAAATTGCGGCCAGCTTGTACCCTGGCCGCACGCGTACCGGCAACAAACTGGTATCGACATCCAGGCAAGCAAACAGCTCAATACCCATATGATCTTTTGTCTTCGGCTCGACACTCCGTCTCTCCCCGCGTGTCATCGCTGTTAAGTCGCACGTCTCGGTCAGCAGGCAACTGTACTCTTCCCATCGACTCGCCTTATGGCATCAGGCTAAGCTACCATAATCGTAGGTAATGGCCAACACTCGGGAATCGGTAACCAGGCAACAGTTACGCGTGAGCGAGAGGTCGTGTGAAAAGGTTGTTTCGACTGTGGGGCAAAAAGCGGGGTAGCCGTAGCACCGGTTCGCGTCTTGCCGGTACCCTGGGCGAAGCCGCATTTTTTGGATCTCTTTTTCTGTTAGGCCTCATTTCCCTCGCATCGCTCGTCGCCTCACAAGTGGTTGCTCCAACTGCAGAGGTATCCCACATCGGCTGGGGAACTTGGTTGTTGCTGCTGGTGTTGATCGCTTTCTTGTTAGTGGGCGGAGGGGGACTCTTTTGGAGTGTATGGGAGCTTGGGGCATCGGCCGAACGCCGGTCGGCTCTGGTACGACGGGCCGCGGACATCGAATTGATTCGCGAGGTACGGAGTCGGAGTGTCGGGTTGCCCAATATTCCCGGAGGATTAAACCTAACGAATTCCCCCGGGGTGAAATTGGCGTATCGTTTGCCGAGCTTAGAGAGCCCGGCATGGCATCTCAGTGCGCTGGCGGTCACCTGCTTGCTGTGTCTGGCATTGGATGGCTTGTTAATTGCCGTGGCCGTGCGAAGTATCCATCTTGGCAAACCGCAATACGCCCTGATTGTATTTCTCGTTCCGCTGACGGCCGTAACCGTTTGGTCAACTATCTATTTTGTTCGCCAGCTCCTATTGCACACGTGGATTGGCCCGACGCGTGTAGAAATTTCGGCCCACCCTCTGTATGCCGGGCGTGAGTACCAAGTTTTCTTGTCACAGGGAGGGCATGTGCGCGTCAAATGCATTCGGTTGCAGTTGGTCTGTTGTGAGGAGGTTATCTATCGTCAGGGAACGGATCTGAGATCCGAGCGGCGTCGCGTTTATGAGGAGGTGTTGCTGGAAAAACGGGATTTTCTCATTGATCACGCATCGGATTTTGATATCGTTGTACGGTTCCAAGTGCCGCCCACAGCGATGCATTCGTTTCAGTCCGCTCACAACGCTATTCTTTGGACCCTGGAAGTGACCGGAGAGTTTTTGCGTTGGCCCCCGTTGCGGCGCAGTTTCCCCATAGTGGTTTACCCCAGTACCGAGAAGCCCGATGGAACCACTGATCAGCATCCGACAACTTAATTCTCGGCGGGTTTACCAGCCCGGCGATGTGCTGGTTGCCGAATACCAGATCGATGCCGTCGAACCGCATGTGCTGCATGCGGTCGAAGCGTCGGTGCTGTGGTACACAGAGGGTAAAGGCGAAACGGACCTGGGAGTACACTTTTTTCAGAGGCGTACTACCTTCGATGCCGAGCATGGGGACTTGCGGCAATTGCACCGTTTTCAAACCGTTCTGCCGCGCAGTCCGTTGAGTTATCACGGAGAGATATTCCGCATTATTTGGTGCATACGAGTGCGAGTGTTCTTGCCGCGCGGCGTCCAGTACCATGAAGATCAAACGTTTCAGTTAGGCCCACTGCATACCGCTGCATCTTTATGTGCCAGCCGCCGCTAACCGCATCCTGCAATCCATTCGGTGCCCGATGGATCCAGCCAACCACCATGCGGTTTGTCTTTCCGCCGGGTGTAACAGCACAAGGCCTTGTCCAGAAGTTGGCACAACACCAATGGCGTTCGCAAGTGTGCGGACCTCATGGTAGTGGCAAGACAACTCTACTGTGGAATCTGCGCCCTTGTTGGGAAACGCAGCGACAAACGGCTTGGTACACTGTCGCTCCGTTCGACGCGCAGTCGCAATTCGATTGGGCTCGAGAATCTCATACATGGAACAGCCAGACACTGGTCGTGGTAGATGGGTTCGATCAACTGCGAGTTTGGCGGCGACTCTGGCTCGTCTGGATGGCTCGCAGTCGCTCCACCGGGCTACTGGTCACTTCGCACCGCCCATGGTGGGGCCTACCCGTCTTATGGCAACTACGTCCGGACTACGAGACGTTCTTGTTTGTAGTACGGCAGGCCCTCGCTTCCGTCCAATCTCCGTTGACATTTTCGGATGCTCAACTACAGGCGGTGTGGCACGCCGGCGGTGGTAATTTGCGCGAAGCGTTGTTCGCCATGTACGATTTATTCGAGCAAGCTAATCGAGTAGCGCCGACGAACAAAGAACATCGCCCGCGGTAGACCACGCATCGGTACAGCACTTTACCGACCTAAGGCGCGCGGCGCCTCCTCTGCTATCCCCGCTCAACTTTGTGTATGACTCCCGGCATTGGGTAGCGGCTTTTAAGTCCCCATCCGAAAATCGCTCGATCCCACAGACCAGGTCCACGGAGCCCACGAGCAAAGCCCGTAGTACACGCGGTTTCCAAACCCGCCCCGATTGAAGATTATGTCGTTTGGAAAGCCGTTTTTTTCATTTGAAGCGGATGGCACTTTGGCAATCTACAACGTGGTTCCGTGCTACGCGCCAAGGAGAGTGGTACAAAGAAGTTTTCTTTCCAAGCGGGTACCCGGGCCTGCCAGTTCTCCTAGTGCTTCGTTGTGCCTCTGCGCCTTTGTGCCTCTGCGTTCATCAAGTTCCATCCTGGAGCAGAGAACATAACAAAAGTGGAGCCTACTCACCGTTGTGCCTCAGAACCACCACTGCACGGAGTTGCCGCGTTGGGGGACGGTGAGTTCAAGCTTTCTTCGATGCGCCGGATTTTTTCTACGCGTCGGGCATGCCGGCCGCCTTCGAATTCCGTGGTCAGCCAGAGCTGAATAATTTTTTCCAAATTCCGTTCGCCAATCATATGTCCCGAAAGGCACAGAACATTTACATCGTTATGACGCCGACATAACTCAGCTTCAAATTCATCGTGGCACGTAGCGGCACGCACTTTTGGAAATTTATTTGCGGTAATGGCCATGCCGATACCGGTGCCGCAAATAAGAATGCCTCGATCGACGTGACCCTGCGAGACGAGTCCGGCTACTTGGCAGGCGATGTCCGGATAATCGGCCGATTGGGAATCGTGCACACCTTTATCTAGGACCTCGTGGCCGAGTTCTTCCAAGAGCGGGATGAGTCGGGATCTGAGTTCTACGCCACGGTGATCGCTTCCGACAGCGATTCGCATAATCGGGCACCTCCTCAGGACACGTTGCCTGTGCCGCCCGGAACCTGGATCTCGACAGGCTGCACGTTCAGTTGTTCGACCCAAGATTTCAAACAATGCTCGATCTGAGCAGCGCACTCCTGGTACCGTTCCAAAGTACCTCCGATCGGATCCGGGATATCCAGGTTATCGCGCGACAACAGATGGACTCGGCCGGCCGCAGCCGGCCATTGCTGGAGAATCGTTTGCCGATGGCTGTCGGTCATGGTGAGAATCAAATCGGCAAATCGCACGAGGCGGTCCGACAGAGGCTGGGATTCGTGACGGGATAGATCAAGGCCACGTTGTGCCATGACCGTGACCGCCTCCGGGCTAGGCCCCGAGCCCGCCATAGCCGCCGTTCCTGCCGAGATGACAAGGATGCCGTGCTCGGCTAATTGTTCATCGGGAATACCCAGTTTTTGGCACAAAATTCGCTTGAACAGTAGTTCTGCCATGGGACTGCGACAGGTGTTGCCTGTACAGACCAGGAGGATCAAAAAGCTGGAAAGCTGTCGCAGTGCTTTGGCCGTTACGACGCCTTCGCGCAACACTTCCAAGCGGTAATCGCAAACGCGTACGACCGTAGCCGGTTGGGCGTACTTGCAACGCCCCGCATCGAGCACGATCGGAGAAAGAGGCGTCAACGTTCGCAACGCCTCTGCTGCGGTGTACGGCTCCGGATCACCGGCGCGGCGTGCCCCGGTCCACACGATGGGGGCACGCACCAGACGCATGACTTGGCGAACAACATCATGTCCTGGGACACATAAGGCGAGAGTTTGATGGGGTTTCAAGGCAGTCCGCACCGCCGGCGCAAAAGCATGAACGGCACTTTCCGGATGACAATCGTCGACAACCAGAGTCACCGGGCCTGGCCAACAACGCCGGGCCATGCGTTGACCCACCTCAGGAAAATCGGGAACATAGTCCAGAGCTTCTTCCAAGCTTTTGACGGCAAGACTCAGTGGTCGAGCGGTTGCGGACTTCCATTGTTGCAATTGTTCGACGGCCGCTGGCCGCAACGCACTGGCACCCACCGCATAAGCGGTTTCCGTCGGAAAGACAACCAACTTGCCCTCAGCCAACGCTTGTACCGCCACATGAATGGCGTCGCGCACATCATCCACACGCTGCAGGTCCAACACTACCGGTGGCATGCTCAATCCTATTCCGCTATGCTCCTTCCTTGCCTTACTCTCCTGACATAACGCGATGCTCAGGTAACTGCTTCCCGCCCACTGAGGATGCCCCCGCCCTAGCCGCCTGCCAAGCCCCAAGGTCTCTGTGGGCACTGCTTGCTTGGTCGACGTTCGACTTCATCCGATACTGTCACATGTGCCGTATTACAGCGAAGTAAAAATCGCTGCGGAATATCGAGCCAAGTAAGTCTGCACGAGGAGCTCAACAACGTTGGCTATTCGTCACTCATCCTTCGACTCGCCCATAGGTCTCTTAAATATAAGGAGTTACAACTTGTATCGTCAAGCATTACCCATCAGAGAATCAGCCCCGACGTTCGGGTGGTTTATTCCTATGAATAAACGTTCGTAGAGCGTCTGTCACAACGCAAAGTAAGCTCGCCCTTGGGCATCTTCCACGCGTCAAATACCTTCGCGGACGAAGGGGACAAAAATCGGCGAACTTCTCGCCGAGTTTTTCAAGGGTGCTGTTTGATGGGGCGTACGAACGACGTATTTGCTCCCACAATTCTCCGTAGAGCGCGTGTGCGACACAAATCCAGGGTAAGTTGTCTTGTCGGCAAAGCCGTTTGACTCCCCAATAACCGACGCAAGGGGCGGTTTACTCGAGGGCGTTTGCCCGCGCGATAAACGCAGAAGCCACGGAAAAAAGCCGCTCAATGGAAAGATCCGCCTCCGCCACGACTCCCAAGGGCGCACAGTCAATCGGGATTTTTACGCCAATTCGTGTTGCGCTATTGCGCTGGAGTATTTTGAAACCACCGTTTCGATGTCGAAAGTCGACCTGCCTGTCAGGATGTACCCTAGTTTGGGTGCGTTATGGTCGGCGACTGGCACGATTCCTTAGGCATGTGGTCATAGCAGTCGAATACGAAAAGTATGTCGATCGCTTGCGAGGCCGAGAATCTGTACGGTACGATGACGACCAACAAAACGTAGTGCTTCGTAGCGTGTCCTTTAGAGGTGCTCTGGTTCGGCGTGCCGGAGGTTGCGGTTGGGAAGAAGTGTTGCGAGGGGGGAATGACGGCATGGTACAAAAGGTTGGCGGGACTCGTAAGAAAGGTGTTGCGAAGTGTTACCATGGCTACGGAGGCTGCACCGGCATCCTGCTTGTTCCTTGCCTCGCCGATTTGTTGTTCTTCAGTGTTACGCAGCATGCCGCGGGACAGACAAAAAATACGGACAATGTGCTCCGTGCTGGAGCAGCAACAGCAACCATCACGCCTTTTTTAGGAAGTCCCATCGTTGGTGCGTTCCGACCGGTAACGTCTACTTACGTACATGACGAGCTGCGGGTGCGGTGTTTATTATTGGACAATGGCCAGAGACGGGTGGCAATTGTCTTATGTGACAATGTCGGAATTCCTCGTGAGGTGTATGACCAGGCCAGACGGTGGATCGAGCAGGAACTAGGAATCGGTCCGAAGTGGTTGCTGATGGCAGCCACGCACACCCATTCGGCCGTATCGGCGCGAACGGAGAACGATCGCATTCGCCCAGCGACGCAATTGAGCGATTACCAGTATATGGTTGCTCGCAAGATTGCCGATGCGGTGCGGTGTGCTCAAGCGACCCTTCGGCCAGCACGCATCGGTTGGGGGCGATTCGAGGAGCCGTCTCAGGTGTTCAATCGGCGGTGGTTCGTGACGGATCCCGAACTGTTAGTAAATCCCTTTGGCACGCGCGACCGCGTTCGTATGAATCCGCCGCGAGGCCATCCTGCGTTGGATCGGCCCGCCGGCCCAACCGATCCCGAAGTTTCTTTTGTGTTTGTACAGGGAGTAGACGGACATCCCATTGGGTTAGTAGCGAATTATTCGTTGCATTACGTCGGCGGTGTTCCAGCGGGACATATATCGGCTGACTATTTTGGAGCCTTTGCCGACAAGGTGGCGCGGAAGCTTCAAGCCGAGACGCTCGACCCACCTTTCGTTGCCATGATGTCCAATGGGACCAGTGGCAATATCAACAATATTGATTTTCGTTCACCAGGCGCATCACTTCCGCCCTACGCGAAAATCCACCATGTGGCAGAGCTCCTTGCATCGCAGACCGTCGAGGCGCTATCGAAAATTTCCATGCACGATTGGGTACCTCTGGATGTGGCGTGGGACGAAGTAATGCTCCGGGTCCGAAAACCTTCTGACCAGCAGCTAGAGTGGGCTCGGCAGATTTTGGCGGCGGATCCACCGCCGGCTGATGTGCGGCAACCGGTGTACGCTCGGCGGTTTCAGGAGTTGGCCCGAGCCCCCGATACGGTGCAGGTTCCGATTCAGTCGGTTCGTATCGGCCAGCTCGGTATCGTGGCCATACCCTTTGAGGTGTTTGTGGAAACTGGTTTGTATCTAAAAAAAGAGAGTCCTTTTGCCCACACGTTCACAATTGAATTGGCCAATGGTTCCTATGGTTACCTGCCGACGCCGGAACATCATGAGTTAGGCGGGTACGAGACATGGCTCGGCACGTGTAATGTCGAAGAGCAAGCTGCTGTCAAGATCGCTGAGACAGCTGTTGCCCAATTGAGAAACTTGCATCGTGATGCGCGGTAAGCTCGGCTATTCGCGTTTAAGCAGCCGCTGACAGGTTAGCCGGGCAAATCGATACGAATGCAAATTCGGGACCCAGGCTTTTCGGTGCGCTTGCCGCGAGGGCTAAATCATTCCTACACGAAGAGGAAAAAGTTGCGATTTTCCGATTCGTTTGGGGATACGGCAATTCAACGTACTGGCGCAAAGGCGCAATGTAAATAGGACACATGCGGTGATTGAGTACCAATCGTATGGGTAATATTCATACTACTTTTATGGGAATACAAGCGAAGGGAGACGTTACTTATTGACGACTGCTCACGTAGGATTGGGATCAGGATAGGAACGAACTCTTGCAGTATTAGACCTTTTGCGGAGGGGTGTCGGGTAGATTCGGTTCGCAGAACGTGCTTTTCGGGAAAGGTCAAATATGAGCTCGTTGTTAGGATCCTTGCTGGTCGACTTTAGATCCTTGCTGGCCGAGTTTATAGGGACGGCGATCTTGGTGGTGTTGGGTGATGGAGTTGTGGCGAATGTTCTATTGACACGTACGAAAGGGCAGGGTGGTGGGTGGATTGTGATTACGGCGGGGTGGGCTTTTGCTGTTTTTGTCGCAGTCTTATGCGCGGCTCCGACAAGTGGAGCTCACATCAATCCTGCCGTTACGATTGGCCTAGCCGTAGCGGGAAAATTCGCGTGGGGCAACCTTCCAGGCTACGTGGTTGCTCAGATGCTGGGTGGCATTGTAGGCGGCGTCTTGGTTTACACGTTTTACAAGGCTCACTACGACTTGACGGAGGATGGGGATCTGAAACTGGCTACCTTTTGTACGGCGCCTGGTGTGCGTCATGCGCCACTAAATTTA
>CAYRMD010000024.1:0-56682 GCA_964425225.1 uncultured Pirellulaceae bacterium | reverse complement strand
ACTATCCATCGAGCCAATACGCTCGTTTACCGCCAGTTGATCAGACGTTCCTTACTTTACGAGGGAAAGGCCGAGCCGAGCGCGACCGTGTTGGGGGGCCAGGGCGAGACATTTTTGGTATGCTTCTCGAGCGAGGGCCGGTTGAAGGTTATTGCGAGCGGCTTCTCCCAAGAGGTACCAGATTTGTGCGTTATCCGGCACAAGCTCCGTGGCTTTGCGGAGGGCGGCCGTGGCGTCTTGAAACTCACCTCGCGCAAGACGCATGCGCCCTTCGGCCAGCCACCGCGCTGCATCGTAGTGTCGACCACGTGCCAGTTCGCCTCGTCCTTCGGCTTTGAGCATGACGTAGGTCAAAAACTGTTCGAGCTCGGGATCCCCACGGCCGATTTCAGCAGCCGTTCCCCACACGAGCCATGCTTCTTCGATTCTTCCGCCGTCGAAAAGAACATCGCCTAATCGCCACAATAGGTGTAGGGAGGCTCCCTGACGCTGAATTGCTTGACGCAGCAGTTGTTCTGCCTCACTCAAACGTCCCTGGCGAGTGGCCCATTCGGCAAGCAAATCGATCAACTCCACCGACCATTCGACTTCCTGGAGATTGAGCAGGTGAGCATGCAATTCATCGAGCTTTCCTTCGGCCAGTAGCCGTTGTGCTACACGTAAAGCGTTGCGATACGGGGAGCCATTTTGGCGCTGGGCCACTTCGTCATGAAGATCATCAAAAGGGGAACGTAACGGTGCGGCGAAGCTCAGCCAAGCAGCGGCAGCTTCTTGTTCTTTGGCTTCGTCGCCCAGTAGTTGGTAAGCTCGTGCCATTACGTAGTACGGGGCGTAATGATAACGGAACGAACGGCTTATTGGTTCAATGATTTTCAAGGCTTGTTCGGGCTGACCGAGCTTGTTGTACAGCCGCGCCAATTCGTAATTGGCTGCCGGTAACAGTTCGGCACGCCGCAGAGCGGCTTTGGCTTGTTCAGCATCTTCGCGGCGAAGGTGATTTTGTGCAATGAAAAACCAGGCTACTTCCGGGTCCGAGTAGCCTCGTTGGATCGCCTGCTGCAGGCAGGCAACGGCTTGATCGGCATGCCCGAGTTGGCCGAGGTAGAATCCCCACTCGAACCACCATTGCGGCTCACTGCGCCAAGCCGACTGACATGCGTATTGGTAACAGGCTACCGCCTCCGGCAAGAATCCCCAGGCAGCATAGTGCCGGGCCAACTCGACCCAAGCAGAAGCACCACCGCGTAATGCACGTTGATAGTGTTGCCGTAACGCCTGCTCATCGAGCCGATTCAGTCCGTGCTCGACGGGCCACGGCGGCGTCGGCTGTCGGCTGCGATGCCAAAGGCAAGCCGCACCCAGAAGGGATTCGCATACGATGAGGCTAATCAATACCACGGGTAACCGCATCAGAACGTGGCTCCTATGGGCCCGGAGGCGGGACAGCCTTGAACAACAACAGATGCTTCAGTCGGTCATTAGGTCGAGTAATATGCGCGCCGCCCACTACTATTTCTGCACGGCCGTCACCATCGACGTCGTTGCAGTTTACGGTCGCTAACTGAATCGGATCCTTGGCGATTTGCCACGGCAAGAACTTCCCCTGGCCGATGTTTTGTAACCAAACGACACTCGCGGCTTCCGGATCGCGCCAGTTGTTGAACATACTGACCAGTACCACATCAGGCAGTCCGTTGCCGTCGACATCGCCGACCGCCCCTCCGTACGTACCACCGAACGTCACCAACCGCTTTTGCGAAAAATTCCAATCGCCTTCATTGCGCAACCAAATACAACCGTGACTCGGCTGCGGATGATGGCTGAGTAACTCATAGTTGTCTCCCGCGATCCAGAGCATATCGGGACGACCGTCCTGGTCCAAATCACAGCGAATCAGTCCCACTCCCCCGAAATCAAAATTGACGGTGGATGCAAGCAACCGGCGCTCGAATTGTCCTTGGCCTCGATTTTCGAACCCCCAAACTTCTTCTTCGTTCTGCGTAACTACTGCGGCGAAGTCCAGATCGCCATCCATGTCCCAATCCGCTATGGGTACGTGGACGGTTCCGGGTACGGTCATCAGAATATGTTCCCGAAATCGTTGTCCACCCAAATTTTCCATCCACATAATTGATCCGCGGTGGTATCCGAATTCAGCCACCACTAGATCCGAATCTCCGTCCTGGTCGAAGTCAGCCGCTTGAACATCGGTAACGCGACGTACGTCTTCCAGTATACGATGCGTGACGAAGTGACCTTGGCCCTTGTTTTCCATCCACGCAACCGATCCGACAGCATCATCCGTAGGCCACAGGTTCCCTAAACCAGCCACCAAAAGATCGAGATCGCCGTCCTGATCCAAATCAACCGGCTCGACATGACACGGTGCTAAAACGGCGAGGTCTCTGTCCAAAACATGCTGCTTCCACGTTCCGTCTTGTTCCTTGCGAAACCACAGCACACGGTGGGAAAAGGCATCGCACACCAGTAAATCCATTTGTCCATCCTCGTCCAGATCGCTAAAGCGAACGTGCGTGATTCGAGGGTCACCTTCGGACCAGTCGCCCAGCACCGTGACGGTAAACGGTATTGGTGTAAGAGAGAAGCGATAGGAGCCAAGTGATACACCGACCGGCTCGCGGCCAAGGGACCAGATATACCAAAGCCATGCGATAAGAAATGGAAGAGCAATTGCCACAAGGAAAAGGAATAGGTTCACTGTTCGCATCGATAGGCTTTGCTGGCTCATGTTGTATTACGATCCTGAGCTTCGATGGGAGCGTTCATTCATCAGGGGTCACCCTGCACCAGTGCACGGGTAACGTGTCAATCGAGTTTTCGGACGCGTACGGCTAATCGCCATAGCGACTGCGAAGCCTTGGGGAAGTTCTGAGGATCCACTGATGACGTTCGAACTCATCGAGCCACTCGTCGGTAACTGCGGCTAATAATTCCTCGTCGGTAATTAACCCACTCGAGCACGCCGCTCCGTCACACTCGGCTGCTAATCGTCGGTATTTCGCCAAAGTGCGGTCCCCGTACCATCCTGTAAGGTAATTATCTTCGCTCAAGAAGATGGCGACGGGAACCCGCCGGCCACCACAAATGGACACGTAGTCGGATAATTCGGGATGTTCGTCGCGATCCAAGAACCGAAGGTCGATGCACGAGCAATTTCGAGCGAATGCGTTCAGGATTGGGCATTGCTCCGCGCAGTCACCACACCAGACCCCAGCCAAACACAGGACATGCATACGACGGCGAAAGGCTTGGAGACGGCGCAATTGGTCGGCCGACAAGCGCACCGCTTCGGCGACTCGCTGCCAGCGTTGTCGCTCGGCTGGTTGCCCATATCGTTCACAAAACTCGTCATACGCTAAACCACGTCGAAACAACTCGTCCCAATTCATAGTCCAAGCCCGTTCTTCTCAACGTGCATACTTGTCTGGCAGTGCTCGTTCGCCGATCCATCCGGGGACCACCAACGATTCATGATGTAATCAAGGAACGTGCCACGCAATAACGCTAAACTCGATGCACCAACGGTACTTGGGGGTTGCTCGGAGTTAAGGGTGAGTGAGTATTAACTTCGTTTGCACCCAGCCTAGTGTAATCTTTCCGGCATAGGTCTATTATGGCCAATAGTTGTGGGCGATTTTCACGCGTGGCAACGAAGGGAAGGGGGGCACTGATGAAAGTGCGTATCGGCTATTGTACGAACGTTCATCCGGCAAACGATGTCGAGGGTATGCTCAAGCAGTGGCAGCATCACGCCCTTGCGGTACGCCGGCGATGGTCGGAATCGGATTCCATGGGGCTTGGAGTCTGGTTGCCCGCCGAGGTGGTGCGGCAGTTGAAAGCCGACCCAGCTCTGTTACGTCAGGTCGGGCAATTCCTAGAGAAACACGAGTTGTTGCCGTTTACGGCCAATGGCTTTCCCTACGGCGACTTTCATTCGGCAATTGTCAAACATCAGGTGTACTTTCCGACGTGGTGGGACGCGCGAAGGCGAGATTATACGCTGTGCCTAGCGGATATTCTGGACCGTTGGCTGCCGACCGGCGAACCGGCGAGCATCTCGACGCTGCCCATAAGTTGGGGCTCCCCCTGGCCTACGGAGGCCGAATTTCGGCAAGCAGCTCAGTACTTGATCGAAGTGGCTCGGTATCTGGCAAAACTCGAAGAAGGCCGTGGACGACACATCATCCTGGCTTTGGAGCCAGAACCTGGTTGCGCTTTGCAAACCAGTGCGAACGTGGTGGCTTTTTTCGAGCGTTACCTGTTGCCGATCGATAAATCGCTTTGCGAAAGGTACTTGGGGGTTTGCCATGATATTTGCCATGCGGCTGTAATGAACGAACCGCAGCACGCGGCTTTAGAGACCTATAGCGCTTACGGTATCCGGATCGGCAAGCTTCAGGTTTCCGCAGCCGTCCGTGTGGTTTGGGACGGCAAATTGCACGAACAACGCGTCACTGCTTTTCGGCAATTGGCATCGTTTAACGAACCAAAGTATCTGCACCAGACTACGGCGCGATGTCAGGATGGTACCGATCGTTTCTTTGAAGACTTGCCACTGGCCCTTGCGTACTTCTCCGAAGCTCCTAGTGACGGTACTTGGCACGTTCATTTTCATGTGCCCATCTACTTGGAAACTTTCGGAGCGCTGGATGCGACGCAAGATGCTGTCTGCCAGTGCCTGGATTGGATCGTGCGGCACGATGCTGCCGAACACTGGGAGGTCGAGACGTACGCATGGAATGTGCTGCCATCCGAGTTACAGCGCCCATGTCTGGCCGACGGAATTTGGGACGAATTGCAATACCTGCGTTCCTTGTGGAGGAAACTCCAACGCTCACAGAACCAAGTGGAATGAGGGTTCGATGGTCCCCGGAGTCCACGTTGAAAAACGACGTGGTGTTTCATAAGTCATGTTGGTTCGGCTATCGGCTAGTAAAAGCTCCGTGTCGAGCACATCTCAAGCCGTTTGGGCAAACGTAACGACGTTTATTTTCGCAAGTGTATGCCTGTTGATGATAGGAGGGAGTATTTCTTAGTTCCGTGGGGACTATCGCAAGTCTGCATTTTCCGCTCAATCGGACGGGACCACGTATGCAGTCAATACGTGACTCCTGGTAGACGCGCTCTGTTAAGCAAGCGGATCAGATTAACGCATAGGCTAAGGCGCAAGACGATAACATCCAGCCTCGATCGCCTGAAGGCGTCTCAGCGTCTTGCGTTTGTCTAGTTCATCCAAATTTTACCTACAATAAAGAGGCCCACACTTTTTGGGAACATGATCAGTGCGTCGAGACGCGTGGCGGTATCGCCAAGCCCCGCGACCCTGCACGAAATGGGGCTTCGATTGTTGTTTCACTCACGCCGTGCTCTATTTTTCCCGAACGAACCGCATGACTCCCAAACCGTTTAGCTGGGTCGGCGGCAACATTTCGAACATGTTTTCGTTGCGGAAATACAGCGTCACTTCTTCCGGTTCGCTGTTCCCCTCTTCGGTACGTACGACGTATTCGTTGTCTTGATGACTGACGAGAGACCATCTGCCTTGAGTTTCATTGGATTGGGGGCCGATTTCGGGCAAGCGAATAGTGGCAGCGATAGACATTGTGCCGTCCGGGCGAAAAGTGATCCGGATCTTCATCGACTTGCAGGCCTCGATCGTAGCCGCATCAAAGGATTCCATATCCACATTGTTATGCAACACGAATTCGCCATGCCACGTTCCGACGATGCGAGCCTGCGGTGACTCTTGCGATTTATTCGTCGCTTGGATGCTCAAGGTGGGAGCTTCAGAACCGCTGCAGCCGACCAACATGAGCCATCCAAGATTGCACGCCAGTAACCAAACCCAACAAGGGTGCTTGCACATGACATCCCTCCTTGGAAAAACGGACCGGAACGGTACGCCTTTGTCCGGTCGAATCACTATCCAACACTTTATTACGACGAATTTACCCGCACAAAACGTACAGGCGCGTTGAAAGGAGCTACCGGAGGCACGAATTGAATCGTTCCGTCCGATCGCGGTACCACATGAAGACGTGTAGCTCGTGATTGGTCGCTCCAATAAAGATCGATTTCCATCCCGGAGTTATCGTGAGCAACGTATTGCCAGCTACCTTCTTTTGTGATCGAGCCGATCATTGGCAAATTGAGTCGGATGGCAAAGCTGCCATCCGCGCGGAAGGCCACCAGCAAGTCGCCACGTTCCAGCACGGCTCCCAGTGTGGAGCGGTCATCTGGCTTCCATTGCCCGATAAGTTGAGCTGCGGGCCGTACTTGACAGCCAGTGCACACTGCAGTTGCAATACCCACCATGAGCCCGAATGATAGGCCAGGCGTGGGCCGTCGGCAGCGACCCAAGATGCTTCTTTTTGTACAAATTATAATACTCATAAGTGTCATCCCGGTCTTTTTATGCTACGGGCTGCTTGGCTTCGTGTCCAGGTCAGATTTAGGACAATGAGTGAGCCTTGGGGGGTGCGTCTTGGTTGTAGGTGGGATTTTGGTGTAAACGGCTGGCCATCGCGGAAGTTCGCGTATTTTCCGCGGCAGTATGGAGACGAGTTCTCTGTCATGATGGTAGTTGAAATCATCAGCTATTTGCCGGGCCCGTCGTAGGGATGCCTTTTTCGGCCCGCCCCACTGTGAACCGATGAACCGATGCGAGTGCTTCTCGGCAAAGGCGCTTCGTCGAGCGAGGGCTCCACAGAACCGCGACCGTAAGCAAGCGGCCAATTCAACGCAAAGGCGCAAACGCGCAAGGAAGAGTGCATGTACATTGCAATTGTCTACGTGAGGTGCGGCGTCTTTGCGTCATTCCCGTTCGTCCTAAGCCTACTTGGGACTGTCTGTGTACCAATTTCCGCAACTGGCGGTGGTGCTGGACGCTCAGCTTCAAGCAACCTTGGCCGTCGAGCAACATATCGAAGTAACGGTTACAGTGGACCGATCGTAAAGTGCAGCCAAACGGTTATCTAATAACCCACTAGCCGCCGGCCAGGATTCCCATTGGGAAAGCTCGCGTGCAGCGATTGGGTAGCCTTTCTCTTGCTAGTGTCTTGCAACATTTTGTTGGGCTTTGGCCGCTAGCGATTATCTATGCCGATAAGCAACACCGCGTGTCAGGAATCTCGATCGTGAAGCGGTTTCCAGTGGCACGTGTACAGCAACGTCGGTATCGTGCACCTCCAGGCGCAAGGTGTTTTGAACCACCGTAACCGTGCCAGGTGAATCTGCCGTACACAAGTATGTAGATAATCATAGTCGTAAATCAAAGAGGGTGGTACCGAGCCCCGGGGACAGGCACCTTGGGCAAGGGGACAGGCACCGCGACCCTTTGCTGTGGTAATTTGGGATAGATAAAACTCTTAGAGAAGGTAAATACATTGGCCACAGAAAATGAGGGGGCATTGGAAAAAACAGGATTGTTACCCCGTAATGTGATGAAAACCGCCATTGCGCGGATAGGTTTGTGAACTGCTGCCCAGACGGCTTTAAGTCGCGGTACAAGGTGGGTTCGGGTTGTACGACGATGTCGTTAGGAACACGTTTTCTTGCGGGTTTTGCTAGCACCAGTTAGAACCCGCGACGTAACTTACCTTTGCCGCGGTTTGCGGTCGTTATGTAAGTTCGTCCGCCGTCGGAGCAGCGCGTGCCCAAATTCGTGCGTTTTTGAGAAGGCTTATCGCGGACGTTAGTTTGCTTCCTCGGCCGTGACGCAGCGAACTTGGTGTATCCGAGCAACGCGCGACGTGTAGCAGCGCACTCACAAGCCGACGCGGTGAAAGAACGTGCCCCGATTCGCAAAGTGCCGCTCCCTTGTGGTCACGGCTCTGTAAAGCTAAGCGTCTTCGGGACCGATAGGGAGAACCCGGGTGATAGCTAATTCGGTTACAGCTACGTCCTGCCTAAAAGAGACGCACGCACGGGCACTGGCCCATTCGCCCATTGGCCAGCAACCCTATGCCCCGCCTTGCTCGACCGAATACGACGTGGTAACCTTTGGTGTTTCACAGTCGGGGAAACAGTTGGGTAGCCGTGCGACGTTTCGGCCGCAGGGGCTGCTGCACGGGAGCCACGGCGACTGGAGGGCACGATCACACGTTCTGGATGCGGCGCGAGTGGAACGAACATGGTCAACTACAATTTGATTCGTGAGATTAATGACGCGCAGATTGACGAGCTAGTCAAGCAGATAGACCAGTCGGTCGAAGAGTTTGAAGAACGGATCGAGCAGGGGCCCGAGGTCGACATTAATCGAATTGTGTCGGGCAAGATCGTCCGCGTCGAAAACGACTTAGTGGTCGTGGATGTAGGTTACAAGGCGGAGGGGCGTGTGCCACGCAGCGAATGGACGGAGGACGAGGACCCACCGCAGGTTGGCCAGTCGATCGACGTGTTGGTCGAGAACGTCGATGACGAACTGGCGATGATCGAGCCGTTTGGTATGGTGGAGCTGAGCAAGCGTAAAGCTCAGAAGATGAAAACTTGGGACACCATCATGCGCTCGGTCAAATTAGGTCAGGTGGTGACCGGCACGGTCACGCGCAAGATCAAGGGAGGCCTGTTGGTCGACATCGGCGTACCGGTGTTCTTACCGGCTAGCCAGGTGGATATCCGCCGCCCCGCTGAAATCGGCGATTACATTGGGCGCGTGGTGCAGTGTGAAGTATTGAAAATCGATGAATCACGCCGCAATATTGTTGTCAGCCGTCGCGTGCTTATCGAAAAGCAACGCCAGGAAGACCGCGAGCAGCTATTACGCGAACTGGAAGTAGGCCAAGTTCGCCGTGGTGTGGTGAAGAACATCGCCGAGTTTGGTGCTTTCGTCGATTTGGGTGGTATCGACGGGTTGCTCCACATTACGGACATGAGTTGGGAACGCATCGATCATCCCTCACAGTTGCTTTCCGTTGATCAGGAAGTCGAGGTAGTCGTCTTAGACATCGACCGACAAAAGGAGAAGATCGCTCTGGGGCTCAAGCAACGCCAGCGCAACCCATGGGACGATGTCGAACGCAAATACCCCGTCGGAAGCAAGGTCAAAGGTACTGTCGTGAGCGTGATGCCGTATGGAGTATTCGTTAAGCTGGAGCCGGGCATCGAAGGTTTAGTGCATATCAGTGAGATGTCATGGACCAAACGTGTCCAACATCCTAGCGAAATGGTCGAACCTGGAGATGAAATCGACGTCGTTGTGTTGGAAATCGACAAGGAACACCAACAACTCAGCCTTGGGATGAAACAGGCTACTCCCAACCCGTGGGACCAGGTCGAAACGAAATATCCGGTCGGCAGCGTTGTCACCGGCAAAGTTCGCAATTTGACGAATTTCGGAGCATTTATTGAGCTCGAAGAAGGAATCGACGGGTTACTCCATGTCTCAGATATGTCCTGGACCCGCAAGGTAAGCCACCCGAGCGAGGTGGTTTCCAAAGGACAGGAACTGCGATGTGTCGTGCTGAGTGTTGACCGCGATCGGCGTCGCATTGCCCTGGGGCTAAAACAGCTCGAAAGCGATCCATGGAAAGAGTCGATCCCCAGCCGCTATCAGCCGGGGCAAATTGTTACCGGTACGGTCACGAAGATCACGAACTTCGGGGTGTTCGTTGGTTTGGAGGACGGCTTAGAAGGACTGCTCCATATCTCGGAGCTAGCTGACCATAAAGTGGATAATCCTGAGGAAATTGTTAAGGTGGGTGATCGCATCGAAGTGAAGGTTTTGCGAGTCGACGCGGAGGAGCGGAAAATTGGGTTGTCTCGCCGGCGAGTTGAGTGGTCGGGAGAAAGTGGGGGATCGCCGGAAAAAGAAAAGAAAGCCCATCAAGAACTCCGTGGCGGGGTGGGTGATTCCGGTCCGCTGATCAAGTAGGGCCCTTCGAGTGGTTCACCCGAGACATTCGTGCATCGAATAGGCGATGTAGTAATTGTTGCTTTTCGGCAAGAGTTTCTTGCGAGCCTGGTGAGGTAACGATTTTCCGTAAAACAAAGTGTGTGCGTCTTGATCGTAGATCGGTCGCTCGGTGCATACCCCTGGATTGTAGGTAAGATCTGCACGACTGGCGAAACGCAAAGGCGCAAAGACCCTATCACCCCGTTTAGCCGATGGACCCTGAAGGTTACCACCTTGCGACCTTGCGCCTCAGTGACTTTGCGTTAGTTTTTCTCCACTTGTTCAGGAGAAGGCCTTTACCGGGCAGCACCTATCGGCACGCTCGTGGTCCCATGGACTTAATAGGGACAAGAATAGCCCTAGGCTACGTACGTCAAACTAAGGATTGATTTCACTTACAATCAACACGCACCCATGGTTCCGTCCGTAAGCCGGGCCAGGGTCACCCGACTTCGCCGGGTTTTTTGGCGGCCGAGATAATGCGAAAAGCATTCCGGAGAAACTCTTTCATCTCCAGCGGCTTCGCGCGTTTTCCCAACCGATAGAGAAGCATCGAGCCGGGGACGGCCTCACAGCAAAAATCGGGATTCTCCAGCACGGCCTCGACGAATTCTCGACGAATCCAGCTCTGGATGGCCTGCGCGTCACCTTGTATCAAGAACGCCTTGCTGAAGGCTGGATATTCTGGCAGATCGACATCTTGGGCTCCCAGGATTTTGCCCAGCAAGTCGTACCATCGCTGACGTCGGATATAAAGTTGTGGAGTTACCAAGTCCCGGGAGCGAAAGCATACGAGGGTTTGCTTGTACGTGAGCTGCTTATCGCCAGCTTGGACCGTGTAGTCTAGATCGAACACAGCAAGTCGCTCGCTGCCCGCGTCGCACCACATCACATTATAGATTTTGTGCTTTGACTTGCGTGCTGTGCGAATAATGTGAAAATCCTCCAATTGGCCCAAGGGATCGGTGTTATTACCGTCGAATTGCATTCCGAGTGACTCGGCTACTTGTACGAGGTCGTTAGTACGCCGACGTTCGCTTATCGATTGCCAATAGAGCAGGATTCCCACAAAGCAAACGATAGCGACCAACAAGAGCAAACCGAACAACACCCCCATCCTCGGTCCTTTGCTCAGGCGACAATTTACGTCACCGTAGCACCCACGCACTGTGAACGGTATAATCTTCATTGTCTCTCGGGGCATTGACGACAACAACGGCCGGGGTATTCTTCCGTTCGATCTTCACGGAGACTCCTGGATGCGATGTACTGAAATTCCGCACCGTGAACACGCGTTCCCGTGGCTGCATGCCAGAGAGCGTGAAGGGCTCGTGGTGTGGGATCGCCGCGGGATGCTCAAGGTGTCGTTAGCGGGTTTGGCCGGCCTGAGTTTGCCGGAGTTGTTGCGTTTCCGAGCTGAAGCTCGGGCTGCCGGTAAGTCGATCTCACATGAGCGAAGTGTCATCCTCTTGTGGATGGCTGGTGGGCCGAGCCACATTGACACCTTTGACCCGAAGCCCGATCGCCCGTATGAAAATCGAGGTCCGTTCGGGGTAACGTCTACCAAGCTACCAGGTGTGTTTTTGTGTGAGCATCTACCGAAGCATGCCGCCATGTTGGACCGCATGACTCTGTTGCGCGGCGTAGATGCTCGAAGAAGTAACCATGAACCCAACAAGGTATTCCAAACAGGGAATTTAGCAGCCGAGCCGCGGACGAATCCCGAAGCTGAAAAATATCCGGCCATCGCCTCCGTGGTTGCCAAGTATCGTGGCGCCAACCGACCTGGAATGCCGCCGTATGTCGCCTTCATGAAATCTCGTACTCATATCGCTTTTGCGGGGTACCTCGGTCAGCAATACGATCCTTTTATTGCGGAACGAGCGGCTCGATTGCCCGTCTATTCGTTGGTCGGTGAGGATACGGGCCGCGTTTCCGGTGGAGATCTATTTCAGTTGCCGCAGGGACTGGACTTTGAACGCTTACAAGAACGCCGCTCATTGATCGAACAGTTTGATCGCCTCCAGGCAGCGCTCGATCAGGAAGGTCAAATGCAGGCGATGGATGCGTTCCGTGCTCAAGCCTTGGAGATGATTGCAGGTCCGCGCGCTCGAGATGCCTTCGATTTGTCGAAAGAACCACAGCGGGTGCGCGACCGATACGGCAACCATCTTTGGTGCCAACAAGCGCTCTTAGCACGGCGCTTAGTCGAGGCAGGTGTAGCGTTTGTAACGATCGACTTGAGCTATCATACGGCCAGCGGTACTTGGGATACGCACGGGGACAATATCCCGCCGTATGGCGGAATCCGCAAAGGACTCGGCCCGCTGCTGCCGCTCTTTGATCACCTACATACGACATTAATCCAAGATCTCGAAGAACGTGGTCTGCTGGATCATGTGCTGGTGATCGCTATGGGGGAATTCGGACGCACGCCGCGCTTGGGAACGCAAGGTAGTACCGACGGACGGGACCATTGGCCGTATGTGATGTCGATGGTGATGTCGGGCGGTGGCCTACGTCACGGACAAGTGATTGGTGCTTCGGACCGTGAAGGTGCTCAGATTGCTTCTCGGCCTGTCACACCGGGTGACCTGGCCGCAACCATCTACCGCTTTTTCGGCGTACCTCTGGGCACGACCTACCTCGATTCCCGAGGACGACCGCGACATGTGGTGGAAAGCGGTAAACCCATTGAAGAACTCTTCGCTTAGCGATGTGTCTATTTCGGACCGACGGTAAGCAGCTAAACGGGGGCATTGCGCGAATTGGCACGCGGAATTCCGACGGAGTGATTGTTCTTGCAAGATTCGGCTTGCACGTCGTCCATTACTAACCCTAGGCAAATGTGGCCGGATTCTGGGCGGGCCGCTCTTTGTGTCTTGAAACTTGGTTAACGCACACGGGTAGGAAAGAAACGAAAGAGTCGCCAATACTGGAAGAGCTTTTCGAGGAAAAAGCTTTTCTCACAACGCACTTGGCCTAAGTACGGCAACGCGCCGCAAAAAGGTGCGTAGTTTTCCGTTTGGTCGGTTCGCCAGGGGCATGGAAGCACCGATAATGGCAAACGATCGAGCTTACCTACGCCCTACAAATTCAGGTTCAACGAGGTTCGGCAGTAGTCCTGCTTCATAGCCCGTTTTGAGCAAATGGGCTACAGCCCGGCGACCTGTGGGTCCGAAATCGCGCGTCCACTCGTTGACGTACATTCGTACAAACCGGTCGGTTTTCTCATCATCGAGTCCCCGTCCGAATTGTTGCGCGTATCGAAGGGCTTCGTCGTGGTGTTGCCCCGCGAACTCGATACTGGCCCGCAGCAACTGATCCAATTCGGCGGCCGTTCGTTCTCCAAGATCGCGCCGTACCGCGTTGGCTCCTAAGGGCAGGGGATAACCGGTGTGGTTTTTCCACCATTGCCCCAAATCAACCACTAAGTGAAGCTCGTGTTCTGCATATGTAAGTTGTCCTTCGTGGATAATCAAACCCGCATCGACTTGTTCTCCTTGCCAATTTCCAGCACAAACTGCCGCTAATATCTGATCGAAGGGTACAACCACATAAGAAACAGGTGCACCGGCGAGCAGCAGACGCAGGGCAAGAAAGGCTGTTGTCCATGTACCCGGCACAGCTACTGTAACGTGTGACAGAGCCTGGGAATCGATCAGTTGACGGGCCACCACCATGGGGCCGTAACCGTCCCCCATGCTTGCTCCACAATTGCAGAGCACATACTTGTCGGCCAGGTAGGCGTAGGCATGGACACTTACGGCGGTCAATTCCAGCTCTCCTCGGAGTGCTCGACGGTTGAGCATCTCGATATCGCACAGTTCGTGAACGAACCGATACGGCCCTGTGTCGATTTTTTCCGCAGCAAGCGCGTAAAACATGAACGCGTCGTCCGGATCAGGGCTGTGACCTATGCGTATCAATTGTTTGCGGCCAGTATCCATACCCACCTCGCTGCCAAGGGAATCGTGACGACTTCTTTTTTCTGAGCCTGCGCGAACAGAACTCTGCCATCGTACCGGCTCAGAGCGTACTTGCAACGGTGTATCCCGATTGGACCTCGAGGGCGTCAGAGCCCTATTAGGCATTTTGCCTATCGCACTGGAAAGCTTTCTTTGACAGTGGCAACGAGCGCGATCGTGCGGCAAATGCTCGGGAACAACCAATTTGAAGCACGGTTTATGACAGTCGCGACCCGCCTCCTGGCACACGCCGTTACGGACAGTGGTGTAGATAACTCCGTGGAACAGCCGCGGCCAAGCCCCTCAGGAATTGATTGTCTTGGGTCAGCGGCGCACGTTGTACGATTCTCATTTAGAGGCACCAAAACCCATGAACACTAGGGGTGCTGCTCGGTTATCTGGCCAAACCGGACCGGCCGCGGGACCTCCTCGTGCGATTTGCGATGAGACGCTCAAGACTCATTTGAGCGACAACCGCTACAATCGCTACATTTTGTTGCCTCCTTATATAATCGCGGGAAGATTCCGATTCTCAAAAACGGTGTTAGCGTGCTTAGCCTACGTACGCAGTCGGCGTAAGCTGGCCGAATTTAGGTAATTTTTTCGCGGAATATGTGTCCATGATCTTTGGTGAAGACGGTCGCGAGCAGTATTTAGAGGGCCTGGTGTTGGGGGCTCCTCCCCAAAAACTGCGATTGTTATTGATCGAAGCCGCATTGCAACGCGCGCGACAAGCTGCTTGGGCACTCAGCGAGTCGCGGACTGCCGAGGCGATCACAGCCGGACAACGATGTCTTGAGATTGTATGTGAACTCTTGGCAGGGATACGCCCTGAGCAGAGTGAGGTGGCACGACGCACGCGCGACCTGTACCTCTACTTGCTTCGCGTGACGAATCAGGCGCTTGGCCACTCGGAAGCTTCGGCTTGGAAACCGGTCCTAGAGCTATTGGAGATGGAGCGTGAAACCTGGCAATTGGTCTGCCAGCACTTGGCTGAACCTGCTGAAAAAGTCAGCTCCCAGGCGCAGCCGTTACCGATCCCAAACCCGTTGCCAACCTCAAACAACCATGCCACCTACTGGCCAGGTCCATCTTGCGCTGTACAAGGCGGTTGGGAAGCCTAGGCGAGCAGTAAAACGCTTGACGCTGCGCTCAAGTGGTGCCATTAAGTTACGAGTATTAGACGAGATTTAGCGGGAAGGCGTCGAGGGACAGGGACAGCCAAACGAGCTATGAGGCCTCGATGTAAACAGGCGCCTCAGCCATTGTCCCGGGGTGCTACGAACGAAGACCAGAGTTGGATTTGCTTACCTTACGAGTGTCCTTTCGACTTGATGTTTCGATCGAGTAGGTTGGGTTTCTCATTGCCCTCATAGTGCCTCGGTGAGAGAGCTCCGCGGTTCACGAGGTGCTTGTTATCGTCGCCGTTCTCTTAAGGACTGTCGACGGCGGGAACCCGATCAAGAAGGATAGCCCACGGCAAGGTCCACCCACTTGAACGGAGCCCACCGGCATATGCTGATTCGTTGATAGTTTCGCTGTTTTTAAGCTGTTTAGCTTGAGCTACCTGTGCGGCTTGTTGGTGGTGGGACAATCTGAAGATTGGCCAACGCGTTGAGGGTATTTTGCATCCGAGCGACGATGTTCTCCAACCGAAAGAACTGAGTTAGTAGCGCTTGTTGTTGTCGTTCGAGCCGTTTGTTGAGCGCAGCGATTCGATCATTATTCAATTCGATCTGTCGCTGGATGGCTTGGTTGCGATTGATCAGCAGTGAATTGCCTATACCGGCTAGTTTCTCGATTAAAGCGTTCAGCCGGGCAGCAACGCCAAACTCTTCCGTAGTTAAAAAGGCCTCCACGGCCTGTGGGTTGGTGGCGAGTAGTTCTTTGAGTTTCGTTTCATCGTATTCCAGCGTGCCGTCGTCGTTCAGGCTGATGCCGATTTGAGCCAGGGAGCGCAAAGTTCCCGCCCCGCGAATTTCGCCACTGACAAAGCGCGACAACGCCAAGTCGATTCGCACTGCCTCTGTGGTGCCAAACAATATGCCGGTTGTGTTCGTCTGAGCGTCGAACTTCGTAAATTCCCTCAGATTTTTAATGGTCTCGTTATACTTGTCGACAAGCAGTTTCACATTTGTCAACAGTGACTTGTGGGATATTTCGACCGTAACCGTGACAGGCGAAGTCGTCTCACGCGCTACTGTCACATCGAGGCCGGCAATCGCCTGTGAAAACGTATTCGTGGGTGATGCAAGTAACACAGCCCCCTGGTCGGTACCCACCTGAAGTAGAGCATCGCGCCCAACTGACAAACGTGAGAAGTCAAATGGCGCTGCTCGATCGTCAATTTGTAATACTCCATCTGTACCTGGAACCCGACTGGTTAACACAAATCGATACGGCAACGGGCCCGACTGGCGCAGGATGCTGGCCTGCACTGGACCAGAGTCCGAATTAATGCGATTCACCAAGTCTGCCAAAGTCTCACCTGGCTCAATATCGATCGTAAGGGATCGTGTGCCGTCCAAGACGTGGACAGTTTGGCCGTCGATCGTTTGAGCGGTAGAACGTCCAGCGATCCTGAGATCGCTAGCGGCCGTGCTCGATCCAACATCCGTTACGACGATGGTTCCATTGGTGCCCGAGGTGTCTTCAATTGCAATCCCATCACCCCGATCATTGATACGAGCTATCAAATTTAAGCCGAGACCATTGATTGCATCCAGCACGTCTCCAATGTTCTTCGGTTGCAGGAGTGAAAAATTGACCGCTGCGGTTCTCCCGGTAGCATCTTTAATGGTAAACGAGCCGTTGCGGACCGGTTGCCCAAATCGATAGGTAACTAGGGGCGTACTGCGGCTAACAGTTTGGCGGTTCAAAGCCAGGCCGACCACCGTCGATTCGGACGCATTGGCCTCGATCCCCAGTTGCTCAGCCGTTTTCGTAGCATCGGCACTTTGGACAATGAGCGGCGCGCTGCCACCCGACTGGTCCTCCAGCTCCAAGCCGTTGCGTGCTTTGTTGATGCGTGCCACCACACCAGCCCCCGCGGTATTGATCGACCGCACGACATCATCGAGAGTTTCACTGTCAGAAAGATCGATCAAGGTTTCCACGCCCAGTCGGTTGATAATGCGTAATGATCCCAAGGGGCCGATGCCGCGGCCACCGCGCAAGGACGATAGCAAGCTCGAGGCAAGATTGCCGAGCAATCGCCGACCGCTGATCGTGCCGGTGCTGGATGCACCATCGATTCCGAGCGATTCGGCTGCTTGGCCACCGAAAAGGCTCTCAATGCGAAAAACACCGGTACCGCTGGTTTTATCGATTAGTTCCAGGCGATCGCCGTCTGCTGCGATTCGGGCTTCTAATCGGCTCGGGTCAGCCTCGTTCAATACGCGTAACACATCGCCGAGCGTTGGTGCTGGCGGGGCCGCAATCGATGCTCCTCCGGACAGCGTGGTCGTGTCGAGAACCGACACAATTCCCGAACCATTGCCGCCGGCAGCAATCGAAAAAAGAGCACTAACCGAAGCGTTATTATTTAAGGCAGTCACTACATCGGCTGCCGTTGTGGCACCGGCATCGATATCGAACGTCAAGACCTTATTAGTCGAGTCATACTGAACGGTCTCATTTCCTTGCGTGACCGATCCGGAATCAATCAACCGGACGCGTACCCCGTCGAAAGCAGCTCCTTTGGTTTTAGCGGTGACGGTTATTTGGGCGTCAGTTCCGTTCATCGCGTTCGTGGTTCCGCGCGCAAAGCCTTCGGGCCGGGAGAAATCGCCAAAATCGATCAGTAAGGGCTCACTTTCGTCTCGAAAATGAATGCGTAACTCAGGCAAGCCACTACGGTAATCGATTCCGTTACCATCGTTCAGGGCAGCTAGGGGCAGGCGATGGCCCAGGCGAACGATATCCTGGCCCGAAGCTGAGGATGCCGCAACGTCGATGCCGCCCAGCCCCAGGTCATCCGCAGTGGTGCTGCCCGGGATATTCTCCACTCGAAGATTACTGGACGTTTGGCCAGTCAAATCTTCTAGTACGATTCGGTCGCCTTGAACACGAGCACGTATGCGGACGTTAGATGCGCGATTGATGGTTTCGAGCACGTCATTTACATCGTGAGCGAAGGTGAGATCAATCACCTCGCTTGCTCCAGATCGATCGGTAATTCTCATTTTGCCGCGCTGCACGCCGTTCCCACCGTTCAATTGGTCCAAAGGGAGCGCCTGATCGACAAAACCGCCAATGGCAACCACCAGGCGACCGGCGTTGAGTGGCTGTTGATCGGATGCAAGACCACTACTGAGCCAGCTATCGGTCTGTGCCATACGAGCCGGTGTGAAGCGATAAACTCCCGGCGCCGGTGTCCCCTTGATCGTAGCCGTCAGAGTGGACGGATCGGAGGACGTTGCAGATCGACTGGCAAAAATTTCGCGTTTTCCCAAACTTTTCGCCGCCAATTGAATGGCAACGACCAGAGCTGTCAAACTGTTCAGGGCTACTTGTTGCTGTTGGAGCGCCTCGTTGCGGGCTACCAGTAAGTCGCGGGGGCGTGCCGCAATCTGCATTAGCCGTGAAACGGTGTCTTGAATCGGAATTCCCGTGATAAGACCAATATTGGGCTGAATCGGTGGCATGCCGAATCCTACAGGCTTCTCAAATCCGGTCGGTGCAGAGACGCGTTTGTTGAGCTTCGGGCTCTTGCTTCCAATATCGACGAAGTGTCCTGTTCAGGCTCAGCTTAAGCCTTAACCGGACAGAAAATTACTGCCGGGCACCCAGCAGAGCGGCACCCGGCAGCGGGAGGATAGAAGTCGCGGCGAACCATTACCTGAGCAGCGCCAAGACATTCTGGGGATTCTGATTGGCGATCGCCAGCACCGAAGTACCCGCTTGGACCAGGATTTGGGCCCTGGTAAGTGCCGCTGTTTCTTTGGCAAAGTCGGCATCCCGGATGGTGCTTTCGGCTTCGGTCAGGTTGGTGAGTGTATCGTTGAGCGAGGCGATGTTCGTATCAAGCATGGCTCGCTGGAAGGCCCCGAGCCGACCGCGTAAACTCGCCACCTTGTTAATCACTTCGTCGATTACCGCGGCAGCCCCTGTAGGATCATTCACTAATGACTTCGAACCACCAGTGGCAAGTTCGTACAACCGACCGTTGATGCCTCCGAGCGATGCCGTGCTTACACTCGTTATCCCCAAACGTACCTGCTGAGTGGACACCACGTCTGGCCCTAGTTGGAACAGTGCACCACCTCCGGTGATTTCGAAAGTAAAGCCATCGGACGTACCCGCTTTTACCGTGAGGGTCATCTGGAGCGAGGCGGTATTGATGGAAAAGGTGTTACCGTCAGCTGTCGCCTGCACGCCGTTGATGCGGGCGTCAATATCCGTTCCTGTTGCTCGATTAGCGGACAACTTTTTCTTAAACTGACCGCCCGATCCCTCGCTAATTACATCCGCTTGTACAAAAGCCTTCGATCCGTAGTCCGTTGAGCGGAGTGTTAAGATACCGCCACTCTGCGATGCTGTAACGCCGGTAGCGTCGGCTACCAACTTGATGGCGGCCACCATGTCGTTGATCGACGCGCCTTCTTGGAACGTGAACACTTGGGCACCATTCTTACCGGCAATCTGTACAACTAAGTCGGCTAGCAAGGTGCCACCACCGGTGTTGTTGGTGTTGGCCGTAGCGTCCGCGTCTGCAGTTCCGCCGTTGACGTTGCCATCCCCGTTGGCATTGGCCGTAGCCGTAAACTCGGCCAGATTATTGATCGCCGTAGCGATGGCAGTCAACGCAGTGTTGTTGGTGTCATTGATAAAGATTTTCAATGTGTTGGCAGTCTCATCGTATACGGCAGTCGGGCTTCCGGCGGGGACGCTACTGTCTGCTACCACGCTGATAGCCAGGTTATTGAAGTCGGGCCCGGCCGTTACCGCCGTAATTACCACTTCGTCAGCATCCGTAGTGCCCGTTACACTCGCGTCGGCGCCCGACCCGTCAATTGCTCCCGCCGCATTGACCACCGCCTCAAATTGCGTCAATGCGTTGACCGCGGCAACAACATTGGCCGCTGTGGTTGGCGTTGAGTTGTTGATGTGAATCGTGAGCGTCTTGGACTCTTCGTCATATTCGGCGAACTCTTGGCCCACGGGTGTCGTGTCAGCTTGGAACTGGACGGTCACGCCTTCAAATTTCTCGCCGGGCTCGTTTGCAATAATCGTGATGTCTGTGTTGGTATCGGCAAACGTACCCGCGGCAAAACGCAATTCAGGCCGGAATTTTAGTGTAGCTGTAGCCTGAGTGTTAGGAGAAAAAGCACCGCTCGCGGTCGTGATCTCGGCTCGCGTTGCGGCACTATTGATGTCGACGTCGACGGTCAGCTCCCCCGTGGATCCTAAGTTCGCTTGATGAATGGCCCCATCTACCACTGAGCTTACCGATTGAAGGGTAGTAAGAAAATCTAAACTACCGTCTAACAAACGGCGACCCTGGAAAGTCGTCGTTTGCGATATCCGATTGATGGCATCCAACGAAGCATCGATTTGCAACTGATTGGCCGCAATTTCTTCATCCGATAAGGCACCCTTGTTAGCCGCTTCCGTAACTAGGGAACGAATATCCGTTAACAAACTACTTACTTGGCCCAAGGCGCTGTCGGCGGTCGCGATGATCTGGTTGGCACGCTGGCTGTTCGAGATCGCCTTCTGGATTGACGCTATATCGGATCGCAAGGCTTCGCTCGCAATGAGTCCTGCCGGATCATCCTTACCACTATTGATACGCAGACCGGTACTCAAACGCGTTAGCGCCGTCTGCAACTGATTATTAGTACGGGCCAGGTTGCTTTGAGCAATTAATGAGCTGACATTGGTGTTGATCCGGGTCATTTGCGAAACCCCTTACGCTTTATCAGACGATTACGTAGGTTTACTGACGGGGCCTGCCTCCGTCTGGCTTTGCGCTGTGTAGCACTCGTCTGGCTTCGTCCTTACTAGCTGCTCTCCGCGGCCTTTGTGCCGTTTCCACGGCACACGTTCCCTGCTTTTCCATTTTCGGTTGTGGCAAGCTGGGAGCTTTAGGCAGAAGCCGTGTGTTGCACAGCTTGGTGTGCCTAGTTGCATATAGCACGATTCGGACGTAAGGAAACTGGATTCCCAAGAATTTACGCGTACAAAGCCCCGGCACATGCCGGATGCGCTGGTACGCACGATATATTCGCTACTACCAGCCAAGCTTTATCGCCTTACGATACCGGCTAGGTAATTGCCATTACCAAACCCACGCTACATATTCGTGCCGTTACAATGAATTAATCGAGCATGAAAGCATCCAGGGTGGAGGTAGGACATGCTGCACGGCGATCGTTGTGCCGCTTATGTGGCGGCCCTATTGGCCTTCATAAGTTACTTGCCAGCCTGTCGAAAAACGTCTATCCAGGATAAGCGTTCCCAGGTTGACAGTTTGGGAGGACAACCTATGCAACTGTCTAGTTCCGCCTTTGCCACGGGTCAGCCGACGCCGCGGCGATATACCGCCGATGGTGACGATGTATCTCCACCGCTTCAATGGAGTGATGCCCCATCAGGCACGCGGTCGTTTGTATTGATTTGTGAGGATCCTGATGCACCCAGCCCCAAACGGCCGGCGCCTACACCTTGGGTACACTGGGTATTGTATAACATTCCTGCCGACCGCGATCAGTTGCCTGAGGCCGTAGCACGTCGGCCGGAGTTGCCCGAGCTGGGCGGAGCCCGCCAAGGGCGCAATTCGTGGCCGAGTGACAACATAGGCTATCGAGGTCCTGCCCCGCCGCCGGGAAGCGGAACGCATCGGTATTTTTTCCGCATCTATGCTTTGGATACGCTTTTGGACCTGCCGCCTGGAGCTTCTAAAGATCAAGTGGTTCAGGCGATGCGCGGGCACGTGCTCGCCCAAGGCGAGTGCTTCGCCACGTATCAAAGGTAAACATTAGCGCAGGACTCTGCCGGATGTAAAAGTACCCTATTTGCGCAAAAAGTTCCGTGCGACGAGTTGAGCCGCATTTTGGAGTGGTGGCATGGGAGTAGGTCGTGGTCGCTTTGCTAGAATCTGTATTCTTTTGCCCAATATGGCGGTGGAACTCGCGTAGTACAGGTTCCACGCGAAGAATTCCGAACAAGACACGCCGCGTATCTTTTCGGGGCCCGTCGCAACATGCTCCGACTTTTCGCCGCCTCTACTATCGTTCGTGCGCACCATGGGGCCTTAGCTAGGTAGTCGTAGCGAATGTCGCGCATGCATGAAACTGTGCATAAGTACTAGGGTTCTTAACGTGCACCGGTGAAAGAACGTACCGGGTCGGACCAAGGGTTGTTGCCTTAAGGTCGGGCTTGAAGTTATTCAACGCAAAAGGCACAGAAAGACGCGATCGCGTAACTACGGGTGCTTGAATCTGGCAAGAGAACCAAGCGAAGCAGCGCTGCCGAGAATCAAGCAGCTGGGGATCGCCAAAGCCTGTTGCGGTTTGTTCACACGCACACGGCTAAGTGGAGCGGAAGGGATTCGAACCCTCGACCTTGGCATTGCGAACGCCACGCTCTCCCAACTGAGCTACCGCCCCGAAACCAGGGAACCGTAGGAGGGGATTCCCCGCCCCGTCTGCAAAGCCCACGAGGCGTTATGGATTGTAGTGAGCATCTCGCGGGTTGTCTACGTGGTTGACGGTGTAGCGGACGTATCATCGACTAGATCGGTAGCTGCCGGACGCTCGGCCGCTGCTACGGGCAGCCATTGCTTTCGCTGCCGGGCACTAGGAATTCCCAGCTTCTGGCGGTACTTGGTGATCGTACGGCGAGCCACATTCAACCCGTGTTTCTTCAACTCGCGCACCAATGCATCGTCGCTCAATGGATTACGCTTGTCCTCTTTTTCCACAATCTCTTGCAGTTTTACACGTACCACGTCCCAAGCCACGTCGTCGCCATCATCGCTGCGGGTTCCCCCGACGAAAAACCGGCGCAACGGAAATAAACCGCGCGGGGTTTGAATCCACTTATCATCCACTGCTCGACTTACCGTCGTTACATGGACACCCACTTTGTCGGCAATTTGTTGCATCTTGAGAGGTTCAATGTACTCCGGCCCGAACTCAAGAAACTTCCATTGATGCTCGACGATCGCTTGAGCTACTTTCAAGAGCGTGTTGCGCCGCTGTTCGATTGCTTCCATAAGCCAATTAGCGGAATTGATTTTGCGTTTGATGAACTCGCGTTCTTCCGGCGTCGCTGTACCGTCTTGCAATCGCCGCCGATAATAATCGCTGATGCGAAGCGACGGTAACCGAGTGTCCTCCAGACGCAACTGATACTTACCATCTTCACCGATTTCCAAATAAAGATCCGGAACTACAATCGGCGCGAACTCTTCGGCGAACTGAGCTGCTGGTCGCGGGTTCAGCCGTCGCAACTGTTCCCATGCTGCATAGACAGTTGGGATGTCCATGTGTGTGGCAGCGGCAATCGCCTGAATCCGATTGTCTCGTAAATCTTCCAAATGATTCGCAATCAACAGCTTTACCTCGCGGTAATACGGCATATCGGGAGTCAGTTGCAGCAATAAACATTCGCGCAAATCCCGTGCCCCCACACCGCGCGGTTCCATGCGCTGCACCACTGCCAACGCTTGTTTGGCTTTTTCCAACCCTTCGGGGCCAGCGTCACGGGGTACCAAATCCTGTAAGCTACCCCGGAAATAGCCACCGTCACGTGCGTCCAACGATGAAATAATTTTTTCTGCGATTTCGGCAACATCGTGATCTACTTCCATGTCGCGAAGTTGCTCGAGTAAATAGTCCTGCAGCGAAGGCGAACGATCCGGCAAATTGGCCATTAAGTCGTGCTGCCGTTCGGCCTCTTCTTCCAACCGATTGACCGAGGGCCGCGGCGAATCGTCAAACGCCTCGGGTATCGCCTCATCCAAGTTCGACAGCCGCTCGAAATCCTCAGCATTATTCCCATCTGCCTTGACTACCAACGGCTTCTCATCCTCCGTCGGCAGATTAGGATTCTCCAATACCAATGGCTCGTCTTCTTCCGACGGCTCCTCCTCCACTACCTCCAGTACCGGATTCTCCGTCAATTCCTGCTCAATCCGTTCTTGTAGCTCCAAGATTGGCAACTGGAGGATTTCCATCGACTGGATCATCCGCGGTGCCAACGTTTGGATCTGCTTTTGAACTTGGCGTTGATCTAAACCAAGCGACAGCCTCATGCTTTCCACCGTTCCGAGCTTTCAGTAAGGACGCGCCGTAAAACATTCACCTTTCCTGCAACAACTACGATCCACCGCCTTTTTCATTTTACCTTGCGTGGACCGTTCAGGAAAACGGCGGCACCAGTTGCATAACGGTCGACCCGTCGAACGTCGCGCCAGGGGCGGGTCGAAAGGCTGTCGGTCGCACTACGAACCATTGCGGACGTTGTTGTCAGGAGGGATTACCCGCATCAATTCCGCGTCGAAAAGTTCAATGGCGCGACGGACCCATGGATGGCGTGCGGCGGTTTCCAGAGGTGTTGGCCCGGGAGCTGGCCGTGACACCGCCCATTCTCCGCTTGACAACTGCTCGATGCGAACGGACACCGGCCGACCCAACAATTGAGCAAGCGTCTTTTCGATCTGGTTTTTCCGATCGGATCGCTGGCAGGCTTGAGCGGCGGCCGAGCTTTGCGCACCGAATCGAATAAGCAAACAATCCGGCCCGGACCAGGTAACGGAAGCTGCTAACTCCATCATCGACTTGACGAGTCCGCCAAGTCGATCGGCGACTTGCTGCCAGAGTGCATCCGGCGATATCTCGGGGATCGTTTCCGCCGCACTGTTCGGGCTACTTGTCTCCCGATAGTCCTCAGGGGCCCCCGACAAGGGTGCACCGGACTGGGGCGGCGGAGACCTATCCACCGGTTCGCCCGGTGGACGAACGGGAGAAGTGCCTCGGGGCCTATCGTCCCGATGGGCGACGGGGGAAGTTTCTTTTTGAACAGGCTCCGAGCTGGAAGCCGCCTCTACCTCCTGTGTCGAGCCAGTCCCCTGGATCGTCGTGCGTGTGGGATCTTGCGTATCAGGGTGGCGAATCGTGGATCGTCCAGCAGTGACGTTCGTCGACGGCGCCAAGCTGTCGATCAGCGTCGCCAAATCCATCAAATTCGGTAGCAAGCTAATCCGCACAAGTGCGATTTCCAGAAGGAGCCGCGCGTGAGTACTTTGCCGCATGCGAACTAGGGCCTGATCCAAGATCTGTAGGATCGCTAGAAGCGTTTCGTAGCCAGCTTTGCGCCCTTGCCCTGCCAATTCGGGCCATTGGGGGGAATCGACCAACTGAGCCAGCGAAGCTCGGCCACCAACGCTGGCAACCAACATGTCGCGAAACCAGCTCAAAAGTTGCTCGGCCACATGACTAGGTTCAGCCCCGTGGCGTAGAGCGGCATCGGCTTCCTGGAGTGCTCGGGCCGGCTGTCGCTCAAGAAGCGCCTCTGCCATCCGGCGTATCAACGTGACATCGGCTGTTCCCAGTAATGCCTGCAGGTCGTTCAACGTGACGTGCTCGCCTCCAAAGGCTAACAACTGTTCCAGCAGGGACTGGCTATCCCGCATCGAGCCTTTTGCGCGACGAGCGAGCTCTTCGAGTACCACGTCATCCACGCGACGTTGCTCACGAGCCACTATGTACCGCAACCGCTCCACAATTTGTCCCGAATCGATCGGTGCAAAATCGAAACGCTGGCACCGCGATAACACAGTAATGGGAATTTTTTCCGGGTCGGTCGTACAAAAAATGAATTTCACATGTTCCGGCGGCTCTTCCAAAGTCTTTAACAATGCATTGAACGCCGGAAGGGTGAGCATATGCACTTCGTCAATAATGTAAATCTTGTATCGACCTCGTGCCGGACGAATATGGATCGTCGCTCGTAATTGACGAATCTCTTCGATGCCGCGATTGCTCGCGGCGTCGATTTCGACCACATCCATGTCTTCTCCTAGATCGATGCTCCGACAGATATCACATGAATTATCCGGATGCACCGTCGGTCCCGCGATGCAGTTGAGCGCTTTGGCAAAAATGCGCGCGGTTGAAGTTTTGCCGACCCCTCGAGCTCCGGTGAATAGATACGCATGCCCGACACGATTCGAGACAATGGCGTTTCGCAAAGCTTGAGCTACCGCGGCTTGACCCACCAGCTCATCAAAGCTGCGCGGACGATAACGGCGGGCTACCACTTGATATGTCAAGGGATCGCCGCGAACCTCGCCCGTAGCATCCTCGTGATGCTCACTCATCGATCTTCCTCGACGTACGACCAACTTTTTTCACGATAAGCTACACCGCGCTTGCCGCACGCACTATTACACACACGTCGGGCCAAGGAGACCCTCACACAAAGGTACCCCGCTTAGGGCTGCTCCGGTTAAGGCCTGACCCGGTTCACGGTTCCCTCTTGCAAGGGCCTCCTTGGCCCGACGGCGAAGTTAACCACGTCTCTTTAATTTTTCTACCGCACCCGGCGCTGCTGGTCAAAGGGGGCGGGCGCTGGGCAGACGGTTTTGGTTCGGGTTCCCACATGACAACACACAGTGGCACCCTGTTTGGATCATCCTCTGCTGTCGCGATCGGCTGGCAGGGCAAAGCACGGCTCGCAGGAGGACGCCCTTTGCGAAAGCTCTTAACCGTCGTGATTCGCGGATCGGCGCGCTGGCAGGCGGGACACCTCGGGCTTGAGTGTGGACTTGGTTTCCCGCTCCACGTGCCGGTCCTCGATGCCACCCGTCCTTTGGCCGTGACGCTCGAGCGACCGGTTGAGCCGCTCGCGAATCTGTTCTTCTTGCTGTTCTAGTCGCCGATTGAACCAGTCATCTAGGAATTCGCCCATTTCCCGCACGACCGGACCATGTAACTGGCTGACACGGAGGAGGCGAAATTCCACGACGCGACATTCGATTTCTTGTACCTTGATTTCCCAGCGCGGTGAAAGCCCGTTCGATGTCTTCCAATTCAGTCCAAAATCAAAAGTAGCCACCACCTCGACTCGAGCATCGGCCTGTGCGTTAAGACTTATCAATTGGACTCCATAGACCCACTTGGACAAGCGTCCGAACAGCTTGAGGCGTGCGTACGCCTTACAATCCACACGCCACAACCCTCCGGGACTGAATCGCGGTTTTTCCAAAACGACCTCCACTTCCCGATTCGGATCGACCAATTCGACTTCATAGCGCAACCAGGTACCATGGTTGACCGGTACCATAACTTTTTCGCGCCGCAGGGCTCCGTTTTCGTGTACCCATCGCCATCGCTCGACATATCGCTGCTTGCCCCATTGCTTATCGTTTTGATATTCTTCAGGCAATGTCTTGATCAAGACGTCTCGAAGTGCGCCGGTAAGTTCCCAGCGTTCGGCTACCCGTGCTGCATCCTCGGGAGGTTCCCGGTTCGCCGTTTCATTACCCGGTGTGTATGTAGGCAATGCCTGCAATACCATGCACAGTAACAGGATTACCAACCCGGTTTTTCGCCTCGTTGGAGCTTTGCTGGTTAGCATTCGTAGCGTACTCCCGTCTGTATGGATGAGTTACCAACTACGGCGTTGTCATGACCAAGCTCTGCTGGAAGAATTCCCGGCCAGTGCCTTACCTTTATGCTATACGGCGGACTGCGGGCCTCAGCCCATATCGATTTGCAGGATTTGTTCGCGGCACCGACAAAACCATCCCGCTGGCGCGATTCCGGCGCGATGGGTAAGATGAGAGGTGGCCGATCGCAGGGGAACAAAAAGTTTGCCCGGGACCCCTGCTTAACGACTGCCAGTGGTCTGTCTGAGGATGGTCCATGATTTTGATCATCGATAATTACGATTCGTTTACCTACAATTTGGTCCAACGATTGGGGGAAATTGATCCCGACGTGGAGATTCTCGTTTATCGCAATGATCAGATCAGCGTTGAGCGAGTACTGGAGTTGTCTCCCAGCCATCTAATAATATCGCCAGGACCTTGTACGCCGCAGGAAGCCGGAATATCGGTCGAATGTATCGCTCGAAGTATGGGCCGATTTCCCATCTTGGGCGTGTGTCTCGGTCACCAAGCGATTGGGCAGGCGACCGGAGCAACTATTGTGCGCGCCAAGCATCTGATGCACGGTAAAACCGACGCGATTTATCACGATGGTCGTGGGTTGTTTGCAGGGTTGCCGAATCCGTTCATTGCGACGCGCTACCATAGCCTGGTAATCGAGCCGCGAACGTTGCACCCGGATTTCGAGTGGAGTGCCTGGTCGTTTGCACCCGACGGGTCTCGCGAAATCATGGCGATTCGGCACAAGCAATTTCCGGTCGAGGGGTGGCAGTTCCATCCAGAAAGCTTCTTGACCGAATGTGGACACGAGCTCTTGAGGCGATTCTTAAGACAAACGCGGCCATGATCCAAGTCGAAGAAGCTCAACGAATCCTGCTGGAGCGGTGTCGGCAATTGCCGGACGAGCACGTATTGGCCTTAAACGCGGCCGGCCAAGTATTGCGTGAAGATGTGGCCGGCGATGTCGATTCGCCGCCGTTCGATAAGGCACTGGTGGACGGCTATGCTGTACGCGCTGCCGACGCGACTGCCGGATCCGTGCTGCAGGTTGTAGGCACACTTGTAGCCGGCCAAGTGCCTGAAGTGCCGTTGGCACCGAGGCAAGCCCTGCGGATTATGACCGGAGCTCCGCTCCCTCCGGGAGCCGATGCGGTTGTGATGCTCGAACGAACGCAACCCGTATCCCCCAATGAAATCCGCATTAGCCAAACCGACGTCGCTCCCGGGCTTAATATCCTGGCACAAGGTGCCAGTATGCGTCGAGGGGACGTTGTGTTGAAGGTGGGTACTGTGCTGCGACCACTGGAAATCGGCTTATTGGCTGAACTAGGACGGACGTCCGTACGTGTGGTGCGCCGCCCCCATGTTGCAATCCTCGCAACAGGCGATGAACTGGTCGAACCGGACCAAGCCCCCGGACCGGGACAAATCCGCAACAGTAACGGTACCCTGTTAGCCGCGTTGCTCGAAAACAGCGGAGCTCGCGTGCGACTTTCCGCAGTGGCACCGGATGACCCAGCTCGGCTGCTGCCTTTGGTACGCAGTGGGTTGACGAGCGATTTACTATTAATTACCGGCGGAGTTTCCACCGGGGATCGGGACTATATCCCGAGCGTCTTAAAAGACGCAGGGGTCCAACAACTGTTTCACGGAGTCGACCTGAAGCCCGGCAAACCGATCTGGTGTGGCGTGTTGGAAGACGGACAGCGACAGTGTTGGGTTTTTGGACTTCCCGGTAATCCAGTTAGCTGCTTGGTGTGTTTTGAACTTTTTGTGCGACCGGTAGTTGACCTGCTCGCCGGGCGAGGCGATCGCCGAGCTGACCGTTTGGCATCGGCGCGGCTGGCAGTAGCCTTCGAACACCAGGCGGATCGCATTACCTACCATCCAGCGGTCCTTGATCGACCAACGGGTGATGTCGAGGATCCGTTCGCATTGCGTGTTTATCCAGTGACGTGGAAGGGATCTGCCGATTTACGGAGCCTAGTTGCCGCCAATGCCTTGTTGATCTTGCCCCGCGGAGCGGTGCGGTGGGAGGCAGGACGTCAGGTAAACGTGTATAAGTTCGGATTTGAGAGCAGTATCTAGCAGGTGCAAAGGCAAGCCCCACGGAACTGCCGCGCAATTAATCGGCCGTCATCCAAACGTCGCGGCGCTATTCTCCTTGGCTCTCCCTAGGGGCAGACCTATGCGTCCGTCCCTGAATCATTGTTACCGGAAGAATCGCCGGGCACATCTTTTTTCGCACGGCGACGCCTTGTTGTGCGCTTTTCCGTGGCCGATTGCCGCTTCGTCTCCAAAAGTTGCAAGGCCATAGTTTCCGTGACGAATTCGGGTTGTATATCTTTTGGAAGGGTCGCATTGGTTTGACCATCGGTAACGTACGGCCCGTAGCGACCAGCCAGAAGCTGAACGGGTTTTTGGGTATGCGGAGATAGACCGAAGGTTTGCAGCACCTCGGGGGCCGTGCGTCGCCGAGACGAGCCCTTGGGTGCTTTGAGCAGTTCGACGGCTTGTTCAAGTGTGATGTCCAATGGAGAAAGACCGGCGGGTAACGTTCGATACTCCGAGCCGCACTTAATGTAAGGTCCCCATCGGCCATTGGCAGCTACGATCCATTCCCCGGTTTCTGGGTGCGCACCTACGGCGCGAGGCAATTCGAGTAATTTCAGAGCCGTAGCAAGCGTCAGTTCCTCGGGTTTCATCCCTTTGAGGAGCGACGCGGTCTTTGGTTTGGCTTCTGCATCATCGTCTCCTAGTTGAACGTACGGCCCGAACCGCCCATTTTTTAGGTAAACGGGTTTGCCGGACACCGGATCCCATCCCAACGGTTGTGCGGTTTGTTGGGCTTGCTCCAATAATTCCAAAGCCCGTTCCAAGGTAAGCTCGTCGGGGGGCAGTTCCGGTGGCACCGCGGCTCGACGAAAATTCGGACTGTTCCGCTGGCCTTGTTCCAGGTATGGCCCGTAGCGTCCAACGCGCAACACGATCGGATCTCGATGCGGACTTTCCGCGGGTACGCCCAATTCGAACGCTGTTACCTCGCGTGCAGGCATCGATTGCAAGCTTTGTTCGATGGCTGGCTTGAGCCCCGGCTGTTGATTGCCAAAGTAAAAGTCGCGCAAGTATTGCAAGTGTTCGGCTTCACCACGGCTGATGGCGTCTAAAGAATCTTCCATTTGTGCGGTGAATTGGTAATCGACCCAGTGGGAAAGATTTTCTTCTAGGAAACGCGCTACGCAGAAAGCTGTCCATGTCGGGACCAGGGCGTTGTTTTTCTTATAGACGTAATCGCGGGCAAGAATCGTGTCGATAATCGTAGCATAGGTACTGGGACGACCGATGCCCAATTCTTCGAGTTTTCGAGTAAGAGACGCTTCGTTATATCGAGGCGGTGGCTGCGTCGTGTGGCAAGCTTTTTCTAAACTCCGCGGGAAAACCGGTTCGCCTTGCTCCATGGACGGAAGCAGCCGCTCTTTGCCTGCTAATTCGGCCTCAGGGTCGTCAGAACCTTCTACGTACGCGCGCAAAAATCCAGGAAAATCAATTACTTTGCCTTTGGCCTGAAACTCAGCACCCCCGCCTTGGACTGAAACGGTCACCGTGCGTTCACGGGAGTTGACCATCTGACTGGCGATGGTTCGTTTCCAGATTAATTCGAAAAGCCGAAACTCATCCTCACTCAATTCACCGCGCAAGCCTTCGGGCCGCTGGAATGGGTGACCTGCCGGCCGTATCGCCTCGTGGGCCTCTTGCGCATTCTTGACCTGGGACCGATAGACGCGCGATTCGGGCGGCAAATAGTCGGCTCCGTACAATTCGCTAATCAGCTCACGGGCTGCCTCGACGGCCACATCTGCCAGATGGGTCGAATCGGTGCGCATGTACGTGATGTAGCCCTTTTCATACAGGTTTTGGGCAACGAGCATGGTGCGTTTGGCCGTGAAGCCCAGTTTGCGATGCGCTTCCTGTTGAAGCGTGCTGGTAGTGAAAGGAGGCGGGGGGCTTTTCGAATAGGGTTTTTCGTCGATCGAGGCCACGTGATATTGGGCCTGCCGCAATCGTTCCAACAACCGCTCGATCTCTTCCTGACTACGCAACCAAAGCAGTGAGGGGTCCTTGATCTGGCCCTGGGCATCAAAGTCGCGGCCGGTAGGCAACCGCTTGCCGTCGACCATCACCAATTCCGCGGTGAACTCCTCGTCTCGTGCCGTGGCAAAAACTCCAACTGCATCCCAATACGTAGCCGAGATAAAGGCACGTCGTTCCCGCTCGCGTTCGACCACGAGCCGCACCGCCACACTTTGGACGCGTCCGGCCGACAGCCCCGGTCGGATTTTCCTCCATAAAAGCGGTGAGACCTCATAACCGTAAAGCCGATCTAAAATCCGACGTGCTTCCTGGGCACGCACTAGCCGTTCGTCGACCTGTCGGGGGTGCGCTAATGCGTGTCGAATAGCTTCCGCGGTAATTTCATGAAAAACTAAGCGATGCACCGGCACTTTGGGCTGCAACACTTGACATAAGTGCCAGCTTATTGCTTCACCCTCCCGATCTTCGTCGGTGGCCAGATAAAGATCGCGCGATTCTTTAAGCAGCTTGCGAAGCTTTGCGACTTGCTTGCGCTTCGAGGGCGGTATGACATACAAGGGCTTGAAATTTTCCTGTACGTTGACCCCTAAGTTAGCCCAATCCTCGCTTTTGTATTCGTCCGGTACTTCCTTGCGCCCCTCGGGTAAATCCCGCACGTGGCCAATACTGGCCTCGACAACAAACTCCGGTCCAAGGAACTTGCGTATCGTCCGCGCCTTGGTCGGGGATTCGACGATCACCAGTGACTTTTGACCTTGGCTCGTTGTGCGTTTAGCCATCAATAATTACTTCCCTCGTGGAAATCCGGTCAGTTTGGTTAACCGCTAAGGATCCATCGTGGCCTGCTGCCACTACTAGTTCTCTTACCACAATCTGTGACCGAACGGCAACCGACGTGGCCGACAACCTGACAGACGCTCGGTTAGCCCCACCGCTTGCTTGTAACGCATGTGCACCAGATACTTACCAGATACTTATTGGGATTGCATTTATGCAGCGTGGCCCTACAATCGACAGCACAACTTGCGTAGCGTGGCCCCCATCCATACCGCCCAAGTAGGGGCGGTGTCAAGGGCCCTGCTCGCTCGTTAGTGTAAAGATTCTATCACCAGAAGTGGGAGTACCCGGGTTTTCGTATCCGATGGCACCGCAACGGCGGGCGCCCAAATGGCATACCCGATGCGAGGGCCATCTCGGGGGCGATAACGGACGGGCTTTTGCATTCTCTAGAGGTTGATCGAGCATGGCAAGTCCGCTTTCGGTCTTTCGTAAACATCAATATTGGTTCCTTGTTGGACTGGGCGTGCTGTTGATGGTGGCATTCGTGGTGCTGCCCCCGGTAGATGATTACCTGCGCCAACGCACGCTGAGTGGTGGTACCGCAGCCCGCGCCGTGGTACTGCGCTGGAAAGGTGGCAAGCTGACGGAGGGCGAGCTGCAGTCGATGCGCCATTCGCATCGATTGACGATGAATTTCCTGGATGAAGTTCTGCGTTTGACGCGTGAACGTCGCGGAGTGCCAAAAGGACCACTGCCACAGTACTTCGGCGGTGATGGGGATCAAGAGCTCGTTGCGACCATGCTCCTTGCAGCCAAAGCGGAAGAGCTAGGCATGGTCATCAGCGATGAGGCGGTACAGGATTACTTGGATCGCTTAAGTGATCGGCTGTTGGCACCCGAAGATTTCGAAAAAATCTTCAAACAGGTATCGGGAGGACGTCTTCCGGTCGGGATGCTTTTCCTGTGGCTACGCCGACTCTTGATGGCTCATTATCTGCGCGAGCACGTGCTAATGAGTGCCGCGGCTATGACACCGGCCGACAGTTGGCAGAATTTCCTGCGGGTGCATCAGAAGACTTCTCTCGAAATACTGCCGGTGGCCGTGGCGGACTTTCTGAGCCAGGTCCCGCGCGATCCGACCGAACAAGAGCTACGGCAACTGTATGAACAATATAAAGAGCGATATCCCGATCCGATGAGCCCCGTGCCGGGATTCCGCCGCTTGCCCAAAACCAATTTCGCTTATGTACGCATCGATGTCGGAAAGCTGATTGCGGAAGAAAAAGAACGTATTAGCCAGGATGAAATTCTCAAAGAGTACGAAGAGGGCTTGAAGCGGGGCGATTACCGTAAGCCGCCCAGTTCATCCGGTCCGGCGGCACCCATGAACCCGCCGCAAAATCCGTCGGGGGCTCAAGCCAACCCGTTAACGAATGACAAGGAAAACGCCACCCAACCGGCCCCTCCGGACTCAGCCTCCGATTCGAAGAATCAGCAAACGAATCAGTCAGAGACGCCTTCGGACAAATCGGATTCGCGTTCTGGGCAGGATCAAGCCGGACCAGCCGATTCGCCTCCCGATGCCACGACCGAACAGTCGGACACCGCGACATCTAGCGAGGCTGCGACGCAGCAGCCGACTGCGAATCAAGAATCGACCGAGGCTCAAGGATCGACCGAATCTCAACAATCGACCAACGCGAACTCCGAAGCAGATAAGAAAAACACCGAACCGGCTCAAGCTAAACAGGCGAGCGAGGGAGCGGCCGTCGCGGGGAACGAACAAGTGCCGCCGCAGACTGGACCTTCCGAGCGGCCACCACCGGCGACCACTTCTGCTGGATCGCAGGGCGAACCGGTGCCGTTGGAAGAAGTTCGAGATCGGATTCTGGACCGGCTGGCCCGACCCCGAGCTCAGAAGCGGCGTGATGAAATTGTCGACACGATACGGCGGCAGATGGATCGATATTTTCAAAGTTATACGATTTGGGAACAGCGGCCCTCCGGGGATTCCTCGCCCCGTCCTACCCCGCCGGATCCGCAGACATGGGTCGAACGATTCGGCGTCGCTGTTGGGCAAACTGGATTGGTCGACTTTTATTCCGTGGAAAAAACTGACCTGGGCAGGACATCCCGATTCGATTCGCAGTCGTTCCGATTCCGGGCTTTTCGGGAAGTCGCCTTTGATCCAGAGGTTCCTCTGTTTCGGGTTCGGGAAATCGTTGATATTCAAAATAGCGACATCGAATACGTGTATTGGAAGATTGAGGAACAGCCCGAATCAGTGCCCACATTCGACGAGGCACGTTCCGAGGTAGAGCAGGCATGGCGGAAAGAAGAGGCAAGAAAACTGGCGCGACAGCGTGCTGAGCAACTACAACAGGAAGCTGCACAACGCGAGGGTACCTTGCGAGAACGGCTACCCGAATATGCCGATAAAGTGTTCGAACCACCGGCTTTCACGTGGATTAGTTGGGGTGCGACTTTGGGTTTGCGGGGCTTGGAATCGCCTGGCCTGAGTGACGTCGAGGGAGTCGAGGGTGAAAGCTGGGAATTTATGCAAGCGGTTTTTTCCACTGCACCCGACGCAGTTGGCCTGGCAACGAACGCTCCGCAAGACCACTTTTATGTTTTCCGCACGGTCAAACGCGAGCCGCCGGAATCGGAATTGCAAAAATTGTTCCTGGAATCGTTCGGTCAATCGTTTCGCGAATACGACGCCTTGGTATCGGCACGGTTGCAAAACTTCTATCGTGACTGGTACCGCCAACTGGAAGAGTCCATGGCAGTACGCTGGGAACGGGCTGCCGACGAGTCCGAGCGTCGGTAGAAGGGTAGCTCGTCAGCGCTGCGGTTTGAAAATGGTTACGGCTAACGGTGGTAAATCGACACGAATCGCATAGGGGCGCATATGATGCCCAGGCTGGGCGGCTAGTACGCCCGGGAAGTTGCCGACGTTCGAGCCACCATAATAGCTGGAGTCACTGTTGAAAATCTCTCGATAAAAACCTTCTCGCGGTACCCCGACGCGATAACCGTGTCGGACAACGGGAGTAAAGTTGGCGCAGATCACCAGGAAGTCGTCCGCGTTTTTCGCCTTGCGCAGGTAGACCAGCACGCTGTCGTCACAATTGTGACAATCGATCCACTCGAACCCCGCTCCGGAAAAATCCTGCTCGTACAGTGCCGGCTCGCTACGATAGAGGCGATTGAGGTCCGCTATTAACTTCTGCACTCCCTGATGCGACTCCCATTGCAATAATTCCCAGGACAACGAGCGATCGTAAGCCCATTCGCTCCACTGGGCAATGTCGCCTCCCATAAACAAAAGCTTCTTGCCCGGATGCGTCCACATATAGGAGAACAACAGTCGCAAGTTGGCAAACTTCTGCCATAAATCGCCCGGCATTTGATCCAACAAAGAACGCTTGCCATGTACGACTTCGTCGTGGGAAAGAGGCAGGACAAAGTTTTCACTAAACGCGTAGATCAGACTGAACGTCAGTTCGTTGTGATGGTAACGGCGATGGATTGGATCATGGCGCATGTAGCGCAACGTGTCATTCATCCAGCCCATGTTCCACTTCATGCTAAAGCCCAAACCACCCCAATGCACGGGTCGAGACACTCCAGCCCAAGCCGTTGACTCCTCAGCAATCGTGAGAATTCCAGGGAATTTTTCATGAATCGTCGTGTTGAACTGTTTCAAAAAATCAATCGCTTCGAGGTTTTCCCTCCCGCCGTATTGATTGGGCACCCATTCGCCCTCGCGGCGACTGTAATCCAGGTACAGCATCGAGGCCACCGCATCGACTCGCAAACCATCAACATGGTAACAGTCTGCCCAGAACAGCGCGTTGGCCAGCAGATAGTTGCGCACCTCGTTTCGCCCGTAATTGAAGATCATCGTTCCCCAATCCGGGTGCTCGCCCCTACGCGGATCCTCGTGTTCGTACAGGGCTGTGCCATCGAACCGGCGCAGTCCGTGACCGTCTCGCGGAAAATGAGCCGGCACCCAATCGATGATCACGCCAATACCGTGCCGGTGGCAGTAATCGACAAAATACATAAAGTCGTGTGGCGATCCGTAGCGGCTGGTGACCGAATAGTAACCGATCGTTTGATAACCCCAACTTCCCGTAAACGGATGTTCGCTAATAGGCACAAGTTCGATGTGCGTATATCCCATTTTTTGGCAATACTCGACGAGCTCTTCGGCTAACACCCGGTAGTTTTTCCAGCCGTGCAATCGTCGAGGATCTTGTCGCCAACTGCCCAAGTGAACCTCGTAAATCGAAATAGGCTGGTCGAGGCTTTGCTGGCAACGGGCTTGCATCCAGTCCTGATCCTGCCAGTCATAGCCGCTCAAGTCAGCGACAATCGATGCCGTGCATGGCGGCATTTCGGCCGTAAAACCGTACGGATCGGATCGATCCGACAAGCTGCCGTCAGAAGCCTTGATGCGGAATTTGTATTTGTGACCTGGTCGAGCTGCTGGGATGAACAGTTCCCAAATGCCGCTTGGCTCGTGCTTGCGCATCGGATGACATCGACCGTCCCAGTCGTTGAAATCGCCGATGACACTGACGGCTTTGGCATGCGGAGCCCACACGGCAAAATTGACCCCAGTAACCCCTTGGATCGTACGTACTTGGGCACCTAGTTTTCGGTAAATTTGCCAGTGGCAACCCTGACCAAATAGGTAGCGATCAAAATCGGTTAACAAAGTTGGAAAGGCGTAAGGGTCGTGCATAGTCAAGATGCGCCCGTCGGAAGTTACCACGCGTAACTGATACGGTTGGTCAGCAAGCTCCTCCTGGCTACAGATCACTTCAAAGATGCCCTCCGGGTGGATCCGTCGCATGGGCCGTAATTGGCGGCGCGCGTCCACCAACCAAGCCTGAGGTGCCTGTGGCCAGTATGCCCGTACCGCGATCGCCGGTTGTGGACCGTGACGGACCGCACGCGGTCCGAGAACTTCAAACGGATTGTCGTGCTGTCCTGAAAGTAAGAGCTGGAGACTGTCCCCCCGACTGCTCGGATCCATCGCTCGTACTGATACCTCCTGCTATTATTCTAGTAGCGAACCCAAGCGACGAAGATTGTTGCCCACGGCCCGCCCAACGCAAAGGCGGCTTTGTGAATTGTTCGTCGACTCCAACGATGGGCAGGCCGAGAGATCCATTCCTCCCACTGCGTACGTAGCTGGTGGACCCACCCCCAACAAAGGTGCCTTAATCGGCTTTTAGGTTGCGTGCAGTAGGGACGAAGCGCCGCATCATCGGCACATGCGCCGGCGCCTAATCGCCGGCATTCCAGGTCGTGGTAACGAAGTGCTCGATCGATCCGCCGCCATAAATCAAGATTCTGTTTAGGGAACCGCTCGTGCGGCGAAACGGCCAACGTGCCGTCGGAGCGCCAGCGCGGCAGCGCCTCACAAAGAATCCACTCCAGCAGGCGGCTCGTGGTCACTAATGTGACTCGAGAGGGCTTTGGTAACGCTTCCAAGCCGCGTACGGCTGCCAGTAACTCCAAACGCTCACCGACCGTTCCTGGTTCCACGTCTTCGGCTTCCCACAATTGACCGGTAGCCGTTTGTTCCAATACGCAGCGCCAGCGGCCGTGGTTGGGAGCCGCAGTGCTTGTTTCCAACAGCATAAGATAATGCGGTTTTTCACCTACCATTGGCCCCACTCCCCGTGCATGCTACAAAGTGCCTCTTGGCCAACGGCAGCCAGCTCTCAGCCTAAGCGAACCAAGAATCCTGGCCGCACCGCTTATCTGCGCGGCAGCGTTTTCGTTATTCGGCCTGGCCGACAAACGTTTTCCAATTTGTGTTCAGGCGCCGTTAGCTGCGGCACGACCGGCACAAAAAGTAACCCAACACCATTCGGTTCTTGGGCGCGACGAGAAGATAACAGGTCGAAAGCGTGCAACGAAACACCGGATCGTAATGCCGGAGTGTTGTTACAGATTCGAAACGGCCTCTGAGCGTTCAGGTGTACTGATCACACGCACTGAGGCAGTTACGAGCGTACAGAAGCGACACATCTAGCCCGGTTGTGCTCCGTAGCGAGTTCTATCCGGTTGCCACGATTTCCACCGCGGTCGCGTGCCGTGCGAGGCATCAGAGGAACGAATGACTGACCAACAACCGCCCCACTGCCCTATTAAGCTGTGTGCTGTTGATTTAATGGGTCGTTGGGGAGCACCAGCGCAAGGGTCATCACAAGCACGGCGTAATCTTGCAGTGTCCGGTTGTCAATCCGAAAATAATGGCAAAGCCTTCTACAGCACTAATGGAGATAGGCTGCTCTTTTCCGCCTAAGGAAGACGGTCATGCAGGAAAGTCAGGCACCCAATAATCCGGCCGTCCGGGCAGGCTCTGCTGAGCACCCGGCTGTGTATCGAGTACCACCGCGTTTCGGGTTGGGTGAGTTTCTCGCGCTTGTCATAATCGCGGCAGTCAGTTTCGCACTCTTAAAACTCGTTGATGCTTCGGAATTGACGTACGCCGCGGTCGGGAGTTTGCTGTTTGTCATAGCGGTAATTCAGGCGTTGTCTCCGCAGGCACCGCGCAGTGCGTCGGCTCTAGCCGGTGGCGTAGTAACGGCATTTTGGGGTGGTGTGCTTTCGCTGTCTGCCGAACGCACGCGTTCCCCGTGGCTAGTGACCTTTGTTGTATTCGGGGCATGCTTGGGTGTTGTTTTTGGGTACCTGCTTGGGGCACTACTGGCAGGTGTTTTTTTGCTGAAGGATTTGTTTAGTCCTGCCGGATCGTTGCGCGCAGTACCCAAGGCGATCCTGCATGAGCTGCAACAGTCGTTGAGCGTGCACCATACGTCCACTGCGGCGCTATGGCCCGAAGACAACTTTGTCGATCACCCTGATGCGGATGCGCTCCAGCCGCATCGCTACGCGTGCACCTGTCTGCTCTACCTGTCGCGTCACGGTGCTCATGGTTACGTGGTTCGTTTTGCCACCCTGGATTACCGACCATTTTTCGGCAACACTCCTCGTGCAGCGATCCAAGCCGCCATTCTCCACTTTCGCGCGCTGGTATACCGTTGTAGGTTGGAGAAGCGTGCCATTCCGTGGCGGGAAAAACCGCTGTCGAAATGCGAGGATGAGCTGGAGCAGTGGGTGCCGGTTTACTTTTAAGGGCACTCGCAGGACGATCGATGTATCCGGTGTTCATGCGCAGGAAAGGATATTTGGCCAATGAGCAAAAGAATCCTAATGATCGTGGGGGACTTCGTAGAAGACTACGAAGCGATGGTGCCGTTCCAAGCTCTGCAAATGGTAGGACATCAGGTGCACGCCGTATGCCCGGGCAAGCGAGCTGGCCAATATGTGGAAACAGCCGTACACGATTTTGAGGGGGAGCAGACCTACAGCGAGAAGCGGGGCCATCGCTTCTGTCTGAACGCCGACTTCGACCAAGTCGACCCGAACCGGTACGATGCACTTCTGGTACCTGGCGGACGGGCTCCCGAGTATTTGCGACTCAATCCCAAGGTGCTTGCTCTCGTACGACACTTCCATGAAGTCGGTAAGCCAATTGCTGCCATTTGTCATGGTCTTCAGCTTTTGGCAACCGCCGGAGTCCTCAAAGGACGGCGTGCGAGTGGCTATCCGGCCATCGGGCCGGAGATCGAAGCCGTTGGTGGAACATTCGTACCACCTTCAGAAACATTCGATGATGCCTGCGTCGACCAGAATCTCGTGACGGCTGCCGCCTGGCCAGCGCATCCGGCATGGCTCCGCAAGTTTCTGGAGGTGTTAGGCACGCGCATCGAGCCCTAGGCGGCACAACCGTGCGGTTCGGTTACGTAAGTTGCGGCTAGCAATGCCGCGGGTATAAACTCCTGCCGTACTAAACTGCGGAACGTACGGTCGAGCTGCTCGTTAAATCGGACAAGCCGACAGCGCCGCGCGGAGACTGTGCACAAGGCGCAGTTGCGCGAATCGCTCGATACCAGTAACTAGCAGTCGTCGCGTGACCACTTACTCACCGTGGCAAACCCCGGGTAAATCACCGAGCAATTCTGGGGGGTCTTGATGCTGTGCCCTGGCCGGATGGACCCCAAGGTGTGCAACCGGTTCCCGACGTGTCGTTTCATTCTTGGGCTAACCAACGTGGCTTACAACAGTAGCCTGGATGTGACGGGCGCCATATAGGCTGCAGGCTGCCGACATCCATTTCGGCAACCTGCAAGCGTCAATTTCCCAGGCCGCACGCAAACTAGGCAGCCGCGCGTGCCAGACTTTGGCGGGCAAGTACCCCTTCGACAAACTCCTCGAAAATTCGAATATCCAGAGCCGATGCCGATTCGGCCTCGGGATGGAACTGAGTGCCAAAGGCAAACCAGTCGTCTTGAGTCGATTCGATGGCTTCGACGACGCCGTCCGGGGCACGAGCCGTGACGCGGAAACCTGGAGCGACTTCGTCGACAGCCATGTGGTGCATGCTGTTGACGCGCACTTCGCTATCGCGATAGACGCGGTCCATTAGTGAGCCGGGAGCCGTAATGATTAACGCATGGCGATGCTCCGGATCATCCGGCATTTTGTGCGGCAATGCGTGAGGAAAGTCCTCCGGGATGTGTAGGAACAAATTGCCGCCTTGACTGACATTCAACAACTGCATGCCAGCTCCAATGCCGAATACGGGCAGGCGACGCGTAGCAAGGCGGTCCATCAAAAGTCGATCGAATTTTTCACGACGCGGCTCCATTAACCGTTGGGATGGATGAACCATATATCCGTCGCGGCGAGGATCCAAATCCAATCCTCCGACTAACACGACCCCCTGCAGCAAATCCAAAATCGCATCGATATCCGCTGGGTCTGAATAGGGCGGGAGCACGATCGGCAACGCGCCGGCTCGCATGAGCATGTCGTAGTAACCGGCCGACAAGAACGAAAAGGCCGGCGTATCCTTGCGCGCTCCGCGGAAGTCAGCATTCAAACCTATGAGCGGCTTCTGCATGGCACAACCTCCTTTCTGTAACGTTCGATCCCTGGGCGACTCGGTGTTCCGGTCGGGACGATGAGTAATGAAGGCCCCGAATCGCTAAAGCCAATGCCGCTCGAACAGGTATGACGAGAACGCGGACAAATCATCCGCAAGGCCCGCTTCCACAGGCTAATGCCGCTCGGCCTTCGGAATTGGCCGCAGCCAGGAGCCAGCTTCGTCCACCTCGCAGCGCGCCATCCCTCTCGCGATCGGTCGTCCTCCCTTTCCTGACCCAACTGGAACACATCCCTGTTTCACCGCGTGTCGACGCCAGCCCCAGCACAAGTTTGTGCCCGGCTCCGCCTCGGCCAGCCCTCCCTCAGAACGTTCAGGGCCCGTCGACCTGGACGACGTAAACTCCTTCCGGCCATGCCGGCAGGAATGACAACCGGCTGTCAATAGGCAAAGAATTTAACGAAGGTTTCCGGCTATGCAAGAAAAAGGCACATTTTGTAGCGTTTTTCTCAAGCGCTTCCTACCGGATGTGCAAGCATCGTCGTGCTAGCACTAAGAGTGTCTCTTAAAAAACCACTCGGTCCCACTGATAAGTTTGCCGTTGGCTACCAACAAAGCTTATCGTGGCAGGCAGGTTCCCAACCTTGTTATTGTTCAGATCTCAGTTCCGAATTTGGCAGCAATAATCTGCGGGCCGGACCGACAAAAAGTAACGGTGAGATGCAAAAAACTAGGCCGCGTTGCTCGGTCCGCTACCGAATCCCGCGTAGAACTCGCATCCGGTATAGGCAAAGCGATGGCCGTTGCTGTCGATCAGGCTATCGTCAAACACCAAGAAGTCGGGGGGGTATAGTGCGCGCGATCGAAACGTCCCGAGCTTTGAGCGCAATTTGCTACGTGCCCCTACGAAAAACCGCCCGTTTTCGTTAAACATAGTGAGCGCACGCTGAATTTTTTCATTCGAACACAGAAGAAGGACGCCAAGGACTGCAAACGATTTGGCATCATCGTAAGGTTAAACCCTGGGTGATTGCGGTGCGACATGGTCTAGGCTCTGGTTCAAGGTGCTTGCGGCGCAAAGGTGTGCCGTGAGCCATGTGGGTGACTTCGAAGAACGCAGAGCGGTTCGTGAGATTTAGAGGGCATTCGCGTAGGCTAGAACAAAGGCATAACGGTGAGTGATGTTCTTTGAGCACGTATGTCTTGAGTCGATTAGTTACCTGTTGCCTGAAGAGCGATGGTCTAGCCTGGCACTCGAAAGGCAATTGGCGCCGCTTTACGAGCGATTAGGGCTTGTCGAGGGAAGACTCGAAGCAATGACGGGGATCGTCGAGCGACGCGTCTGGGCAACACAGACATTGCCTAGTGACATGAGCGCTCAGGTGGCGCGCTGGGCGCTGGAAGCTGCCGGACTGGATCCTGCTGCGGTAGGACTGTTGGTGCACGGTTCGGTTTGTCGGGACCGTTTAGAGCCGGCAACGGCTTGCCGCGTGCACCATCTGGCTGAGCTCTTGCCTGAGTGCTTGGTTTACGATGTATCGAACGCCTGCTTGGGTCTTTTGAACGGTATGCTTCAAGCAGCAAGCCTCATTGAATTGGGGGTGATTTCTGCTGCGTTGATCGTGGGGACGGAAAGCAGTCGCAGTTTGCTGGAAAGTACCGTACGGTGGTTGCTCCAGACACCGGGTCTCGATCGGCATCAAATCAAACCTGCGATGGCATCTTTGACGATAGGATCGGGCGCCTGTGCACTTTTGCTCACACACCGCACGGTCAGCCGGACGGACTGTCGATTCCGTGTGGCTGTTTGGCGTGCCGAATCGGCACACCATGGGTTGTGCCAGAGTGGAGCGGATGACGCGATTGGTTTAGGGATGCAGCCGTTGATGGAGACGCATGCGGAGGCGCTTTTGTCCGCGGGCGTGCAAGCCGGGCGTGTTGCCTTCCAGACACTCGTGCGGCGAATGGAAATCCTAGGTCTATCGCTGGCAGCGACGGTGTGCCATCAGGTTGGTAGTGCACACCGGCGAGCCATCCTGGATGCCCTAGCGCTTGATCCAGATAACGACTTTATAAGCTACCCGGATTTGGGCAACACCGGTTCCGTAGCGTTGCCGTTAACCCTGGCCCTTGCCGCTCAAAAACAGCAACTTCGCGACGGACAAACGGTCGGATTGCTCGGAATCGGCTCAGGGATTAACTGCTTAATGTTTGCATGCCAGTGGAAGCCGATTCCTGTACGCGGCGTGGATTTAGCCGGCGCTCGTTCGGCTGGCTAGGAAAAACTATTTCGGTAACAGTTGCGCACACTCAGTTCGTTGGCTGCCGTTTCTACGTGTCGTGATACGACAACCGGGAACACTCGGAAAAGGAAACTTTGCCGTAAGTGCTAACGTTCGGTGACACGTCGATCACACGCTCTCGGTGGGCCGCCTGTATTGCGTCCTTGGGTGGCCCTGTTGGGCTCTCGCTCGACGCAACGTCTTTGCCAAGAAGCACGCGCATCGGCTCACATCAGGTCGGGCCAAAAAGGCCTACCAGCCCCAGGCCCGGCAAAGACCGAACCATTTCATCCTCGATTCGGGCAGACATCTCGTTTCCATTCCTGTCGCGGATAATGGGCAAACTCTGGCGACGGCCCGCCCTTTACAGTAAAATCTCATCTACGTTCAAGACGCACATTCCAAGGCACACCCATGGGCTCCTTGGTTCTTGGCGTCTTAGCCCTTGGCGTCAAATGATCTTCGGTTGCTCGCCCTAGTCGGAAACGCATTCCCACCTAAAATGTGTGTAGCTAGGCCTCTCAGGTAAACGGGCAAGTAGCGCAGACGCTGGGTTGACAGCAACTGGTCTTGCGGCAAATACGAAAACATGGTGCAATCATTATCGACCGTGGCACTCACGTGCATGGCTACCGGGAACAATAGTGACCCTTTGCAAACGAAATGAATCAACAATGGCTTACGTGCGCTGGATTTTTAAGACGGCATAGCTCTCACGGGGCCTAACAATCCAGCTTTATCCCCTTGCTGTAGCACCTCTATGATCGAAACGCTAATTTGGTCTGGATTTTTTCTGCTAATTGTGCTCTTTGTGGCACTGGACCTTGGGGTATTCCATCGTCATCCCCATGCGATCCGGATTCGCGAGGCAATTGGTTGGAGTGTCGTCTGGATTGTTGCTGCCTTGCTCTTTAACATAGCGGTTTATTTTATTTACGAGCATCACTGGATGGTGTGGGGCGCAAGTCCGCGAGAAGATGCCGGGATGGAGGCGGCTGTGCAGTTTTTCACGGGCTATATTGTGGAAAAGTCATTGTCGTTGGACAACATCTTTGTCATCGCGATGATTTTTACTTTTTTCCGCGTCCCGGCTTCTCTCCAACATAGGGTATTGTTTTGGGGCATTTTAGGAGCGGTAGTTATGCGCGGCCTAATGATCGCGGCCGGCACGGCCCTGATCCATTACTTGGACTGGGTGACGTATGTCTTCGGGGCGTTGCTGCTGTATTCTGCTTACCGTATGGCCTTTTTGGTCGAGGCGGATGTTGATCCGGCTAAAAACCGCTTGGTGCGCTTAACGCGACGATTTTTCCCCGTGGTCGCTGAGTTCGAAGGCCAACGATTTTTTGTCAAGCGCGACGGGCGTTGGGCTATGACCCCGCTTTTCTTGGCGCTGCTGGTGGTTGAAAGTAGCGATGTGATGTTCGCCGTGGATTCAATTCCCGCAGTTTTGGCCATCACACGCGACCCGTTCATTGTTTTTACATCCAATGTATTTGCCATGTTAGGGCTGCGAGCCTTGTATTTTGCCGTGGCTGGATTGATGGAGTTATTCGAGCACTTGCGGACAAGTCTTGTTGTATTATTGGCCTATATGGGCGTCAAAATGCTGGTGTCGCATCATTTTCCGATCCCCAATCGTGTATCTCTGGTGATTATCGCCAGTATCTTAGCCGTTGGGATTGTTGCCTCGCTCGTCTCGTCTGGCCGCTCAAAGACTAAATCTCCGGTCCCGGCGGAACTTGACTCTCTACCAAAGGGGCTACACGAAGCGTCGGTGCAGCAGACCGCCGAGCACGTCGGCTCGGGCGACGGGGCGACGCGAAATCGGGCAGGGCACCCAGTTGAAAAGCCCTAAGCGTGCTGGGTAGGCACGCTTCAGGTAAACACAACAGTGGGGCCATGCGGATCGGTAGCCCATTCGATATAGAGCAGACGTCGTGCACCCGTCTTTTCGAGCGATCGCTCCAGGGCGATTTGAAACCGCGTTGTTTTCGACCTGTTAAACTGGATCGATCGTAACGTCTGGAGTGACTATCACGGAAAAGTTCGAGCGTACGAATGTAGTGAGCTTATCTAAAGTTCCGTTGATGCGCGAGTCGATCGGCCGTTTAGTGGTCGAGGCTCGGCACTTTCTTCGCGCCTGCGGCTCACTGAATCTGCGAAAACTGTCGAGCATTTGTTTTTGGCCACAGGCAACCAGTTTCGCCTGGTCCAATTGCGAAAACCCGACCAGGAACCAGTAAAATGCCGGTAGCCCAAGTCGCGGATTAGCATTGGGGGGCAGCGGATGAGTCATGCGCATTTTGTGCGCGCATTTCGGATGAAATGGGTAGCCCTACCCATATGGGCCCTAATGACATCTGCAGTCGCGGCACAAGGTTTTATTGTAACCGGGGTCGGGGCGGTCAACCGTGGTTTCGGCGGAGCGGGAACCGCTGCACCCTTGGAAGCAATAACTGCGCTGCACTGGAATCCGGGTGCGATCGGCGCATTGGAGGCGTCCCAATTTTCATTTGGCGCGGAAGTACTGCTAGCCTCTGTGGAATTAGGCTCCGAAGTAAGTGGGCTGGTATCGCGTACGGAGGGCGAGCCCGGGGCGGCGATCATTCCGTCGGTTGGCTGGGTGCACCGAGCCGAGGGACAGCCCGCCACCATCGGTTTGGGCATGTACGCTACAGCAGGGTTTCGCTCCAACCTGCCTCTAGATCCGAGTAACCCTTTGCTGGCAGCAGGGCCGCTTTATGCCGATGCCGAAGTCTTTCAAATCGCTCCGACTGTCGCATACCCAATTACGGAGCGATTGTCACTTGGCTTAGCCCCCACGGTGACAGCCGCCCGCGTCCACCTGGACCCTCTGGGCCCGTCGTTCATCACGCCGCTACCCACCCCAGGTACCAGTAGCCGCATTCATTGGGGTGGCGGTGCTCAACTGGGGCTCTATTGGCTGGCCACGGATTGGTGGCATTGGGGTTTTACCATTAAAAGCCCCCAATGGTTAGAAGATTTCCGGTTCTTCACAACCAACGGCGTCGTTACGGCGGACATCGACTATCCGATGATTCTGTCGTTGGGCACCGCTCTTGACGCAGGATACGGCTGGTTAGTCGCCCTCGACGCTCGCTACTTCGACTACAAAAACACCTCGGGATTCCGAGAATTGGGATGGAGTAACGTGTTCGCCGGCGCCGTAGGTGTTCAGTGGTTGTTCAGTCCGACCCTAACCTTGCGCTTCGGCTACAACTTCAATCAAAACCCGATCCGTTCTAGCGAAGCCTTTACGAACTTGCTTACGCCACTCATACAAGAGCATAATATCAGTGCTGGGTGTTCGCTGCGAATCGCACCCCAGGTCGAGTTGGCTCTCGCCTATGTCTACCTTGTCAACAACGGATTGTCCGGTCCGTTGCCGTCACCTCCCTTCGGACCTACCGACCGGGTCCTCCACGAAATCAACGCGCACTCGATAGCCTTTGGCATCATTACATCGTATTGAACTTCGCCGTTGCGGCCGAACACCCATCCGGTTGGCAAAACGGAATTGCCCGCAAAACAGCCCCTGGATGTCCACGTTAATGCTGCCGGAACCCTGGTGTGACAAAGTTCTTTTCATGGGCGGTATATAGTTCGGGTCCGACATGGCAGCCCAGGCGTGAGTGTATCGGGATTCTCCAAGAAAGAAGCGCTCGACAGGCAGAAACGCTAGCCTGCCAGGTGCTGTGGTTCTGCATTCCAATAGGGTTCATAGAGTGTGGAGATCTCGAATCAGTCAGGCCGTGGCTTCGCTGGGTGCTGCTTTCATAATAGGATTTACATGCGGCGTTGTCTGGATTCCGGCTTTATAGTGGTTGTTCAAAACAGTTTGCTATGGAGCCTGGCGTAAAGAATGTTACCGAACGCACCACTTATTAGCTTGTCAAAAGCCTTCCGATACGGGCATAAAGCTACGTGGCTCGTCTGTGGGGCGGGACTTATTTTGTCGATAGTTTTTTCGATTGTGTCCCAGACGATGGCAACGTCGCCCGTCAGCGGCCTGCCCAATATTGTTATTTTTCTCGTCGACGATATGGGAGTAATGGACAGCTCGGTTCCCTTCTTGACGCTCGAGGGCAAACCGCATCGTTATCCGCTCAACGAGTTCTATCGAACACCGCACCTGGAACGGTTGGCCGAGCGAGGGATTCGCTTTAGCCAGTTTTACGCAATGAGTGTTTGTTCGCCGACGCGCATCTCGCTACTGACAGGTCAATATGCGGCTCGGCATCGGACAACGAATTGGATTCACCCCGACAGGAACAACGGGGGACCACGGGCTCCAGCGCAGTGGAAATGGCAGGGGTTAGCGGCGAGCGATGTGACGTTGGCACAGTGTTTGCGCCAGCGAGGTTACCGCACCATTCATGTGGGAAAAGGCCATTTTGGACCTCGAAACAGCATGGGTGCGGACCCTCGCAACCTCGGCTTTGATGTCAATATCGCTGGTGCGTCCATCGGAGCCCCGGGAAGCTATTACGGTAAAAATCGGTTCGGCGCTGGTACGCGTCGGGAAGCCAACGCCGTACCCGATTTAGAAAAGTATCATGACCAAGACATTTATCTAACGCAAGCATTGACTCGAGAGGCCTTGGCTGAAGTACGTCGTGCCGTCGAGCAAAACCGGCCGTTTTTTCTTTATTTAGCCCATTACGCTGTGCATGCTCCGTTCGAGCCGGACCCGCGGTTTATCGAACGATACCGTCAGTCGGGAAAATCACCTCAGGCCCAAGCCTTTGCTTCTATGGTCGAGGGTATCGATCGATCGCTCGGGGATTTGGTGGAAGCTTTGGAATCGTTGGGGGTAGCTGAGAATACGTTGTTGTTTTTCCTGGGCGATAACGGAAGTGATGCGCCCTTGGGAGGAGCCCATGAGGTTGCCAGTTCAGCTCCACTTCGTGGTAAGAAAGGTTCGCATTACGAGGGCGGCGTGCGTGTCCCGATGCTCGTTGCCTGGGTACGTCCCATGCCGGAGCATCCCTGGCAGCGTCGCCTGCCCATTGCTGCAGGAGCCGTACAACAACAGGTCGCCTCCGTGTGCGATCTGTTCCCGACCATCGTGCGGCTCGTTGACGCCCCCGTACCGCCCCACCACGTTGTGGACGGCTTTTCGTTAGACCGGCTATTGATCGGTCGACCCGACCCACAAAAGCCACAAACGTTCCTGATGCACTATCCGCACTCTCCCCATCGCAGCGATTACTGGTCTTCATATCGCGAAGGAAGGTGGAAAGTTATCTATCATTATTTCCCCGATTTGACGGGAGTTGGCAGGCGTTACGAATTGTATGACCTGGAGAACGATCCCTTTGAACAAAACGATCGATCCGCTCAGGAACCCCAAGTCTTGCGCGACATGATGTGCCGTATGGTCGACGCGCTGGACAGTTGCCAGGCGCTGTGGCCCGTAGATGCCAATGGAATGCCTTCCCGTCCGATCATTCCTTGATCAAGGACCAGATCGTCGATGAGCCGCGCGCGTATCGTGACTCGATCGGTCTGGGATGGACGCTGTTGATCGGTCCATGGAAAGCAACTTAAGGCGTTGCGTCAGAGCTATTTCCACCCACCAGGCGCGCTTGCGAAGGCTGCTCGACAGGATATCCCACTCGACAATTCTGCGGCCCAGTCTACCGGGATATCGCGCGCCTTGGCGTGCGAAGTTCGTAGGAGCTAAGCTTAAGCGGTTGGTGCCGGGAAGGGCCGTGCGGTAACGGAACCGGCGCGCTTTGCGTCGATTAGGGACCGGGTCTTATCCGAAAACGAAAGGAAATCGGGTTCATGCCTTTTAGCGCCTCGTGGAACATAGATTCCTTAATGCTGATTATTTTTTTGGCGGCGGTACAAGGTGTAACGGAGTTTTTGCCCATAAGTTCCAGCGGGCATCTGCTGATTCTTTCGGAAATCTGGGGGCGGCCTCTGGAGTCCTTAGAGCTTTCCATCGCGTTGCATTTAGGAAGCCTATTGGCCATCGGCATCTATTATCGGCAGCAGATATTTCAGATGCTAACTTCCGACCGGCATGTAGTGTTGTTACTTTTCGTCGCAACAGTTCCCGCTGTAGTTGGGGGAGTTGTCGCGTATTTGTGGGGCGATCCTCTTCTTGAAGATGCGCGCACGGCAGCCGCTCTGCTGCCGATCACGGCTTTGGTATTGCTACTGTGCCGCCGGCTAGCCGTCGGCCAACGCTCCTACGCGGATCTTTCTTGGACTGGAGCATTGCGGATCGGGCTATGGCAGATGATCGCCATTTTACCGGGACTGTCGCGCAGCGGCCTGACGATTTTTGGTGGCCTCCGGGAAAAGCTTGCACCACCTGCCGCAGCCGCATTTTCCTTTCTCATGGCCATACCGGCCATAGCCGGTGCCTCGGTTCTTGCTGCTTGGTCGGCCTGGAAGCGAGGTACGACAGATTATCCAATTAGTGAACTGTCGTGCGGAATACTGATCTCCTGCATCACGGGACTTGGGGCACTGGTGCTCCTTGAGCGTCACGTCAAGCGATTGCGTTTGGACGTTTATATTGGTTGGTGCCTTTCGGTAAGTTTGGCGTATTGGGTTTGGAAATACCTGTACTGATTCGTAGTTACGGCAAGGGCGGTTCCACTCGCTGTAGTGTCCACGAGTCATTCTCGAAGCGGACAACCAAGCCTGATGGAGAGTGAAATGCAAATCCGTCGGCTAAGCTCTGTTCGTTTGCCAGATTCGGATGGGCTCCCTTAAGCGCTCGTAGGCAGAAAATGAGTTAACGAGAAGGCGCACGCAAGTATCCCGAGCTCTGTGAATCGCCCCTGTACGACCGCAGGCGGCGAACCGGCGCGCCTCCCTGAAGAACTGACTTCCTTCGGGTGAAACGGGTGGCGAAGGCCTTGGCAACCTTAGGAGCAACGATTGTGTGTAGCGTGCCCTGGCTGTGTAACGGACTTTTACAGAAAGCTGGTGCATTACCTGTTCCGTTGGGCCTAAAACGTGCGTGTGAACTTGACAAAATGGTGATAGTCGAGCCTAGGAACGTTGCGCGAGGTTCGAGGCAGAAACGCTCAAACGGTGCGGGATCATTCGCACAACGTTTTGCGGTAAACAAGCCTCTCTTGCAGCAATACTCTTGGACACCCTTGATTCATATGCGCATACGGTTGTCGCCAGGCGTGTACAAGAACTGCCTGCGCAACGTGGTGCGCAGGCAGTAGGCGGTTGCCAGAGATAATCGAGAAGCACGTTAACGTTGTCCCGGTAAGACGTTCTCGGTCGCCAACCACGTATGGTCCGAGAAGGTCACGGAACGTACTTCACGTTCTCGACCCGGTGCCGAACGAACGGTTATCCATCCTTGCGGTAGGTCCCAACCATCGCGGTAAATCCAGTCGTCACGCTCGACAGTGACTGCTACCAATTGTCCTTGATTATCCCAATAGCTTACCGTGTAGACGCGTGGAACGTATTTGCCTTTTGGATTGCGATGAACATCCAGAACGGTGATGGTGAATTTCGAATCGCGCGGATTGCGATGCACTTCGCGAACGACGTCGCCATCAATTCTGTACAAACTGCCCATCAACGCGTCGTTTTCGATGCGTATCAGGCGGCCCAGGGGATGCTCGATAGCTTCCGACTCGAGGCGCGCCTGGTACTCGGAGTCGGGGCTGCCAAACCGGTGCTCGACAAACGAGCGCAATTTGCCTCCGAACCAGTTTGGAGCTCCGGGAACTTCGAAACGCACGTCGCCCTGGGCACTGATCTCGACCCATCCCGATGCTTGGGTATCATTGTCGCGTAACTGTACGTTCGCGCGGAATCCCGGAAAGCCGTTCCACGTCGCGCGAGCCTGGTGAGCGCGGGACAAAAGCTCCGCAGCTTCATCGCTGCGCAGCTCAGTGACCAAAGCGCCCAGCACAATCCCTAAGCACATCATTGTCGTGATGCTTTTCATCATAAACTCCTTGACATTGAAAACCTCGCTTGTCAGGACATCGGATGTGGACGTACACGCATGTGCATGAGCGATTCGTTTGTTGACACACGCCGCCACTGCCGAACAAAGGAATCCCAAAATCTTAAGGCATACTACTTCTCCTTTTTAAGGATACTCGGGTACTACCAACTCAAAGTCGAAGCTTTGACGGCCTGGAGCTACGTCGATGACCAACTCGGTTTGCTCGTTGTAGCGAGCCGGGATGAGTTGCTTGGGAAGGCGGCCTTGCGATTCGGCTTGCTGATATTCCTCCGGATCGTCCCACGGAAAAGTCCGTACGGAATTGTCAAAGACCTTTACGCGATACCGACCTGGTTTCAGCCTTTCCTTGCGGGGAACGGCAAACCGCCCTTGGTGAACTTCACATGCCAGTTCATGTCCGGCTGTACCCGCTTCCGGTACAAAGACCAGGCTGCCGTCGGCCAATGGGGTTCCATTGACCGTGACCCGACCTTGGACCGACGCTAGGTCCGCACGCTGACAGCCTAATGAGCCAAGTAACACTAGAGCTATAACAACGATTAGTCGGCAGCCAGACCGACTGAGATACTCCGTCATGCGCGTCGGGTATGACAGGCTGCCATTGGGGACATTGGGCATCGTAGCGACCTCGGGCGAACATCTTTGCAGTTTTAAGTGGGGAACGTTTTAAGGGGCGAAGGGCAAGTTCAACGTTTCGCTGCCGGCTCGAGTTGCCAGAGCGTCTAAGAGGAATGGATCTACGTGCCGTTCGAAAAAGTGCACCGATCCATCCACCATGCCGAAATGCGCGCCAGTAGGGTGGTCGCTGCGGAAAGTCTCAAACTCTTGAAAGCCGCTAATCAGGCGATCGGCATGGAAGACGCCGACCGTCGAACCAAGAGAGGCTCCTGGATAACCTAACACCCAATGCACGAATCCCCCGCGTAACGAGCCGGCGCAGGGACCTGAACTGAATAAGTAATTGCGCAACCCATAGTCTCCTTCCCCAACCAAGAAGGTCTGTGATGTGCCATCTAGGATGCTGGCAAAGTTGGTTGAGCCGTCCACATCGCGAACGATCGCCCCGTTATGAGTCGCCCACGCCGATAGACTGCCGGTACTCACTAAGTAACTAGACGGCGCCATCCATTCGCCACACGCAATCGAGGGAACCGTGCGGGGCAACACCATACTGGGACACAGGTAGGTGTCGATTCGCGTTCCCCCGACGGCTTGATTGACCAATGCGCTATAGGGTTGGCGATCATCGTACTGATCTCGCAAGGGGTTTTGTTCCAAAAACGGAAGGATCGCGGTAAACGGGCTATACAACCTAGCCGTGCCCCCGGTGGGCCTTCGCCATTGACTGGCCATGGGAAAGGCGCGAAACGCATCGTGATACGTATGGAAAGCAAGCGCGATTTGTTTGACGCGGTTGGCACAACTAAGACGCCGGGACGCTTCGCGCGCCATTTGGACTGCCGGTAATAGCAGACTGACCAATATGCCAATAATGGCAATCACTACGAGTAACTCAACCAACGTAAAAGCCATGCGAGACCTCATAGCCTTGCTCCTTCAGACGTACCACCAAGAAAGCGTGCCAAGCCCCGTTGACTTAGCGACTCGCATTACTCCGGTGGCCCTGGCAGGCTGGGCTCGCATGGAACCTGGCTGGCTTGAGCCACTATTGAAATTGAATCTCAGTATTGATAAGCTAAGGGTCACTGTCCCCTTTGTCAAGTACCCGTCGAAAAAATTCCGCCGTGGCCCGAAAAAACCGAATAGGTCTAAAGTAACCAGTTATGGCATAAGCATTTAGAACCAAAGAGGACAAGCCATGCCAGCTAGCAACGGTATTCCGAACCATCAAGCACCACGTGATCGCTCCGAGCAGGTCCCACCGAATAAGGCCACAGGTTTACCGCCTCCAGCAGCCTCCGAATGGCAACCACCCTTGGTCGATTTCTATCAACTGGCCCGGGGCGGTAACGAAGTCCTCATTCGTTTGGGGGAGTCAGTCTATCGCTTGCGCCGCACACGTAATGATCGGTTGCTTTTGTACAAGTGACTGCCTCCGGTAGCTCGCAGGAGTTTTTCCGGGCGCGGTGAGCGCATTATTGGCCGATCAATCGGCGTACTTCTAGCGCGATCTCCTCAACGGCCATGTACGACACGTCGATCGAGCGCCAGCCGTGGCCGGTCATCAGTCGTCGTGCCCATCGCAGCTCCCCTTCGACGGCTCGAGGATCACAATACCCGGGACTGATTGCGTCGGCTTGGATTCCCTTTCGCACGCGGCGGATGGCTACAAGACGCCCGACATTCATCGTTAAACCAATCACCTTTTGACTCGGTAACGAGGTCAGTTCTTCGGGAACGGGTAATTCTGGTATCAGCGGTACATTCGCGGCTCGGATACCACGGGACGCCAAGTAAAAACACGTCACGCTCTTAGCTACGCGCGAGACCCCGACTAACACCACATCCGCTTGATGCAAGTCACGAAGATTTTGACCGTCATCATGAGTGAGCGTAAAGTCGACAGCATCGATCCGATCGAACTGCTCTTTGTTCAATTCATAAGCCAAGCCCGGCTTACCTTTTGGTTCTTGCCCAAGGTGGTCTCCTAGGACGCGAATGGCTGGCCCTAACACATCAACGGTCGGTACGGCATACCGTTCTAATTCTTCGAGTACGGCAGCGCGCACTTTCGGCTCCACCAAGGAATGAAACACGATGGCTTGTCGCCGCGCCGCTTCACGAACCGCTGCTAATGCCGTGGAGACGCGTCGTATCCGCGCTTTGACAATGAGATCGACCTGTATCGAACCAAATTGGGCTAATGCCGCGCGAAGCACCGTCCGGGCTGTGTGGCCGGTGCCTCCCGAAAGAATCATGATCGATAGAGCCATGGCTGCTTCCACCGGGACATCGTATTACCCTAGCATCCTTTGCCCCCGACTCTGGGGACCGCTGGAAATCATAAAACTCCAGTGCGTGTTTCGCCAAATAAAAATCCGATCCCAAATCGACGCGACCGACACAAAACGCGAACCCCGTGTGGACGAACTACGGCTGTTTTCCCTCCGTCTATGACGATTTCAGTTACAGACCAGCCGCACGGTGCTTTTGATGGTGGAGAAAGGAGCATCGAAAATAGTTCAACCGAAAGGCTTCGAGGCGCAATGAAAATCCGAACCAAAAGTCGGATCGTTCATTTGCGTTAGTTTGCGTTGGTATACCTTAGTATTGTGAGCCGGTGGGTGGCCTAGCCTAGCTGTCGTTCAGCTTTCAAGGTAGGCCAGCGCCCCTCGAAAAGAATGGTTGCGTTTCCGGCGCGAACGGCAATCGAACTGCCTACGAAAAGCTCGAGAAAGCCGCAATTCCGAACACAGCTCGGTCGGCGTGGCAGCAAACACTTATTGCGGAGGTCAGCTTGGCCTCGGCGTTTCGCATACCATGGAATCACGCGCAAGCTTTTGTTAACTGCGCGAACGACTTTACGCTCCGCGTCATGGTAATAACGCGCTTACACGGGTGAGCGAGGCTAGGGGCACGATGTGATGATAGTCGTTCAACGCCGGGCAAGGTGAGAAGGCCGCTGCGAGAAAACCCGTGCGATTACTTAGCTTGCACGCAACATCGTGAACCGGCTTTCTGTAATAAATCTGACCATGCCATAGTTAACGGGCCCCAAGTTTCCGGGGGTAATTGAGCAAAATCATCTGAATCGATGACAGTGTCCTGTAAACGTGTCAATAAAGGAGTATCTGTTTCGACAAGAAAAAATATTCTCGTTACAGTCATCTTGCCGGGTTGTTCCACACCGCGCCATCGCACAAGGATCGCGCTGTTTTTCAAATGCCGCAAAAGTACGAAGAAGAAAGCAAGGCTCGCCGCAGGCGCAATGTGCGCATGCGACAACTTGGTAAGATCCAATTCTAATACGAGAGGTTCCCAGGCGACGTAGTAGGTTGTCATGGTTGGCTGGCATTCATGGAAAAGTGCGCTGTGACCTTCGACGGTGAGTCGAGATGTGACGGTCTTTGAAGCCTCGTCAGCGTGCGGTGTCGCAAACCCACGGTGTTCTTGGGAGAGCTCCATCGGGTGGGAGAATGACGGAGCCGGATCAAGAGGCCACAACTTCCCCGCACAATCGCGTACATGTAGAGCGCCACCGCTGTTTAAATCTCCCGCGCCTAATACATCTTGAACCGAGCGACTGTCCCGTTGCCGTTGGTCATGTAGTAAGCGCTCGCTGTCTCCGAACAAGGCGCAAATCGGTCCGATGGACATCCCGTGATGGCAATATCCGACAGAAGGCCGTCTGCCGGTCCGCGCACGTTCGGGAGTAGACAATACCTGCCGCACGATCCGTTCCGCCTGGCGTCGTAAAGATTGCTTCCATGACCAGCCAGGGATGATGCAGTAATATCCGCTCTCCGGGAAGTTCTCCGGAGAGCTTCGTGCACGTGATAATTCGTCGACTGTACCCACCGGAAACGGCTGAGACTCGCAGAAGCAGTTCAGGTACGCCGTGAGTTTTCCTTCCAACGGCAGCTTGGTCACCGGTTGACTGTCTTGCCGGCGGGTCAGAAAAAGCGGCGAACTCCTTCCGCTGCCCAGCCAATCCAGAATATCCTTGCGGCAGGAGTAGCTCCTGCGAGTAACCGATGCGTCATGGAGTTTGAGACGCACCACGGCTTGTGTCGGATAGATAGCGAAATTAATCAATCCTTGTTCGAGGGCCACAAGAAGTGTGGGCAACGCCATAAGCAATTGGTCGTCAACAGCCTTTTCGAAAACGTCGATCCGCATCAGAAAACGCATGGGCGTATCGCGACCCAACACGGCGCATTCATGGATCGTATGTCCATTGGCAGTATATTCTGTCGCTTGCTTGCCATTGATCGTGGAGCTGATCGCTAGGGCCGGTATTTGGGTTTCATCAATCAGAAGCTCGGCATCCTCGACCGTCAATCGGATCGTCGAAAGGTCGGCCGTCTCGCGCCGCCATATCCCCGGAGGAATATAAAGGAACCTCTGCATAATTCGCCCGTATTGTACGGAACCTTTTAACAAGTCG
>CAYRMD010000023.1:0-57586 GCA_964425225.1 uncultured Pirellulaceae bacterium | reverse complement strand
ACGACTTGTTAAAAGGTTCCGTACAATACGGGTGACTTATGCAGAGGTTCCTTAAACCATTACTGATCCACACGTCTGACGCCCCCCGGCCAACTTGTGTTAGCCGCGCGGCCGGTTGGCGACCTTGCGAGAATGATGCCCGGCAAGACCTAACTGCGCCTGTGCGGTAGCTCTTGGTAAAATGATGGAAAAACTGGTCGAGGTCGGTTTCTTAGGATGGTTGGCGAGTGTCACGAAGCGATGCCTGCGAATCTAACACCGCAATATTTGAAAGCTGAACAGGAGTATCGACGCGCGTCTACACCGGAAGAGGAGTTACGGTGTTTAGAGTGGATGTTGCGCGAGTTGCCGAAGCACAAAGGCACGGACAAACTGCAGGCCGAGCTGCGGCAAAAAATTAGTCGCGTCAAAAAGGAGCTGCAGCAGTCTCGCCCGGGGACGCGCCGTGGCAGTGCCTTGAAAATCGCCAGGCAGGGTGCAGGGCGTGCGGTCCTCATCGGTGCTCCGAACGTAGGGAAAAGTCAGCTCTTGGCGGCTTTGACGCGGGCTACTCCCGAAATAGCACCTTATCCGTTTACGACTCGCGAACCGCAGCCCGGTATGATGCCGTGGCAAGACGTGATGGTCCAGTTGATCGATACGCCGCCGATCACACGCGATTATTTGGATCCCTATATGCATGGCCTTATCCGGGGTTCGGATCTTGTGCTTTTGGTGGCGGACATGGGGAACGACGACGGTATAGACGCGTTGGCTGAAGTCTTGGAGCGGATTGAGCAGACGAAGTCGCGTTTGGCGCGGCAGTCGTATCTTGACGAAAATGACGTTGGTCTTTCCTATACCCAGACCTTATTGGTTTTGAACAAAATGGATATGCCCGGCGCAAACGAGCGTGCCGCACTGCTGGACGAGTTTCTCTCGCTAGATTTCGAACGCCATCCGGTTTCGGCGCTAACGGGTCTGGGGCTCGAAGCCCTGAGAGATGCCATCTATCGAGCGCTGGACGTGGTGCGCGTCTACACCAAAGCACCGTGGCAGAAGGAACCCGACCGTGACAGGCCGTTTACTATTCGGCGTGGAGGTACATTGGTCGAAGTAGCTGAGATGATCCACAAGGATTTGGCCAGGAATTTAAAGTTCGCTCGTGTATGGGGAAAGCGAGTGCATGATGCCACTGTGGTCAAGGGCGACTATGTTCCGGAAGACGGCGATGTAGTCGAGTTCCATGAGTAGGCGTGGGCCGAACAAGGGCTCGAGGCAATGGCAATCACTAATGCCGAAATTGCGGAAACATTTGAACTGATCGCGGACTTATTGGAGTTGCAAGGCGCCAATCCGTTTCGCGTGCGGTCATATCGCAATAGTGCTCGCGTGATACGCGATCTGCCGGAGGCGGTCGCTGACATTGTGGCAGAAAATCCCAATCGTCTGCTGGAAATTGACGGTATCGGGGAAAGCGTGGCGGCCAAATGCGAAACGTTAGTGAAGACCGGAACCTTGCCACAGTTGGAAGAGTTGCGCTCACAGGTACCGGAAGGGTTGCTGGCGCTGTTGCGCATCCCGGGACTGGGACCAAAGAAAGCTGCTGCACTCCACAAGGAGTTGGGCATCCAATCGGTGGAGGACCTGGAGAAGGCATGTCGCCAGGGACGTGTCCGACAGTTGCGGGGCTTTGGAGAGAAAACGGAAAAGGCGATTTTAGATAACTTAGCTTTAGCGCAGCAGGCCGAACAGCGCATTTATTGGGCCGATGCTAACCAGATTGTCCAGCAATTGCTGAAGCACTTGCGGAAGGTTCCTGATGTCGAGCAAGTCGAGGTAGCGGGCAGTTATCGTCGTGGTCGCGAGACGGTGGGGGATTTGGACGTGTTGGTGGTTTCTACAGACGCCAACCGAGTCATGGACCAGTTTGCTGCGTTCGCTGATGTGGATGAGGTGCTGGCACGCGGCGACACCAAAATGTCGGTCCGCACGAAGCGTGTTTTGCAAATCGATTTACGCGTCGTGCCCGCCGAATCCTTTGGAGCAGCACTCCAGTACTTTACGGGCTCGAAGGCACACAACATCGAACTACGCTCTCGTGCTCGGCAGCGCGGGCTGAAGATCAATGAATACGGAGTGTTCCGCGGGGAAACGTACGTGGCTGGACGCACCGAAGAGGAAGTCTATCAGGCTTTGGGCTTGCCGTGGATTCCCCCCGAACTGCGTGAGGCACGCCAGGAGTTTCAGTGGGCAGATCAAGGCGAATTGCCTGAGCTGGTTCGATTGGAGGACATTCGCGGTGATCTGCACATGCATACGGCGGACTCCGATGGCAGTGCCTCCTTGGAGCAAATGGCCGAAGCTGCTCTACGGCGCGGCCTGCGTTACATCGCGATTACGGATCATTCACAACGAGTGAGCATGGCTCACGGACTGGATCCTCGCCGCTTGCGCGCGCAGTGGCGACACATCGAGAAACTGAACGAACAATATGAGGGCCAGTTAACCATTCTCAAAGGCGTCGAGTGCGATATTTTGGAAAAGGGGGGAATGGATCTGCCCGACGATGTTCTGGCGGCAGCCGACTGGGTAGTAGCAAGTATCCATTATGGGCAGCGCCAGTCACGCAGTCAGATTACCGAGCGGATGTTGCAGGCGATCGAGCATCCCTCGGTGCACGTGATCGCTCATCCAACAGGCCGATTGATCAATCGGCGCGAGCCGTACCAAGTCGATTTAGAGACCGTATTTCAAGCAGCCGCCAGGCTTGGAAAGTTTCTCGAGATCAATGCCACACCGGACCGACTGGATTTGAACGATGTCCAGGCAGCAGCGGCTCGCGACCACGGCGTTCTCCTGGTAATCAGTACCGATGCGCACAGCATTGAAGGTTTGGATGCCATGCGTTATGGTGTACTTCAAGCGCGCCGCGCTGGACTGACTGCCCAGGACATTCTCAATGCCCGGCCTTGGAACGAGTTTTCTCGCCTTATCAAGAGAAAGTCATCGTAAGAGGCCAACCGGGCGACTACTTGGATATATTCACAACGAGGCTTGAGGCAAAAGGTGTTCCGTCTCGAAAGGCCGCGCTGGAGGCACACTCGAATTGCGTTGATTCGTTTCCCTTGGCGTGTAGGCTTATTATAATCGATAAACAGAAGCGACCATGTGAAATCCCAGCGTCCTATTCATCAAGGGACAGCGTCGCGAGGAGGAGCCGATGAGTGGTGTAAGGACAGCGAGGCGAGGTCGAGTGAGCCAGTCAACGCGGCTAGAGCAGTGGCTCGTTCGAATGCGACGTGCGGTGCCGGGCGTCGGATTGTTGGTGGCTGGTCTGATCGCCGTTGGAAGCGCACAACCTGGGGCGGTTGGCCAGGAGGCAGCTTCCGGACCACCGCAGCCAGAGGCATTTGTCATCCACATCGATTTGCCGTTGGTCGGTGACGTGGATCAACGCATCCGCGCACTGTTGGAGAGAAATGTGAGCCGTTTGCCTCCCGGCGGGGGGGCTCGTGCCGTGTGTGTGTTGGAGTTCATTTCCCGTGACGAGAACTATGGCGAAGGGAGTCAATTCGAACGGGCCCTCGCTATTGCCCGGTTTTTGGTAAGTGAGCGGATGAGCCGTGTACGGACCGTAGCGTACGTGCCCAAAGGCTTACGCGGGCATGCCGTGCTTGTGGCACTAGCCTGTGAAGAGATCGCGATCGGCCAGGACGCGTTTTTCGGGCCGGCTGCTGATGCCATGGAGCCCCCTGACGCTGCTGTGCGCGAAGCATATCGGAGTATTGCCGACCGGCGGAGGACACTTCCGGCCGATGTTGCCCTTGCCATGGTTGATCCAGCGGTGGAGATCTTCCGGGTCGAGCTGCTGGATGGTTCGACCCGCTATGTTTCTGCTCAGGAGCTCGCCGACCTGCGCCGGCAGGCGCTGGTAAGCAAGGAGGAGACGCTATCGGCAGCCGGAGACCTGTTGCGCGTCCAGGCGCGGGACATGCGTTTGAAATTTGGCTTTGCAGCGCATCTGGTCAAGGATCGACGGGAGCTAGCTGGTCAGTTAGGGGTTTCCCCGGCAGCATTGTCCGAGGCGCCGCCGGTCGATGCACAATGGTCCGTCGCTCGTGTCGCGATCCAGGGGCGGATCCATGCGGAGCTTGTCACCCGTACGATTCGGCTGGTGCAAGATCGACTGCAACGCGGCGAATACCTGTTGCTGCTACTTCATATAGACAGTCCAGGAGGATCCCCAGCAGACAGTATTCGGTTGGCGGATTTTCTCGCACAATTGGATTCCCGGCGGATTAGAACCTGTGTTTATGTGTCCGGAGCGGCACGTGTCGATGCAGCACTCATCGCGATGGCCGCAGACGATTTGGCGCTTTCCGAAGAGGCGATTCTGGGAGGACCCGGAGAACGCAATCTAACGGATCGCGAGCTGATGGAAGTGCGGCAACCGGTGCGCGCCATCTGTGCGTCGAAGCAACGCGATTGGTCCATCTGGTATGCGATGGTCAGTCCGAAAACTCAGGTGTTCCGCTGCCGACGTCAGGGCACGGCGGAGGAGCGATACTTCACGAGGGAGGAGTTGGAAGAGCAGCCCGATCCGCAAGCCTGGCAGATGCTCGACCCTTTGCAGACAAGCGACGGCCTTACGGCTGCGGAACTAGAAAGTCTGGGACTGGTGCGCTTCGCACGCGTTCAGTTAGACCAGGTGCCGGGACTTTACGGCATTCAGACGCCCGTGGAAGTTCTGGAGCCAGGTTGGTTTATTGCCCGCTTGGAGCGACTGGCGGCACAGCCCTGGTTTGGCCGCACGCTGTTGTTCTTGGCATTCTTTGGCTTAATCATCGAAGCGTCGACGCCCGGTATCGGGGTGCCCGGCTTTTTATCGGGGCTATGCTTTCTCCTCTTTTTTTGGGCCCAATTCCTCAACGGCACCGCCGGTTGGTTGGAAGTGCTCCTGTTCGTCGGAGGTCTGGCCTTTTTGTTGATCGAACTATTCGTTTTACCCGGTTTTGGTGTATTTGGAATCGGCGGAGCATTGATGATGGTCATATCGCTCGTCTTGGCCAGTCAAACGTTTGTGATTCCTCAAAATAGCTATCAGATGCGTCAAATGCCCCAGTCCATCTACGGAGTCGTGATAGCAGCATTAGGGACCGGGTTAGGGATTTATGTGATGCGCCGTTACCTGCCTCAGGCACCGTGGCTGCGCAATTTGATGCTGGTCCCCCCCAAACAGAGCGTCGACGATCTTGAGCGGCGAGAAGCCCTGGTGGATTACGCACATCTGTTGCATAAGGTCGGCATTGCCACTACGCTTTTAGCACCAGCCGGTAAGGCAGAATTCGGTGAATTATTGGTGGACGTTATTACCGCCGGTGAACTGGTCCGGCCAGGTACGGCTGTTCGCGTGGTCGATGTGCGCGGGAATCGCGTCGAAGTACAACCCATAGAGAGGCAGTAAGGTACGTTGCCGTATGGAACCGTATGTTTGGCCCATCCTACTTTTAATTTTAGGCATTTTTTTCTTAGTGTTGGAGCTCTTCATTCCTTCGACAGGTATGCTGTCTGTTCTAGCGCTGATTTCGTTTGTTGCTGCGATTTGGCTGGCATTCGCTTCCAGCACCGCGTATGGCGCCATTATACTCTTGTCGGCTATGGTGGTCATTCCGTTGTTTATTGTATTGGCGATCAATGTCTGGCCGCATACCCCTATCGGCAGGCGAATTCTCCTCCGACCTACCTCGCAAGAAGACGCCACCACATGGGCTGACGAAGAACAACAGCGGCGTCGCAATCAGTTGCTCGGTAAAATCGGAGTGGCCAAAAGTAAGATGTTGCCAAGCGGTGTGATCGCCATCGATGGAACACTCTACGATGCTGTAAGCCGCGGGGGGGCCATCGAGCCGGGGCAGGCAGTACGTGTCGTGTCGGTAAGCGCCAACCGAATCGTAGTCGCACCGGTGCCAGTAACCCCCGAAAAAACCGATACCCCTCGGCTAACCCGTCCAGGGGAATCCTTTGATAACCTGCAGCTCGAATCCTTGGATGAACCGCCTCCATCCGCATAACTGGCCGGTGGTCGACCGCAATTTTTTCCGGGAAATTTTAAGCAACAAGCCTGCGGCGCCCATCTCTTTCTAAGAGCTGTGCTCAGTTCCTCCAGGCGCACGCCGCGCACCGACGTGGTTTTGGCTTGTTTTCGTTGCGCCTTTGCGTTGAATATCCTGCGGAATATGTGAGAACGCCTTTGCTAAGAAGCGCACACCGACCTCCTAGCCGGTCAGATCTGCTCGAGCACAAAAAGATGCAGCTACACCCGGCCCGTGATACCAAGGAAAACCCCGGTGAAATTCAAGATCCAAACGTAAATACCTACTATTGCTTGACAACGTATGCGGCGATCAGTACACCATACAAAAGTCGAAGGCGCATTCTGTATGATCTTGGCCAGCGCATCTTTCGCGAGTGATGATCGGGGGAAATCGTATGGCTAGTCATCTTTGGGCACAGATCGACGCAAGTACCCTCGCTTTCATCGCTACAGCTATTGTGCTGTTGGTGGCGATAACGATTCTTGTTGTTTTATTATCCTACTTCAATTTGTGGATCCAAAGCTATCTGACGGGGGCGGGGATAACGATTTGGGATCTCCTGGGCATGACCTTTCGAAAGGTCAATAGCCGCGTGATCGTTAAAGCGAAGATTATGGCTGTTCAAGCGGGTATCGACGACCCAGATCTTACCACACGGGCTCTGGAAAGGCATTATCTTGCAGGCGGGAATGTGCCGTTGGTCGTACGGGCTTTGATCGCAGCGCGCAAGGCAAAAACCATACCCTTGACCTTTCAACAAGCAACGGCAATTGACTTGGCAGGCCGCAACGTTTTGGAGGCGGTCCAGACGAGTGTCTATCCGAAAGTGATTGATTGTCCAGGAAAGGCTTCCGGGCGGGATTCGTTGGATGCCGTGGCTAAAGATGGTATCCAGTTGAAAGTCAAAGCCCGCGTGACCGTCCGCGCTAACTTGCAACGGATTATCGGGGGGGCTACCGAGGAAACCATCATCGCTCGGGTCGGTGAAGGAATTGTCAGTGCCATCGGCTCAGCCGACAACTACAAGCAGGTACTAGAAAACCCAGACCGTATTTCTAAGACGGTTTTGGAACGCCGGCTGGATTCGCAAACCGCATTTGAGATCGTATCGATCGACATTGCTGACATTGACGTTGGCGACAATATTGGTGCCCGTTTGCAGGCGGATCAAGCCGAAGCCGACATGCGCGTGGCCCGAGCTCGCGCTGAAGGACGTCGCGCGATGGCCGCGGCTGCCGAACAAGAGATGATCGCCTTCATCGAACAAGCACGAGCCAAGGTCGTCGAGGCAGAAGCAGAAGTGCCTCGAGCCATGGCCGACGCTTTTCGCTCAGGCCGCTTGGGTATCATGGATTACTACCGCTTGCGTAATGTACAGGCCGACACGGATATGCGGCGAGCTATTGCCGGTGTCGGTCCGATGCAACCAGCTAAGGCGGGGGCGGGGACTAAGTAGCCATGCCGGATGATCTGGACGCTTTCTTGCAGCGAGCTGCTCAACAGCGCAAAGCACGCAAACCGAAGATTGTCGTCCTCGACGAGCAAGCGGGGATGGGTAAGCCGTTTTCGGAGCGACCGCCCGAGGCCACACGTCCCCCTACAGTTCCTCCGTCACGCGGCACGATGCAGACGCCGGCTGAGCATACAATAAGACAAGCACCTCCCATAGCGCCGACTAGGGGCCAAGAGTTGGGGCGCGAGGAACGCTCGGCACCGCTTCGCGGTAAGCCGGATGAAACCCGCCACGAAGACGTCGCCGCGCACGTCGAAAGGCACCTTGATACACAGGAGTTCGAGCAGCGTGCCGCTCGGCTTGGCGCGGAAGTCGATCTGGTGGATGACAAACTTGAAGCTCACCTCCATCAAGTCATTGATCGCCACGTGGGTACGATTGGCGGCACCGAAGCGACGTATGAAACGCCGTCTGCTGAATCATTCCAAACGCTGTTTCAGTCCATGGAAGAGTTGCGGCGAGCAATACTGCTGCGGGAAATTCTTGAACCACGCCATTTCTGACCTCACGTCATAAAACGGTGTGAACAACTCGATCACCACCTGTACTCAGCCTGGTAGGCCGACACACCGCGCTCTGGGTGTTCGATGAACGGTAGGCCCGACGCTCCATCGAGCGAGGGCTCAACTGAGCCGCGACCGTTAGGGAGCGGCCAATTCAATTCAACGCATAGACGCTTAGGTGCAAAGGCGCACAGGTGCAGAGGCGCAAGGAGCGTTAACGAAGCACGGATCCACCGAGTGCCCAGCAAAATGTTCGCTCGATGGGGTCGTTGTCGGCTGGCGATACGTTCGATGCGGCGGTTCCCGTTCCCGCGTGCCCTCCGTATCTTTGTGGTGCAAAACTCCGGCGTACACACCACCGGCCACGAGAAGAACTCTGAGCTCAGCCGAAGAATTTCCGAGTCTCTGCTTGCTACCTGCCTACTTTTCAAAAGGTTCCGGTGCAATAACGCTGGCTTATGTAGAGGTTTCTTGGATTATTCTGCCGCGGCCTAACGGTCGCGGCTCTGTAAACGTATCTATCTTCGAAATGGATAGGGGCAACCCGGGTGATAGACAGCTCGGTTACAGCTACGCCCCACCTCCGCATGAGACGCGCACACATCGCATCCAGTGCCATTCGCCTAACCGCGCCGTTGCGTTTTGCCAGTTCGTCCCAATCTTGCTTCCACCAGGGAGCACACACGCAAACGCCGAACCTGCATGACCGCCTAGTACACTGCGCGATCAACGCACCGACCGTCAAGACGAAGACAAGTCGCACAACATGCACGAGGTCGCTCAGTAGTTATTTGGGGGTAGCGTGAAGGCGACGCGTCGTCTTCGGCCCGGCGCTATGGACCCGAGCCATCCGATTTCGATGGCCGCTTGGGCTAATTTGGATTGGTAGTTCTCCCCCCTTGCATTTTCGGCCACGTGACGTTAGACAGCCAACACAGAAGCGAGCGAGCCACACTCGATAGGCAAGGAGACGTGTTCATGACGCTTCATGTTGAACCCGGCACGACCCGATTGGGTTGGATCGGCTTGGGGGTGATGGGTTCGAGCATGTGCCGGCACTTGATGAACCGCGGGTTTTCGATGACCGTCTATACGCGGACGCGATCCAAGGCACAGCCTTTGTTGGATAGCGGTGCACAGTGGGCCGACAGCCCGCGAGCCGTAGCTCTTCAGTCGGACATCATCTTTTCCATTGTCGGGTTTCCTTCGGATGTGCGGGAAGTGATTCTGGGGCCTGATGGAGTCCTACAAGGTGCAAAGCCCGGCAGTGTGATCGTGGATATGACGACGAGCGAACCGAGCTTGGCCCAGGAGATTTATCAAGCGGCGCGGCAGCGAGGCGTATTTGCTTTGGATGCTCCGGTTTCTGGTGGAGATGTAGGAGCACGCGAAGCACGCTTGTCGATTATGATCGGCGGGGACCGCGACGTGGCTGAGGCACTGCGGCCCTGCTGGGAAGCGATGGGAAAAACGATTGTGTATCAAGGAGGGCCTGGGGCCGGTCAGCATACGAAGATGGTGAATCAAATCCTTATTGCTACCAACATGATCGGCGTCTGTGAAGCACTGTTGTATGCCTACCGTGCCGGATTGGATCTACAGACCGTCTTACAGTCCGTGGCTTCGGGAGCAGCCGGCAGTTGGTCGTTATCCAATTTGGCGCCCCGCATTATTCAGAACAATTTCGACCCGGGTTTTTTTGTGGAACACTTCATCAAGGATATGGGGATTGCCTTAGCCGAGGCCAATCGTATGGGGCTTGCCTTGCCCGGACTAGCACTTGCCAAGCAGCTTTATGAAGCGGTGCGAGCTCAAGGGTTCGGCCGCAACGGTACGCATGCGCTGCAATTGGCGCTGGCTTCCCTTTCGGGCATCGATTGGATGCGTCGCGACCGCTCGGGATAAAGGCGATTCACTAAATGAGCTATCAGACATATTACGAATGAATCCTTCGCTAGCAAATCGCTAAGAAAGGCAGAACCCCGGTTGTGAGAAACTACGAGCAGATCGGTAAAGTTTTGCCTGTGCCGTGCAAGAGACCGGCTGGCAATGACTATTAGTCCGGTGGTTTCCGGACGGCGAAACGATGAGGCTGTGGTGTGGGCAGATATTGGTGTGGGAGCCAACACGCGTGCGTCGAGCCATGTGACTTCGGTGAGTGGCTGCGGCGTTGTATCCTGAGTCTGCAACAGGTCAATAGATAGGTTGCGTCTCGGTCAAGGGAGCGCGCTTGTTTGGTGATGGTGCTGGCGAGGGAAGGGTCCATCGCGAGTACCTCCTAGCCTGTGTCGAGAAGCTTTGAACCCATCGGGCTATGTGAACTGGGTTCTAAACGCGCGGTGCAATACGCTTGTATTGACCTCCGAGCCAGCGAGGGATGTCGGATTGGTACCAGGGAGAAAAACGATTTTCGCTGGGGCCTCCAGGAAGATTCGTCCAGGCCTCGTCCGTCGATAGGTCGGTTACGAAGTGGTACGAAGGCGCGAACGTCAATTCGCGTCCAGCCGTTTGCAGCACGTGCCCATAAAACAAAGTGGCATGACAGCCCGGCATCGGATGCCGCACCGATTGGAAGCCAAGCAAACGCCCTACGCGATGGGCGCCAAAAAATCGGTCCGTGAAATGAAAATTGTTGACTTCCCACCACGGCTTCGACGGGTAGTCCCAAATGCGCTCCGCAGCACGATGGACGATCTGGCCCAAAGTGGTTTGCCGCGCCTTCCACCAGGGCGAATCCTGCCGTTGGATCAATCGGTCAACCGCCGTAAGTAGCATTAAAGAATAACCGGCACGCGAACACAAGTACAACGTTCGGCGCCAACCGATACCACCGGCATGTCCCAACATCTCGATGATTACGGCAATATATAACCGGAAAAACCACGTGGCCTGGACGCTGTCGGTGGTGAAACGTTTATCCCATTGGCGAAGTTGGTTCTTAAGAGGACCATCCGGTAGATGTGGCAGAAAAAGATCTAAAAGTTTTTCCGCATGCACACTGTAGACGTCATATTGCATGGATTGGAAGTCGCCCAAAGTTGTCCGGTCCAGGTTCTCCAGGAGTTGACAAATACGTTGTTTGCGGTAGTCAGGAGCCGGCTGGGTCACTAACGGCCAACCGTCGACGGTGGCAACTTCTTCGTTTGCGGCAGCAACAAAGTTCTCGGGCGGATTCAGCAAGCTGGGCAGGCGTTTGAGGGCAATCCATCCATGCCAATGACGCGAGCGCTCCCAGGCCGGTTGCGGGACCAGTCCGGCGTACGGCGCGGAGCGCTGGGGAAACCGCCCGGAAGCCTGGTATCCGATCGAGCCGTGCCGGTCTGCCAGGACCCAACACAGGGATGGTATCGGGCAATGCGCTACCAGGCGCATGGCTTCTTCAACCGAGCGTGCATGGAGAAGTTGCAGCCAGGTAGCGAGAGCCCCACTGCCGTGCAGATCAGCACCCGTCCACCGTGTCACCAGGTGAAAACCTTCGCCCACCTGGTCCGGATTGCTCTCTAAAGGCCCCAGGTCCGTTTCCCAGATATCCAATTGCAGAGGTGTACCTCCGCGCCGCCGGATCTGCTCGCGACGCAACCGCAAGTCCAACCAACGGCGACCGCGCCGATACTGCCATCCGCCCCGCCATTTGCGGCATTGTTCGACAAAGAAGTCAACCAAGTCACCCTTCATATGCGTCACGCCCCAGGCCACATAGCGCGACCGGCCTACCGCGAATAACGGACAACCCGGGAGCGAAGCTCCCATGACGTACTGATCGTTCCCCCAGGTTAACACTGCCTCATACCAAATTGCCGGTAACCGGTTGATTTCCAAATGGGGGTCGGCTGCCAGCATCGCACAGCCGGAAGCACTCCGTTCCGGACCGATTGCCCACGCGTTGCTTCCGGCCAGGCGAGGCAAATCCGTCAACAGTTCCACCGCCTGGTTGGACAAGCGGTTTGCCAAATGCAACGCGCGCAACCAGTCGAACTTCACGCCGTCGAGGCGCGGCCAAAACAGCTCCCGTAACGTAAGCTCATCGGCGCCTGCATGGATCAGTTCCAGCAGAATCCGCTCATTTTCTAACTGACTGACGACCAAACCTCCAAAACTCAGCAAACGTCCGATGAGGAGCACGCCGGCAACGTCCCACGGGCAGACTTCGTATCCGACAGCCCACATGGGCCAGGTGCGCCCCAGGCTGCGTAGCCCCGCGTTGACTCCATGTGTGTAGATCTCGAGCAATTGCTGCGTAGCGGGTGCCAAAGCCTGGAATTCTTCATCCAGTCGTAAGTGCAATCCGATGCGGCGGAAAAATAGATCGGTTTCCTCCAGCTCGGGTCGATCGGCAATCTGTTCCAAAGCTCGGCCCGAAGCAATGCTGCGAGCAAAAAGGAGCTGTGTACCACGGTCCAAAGCATGCATGTAGCCAAGACCGAAAAGAGCGTTCGAAAACGAATCACTATGAATGTGTGGTACACCGGCCGCATCGCGCACGACCCGAAAAGGTAGATCGGAAGCAGTCGCCACAAACTGCGTTTCCGCCACGCCCGACTCTCACGATGGGAGGTAATTGTCGTCCGCGAACTTTAGTGAACTTGCACGCATGCTCCACGGTAGCAAAAGACCCCCGATACGAGGAGCATCCGCACCAGCAGCCCGCGACCCACTGGAAATGTGTTACTTCTTGCGATGACGAATTCGAGACCGCATGCGCCGTTTCTTCCGCCCCACTTTCCGACGCCCTCGACCTGATTTCTTCACTCCCATGGGATCCTACCTCCTCCAATCGGGATCGTCACAGGCTTCATGAACCTTAAGGAGGCTACCGCTGGGCCGGGTGTCTAGCGAGCAGCCACCGGTTGACGTTTCTTCGATGCAATCAGCTCTTCCTGCAAAGCGGCGGGCACTTTGCGATAGCACAAGAACTCCATCGAAAACACCCCCTGCCCTTGCGTCATGCTACGCAAATCTGTAGCGTAACCGAACGTTTCCGCCAAGGGCACCTCCGCCACGATGGCCAAGGCATTGCCGCGCATTTCCGTCGCCACAATGATACCCCGCCGCGACGTCAAATCCCCCATTACGGCTCCTTGGAACAGCTCCGGGCATTCGACCTCGAGCTTCATGATCGGCTCCAGGAGGGCTGGCTGTGTCTGTGGGAAGAATTGGCGGAAGCAATCCCGAGCGCATATCTGAAAAGCGCGGTCCGAACTGTCCACTTCATGGTACGAGCCGTCCTCCAGGCGGACCTTGAGTCCTACGACGGGGAACTCGGCTAACGTCCCGCGGACAATCGCGTCACGAAACCCTTTTTCCACCGATGGGATGTATTGCCGTGGTACACGGCCCCCGACGACTACCTCTTCGAAAACAAAGGGTTCTGAAGCCTCTTCGCCCAAGGGTTCCATTGTACCGATAATGTGAGCATATTGACCGGCTCCACCGGTTTGTTTCTTGTGCCGGTAATCGAAGCGCACGGCACGCTGCGGCGCTTCGCGATAACTGACCTTCGGCGCCCCTACCTCGACTTCCACCCCATACTCCCGGCGAATACGTTCGATATAAATCTCTAAGTGCAACTCGCCCATCCCTGCAATCAGCACTTCTTCTGTTTCTTCGTCTTGGAATACATGAAAAGTTGGGTCTTCCTTGCGAAAGCGGCTGAGCGCTTTCGCCAGTTTTTCTTGATCCCGGCGCAGCGTCGGGGCAATCGCCATTTTGATCACCGGTTCGGGGATGAACATTCGTTCGAGCGAACAGTACTGCGGTTCAGCAGCGTACGTATCGCCGCTGGCAGCGTCAATACCTATGACGGCTACAATATCTCCGGCTACCGCTTCACTGATTTCTTCCCGCTTATCGGCGTGCAGGCGCACAATGCGCCCAAACCGCTCGCGCTGGCCCGTTCTCTGGTTGTAATACATACCCCCCTTTTCAATACGGCCCTGATAGAGCCGCAAGAAGGTAAGTTGGCCAAAGGGATCGTCAAGGATCTTGAACGCCATCGCTACCAGCGGTAGAGCAGGATCCGGATGCAAGGCTATGCGGCTTCCTACCTGCTGTGCATCATTGGCCCATACTTCGCGGTCTAACGGTGAAGGTAGATAGCGGATGACTGCGTCCAATAACGGTTGGACTCCTTTATTGCGGTAGGCTGACCCGAGAAAAACCGGCGTCAGCTCTTGCTGGCAAACGGCGGACCGCACAACGCGATCGATCAAATCGACCGGTACCGGTTCTTCAGCGAGTAGCCGCTCCATTAGCTCGTCACTATACATGGCCAGCGCTTCGAGCATTTGATGACGGGCTACCTGCGCTGCGGCACGCAACGGCTCCGGTATCAGGTCGCGTCGCACGACCTGACCATTGTCGCCATCAAAATAGATCGCTTCTTCACGAACAAGGTCAATGACGCCCTGGAAGGAATCGGCAATTCCGATGGGCAATTGCATCAGCACGGCGTCCGTACCCAATCGTTCCCGCATCGCTCGGCACACGTGCCAGGGATCCGCTCCCGGCCTGTCCATCTTGTTGATGAAGGCCAGCCGCGGCACGTGATAGCGTTTCATTTGGCGGTCGACTGTCAACGTCTGCGCCTGTACGCCGCCAACGGCGCACAACACAAGAATAGCTCCGTCCAATACGCGAAGGCACCTTTCGACCTCCACCGTAAAATCGACATGCCCCGGCGTATCAATCAAATTGATCAAATGACCCTGCCACTGAACCCGCGTCGATGCACTGGTGATCGTAATGCCTTTTTCGCGCTCCAATTCAAGGTAATCCAGCGTGGCACCACCGGTAGGGTCATGAACTTCCTCCATTCGGTGGATGCGACCGGTGTAATACAAGATACGCTCGCTCAACGTGGTCTTACCTGAGTCAATATGCGCCGAAATCCCGATATTGCGTAGTCGCGATAGGCCCATAAGTTCCACCCTGCGATCCATAACGTTTCCTTCCCGACGGACTGGGCAGGCGATTTGTCTGGCACACTCCTTAAACTATCGGCTGCCCATTGATATGGCCGGTAGCTACACTCTAGCTATTGCAGGTTATGGTCTTAGATCTTGTCGGTTAAGGCAAGGCCAGCCGGCAACGTTGACGACCGTTGTCCGTCAGCCGAGGCAAAATCCGTGATGTGAGCTTGCCACCAAGATCGACTCAGCGCTTTGGCCAATCGACCAGCACCACCAAACCAATGGTACGCGGCCTTTTCGTGAGCGCTTCAGCGAACAGCCGGTAACAAGGCGGGACAGCGACCTCGGCAGCGCACCCGAACCACCCTGCCGATACGTATATGATCACTATAGCCCGCCTTGCTAGGGTCGAAAAGTGGGAGGCCGCGAAAATTTTTGCCTCTACTGGCCGCAGGTGGGCAGTAAGTAGCTTGCCGCACAGCGTGGTCCAATCCCCCAAGGCGCTTATCGGCTAGGTTCAAGAGTCTGGCGAAAGCTCGTATGTCCGCGGCCGTGTGGCAACTGCGTCGCAACGAGAAAAGCTGTCGTGGCCCCTCCGCGTAAAGCTCCCAGGGGGGCTACAATGTTAACCGAGGGAGCTCATCCCGATGCCGACACACCCACAGTCCAAGCGCGCGTGGAATCATTCGTCGCCTGAGTTGTTCATGGGTAAGCTTACCGGCACACAGTCAATCTTGATCGGGCTCGGTCATGGTCCACGGATCAAGCACTGCATCCAGCGTCGATTCCGGCAGGATACCTTCTTCCCGGCACAGTCGGCGAATGGTTTTTCCCGTACGCAAGGCTTCACGAGCTAATCGTGATGCTTCGTCATAACCAAGCAAGGGTACCAGACGCGTGATCAGTGCCAGACTATTTTCGACTTGCTCACGACAGGCTTGCGGATTAGCTTCCATGCCTTCGGCACAGAATTGGCGGAAGGCGACGCAGGCATTGGCAAGCAATCGAATGCTTTCCAGGACCGTACTTCCCATCAGCGGCATCATCACGTGCAATTGAAAATTACCGCCGACGGCTCCCGCGAAACTTATCGTGTGGTCATTTCCTAAAACCCGAGCCGCTACCTGCATAAGACTTTCACACAGCACCGGGTTAACTTTACCAGGCATAATGGAGCTGCCCGGCTGGCGTGCCGGCAAGTGAATTTCGTTAAATGCGCAGCGCGGACCGGAGCCCAGCAATCGGATGTTGTTTGCTATGTGAAAGAGCGAAACGGCCACGGTGCGCACGAGGCTGTGGCATTCGACAAGGCCATCACGAGCCGCGTTGGCTTCGAAGTGATTGACGGCTTCCACGAACGGAATGCCGGTCAGCTCGGCCAACCGAGTGGCTACCAGGTGGCCGAACTGCCGTGGGGTGTTCACGCCGGTTCCCACAGCGGTGCCTCCCACGGGCAGTTCCCACACGGCCTGCTGTGCCACTTGCAGGCGGCGTAAGCCTAGCTCTAATTGGCGAGCCATGCCGCTGATTTCTTGACCCAGGCGTATCGGGGTAGCATCCATTAAGTGCGTCCGGCCGATCTTGATAATCGAATCCCACTCGCTGGCTTTATGGCGGAAGACGTCATGTAGCGCAGCCAATGCGGGTCGTAACTCGTGCTCCAACTGTAAGGCAACCGCTGCGTGAATAGCCGTCGGAAATATGTCGTTCGAGCTCTGTCCGAGATTGACATGGTCATTCGGGTGTACCAGCCGTGAGTCCGGATCGCCGAGTAGTTCCGAAGCGCGTCGGGCAATCACTTCGTTGGCATTCATATTCGTCGACGTTCCGGAACCGGTCTGGAACACGTCGACCGGGAAATGATCGTCCCATTTTCCTTCGGCCACTTCGCGACAAGCCGTGATAAGGGCGTCTACTTGATGGTCCGACAATGGCTTGGGACAACGTGCGAATCTACCTAGCTGTCGGTTGACCTCAGCGCACGCCCACTTGACTAACCCCAAAGCATGGATGAGGGCTGGAGGGATCGTACATCCCGAAATGGGAAAGTTCTCTACAGCCCGCTGCGTTTGTGCTCCCCAATACGCGTGCCGAGGTACTGCCACCTCACCCATGGAATCTCGTTCGTGACGAAACTCTGTCATGCTACGATTCCCCACCACTACGATGCTGGTCAACCGCTAGTCGTCAGGCCTTTCGCCAGGATCCAGGAACCAAACGAAGCGAAATCGCCAGGCACCGACTATTTGTGTGAACGATAAAACGTTGGTTCGGTCTAGCGCCCATTTTTTTCCATGAGTCCCAATCCGTCCATGATGCAATGCTCCGGAGTCATTTCACGGAGGATATTACCTCCCCGGATGCCAGGTGGGCTTCGGCTTTCCCGCTCGTTCGGCTGGGAACACGCTCATCGATTCCTAAGCCGAGGGCAATCGGAGAGGTGCTACTGAGCCATCACGCTGATCAGTTCTCGAAGTCGCGGTGGAATCGGTTTATGCCCGGCGACGGCCTGACTAAACGGCGTGTAGGCTTTCTGACCGGCCACAATCCCAACCAAAACCAGGTTCTGTCCCTCGTCAATTGCTTCGACTGCCCAGCAGCCCAGTTGAGTGGCGAGGATCCGGTCTTCAGGCGTCGGCGACCCTCCTCGTTGCAGATGGCCCAGCACGACCACCCGAGTTGCAAAGGGGCATCCCGCATCGGCCAGGCGTCGTTGCAGTACGGCAGCAGGTCCGAACGGATAGCCTTCGGCAACCACGGCCATAACCGAAGTTTTGCCACGTTGCTTAAGCTCGGTTAAATGTTTTACTAAAGTCTCAATATCGTGCGGTGCTTCGGGAATGCACACCACTTCGGCACCTGCGGCGATAGCCGTATGTACGGCCAAAAAGCCGCTGGTGCGCCCCATGACCTCGATCAGAAACATGCGGCTGTGACTGGCAGCCGTGTCACGAATCTTGTCCACTGCTTCGACAGCCGTCTGGACGGCCGTGTAGAAGCCGATCGTGGCGTCGGTGCCTTGCAAGTCATTGTCGATTGTTCCCGGGCAGCCGACGATCTGTCCGTTCCAGTAGCGAGCCAAAGCAAGAGCACCGCGAAACGTGCCATCGCCGCCGATGGGGATTAAGGCATCGATGCGATGCTGCCGCAGTACGTGGGCAGCATGCTGCAGCCCTTCCTCGGTGCGGAAGCGTTCGCTTCGGCTCGTAAGCAGAAAGGTGCCGCCGAACTGCGTCCAACCGGAAACGCTCCGCAAAGACATTTCCACGCTACCGTCCGGACCGAGATAAAAATCTTCCTCCAGCAACCCTTCATAACCACGCCGGATACCGATTACTGTATGGCCTCTCGTCAGAGCCGCTCGCACTATGGCCCGCATGCAGGCGTTCATACCGGGGGCGTCGCCGCCAGAGCAAAACATGCCGATCCGCATGGTGAATACCTCCGCACATACTCGATTACGACCCCCATCATAAACGGTGGGGTATCCTGGCTCCAACCAGGTGTGTGCGTCTCAATTGTAGGCAGGGCGTGGCGGTTGCGTGGCTGGCTATCCCCAGGACTTGCCCTGTCGCTTCCGAAGATGGATAGCTTTACAAAGCCGCGACCGTGAGGCAGCGGCCCATCTGGCCAGCACGAAACGCAATGACGCCGACGCGCAACGAGACAAAGGATCTGCCAGAGCTGTTTTCGCTGTGCCTCTGCGTCTTTGCGTTAAATCGCCTTCTCGTGTTACGCCGTGTGCGAGGTCTCACCTTGTCAGGCTTTAACAACGGTTAGACAATCAAGTGTTTGCGACGAAAATGAAAGGCCACCGGTTGTTTCGCCGGAAGGGGCGCGTCGTACGTGGCGAACATGCTCGCAGAATAGGATGAGCCAACGTGCCGCAAGCAATTTTTTGTCAGTCGCTCAGTAACGGGCTAGTTGTGGTGGGGGAACCGATGCCTTGGCTGGAGTCGGTAGCGGTCGGTTTGCACGTGGCGGCGGGCTGCATTTACGACCCTCCGGATAAACTGGGGTTGGCCCACGTAGTAAGCGATATGCTGCAGCGCGGTTGTGGTGAGCGAGACAGCCGTCAATTCCTCGAAGCTTTGGAACTTCTTGGGGGCAGTTACGGCGGTTCGGCAGGTCTGTCCCATGCCAGTTATTACGCCACGTTACTAGCAGACAACGTGCCGGAACTTTTGCCGATTTTGGCTGATCTCCTGCGACGCCCTCGCTTGCCGGCCGAGCAGTTTGAGGACGCACGCCAGTCGACGTTGCAAGCCATACAGGCTCGTGAAGATGATTTCGCTGACCAGGCGCTGTCTTACCTAAAGCGCAATCACTTTGGCGATCCATGGGGACGTGACGAATTAGGAACGCGGGAAGCTGTCCAGCAGATGCAATATGACGACGTGCTGGAGTTCTACCGGCGTTGCTACGGCCCGCGCGGGCTGATCATCAGTGTCGCCGGAAAATTCCATTGGGATTGGTTCTGTAGCCGAATTGAAGAACTTTTTGGGGACTGGAGCTCTCAACCGGCGGAAGCCTCGCCGCCCGCTCCGCCACGCCGCGGTTATGAGCATGTGGGGCGCTCTACCCAACAAACCCACATCGCCATCGCATGCCAAGGGGTTGCGTATCGCCATCCAGATTACTTCTTAGCGCGGGCGGCGGTCGGAGTGCTAAGCGACGGCGCTAGTTCGCGTTTGTTCGTCGAAGTCCGAGAAAGGCGAGGACTCTGTTACAGCGTAGCGGCCCGCTGTCAATCGACGCTCGACGAAGGAGCCATCGTCTGCTACGCCGGTACCACGACGGAGCGTGCGCAACAAACGTGGGATGTGCTGGTGTACGAATTGAATCGACTCGTTGAGGGTGTCAAGGATGAGGAATGGGCGCGCGTGCGGGCCAAAATCAAAAGTGCGTTAGTGATGCTCCAAGAATCCAGTAGTGCACGCAGCGGCACGCTGGCTTCGGATTACTATCACCGCGGCCGGCCCTATTCCATCGACGAGCTCAAGCAGATACTGGATGGGATCACCGCCGAACAGATTAATGATTATTTGCAACGGTACCCGCCCCGAATTGAAAGTGTCGTTTCCGTGGGGGCACAACCTCTGGAGGTCTCCAGTGCAATTCCACAGACAGACGCTGCCTAACGGTCTTGAGGTGCTCGCCGAGCACAACAGCCAGGCTTACAGCACGGCAATCGGGTATTTCGTCAAGACCGGTGCCCGAGATGAACCGGCTGCCTTGGCCGGCGTAAGCCATTTCTTGGAACACATGATGTTCAAAGGTAGCCAGCAGCGTTCGGCTGATGAATTGAACCGGGAGTTGGACGCCATCGGGTCCCATTCCAACGCGTATACCTCCGAAGAACAGACCGTCTATCACGCTGTGCTTTTACCCGAATATGTGGATCGGGCCGTCGAATTATTAAGTGACATGTTGCGCCCCGCATTGCGCAGCGATGACTTCGATGTCGAGAAGCAGGTAATTTTGGAAGAAATCGCTAAATATGAAGATGAGCCGCCGTTTGGTGTTTTCGAAAAGGCACTAGCAGCTCACTTTTCCAATCAGTCGCTGGGACGACCTGTTCTGGGAACCCGCGAAAGCATTTCGTCGATGACTGTCGACCAAATGCGACGGTACTTCGAAACGCAATATAGCCCCACCAATATGGCATTGGTGGCTACGGGAAACGTGGACTTCGATCACCTCGTCCAACTAGCAGAACGCTTCGCGGGCCATTGGCAACCGTTTGTCCCACAACGCGATCCTGCGCGGCTTCACCGGGTCCCGTCACGTCCGTCCTATAAGCTGATCCATCAACCTCTGGCCAAACAGCAATATGTGTTGCTGGTCAGCGATGCGCCGGCCGCGGATTCGCCCGACCGATTCGCGGCGCGACTCCTGGCAACAATCGTTGGCGACGATACCGGTAGCCGCTTGTTCTGGGAATTGGTGGATACGGGAAAAGCAGAAAGCGCCGAGGTAGGGGTTCACGAATACCAAGGAACGGGGCTGATGTTGACGTATTTATGCTGCCGCCCTGAAGAAGCAGCTCGAAATATCCACATCATTCGCCAAGTCTGGCAATCCGTGCTCGAACACGGCGTAACTCCCGAGGAACTGGAACGCGCCAAAAGCAAGATCGGTTCACAAATCGTGCTTGCAAGCGAGCGAGCCGCGAGTCGGCTGTTTGCGGTTGGTTCAAGCTGGCTAACCCGGGGCGAATATAAATCGGTGCGCGAAATGGTCGATTGCTACCGCTCCGTTACCTGCGAACAGATCCACCAGGTGATCCAACAATTCCCGCCGCAACCATGTACACTCTGTACCGTCGGACCCGCGCGCGAGCTCGACGTTAGCCCAGTGCTGATGACAGCTACAGCTTAACCAACGGTTACTACATCGGCGACCCGATACAAAGTTCTTACGGCACGAAAGCCAAATCGCTCATACAGTCTGAGGGCTCCGGTGTTCTGTACCGTAACTTCCAAATACGCTTGTTTGAGCCCGGCACGCCAAAAGCCACACAGCGCCTCATACAGCAAGCGTGTACCAATACCGCGGCCACGGTGCCGCGGAGTGACTCCTAAATTCTGAATCGAGCCATAACCTTGCCCGTCGGCCACACCCTGAATCGTGCCACAGGCCTGCCACCCACGCTCCGGATCCCGAAACTCGGCTAACCACGTCGCCTGAGGTACGAAGTTCCAGCGGTGACAAATCTCCTGCATCAATCGCCTACAGCCATCCCGATCACCAAGACACGAGAAAATGTGAGAATCCAATTCATTGCGGAAACTCAAATACTTGGCCTCCGCGTGACGCTGCCAAAGCTCGTCATACCAGGCAACGAGGCGATATTGGCTTCCAATCGGTGGAGGCGGTTGACTTGCAACCTGCCCCAATTCAATTTCCATTCGATACCGCTTGAAATACGTTACGCCCATGGTCGGCTCACCTTGGCTCGTGCCCCACATGCGGACCTTATTGAAGTGTACCTCGTTGTTAGGCCAAACCCAACGACCCGGCGCATAACGAATCAAACGGTAGACCCGCTAGGATGTGGACTGGCCTTGTATGTTTTTGAGTAATAAAATAACATTATTTGAAGAGCCAAAAAGTTGTTAGCGGGTCCGGTGACTATGTGTGTAGGGCGCTGCTTGAAGTAGCAGACATAACTTCAAATTGGGTCAATGCTTATGAATCATATCCAGGGTTTTTGGGTTCCGAGCATTGCTACGGGGCTGATGGTGCTTATTGCCGGATGTACCGGGCCGTCAACCGGAGGAACGGTCGCACAGTCCAACGGCACGACCCAAAAAACCTGGAGGGTTGTGGCTACGACGGGAATGGTGGCTGATCTGGTGCGGCATGTTGGGGGGACGCGCGTCGTCGTGGAAAGCCTCATGGGGGAAGGTGTGGATCCGCACCTCTATAAGCCAACCGTGCGGGATGTAAAGTTGCTAGAGGGGGCTGATCTAGTCTTTTATAACGGCTTGATGTTAGAAGGACGTATGCAGGACGTTTTTGAGCGGCTGCGCGCCAGTGGGAGACGTGTCTTTGCTGTAACCGATGGATTGCCTCGCGAAAGATTGCTCTCCCCTGAACAGTTCGGCGGCCATTACGATCCGCATGTGTGGATGGACGTCACTTTGTGGAGCAGTTGTGTTGCGTATGTTGCGCAGTGTTTGGAACAAGTCGATCCCCAAGGTGCGCAACAGTATCGAGCCAATGCGGCGCAGTATCGATCGGAACTCGATGCTTTGGATCAATACGTGCGGCGTGTTATTGGTTCGATACCCGAAACACAGCGGGTATTGGTCACAGCTCACGACGCGTTTGGTTATTTTTCCCGTGCCTACCGTATTCCGGTGCGAGCACCGCAAGGGATCAGCACGGAAACGGAGCCGGGCGTTAAGGACATCAACGATTTGGTACATTATCTTGTGGAACGGCGGATTCACGCGATTTTCGTCGAGACCAGCGTACCGGAGGCCAATGTTCGTGCGGTGCTCGAAGGAGCGGCTCGGCTGGGTTGGCAGGTTCGGATCGGCGGCGCTTTGTTTTCGGACGCCATGGGTCCGCCGGGAACGTACGAGGGGACGTATATCGGTATGATCGATCACAACGCGACGGTGATTGCTCGGGCCTTGGGTGGAGACGCCCCCGCGCGCGGCATGAAGGGACTGTTGGCGGAATTGCCTGAGGGCCACAAGGGGCAACTATGATCGGGAGCAGTGTGCAGCAGAAGGATCGAGCGCCACCTTTGCTGATACGTGACTTAACCGTGGCCTACCATCGTAGGCCGGTTCTTTGGGACGTGGATTTCGAAGCTCCTGCCGGCAAGTTAATCGGCATCGTGGGTCCAAACGGCGCCGGAAAAAGTACGCTCTTGGCGGCGTGCCTGGACCTTGTTCCCCGGGTTTCGGGTGAGGTACTTGTGTTTGGCGAGCCTTTTCGGCGCCAGCGCGGTCGGGTCGGCTATGTGCCCCAGCGTGAGTCGGTCGATTGGGATTTCCCCGTCAGCGCTCTGGACGTAGTCGCCATGGGACTTTACCGCCGGATTGGTTGGTGTCGGCCGGTCACGGCCCGATTCCGCAAAATGGCGCTCCGGGCGCTAGAGCGCGTGGGAATGGCCGCATTGGCTCATCGACAAATTCGTCAGCTTTCCGGTGGTCAGCAACAGCGAGTGTTTCTCGCACGAGCCCTGGTACAAGAAGCCGACTTGTACTTGATGGACGAACCATTTGCTGGTGTGGATGCTGCTACCGAGCGGGCCATTGTAGAGTTGTTGCGGCAGATGCGTAGCGAAGGCAAGACGGTGCTGGCCGTTCATCACGACCTGCAGACAGTACCGGAGTATTTCGACCACGTGATGTTGCTCAATATGCGAGTGATCGCGGCTGGTCCCGTGGCGGACGTATTTACCGTCGAGAACCTGCGTCGCACGTACGGCGGCAAAATTGCTTTGTTGGACCGCGTCGGCCACCGCATGTCGATGGCCGGACAACCGGAACGTTGACAGGGCGCGAGCGAAGCCGGTTCGTAAGCCCTCAACACTGGCCCATGGGATCAATGCTTCCATGAACCGCATGCGCGTGCGTAGCACAACAGTTGTCTTAGTGGTTGGTGTGGCTCTCTTAGCGGTGCTGGCCGCCTTCGGTGTACGTTCGGCGCAGTGGGCTGACGGGGGCGTCCGGCACGGCAACCGGACTACGGTTGCCCCGAGCCGTGTGTATGGGCTGTCGGGCCCGTGGCCGAGTTGGGAATACAACACACTTGTCGTTTGGTGGGGAGCGATCGTATTGGGTGCCGGCGGAGGCGTGGTGGGGGCTTTCTTGCTCCTTCGCAAACAGGCGCTGTTGGGCGATGTCGTCAGCCATGCGGCTTTGCCAGGAGTGGGGCTTGCATTCTTGGTGGGCGAGTCACTACGGATCGGCAGCGGCAAGTGGTTACCGGGGCTGCTCCTGGGTGCTGCGGTGGCCGGCCTGGTCGGTATTGGGGCCACGACGGCGCTGCGGCGCGTCACACGCTTAAAAGACGATGCAGTACTAGCGGTCGTCCTCAGTGTTTTCTTCGGTTTGGGAATTGCGCTCTTGACCGTCGTGCAGCGCATGCCGGGTGGTAATCAAGCGGGCCTACCGCATTTTATCTATGGTAAAGCGGCTGCTTTGCGCTTAAGCGACGTACAACTGATCACGGCAGTGACCTTGGTAGCGGTCGCCGTGTGCCTGGTGTTGTACAAGGAGCTCCGGTTGTTGGCTTTCGACGAGCGCTTTGCCGCAGCCGAAGGATGGCCCATCGTCGCGTTGGATCTGGTCCTCAAAGGGCTCGTCGTGGCCATCGCTGTTGTGGGCCTGCAAGGTGTCGGTTTGTTGCTGGTAGTAGCCGTGCTGATCGTGCCTCCGGCTGCCGCACGGTTCTGGACCGAACGGTTGGCGACCATGCTCGGACTGTCAGCAGCCTTCGGTGCAGCAGCGGGCCTGGTGGGCGTGGCCATCAGTGCTAGTTGGCCACGAGTAGCTACTGGGGCAACGATCGCCTTGTGTAATTGTCTATTGTTTGCTTTTAGCATGGCTTTCGGTTGGGAACGCGGGCTGGTGCGGCGCTGGTGGCTCATAAGAAACCATCGTTGGCGCCAGGACCAAGAACATCTGCTCCGTGCCTGCTACGAATTGCTCGTGGGTGAACGCGGTGGAGTGACCGCCGACGATTTGTGCGCCGGCATTCTGCCGATGAACGTGTTCATAACCTGGCGCGATTGGTCGCCAAGCAAGGTGCGTCGCATGTTGCAGCTCGGCGAGCAGAAAGGTTGGTTACGGCGCGAAGCAAGCGGCTGGCGATTGACCGGCGAAGGAGCCCAACAGGCAATACGTACTGTACGCAATCATCGGTTGTGGGAAATGTATTTGCTGCGCCATGCCGATGTCGCCTTAGATCAGATTGACCGTCGTGCCGACGATTTGGAACATCTCTTGGATCCAGAGCTGGTCGCCCTCTTGGAAAAAGAGCTATCCACGCGGGGACAGTTGCCCAGCAGCCCGCATCCCATGGCGGTCGAAACGTCGCAGCGTGTAATGTAAGGATTGTTTCCATGTGGGAGTCGCTCGATACCTGGATTGCTGCTACCGGAGCTTTGGCGGCTTGGGCCTGCGCTTTGCCCGGTTGCTTTCTGGTGCTGCGGCGCCAAAGCCTGGTTGGAGACGCAATTAGCCATGCAGCGTTACCCGGAATCGTGTTGGCGTTCCTGATTGCCCAAGCCGCCCGTCAATCGGGCTGGTTGACCGATGCCGGTTACGAAGCTTCTCGACAGTTACTGCTGTTAGCCGGCGCCGTGGTGGTAGGAACCGGTTGCGCAGTTGCCAGCGAATGGGTGCACCGCAGAGGCCAAGTCGAACCCAGCGCAGCCCTGGGTGTCGTCTTCACCACTTTGTTCGCCTTGGGGTTGCTGCTGCTACGGCTTGTGGCCGATCAGGTCGATCTGGACCCGGATTGTGTCTTGTACGGAACTCTCGAGAACTCGGTGCTCGATACCATCCAACTCGGCTCATGGCAGGTCCCGCGGGCGGCCCTGCGCCATGCGGCTCTCGTGCTGGTCAATCTCTTGACGGTAACCCTGTTCTTCAAAGAGATGCGCATCGCGTCGTTCGATCCTGGACTTGCCAATGCCGTCGGGATTCCGGCCTGGACGATGCATTATCTGCTCATGAGCCTTACTGCCTTTACGGCGGTGTCGGTCTTCGAGAGTGTGGGAAGCATTCTGGTGATTGCCATGTTGATCGTCCCGGCTGCTACCGCGTATCTCCTAACAGACCGGCTGGCGTGGATGTTGGTGTTAGCCAGCGCCGTCGCAGTGGCCAGCGCTTGGTTAGGGCACGCCGCCGCACTGTTTGTACCGCGTTGGGTTTTTCCGGCACTCGGGTATCCGCAAGTTACCGATGCTTCCACCAGCGGCCTGATGGCTGTCGTGTCCGGGGTCATGCTCGTGGTAGCCGTTCTGGGGGGACCACGATATGGACTGGTAGCCCAGTACGTTCGCCAGCGGCGGTTGGCCATCCGTATCGCAGCCGAAGATTTGCTGGCATGGCTTTATCGCCGCTGCGAACGCGGCCAGCGCGCCGTGCTGGTCGACGAGCGCTACGCAGCGCATCTTACGGGAATTCCCAAACGTCGTGTGCGAAGGGCCCTGAGCGATTTGGCTCGGCGCGGTTGGTTGGAGCACTCGCCAGAAGGCTATCAACTTTCCGCATCCGGGATGCAAGCCGGCCGTAATCTCGTGCGCGCCCATCGCCTGTGGGAAAGTTTTTTAGCCGAGCGGCTCGATGTGCCGGCCGCGCGCCTTCACGACTCGGCTGAGCGGATCGAGCATTTTCTGGACAGTCAGATGCTCGATGAGCTCGAAAGCGAACTGGCAACCCCGCAGCATGATCCCCATGGTTCACTCATTCCGCGCCAAGACCCCGGCGAATGAATTTTTGCAATCGCTTGCCGATGATGTCGCCGCAGTAGAGATTTCCCTTCGAATCCGCCGCTACGCAGTGAACCCAGTTCAGCTCGCCAGGACGTTCTTGGCCGTCGGTGCCTTTCGGCACGGCCCATAGTTGCTGCACTCGGCCGTCGGTATCGAATCGCATCAGTAACTGATCTTTCGGCGGGCAACCCAGCACCGCGTAATCGTACCACGGCATCGGCGAACTTCCACAAACCCAAATCTGGTCATCGGCCGTAATCCAGAATCCCCATGGAGTAATTAAGTTTTGCCACTGCGCCAAAAACCGGCCGGAAGTGTCGAAGACTTGGACTCGCACATTGTTGCGATCGGCGACGTACAACCGGCCGCGCGAGTCGGCGGCAATCGCGTGCGGAAGACTGAACTGACCGGGACCGTGGCCCAATTCGCCCCACGCTTTAATGTAGCGGCCGTGAGAATCGAAGTGGACAATGCGATTGTTGCCATACCCGTCGCTGACAAAAACGTCACCACTGGGAAGTATCGCCATATCGGTAGGCTGATCGAAGTGGCGCTCGTCACATCCTGCCTCGCCGGGAGTTCCCAGCGTCAAAACCAGTTGCCCCTCGGGCGTGTACTTGCGCACCGTATGTAAGCCGATGTCGGCAAGCCAGACAAACCCTTCATGATCGATCTTCATGTGGTGCGCCGTCCTCACCGTCTCTTCTCCCCAGGCTCGCACAAGCTCTCCTTCAGGTGAATAAACTTGTACGGGCGGCACGCTCCGTGTGAACATCCAAACATTGTCCTGCCGATCGACAAAAACACCGGAGACAGCTTCCCATGGGAATGCTGCCGGTTTTCGCGGCCAATTAGCGTCCACTTCATACCAAGTGCACATGTCGACAGCCGGATAGCGGCGCATTTTTGAGTCCTGAGCTTGGCCATCAATCGTCAACCATCCTAGAGACGCCAACAAACCCATCACCTCGAGCCTCGCGATTCCACGAACATGAACCCACATGGCAGCACTCCCTACAAAAACGCGCTTCGAGTTGTCGTGCAGATCCGTTGCTCAATATAGCGAGGAGTGCCAGATGCGGCGCTACCCATTTTGCGAGAAGTCAATGCGGGTACCGGATAACCGAATACCGACTTGTGGCCGCTTGACGAGCGGGTCGGATGGTTTGACGCAAGATGGCGAGGAAGTTGAACGCAGAGGCGCAGCGAAGACAGATTAGGCAAGTCCTTTGCCGCTTTGTGCCTCGGCGGCCTTGCGTTTCGTGGCCGGTAGAAGGGCCGCTCTCGAACGGTCGCCGCTCTGTAAGGCCATTCTCGGCACTGATATGGCTAACCCAGATGATAGCTAGTTGCGTATCAACCGCGTGACACTTATGATCGAGCCGCACACACGGGAAAACAGGGGCACGTGGCAAAGTACCCCTACTGGTTTTGTATGTCGGTTGGAGGCTCAACCGAGGCTGCTGCGCGGAAGAGTCACCTCGACGGTGGTACCCTGTCCGGGACGCGAGCGGATTACCAGTTGGCCACCTAATCGCTCCACCACGTTACGGCTCAGGAATAAGCCCAGTCCCATGCCTTGGCCGGGCTCCTTCGTGGTGAAGAATGGCTCGCCGACTCGCTGCAATACTTCCTGGTGCATGCCACATCCCTGGTCGACAACTCGGAAATACACCGAATGCTGATCGACGGCCACGTGGAACTCGACGCTTTGCCAGGACTGCGAGGCATCCAAGCCGTTTTGCAAAATATTGCGAAGGGCTAGGGCCAAGGCCTGAAGCGGGACGCGGAGCTTGATCTCCGCAGTCGTTTCTAAACCGCGCACCACAACGCGTTCACCGCGGCGCAAGCCGTCGAGCGTTTCTTGAACGATGCGTTGTAAGGCACACGCGTCGACCCGTTCGCCAACGGCTTGACCGGCTTGGGCTGACATGCGGTGCAGAATGGACCGGCAATGTTCTAGTTCGGAGCGGATCAGGGCCACGTCGTCCAGCACATCCGGCGGTACGGGTAATCCTTCCAGGTGCCGTGCCAGGTCCTTGGTAATCACGGCGATGGTCGATAAAGGAGATGCTAATTCGTGTCCGGCGCCAGCAGCTAACGTGGCGAGGGCTTCCAGTCGTTCGCTCTGCGCCCGGAGTTGTTCAGCTCGCCGCAAAGCTTCTTCGCGCTGTGCCAGCGCTGTGGCCACGCGGGAAATAAAATACGTGTTCACAATGGCGCTGGCTGCAAAAGCTACCAGCAAACCTTGCTTGCGGACGTCTGACCAGAGCGGGCGCATGGCGTCCCAAGCAGCTTCCAACTCTGCCACCGGCACATACCCAAGAAGAAAGAAACTCGAATAACCAGCGACAGCTAGTAGCGTCAATCCCATCGCCCATCGACCCGGAAGTAAAACTGCGGCCAAGGCCAGATTGACAAGGTAGAACAGCACAAACGGATTGGTCGGCCCGCCGGTCAAATAGAGCAGACCCGTGAGTGATACAAGGTCAAGAGTAATGATGGACGCCGTTAACAGCAGTCCGTGTTGCCCCGACTGCCACGTCGCACGCCTCGGCAAAAGGATCACCAGCGCTAAATTGCTTCCGGCTGTTAACGCGATGATGGCAAGTATGGGAACAAAATGGAGTAACGAAACTTGCCACACCCATCGAACCAACGCAACAGTCAGGCACTGCCCGAAAGTAGCTACCCACCGCAAACGAAGCAACCACTCGACGTTACCACGAAAGGCGTGTCCTTCAGACGCCTCGGTAGCGCAAGTTCCGACGTTTTGCTGGGAAGGATGGGATGAGATCATACGCCGCCTGTTAATCAGAGGGCTGCTGCTATTGTTTGTCGTGTGCATGGCTAGACGGTGTCTCGGTCCGGACCATAGAGCCTACCGCGTTGAGCTACTCCAGGTTGTCGTTCAGCTCGAGCACGTCCACCACAACGTGCTCGAGGTCCACCCATGAGCCGGGGAACGCTAAGCCGGATCGGATCGATGCACTACCACGGTTTTTAACTCCGTCATTTCTTCAATGGCATATCGCGGACCTTCTTTGCCCATGCCGCTTTGCTTCAAACCTCCATACGGCATGAAGTCAGCGCGCCATTGCGGGCCCCAATTAATATGGATGTTTCCACTTTCCACGTTTTCGGCAAATGCCAAAGCGCGGTCGATATCCTGAGTAAATACAGCGGCACTCAATCCGTAACGGCTGTCGTTGGCCAGCCGAATTGCTTCTTGCCAATCTTGAGCCCGTGCCAGGCAGACAGCCGGGCCAAAAAGCTCGTCGCGATAGACCCGCATCTCCGGACGCACGTCGGCCAGTACCGTGGGTTCTAAGACCGATTGTCGACGACGGCCACCACAAACCAGGCGTGCTCCTTGGTCTACCGCTTCATGAATCCACCGTTCAACTCGTTCCGTATCTGTAGTACGGATCAACGGTCCGACGGCTGTCTGTGGTGAAAACGGATCGCCGGCTACCAACTGGGAAACGGCCTGGCGCAGGCGCGCGACCAGATCGTCATACACGTGCCGACTGGCAATCAATCGCTGAGCTGAGATGCACACTTGCCCGGCGTTGGTATAGCCACACACGAGTGTCGCTTCGGTGACTTTAACGAGGTCAGCGTCCTCCAGAACGATGAGCGGACTATTGGAACCTAATTCCATGGTGACGCGTTTCAGGCCGGCCACACGACAGATTTGTTCCCCAACTTCAGCGCTTCCCGTGAAGGAGATCTTGCGCACACGTGGATCCGAGCACAGCGCCTGGCCCACCTCCGACCCTCGCCCGGTCAGGCATTGGACGGCTAACGGAGGCACTCCGGCTTCCAGGAGGATTTCCACCAGTTTCAGGGCCGAAAGCGGTGTATCGCTGGCGGGTTTAATGATCACTGCGTTGCCTGCGGCTAACGCTGGCCCAACTTTGTGACAGACCAAATTCAAGGGGAAATTGAACGGAGTAATGGCGACGACAATGCCACAGGGTACTCGCAAGGTGAAACCAAATTTACGTTGCCCCCCTGGGGCACCGTCCATGGGCAGCACCTCACCGTAAAGCCGCTTGGCTTCCTCGGCAGAGACTTCCATGGTGATCGTTGCCCGTTGTGCTTCGTAGTGGCCCTCGCGCAAAACCTTGCCTTCTTCGCGGCTGATCAATTCGCCGAGCATCTTTTGTCGCGAAGCCATCAAGTCCGCAGCGCGGCGCAGAATCTGATACCGGTCATAGGCCGAAAGGCGCCGCATTTGTCGAGCTCCCTCTTCGGCAGCCTCTACGGCGCGCGAAACATCAGCAGCACTGGCTTGAGGTACCGTATCGACCAATGATCCGTCGTACGGATGTCGTACCTCCACTACCTCACGCCTTTCTACCCACTCGCCTGCTAAATACATCTTCATTGCTGCCGCCCTTCCGTCGAGATTTCACATTCCAAATCGAAACTCAGCAATGGAAAACAGCTGGGTGTAATTCTTCCCTACTTCCATGGAATTCTATCGCCCTTTGAGCCGGTGCCATAGGAATGCGCAGGACGGGAAAAAACGAACAAGCTTCGGCGAAGCGTACCTACTAACAATTCCTCCGATTGTCGATCGTGCCCCGACAGCCCCTCCAGTGAACCGTATTCTTGAAGGCAATAGCACGCTTTTCTCGGACGCCATGTTCGGCGTTGCCCTTTGTACGAGCCATCCGGCATGGCAAGGCATGCAACGCCGATGGACCAAGGTCGAGTTGTACTATTTGAGTGGGAAATAATTCAACGCAAAGGCGCATTGGAAAAACTCGGAAAATGAAGCGTCTAGCCGGTCAAAATGCGATTTGAAGGCTTCCTTCGTACAAGCTTTTTGCGCCTTTGCGCCTTTGCGTTGGAATCCTTCCCCCCTGAAGACGGCCATGGAACGGCAAAGGTCGATCCTAATCGAAAAACGGGAACAACCGTTTCAATTCGGCTAAATCGGGTTGCCGGCCATATTCGCAGATCTCGAATGCCTCGGCATAACGCACCTGTCGGCCGCGCTCTTCGCCGTAGAGTTTGATAAGCACATCGCGGTAGCGGTTAGCTTCCTGGCTTTGCCGTTCGTGCCAGCGTTGCCTGAGCCAGGCGCGTCGCGCCGTTTCGTCTTCTGCCGGAGGTACACTTTTCAGGTACTCCTCACTGCCACCAGCTCCCCCTTCGTAAACTTGGCTGGCCAACTGATGAAGGGCATCGAGTTTCTGATCCAATACCTCATCGATGGCGACCACTACGTCTGGTTCGAACGGGTACGGCTTTTCAAAGCGATCACTCGAGAATAAGAAAACTGGATTGCGCGGCAAAGCCGGTACATCAGGACAAAAAAAGGGCACAGTAACCATAAACGCGGCATCCTGCACTAACACACCGACGTAGCGATGATCCGGGTGATAATCCCAGGGACGATGGGAGATAACGACGTCTGCTTTCCATCGGCGAATCAAACGCGTGATCAGTCGCCGGTTCTCCAACGAGGGAATCAGTTCACCGTCGTGGATGTCGAGCACTTCGGAGGTTACGCCCAGGATCCGCGCTGCCGCGGCTGACTCTGCTGCGCGACGCTGGGCAAGAGGCCCACCGGCTATTTTCCAGTGTCCAATGTCTCCGTTGGTAACCGAGACGAGCTTTACGTGGTGTCCTTGACGAGCCCATAGGGCGGCTGTACCCCCGGCCTTAAATTCGGCGTCGTCCGGATGGGCACCGAAAATAATAATCCGCAACTTCCCGTCATTTGACGGTTCCTGTGCCTTCAGCCCAAATGTGTTGCCGACGGCGCATAGCAATACCGCAACAACAATATGACGTGCGCTCATTACGTGGTACTCCTTCTTGGCAGTCCCATACCTGGAACAAAACGGATGGCGATGATGCGAGGGGCACGTTACAGCCCGCCTCATTTCCTCAGCTTACCTGTTCGATAAATCGCTCAACATCTTGTAGCGTAATCGACGATAGCGAATATACGCGTTGTACCGATTATGGTCAGCGGGCAGTTGTGCAGGAAGCTGGCCAGATCGCTGCACTTTTGTGTAAGAAAAAACACGCCAATAGAGCAGGTGCGGTCAAAACCCGGGGGCTCGACCATGAGGAATTCGATTGGAAAAAGTGCGCTGATACTTTTCCTTATCCTAGTGCAGGGTTGTTGCTTGACGCGTCCGCCGCAGACCGTACCAGTAAGTTTCGAGGGGATGTATAATATGTTAAAGTACTATGATGCGCATTGTGCCTGGCATTATCCGTTTAGTTGCCCGCCGTGTCCTTATCCGGATCCGTGCTCGGTAGCAGTGATCCCGGTGGGGATGGATGCCGAGCCGGTGGGGCCTGGGCGCATGCCGGAAGAGCTCGAGGACCAAGGTGTAGATTTCGATACAGCGGAAGCAGCTCTGTATGAAAGAGACGGTTTTGATACGTCGCTATCGCCCTGAAGATGGACCGGCGGTTTTGTCGTTAACGGTGGAAGCTTTCGAGCCGGTGTCGATCGATAGAAACATCGAGGAGCGATTTGGGCCGATCGGGGGGCACGATTGGCGGTGGCGCAAAGCGCGCCAGGTGGAATTGGAGCTCACGAGTTATCCGGAAGGCAGTTTTGTGGCTGAGTGCCAAGGAGAGCTTGTCGGTTACATCACGACTTGGGTGGACGCCGCCGCCGGAATTGGCTACATACCAAACCTGGCGGTGTCGGCTGGGCGTCGCGGCGAAGGAATCGGCCGGGCACTGATCGAACGGGCCTTAGCCTATTTTCGAAATCTGGGTTTGTCCCACGCCCGGATTGAGACTCTCGAGCAGAATCCAGTAGGCCAGCATTTATATCCCAAGTGCGGTTTTGTCGAAGTTGCTCGACAGATTCACTATTGTCAGGGCTTGCAGAACGGTCCGGTCTCTTAATGGCGCTTGCTTCGATGACTCACGTCCACAGTTATTTCCACAAGGCAATTCTAATGGCCGGTGGCTCTGGCTCGCGGCTTTACCCGATAACGCGCGTTGTCAACAAACAGCTACTGCCCATTTACGACAAGCCCCTTATCTACTATCCCTTGACTACGGTGATGTTAGCCGGGATTCGCCGGGTATTGGTCATCTCGTCGAAGCGCGATATTCCGGCTTTTCGCCAATTGTTTGCAGATGGGTCGCAGTGGGGTATGGAGTTTTCGTATGCCGAGCAAGAAGAACCGCGGGGCATTGCCGAGGCGTTCCTGATCGGAGAATCGTTTATCGCCGGGGATCCGGTGGCGCTGGTTCTGGGAGACAATGTGTTTTACGGACAGGGGTTGCGTGAGAAGTTACTGGTGGCTGTTGGACGAGCGCACGGTGCAACGGTATTTGCCTATCCGGTGCGCGATCCCGAGCGGTACGGGGTGGTGGAGTTCGATGAGCGATGGCGGCCTATCGGCTTGTATGAAAAACCCCGGGAACCTCGATCCCGCTACGCCATCACCGGGCTTTACTTTTACGATGGTCAAGTCTCATCCGTAGCGCGACAGTTGGAACCCTCGTCGCGTGGCGAGCTGGAGATTACGGATATTAATCGTTGGTACCTGGAACGACAGCTATTGCATGTCGAGCGATTCGGACGCGGTTTTGCTTGGCTGGATGCCGGTACCGAACGGGGGCTCTTGCAAGCGGCCAATTTTGTAGAAATGGTGCAGGAACGGCAGGGCCTCAAGATTGCTTGCCCGGAGGAGGCGGCGTACCGCATGGGCTTTATCGATGCTGCTCAGTTGCGCCAATTGGCCCATCAGTATCGCAATCCGTATGGCGAATACTTAGCCGAGATAGCGGAGTCGGGTTAATGGGAGCCGAGCCACCTATCCACATCCCGTTCAACCGTCCGTGGATCGGGCCTCGCGAACAGCACTATCTAGCCGAAGCGCTACGAGCACGTTGGTTGGCCGGCGACGGGCCGTTTAGCGAGCGTTGTGCGCGCTGGTTGCAAGAACGTTTTGGACTCGGACCTGTACTCATGACACCCTCAGGAACGGCTGCCCTGGAATTAGCAGCGATCCTGTGTCAATTGCAGTCGGGCGACGAAGTACTCATGCCCTCCTTTACTTTTGTTTCGACCGCCAATGCTGTTATGCGCTGCGGAGCGCGTCCGGTTTTTGTCGAGATCCGTGGCGACACACTCAACATGGATGAAACGCTATTGGATCAGGCGCGAACGGAACGAACGCGAGCGGTTTTTCCGGTGCATTATGCCGGAGTAGGTTGTGAAATGGATGCGATTCTCGCTTGGGCTCGCACCCATCACCTATGGGTCATTGAGGACGCGGCACAGGCAGTCAACGCCTTTTATCGGGGTCGGCCTCTAGGATCTTTTGGCGATGCGGCTGTTTATAGCTTCCACGAAACAAAAAACTACACGTGTGGCGAGGGTGGTGCTCTGTGTGTGAATCGACACCAGTGGCTCGAGCGCGCCTATATTCTCCGCGACAAGGGTACCAATCGGCGACATTTCCTCCAAGGACAAGTCGATCGATACACGTGGCATGATGTCGGTTCGTCGTTCGTAGCGGCTGAACTATTAATGGCCTTTTTGTGGGCTCAACTGGAACAGGTGGATGAGCTTACCGAACGACGGCGCGTGATCTTCGAACGTTACCGACAGGAATTGGATGTCTGCCAAACGCGTGGTGATCTTCGCCTGCCGTATTGGCCCGATTATTGTCAGCCGAATTATCACATGTTTTATGTGCTGGCAGAGTCTGAAAGTACGCGCAATGCCTTGTTGGCCTTTCTGAGCGGCCGGGGCATTCAAGCCGCGTTCCACTACGTGCCCCTGCACTGCTCGCCTATGGGACAGCGCCTCGGATACCAGCCCGGGATGTTACCCATAACCGAAAGGGTCAGCAGTTGCCTGTTGCGATTGCCGATGTATGCCGGCTTGACACCAACCGAGCAGCAACAGGTGATCGATGCGGTGCGTGCTTTCTTTGGAGTTGCCTAAGGACGTGGATGACATCGAGATCCGCTCATGAGTCGATCGGCGGCCATTCCCGTAGTCGTGTTTGGCACAGGCTATCGAGCGCGAAGCATCTGGGACCTGCTCTGCTGGTCATTCGCTGACCGATATGAAGTCGTCGGGTACTTTGACGACTTTCGAGCTGTTGGAGAGAGTGGACCTGGTGGAGCTCCGATTCGTGGCAGCTTTAGCCAGGGAATCCAATGGGCTGCTGAACACCGGTGCGCAGCCATCATCGCCTCCGGTACTCGCCAGAGTCATGTGCGGAGCCACTTGTTACGCGCTTTAGAGCAGGTGGCCGTTCCGGTTCCCTGCTTAGTATCGCCACAAGCACACGTGTCACCGTCCGCTTCGCTGGGTGCCGGTTGTGTCGTGATGCCCGGTGTCTACGTCGGCGCGCATACCCACATCGGGGCACTTTGCTGTGCTTATGGAGGTGTAACGGTAGAACACGACTGTCGGCTGGGAGAAAATGTGTTACTCGGTCCGGGCGTCACCATCGCGGGATGCTGCACGATCGAAAATGGGGTGTTCCTGGGCGCGGGTGCTACTGTTCTTCCGCAGCGCCTTGTGGGCCGCAACACCTTGGTCGGAGCAGGTGCGGTGGTGACGCGTGACCTACCGGCAGGCGTGGTGGCAGTCGGCGTGCCGGCTCGCGTGCTCCGCCAAACACGGCTTGAAGACGAGGTACCTTTTGAACACGAACCTCCCGTTGACCGGTGATCGCCCTGATGGACGTGTCGATCGTCATTCCCTGTTATCGAAGCGGCCCGTGGCTGGAAGAGCTCGTGGATGCAATCCAGCGTGTGCTCGATCCGTTACGAGTACAGTACGAGCTGATTCTGGTAAACGATGCCTCTCCAGATGCCACCTGGGACGTGATCAGAAAATTGGTCCACGAGGGGCGTCCCGTGCGGGCCATCGATTTGCAATACAATGTCGGACAGTATCGAGCGACGTTGTGTGGCGTCGAGCATGCCCAGGGTCGTTGGGTCATTACCATGGACGATGATTTTCAGCATCCGCCAGACCAATTACCGGTGTTGCTTGATGCCGCCGAAAAGCATCCGCATTACGACTGCATGATGGCACGTTTCCATCGCAAGCACCACAGTGTATGGCGCAATTTCGGCAGTGCGATCATGCGCATGATCTACGTGCGCTTCTACGGTGCTCCGCGGGATGTCGTTCCCAGTAGCTTTCGGATCATGACCTCACAATTTGCACGCATATTGTGCCAACATCGTACCGCCAACCCCGTCATGTGCCCCATGATCTTTCAAATGACTCGCCGGGTGGCAAACGTCGATGTCCGCCATGCTCCGCGCGCTTATGGCCGCAGTGGGTATCGGTTGGTGCGTTTAGCCGGCACGCTTGTCGATACCCTGGTGCGGGCTACGACGTACCCTTTACACGCCGTTTGTTTGTTCGGCCTGGCAGTTGCTGGAGCGTCATTTCTTTTCTTGTTGTACCGCGTGGTGCGTTACTTTTGGGGACGGAGCGTTTTGCCCGGATTCACCACGTTGGCTATACTCGTTACGTTCTTCGGTGGTATGACTCTTTTTGCTATCGGCCTAGTGGGCGAGTACCTGGCACGGGTGATCGAGGAAGTGCGCGGTCAGCCGCGGTACCTGGTGCGCGAACGCTTGGAAAGAGGAGTAGCGAGCGCGTCGGACAATACGGCGGGCTCGGCCGGAGTATGAATGGATCCCAGCGGATTGGGAAAGCCAGGTTATCTCGCTCGATGCCAAAACCGTCCTGGCCAAGGCGCTTTCTCGCATCGAACCCGTCACGATAAACTAGTAGTAAAGCGCACAGCAGATTCCATTGCCGGCAGGGAGAATTCCGCGGGATGATCTACGGATTGTAGCAAAGTTGCCAGTGGATGTCGGTACTTGGTTAGAGTGGGCTGGGCTGGAGCCATGAGCATTACAAGTACATCGAGCGGCGTGGGTCGCACGATTCTATTGGTGGACGATAGTTATGCTTTTCGTGAGCGACTGGCACGCGCTTTTCGTGAGCGCGGTTTTCAAGTGTGGACGGCTTCCAATTATGACGAAGCCATGAGCGTAGCCGCTGAGCACCCCACAGAATTGGCGGTAGTGGATTTGCGGATGCCCGGTCGCTCGGGTCTGGAACTGGTTCGGGATTTGAAACGGTTATACCCCCAAACCAAGGTCCTGGTGCTCACAGGCTTCGGCAGCATTGCTACGGCTATCGATGCTATTCGCTTAGGTGCCACCAACTATCTGCCGAAACCGGCCGACGCGGACGACGTGCTGGCCGCCTTCGCTCGTGGCGAAGCCGAGGTGGGTTGTCCACCGAAGACGGACCACGAGGTGCCAAGCTTGGCGCGCGCCGAATGGGAACACATTCATCGAGTTTTAGCGGATTGCGGCGGCAATATCTCGGAAGCGGCGCGGCGGCTGGGAATTCATCGCCGATCCTTGCAACGGAAACTACGCAAACGGGCCCCGGATTGATCGTTCGGGATCGGAGATGCTACCGGCTGCGAAAGCAAATTCGTTCGACTGTTGCCATTGAACAACGCGTGCAGCACGGAAGTATTCTTGTCGCAAAGGCGCAACGAAGGTATCAACGAACGTTCATCCCCGTACTGTATTTTCACGCCTCTTTGCCCTTGCGCTTCCCCAGTTCGTCCAGATTTTGCGGACAATTTAGCAGCACACACCCAGGGAAAAACGGGCAGTGGCTGCCGAGCAATGCTCGTTAAGGTGCTATGCGCTGGCCGAGCCGACCACCCAGTTGGCCGCGTGGCGATGGTGCGGTAAGCTTCTGAGTCGGTGCAGCCGCTTAGCTGTTTCGGTATAGCGAGCCGAGGGAGGTCTTTTGTTTTCCACCTTCGATTCGCGCCATTTAGCAGATTATGGGAGACCGAATTATATGGATCGGCACTCAGGCAGTGCCTTCGATCCGGGAAACTGATAGCGCGACAAACTGGAGCGTCGAAGTTTTTTCCAGCATCGGAACGTACTTGGCCGGGGCATCCGAGCGGGATCTGATAGCGGTTTTCGCAGCGGAAACGGCTAGCTGGGCAGAGGATGTTGCACTGCTCAGTAGGGAGTTGTGGAACCGGCGCTTAGCCGCCGGTGTGGTGATCGCCATCGGACGCCCAACAGTAGAGGAACTGGAACAGGCTTGGAGGTTGAGGCCGGTCGAGGTGATTCGCCTGCCCTGTTCCGCTGTGTGTTTGCGACACTTGCTGCTGGATGCTGCTCGCCGCTGGAAACCGATCGGGCAAGCCATTCGTGAGCTCTCGTCGTACGCAGATCGCGAAAAAAGCTTATCACCTCGCCAATGGCAGATGTGCCAATATTTGGTATTTGGACACAGTATCAAACGCGTGGCGGCTCGTTGCCAAATCAGTGCCCATACGGCTCGTCACCAACGCAGCCGATTATTGGAAAAGCTCGGCTTGCAATCGGAAGTCGAGCTCGCCTTTTATTGGTCACGCATGCGACTGTTGGAGCACTTCGAATGGTTCTTGCGGAAAAATCACGATTAGCCACTGGAAGATTGTCAGGCTACCCAGCAAGCCGATCGAGAAACGGACACGGTGTCTGGCAGGGGAATCACAACCACGAGCTGCGTCGTGACGGTGGGAAATTACTGCATATCGCTGATGACTAAGAAGTTGACGCGGACTAACGTACACGGCCGGGCGCACGGATGGTCGCGTAAACATTGGGTATGGCTAACGTGCCTGTATTGCGGACGCGACGCCAGTGTGTGCATTACGGTCGGCAACGCGGCAATAATTCAACTTCGGGATCGCTGGGCGCTAGCGAGTTCGTTTGCCAGGCGGTCGATCAGGTTCGGATCCAGACGCTTAACCACGAATTGTTGGATGTCGACAAACATTTTGTCGATAATTGCCTGAATTTTTTGGTTATCAGTAGCTGTTTCTTGTCGTCCTCGGTCAATACGTTGTCGGATATCGGTGACAGTGGGGAGCCGCCGCAGTTGATCAAGGATTTGCTGCGCCTGGTCAAATTGTCGTTGTTGAATAAGCTGCCGTGCCCGTGCCGCCAACAATTCGCGTTGCGCGATGAGATCGATTACCGTAGCGTGTAAACTACGTACCAAGGATTCGGCCTGAAGTCGCTTTGCATCATCGGTTAAGCGAGCCGTCAAGGTCGGCCTTTGTCCCGGTAGTAACGGCAGGCGAGCCAACAGCATTCCGCCACTACGTACGTACAAGACGCGCACATGTCCGTCTTGCGGGACGATTGTCAACTGTCCCCGCCAATCGGTATGCCCGAGAAACTGGGTCTGCCCAGAATCCGGATCTTTCGCATAGATCTCGTATCCGACTAGTGGCCGTTGGCTAGCATCCCGTGATTGCAGAACCAATTCTGTGGCTTGCCAGATCGGACGCTCCTCCAGGGCAAAGCGATCTACGCGGCTACTAGCACGTCCGCCCAAATAGCCGCGGTTTATCGAATAAACATCGGCTTGACACGTGTAACCCTCCATGGCGCGCACCACAAGCAATGTCCATTCGATTTGCCGGATTCCACCCGGTCTTGGATGGCCATAGCGATCGTTCTGTCGCATGACGGTCGACAGTACCCATCCGGCCCGCGGGCGCGTGCGATGCGCCTCAGTATCTTCCGTTGCTAGTCCGACTGCGCGGAATCGCAAAGAAGCTTTGCTGCCAGAGACATCATCAATACGAGCCAATGGGCGAAAGGCTTCGAGGATTGCTTGGGCACACGCCTCGAACAAGGCTTCCGCCTGTGGACAATCACGCTCGATGAGAGCCCCAAACTGCTCAGTTCGGGTGTCCCATTCGCGCGCTTCGATCCGATATGTACCCGCATCATTGTGGACAGCCAACAATAATAGTTTGTCCAATTGGGAAAGGCGATCATTTGGGATCGCCGCTGTCAATTGTGCAGCGGAAATGCCCGACAAGCCGCGCAGCAGCAACACACCGGTGTGCGTCGGCGGCGTCTGGATGTGGAGGTTCCATGTGGAGCCGGTTGCTAGCTTGCACCGCTGCTTTAGCTCCTCTTCGATTTGTGACATGAAAGCTCCGCGCATGGTAAGCTGCCGGTCGACAGCCCACCAAATTTCAATCTCATACGGAGAAAAAATCCACGAGCTTTGTCCATACACCGCTCGGCAGCAGAGCCCGATGAGCAGGGTGGCTATGAACCAGCTGGCGTTGGCGAACATTCGACTATTCATTCTTCGACAATGATTTGCGGTTGGATCTTCCAGTCAGCCACATTCTGATAGAGTGTAACAATGTTTTCCCCTACACCTTGAATACTCGAGTGGTGGGCATAAAACTCGACGGTTTGAAATAAGGGAATGACCGTGGCATCGGCGTACATAATTTGATGCAAATCTTGCAACCTCCGCCGGACGTCTCGCCAATTGGTGGCTTCGAATAATCGCCGCAGCGCCAACTGCACATAGGGATTCGGTGAGGGCACAATACCCTGGGAGCCAAATAATCGAATGACATCGACCAACGGTTCTTCCATTGTCAGCGACACATAGAGTAAATCCCACGATGTATCTTGTCCGTCGACGATTGGTTGCAATCGGCATGGAATCTCCAAGCGTTCCAGTTGTTGGGCGATTACGGTCACGATAAATCGGGCGATGGTCTCATCCGGATAGGCCAGGACGAGTGGTTCCAGAGTAGGCGGGCTCTGATTGGACATCTCGGCCGCTACTTTCAACTGCTGTTTAGCAATGCCGACCAGGATCAGTGCCATACCCGGATCGAAGGGTTGTTCCGGCAAGGACTCATCATATGCGTAGGCCGCTGCATCACCGGCCTGCGCCGGTGCGGGCAAAGGTCCGCTCAGAACGCGACAACCGGGAACCGGCTTATCGTCATAAAGGCGTGCCAATATCGCGGCCCGCGGTATAGCATGAACAAGAGCGCGACGGAACGTGGGATTCGCCAGGTAAGCGTGCCGGTAGTTGGGTACCAGCATGTGCAACGTCGGCATCGCATACGGGCGGACCACGATATCCGGTTGCCCGCTGGCTCGCAACTTCACCGCATCCGCCGGGAAGAGCCGATCCAGCATCCAAATCTTGCCGCCCTGAAGATCATCAATGGCGTCTCGCGTGTCGGCGTAGTGCCGCTCGTGAATCTCTGCCGGACCCTGCTGTAGCTCAAACAGAACCGAACCTGATTTACGAACCAATACGAGATCGCCGTCACCGGAATGCTTTTCAAACAGTTGCAACCTGTTCTTCCAGGCCGCGCCGGTGGGCGAGTTGCTCAATGGCTCTCGCAATAAGGCTTCCGGAAGCACAAACGGTCGGTTCAGAGTGGCTTCGACACGCAACATGCCATCGGCACGAATCGACTCGACCAATTCTGCCCACATCGACAGGTGATTCGGTTGGTCAGGCCGGGCCAATTCCAAAAGAATATGGCTTAAATGATAGGCGGTAAAAACGGCATTTTCCGTCGTGAAACGTTGGGCAAGTTGCAACGTTAACAACTTGTAATCGTCGCTTCGATCCAAGCGGCCAAGTGGGCTTCGATAAAGGCCGCCTTCGGGACCGGGGGCAAGAAACTGGACGACTTGCGGTTCGAGCAACCGGCCGACCCTCCGGGCGGCCCAATCAGCCAGCGCGTTCGGATCGATACGCGTAGCTTTCTCGGCGACTCCCACCGTGAGCACCGGATAGCGCTGCAGTAGCTCACGTAACAACGAAACCCCGCCTTCCGATCGCGGCCAAATGGAAAGAGCCTCACGAGCCGCTTGTTGCGCTTCGAACAACTTGTTTGCAGCAGCTAATTCGCGGGCACGGGCAGCCCGTTGCTCGGCTAAGCTCACCAATTTCCTGCGAGCCTCCACCAAAGACGGCAGTCGCTCGTCGCCGTAGGCATCCGTCAGTCGCGCCAACAGTCGCCGTGCGGATCGGAAGTCGTTTTTCGCAATCAACTCGTCCAGGCAATTGCCAGTTGTGGTGGCTAGTGCGGTCAGCACCGTTGTACCGGATGGGCTTTGGAAGTTAGCATTTCGCCGGTAAAGCTCTTCCAGCCCTGCCAAGGCTTCGTCCCATCGTTTGGCAGAAGCGTCGTCAGCGGCCCTGGCAAACAGATATTCTTCGATTACCGCGTTCAATCCTTCCGTATATGGATGCCGGTCGGACAGAAGCGCCAGGTGACGGAAGGCTTCGTTAAACTGTTTGGCAGCCGTCAAGCGGCGGGCCTCGGCCAACACCAGTTGCTCAAATAACTCGACCCGCTCCACGTCCGTCCAACGCACTGCCAATTCTTCACTAGGATCGTCCAGCAAACGGAATCGCAAATAACCACCTGCTGGCGGAACTATCTTGCGCATGGGAAGGTCCAGGGGCTCAATTTTGTGTCGCGAGCCATCGCGTTTCAGAACAAGAACGTCGAAGGGTTGTTGTTGATACAGTGGTTCTTCAGTCGATGCCGCATTGGGAGCCTGACCGGTTGCCAACCGGCACATGCCTAGGATAAGGGCTACAGACAAGCATAGAGCCGTAAAACACGGGCCACGACGATCATGGGACATAAGCTGTTCCGCTGAACGGTTTGGAAACGAGTTGTCCAGCCTCGCACCTATGTGCCAATATGCGTCCCCCCATATCCGTCTTTCGCCAGGATGACGTGTACTGTTTGGATGCATTAAAAACCGTTGCTCCTTCATTGAGCACTACCGGTTGGCTCGGGGATCGCGCAATGCAACAGTCCACCGTCCGTTGCAGGGATCCAGACTTTCGTACCGACCACCATTGGCGACCCGGCAGCCGGGCCGGACAAGGCCACGGATGCCACCAAAGTTCCGTCGGCAACACGCAGCCGCAGCAGCGCACCGCGATCGGTTGCTAGGAGTAGTTCATTTGGATTCAAAAGTGTTGCCCCCACTGGCCAACCCTCTGACAGAGCCGCTGTCCAGCGGGATTGTAGTGGGTGGTCCAAGGCCATCAGTTGACAGGCGTCTGGACCTGCTCCGGCAACAGCCAACAGCGCAATATCTCCATATACGATTGGACCCCATGTGACGCGTCCAGGTACAGCAATCGGTTCTCCTGCCCTCAGTGTCGCGAGGTTAAACCCCCAGACAGCGTCGGAGTCGCTACGTGCTGACAGACCCAGAATCGTATCGCCAAGCACCGCCAGGCGGCCGACAAGCGGCTCAGGGGTTGTAGCTTGCGCTAAACTTGCCAAGCGACGCCCGCCGGAATCGACAACCCCGATTCGGAGCAACCGTTGTTGATCGTCGGCTATGATGAACTCGGCCTTATTTTCCGAAACGTGTACGGGTGCCAGCCAGTTGACCGTCATACCCGGTTTGAGCGAAGGCTGAAACGGCAACAGTGGCTTGCCCGTTCCCGTTGCGTTCCAGGCAACGATTTCGCCCGAACGCAGAGGTACCACGACATTTTCGGCCAGAAAGAGCGGATCGACATCCGACGGGGCCGACGGCAAGCTGAATTGCACCAACTGCATCGGGTCATCGGGCAGGTTCGGGTTGTAGATCAAACCGCGCCCGCTGCGACTCAACAACAGAAATCGGCCATCAGGCAGGTGATAAACGTGTTGGAAAGCCGTGTCTGCCACACGAAGGTCCACTCGGCCAGTCCCTTTCTTCTCAGAGCCGTCCGAAGCGACGCGGTACACCGTACCGTTGCTGGCAAAAACCAATAGCTGATTACTCGACGTGGAAGCCAGGCCCACTACGGGAAAACCGACATCCGTTTGCCAGAAGGTTTCCTTTCCTGAGGCAGCATCGAGCGCAACTAACCGAAAGCCCACTCCGTGTGGTGCTCGTCGCAAGGACACGATTGCCTGATCGGCGCTGGCCAGGGGACCGACGAAATCGTGTCCCTCGAAGGCGACCCATCGCCGCACGAACTGTGCCTGACTTGCTTGCACATCAAAGGCGACCAATCGTTTGTCGGCCAAAAACAGAGAGGTACCCTCTACCAACTGGTATGTGATCAGCGGCTCGCTACGAATCGGCGGTAATGGGGTAAGCTCTTGTGTCACCGGTCGCTCGTCTTGCGGATTGATTTCCAAGGCGGTGACCGCCCCCAAACTGGTCACAAAATAAATTCGACGGCCCACTACCGTTGGCGGGCTGATTATGTGCCCATCCAGTCGAATTGGCTCCTGGGCGGGAGCTATGGGAAGGCCGGCCGCGTCGAGCTTCCAGACGTGCACAAACGAAAAACTGCCACCACTATTCAAAGCTACGAATAAAATGCCGACTGCGGGTGTCGGTGCCACAGCCACCTGCTCGGCACGGTGACCGAGATACACCACAGTCTGACATTCCATGGTCTCGGCCGAGAGCACGTAGAGGTGATCTTGCTGGCCGAGCTGGAAGAAGACAGCGTACCGGTCACTGGCTTGAGGCCCTACGGGTAGCTCTTGCTTTAAGTCCACCGCGCGGTCGCCACTGCCATCCAGAGCGCTGACATTGAAGACTCGTCCCGACTTAGTGCTCAGTAGGATTCGATCACGCCATACTACGGGCGGGTGAAACGGCTCACCGACCCGTACTTTCCACCGCGTCTGCCCGGAGTCGGCCGTGACTCGCAACAGAGCCCATTGTTGAGCATCCACCAGGAGCCAATCTCCGGAGGCCGTTTCGTTAATATCGGTCAAACGGATAGGCCAGTAGCGGCCATCGGCGCCGGTATAACGAAGCCACAGAACGTCGCCGCGGCGCGCGTCGATTCCGTAAACAGTTCCGTCTACGAGCACGGCTAGTACCTGGCCGTTGATTCGGTCCGACAGACCTGGGCCGGCACGTCCATAGAGGATGACTCGGTCAGGCTCCTGGCCACTGTGGACGTCCGGTACCAGTTCCAAAGCATGGGAGAAGCTGCGGAGGGCCTCCCGCTCGCGCTCAGCGATCGCCTTGACGCGTTGGAGGAGTTGTTCGTCGCGCGCCAAGCCTGGGTATTGGGCTACCAAGGTATCCCGCATCCGGAGGGCTTCCCGCGTTTGTCCGGCGGCAACGGCACGATCGATGTTTGCTAAGACCCGCTCGAGCTCTTCTTGACGCTCGATATCGCGACGTACCCGCACCACGGTTTCCTCAATCCGCTCGATGACATTGGCTTGCGTCTTTCGCAGCGTAGTTGGCAGGTACGCAGGATTGTTCACCAGAGCCATGGCTTCGTCGACTTTGGCTAATAGCCTTTTTGCTTCGTCTACGGTTTTGGCCTCTTTGGCCCGATCGGCAAAAGCCCGAGCCAAGTCCGGCAACAGTGTCGCCAATTCGGCCCGGGCCTCAGAAAACGCGGGCTCGTTTTCGATTTGCGGTAACACATGTTGGGCAGCTTGCAGCCCTTGATCGGGATCGCGTGCGCCTTCGGCTTCCACACGCAGTTGCGCCATTTGCCTTCGTACCCGCGCCAGAGATGCGTTCGGATCGTTGGGGAAATAACGCAGGAACTTGTCGAATTTGGAAATGGCATTCGCATAAGCACCGTCACGGTAATCCTTTTCAGCGGCCTCAAAATACTCTGCCGCTGTGCCTCGCGTTAACGAATAAAACATGACGGCCGACAGTACCGTCAACACAATGAGGGCGAATCCGCCCACTACGATTAATGGGGATTCCCAAGGGCTACGGCGCGTTTTTTTTTGGGCGAGCAACACAGCGGCTGTCGTGGAAGTACCGGCTCCGCCTGCTGTGTCAAAAATGTCCAGATTCTGCTCAGCAGGAGACGGTGGTGGTACCGATTCGGCAAATGTTTCCGATACCCAATCGGACGAAGTCGACGTAGGGGCGTTTGCGCTATCGCCTGGTTGTGACGTGGCATCCGGGCTCCCGGGTTCCTCGGCAATTTGCCACGGATCGCGTGGCGTTGTCATCGGGCGAACGGGCGAGCCTTGGATAGTGGATTTTTCGCGAGAGCGTTGGTTGCCAGCACGGGATTGAACGGATGGTTCTTCAGTGGACGGTCCGCGCGTAGCGGTTCGCTTTGCACCCGTACTGCTCGGGGGTGCCGCCGGGCGCCGCGGCGGCGGTGTGGCGGCCGGCGGTTCAACGACCCCGCCGATCAATTGTTCCAGCTCCTCCTGCTCGGCCATTTTCTTAATGCTTTCTTCAGCCTGGGCACGCTTGGCCTGAGCGGATTCGACACGTGCCTCCCGCTGTTGCTCACGTGCTGCCGTCACTTCGGCCAGTAATTTTTCGGCCTGGTATTTGGTCAAGTGACCGTTATCGACAAGCAACTTGGCAAGCGTTTCGGCAGGAATGGGGCGCGAAGCCTGATCCAACTGACGGCGCAGATCGGCGATCACCGTGGCATCCAGCAGATTGAGTTCTTCCAACTTGTTCAGCAGCAAGCGAGCAGACATAAGTATCGACCCCCGTCAGTCGAGCGGTGTGGTGTCACGTTTCCGGTTCCTCAATCGATGACCCGCTCTTGGCAGCATACTGTCGTCTCCACGGAGTCGCAGGATCGAACCGACGCATCTCGTGAGCCTCTGATCCATTCTATGCGCCTTCTTCGAGCGTCGTGAGTTGAATTTCCTCAAATCCTACGGCCGTCGCGGAATCCAACGCTGTGACAACGCGCTCATGAACCGCCTCAGGGTGCGCCTTTACCAGTACCTTGGTTGGCACATGACCGCCCACTCCGCGTTTAGCATCGCGCAATTGGACCAATAACTCCTGTTGGCTTGGACATTCGCGCTCCCACTCCGGCGTGGTCACCTGATACGTATTAAACTCGTCGACGATAATCACCACATAATCGGGATTATCTTCAATTTGAACCACCTGTGTGCTCGGTTGATCGGATTGTTCAGGTTTAGGGATTTCTAACGACTTTTGAAGGGAAAATGCAGCCGTCACCATAAAAAAGATCAACAAATTGAACACCACGTCGACCATCGGCGTCATGTCCATTTCGGCTTCCACCCGACGCGACCGACCCTGTCGGAAATCGATGACGAGCGAATCACTCACGGCCGGAATGCTGGAAACGGGGCGCCGCGTTGGTTTCGTGCCGGTAGCACGCCGGCTTGGAGCCTGACGCGCAGGGGCTGTAGCCTTGGCAGTTTCTTCCGCCGCAATCGGCTCGGGTGCTTGAATCTGCACAAGTCGATCACATCCTGGGCACCGCACGCGCCGGCCCACGAGCTGCCGTGCAGCCGCTTGCTCCGAGCCGCAATAAGGACAACGAAAAAGGACGGTCACTACCGAAACCCTTCAGCCCTACATGTTCCCCGTGAAAACTCTCGCACCTCTACGATTCCTCCATCACAGCCACGTGCAGCGCCTGCACCGATTCTGCCTTCCCTACGGCAGAAGCCACACGCGCTACATCACGATGTTTGACCGACTTGGCTGCTTTGATCACTACAAAGTGCTTGCGCTCTTTGACCATCACCTCTTGCACATAGGCAGCGATCTCTTCTTCCTGTTCTAGAGGATCGGTCGAGCGGAGTCGGGTCTCCGGATCCATGGAATCGCCTTTGTAAATAATCGCTGATCCATCCGGGCCTCCGTCGGCCACGGTAAGGATTACTGCGTCTCCCAAGGCGACGGGTTTGGCGTAATGAGCAACCGGTAAGCGGACGTCAGCCTGGACATCGATTTTAGAAGCCACCATAAAGAAAATAAGCAGCAGAAACGTTACGTCGATCATGGGAGTAATATCCATTTCCGCTTCTTCCATGCGACGTCGGCGCAGCAATGGGGCATCTACTCCAGACTGCGAGGGTACTATTGGTCCACTCATGATGCCCTCCTCCTACCCGATCGCCTGGATTCAGTTCGACCTGTGACAGGTTGCATTCGAATCACCTTCTGGCTCAGGACATTGCCTGGGCTCATGATGGTGGCTATTCGGAAGGCTGGACTCGATTCTGCTGCCGTGTTATCGTCCCGATCCACTGGCGGCCAGTACCGCGCGCAACGATTCCAAAAACCTCGTCAAACCCGCCGCCACCAGATCTTCCATACGCCGGATTCGATTGTTGATCACCGTCACGGCGATGACTCCCGGAATCGCGATTGCTAGACCACATGCCGTGGTAATCAATGCCAACGAAATGTCGCTGGCCAATTGGTCTGCCTTGACACTTTCGGCCGCGGCCAGTTTGCCGAATGCTCCCATCATGCCCAACACCGTTCCGAATAGTCCGAGCATCGGAGCGGCTTTAATAACGGTGTTGACCCAACTGAGCCGTTGTTCGAGATCGGCCAGAACGTCCCGTTGAAAACGGTCCAGCACCAGTTGACGTATCTTGTCAAATCCGATTCGTCGATTATCAATTGCCAACGCGGCCAGTTGACACAGGGCACGCGTATCGGCCTGGCACAGAGCGTATGCCTCGTCGAATCTGCCTTGCGAAAGTGGTTCCTCAAGCGCTTTGAGGAAGGCTTCTTGGTCTTCTTCGGATCGGAATCGTTTCTGGCGGATGCGCATCAGAATCATGGCGACACAATACGCTCCCCATAGCGCAACTGCCGCTAGGAGAACGTACGTCAAATTGCCGATCCAATTATACAGTTGACTAGCGGTCATAATGGTTTATCCCTTCCCCTGGAACCCGGCGATATAAAACTAGTTGCTCTAGGTTTTTCGAAACCTGGCTGGTGCCCATCACCCACGCTGGAAATCGGCCGTGTCCAATGCAGCCGAGATTCCGGGCCGAATGCATCCGCGGCTCGGCGTGCAGTACGGCGGTTGTTTACTCGGACCAACGGGCGATCACCCACGGCTAGCGCGGCGCCGGCCGAAAAGTCTGGCTCAGTATGTAAAACTCATAGCCACGGCCCGCCGGACGCACACCGAAAATGGTCCTCAGCCATTCCTGCGGGGGACGGCCTTGCGCGTTGTCAAATTCCAGCCGGTGTAGCTCGTTGTATACGGCTTCCGGCAGAAACTGCATGATAATGCGGCCCGATGTAGCAATTCCGGCGCGCGCTAGTAGCTGCTCGTCGAATTCTCGCAGACTTCCTGTACGCCATGTCAAGTAAACCCGTGTTTCTTCTTTACTAGGACCTTGACGCCGCGACGGAGGATTACGCGACAGGTGAAACGCGTAGTCGACCAGGTTGCTTCCGCCAACGGCACCCAGTTCGATTCCAAAAAAGTCTAACTGTCGCGCATATTCATCGATACTGCCGGCGGCGTAACGGATCTCCCAACGTTCCCACGGGGGCACCACGTCATCGCCTTCGCCCTCAGGCCCGGGAGGGCGGCTGTCCCCGCGACCCGTACCGTGGGCTGTTAACAAGGAGTCGGTTTCAAAAGTGTCTAAAGAAGCGGCCACCGTCGAAGCCAAATCGGTGACGGCTTCCAAGGAAGCCTCTAATGAGGGTTGCTCCAGCTTAAGATCAATCTCCTCTAAGCCCGGTGGCTCGGGATCCCGCTCGAATCCGGCTGCATGATCACCGCGGCCTGGATATTGAATCATCTGAATCGGCTTCGCGACGCGAAGAAAAACCAAAACCGTTGTCAACCAAATTATGAAAAGCACCGTCGCCGTCAGGCTCATAATCACCAGAAGCGCGACCAACCATGCAGCTACTTTGTCATAAAAGCTGACACGAAGCGATATGCTCGGCCGTGTGGCTTCGACGACTGGTGATTGGGGGGTTATGGGACGAGTACCAATGGCCACGGCAACTTGTACCCCAAGACTATATCAAATTGGTTCAAAACCATAATGAACCTCTTCGGGCATCCCGGTTGCGTCAAGCGCCCTCTGCCGACCGCCGAAGGCACGGCAACCTCCTCGTTGCTACCCGCTTAGTTATCGGCGATTATAGCCCAGGTGTCGATAATCGTCCACAATTGCGTAGTCCGTACTTTATCCCAGCCAAGTTGAACAAGTCCTGATCCCTCGGCGTACAGCGGGCTCTCTTCCGAGCCCGCTGTACGATCGAGGCCACTTACCGAACCATCCACTACCGACGAATGGTTCTTCCTAGGAGCGTACGTCGAATTCGGTACCAACGTGGCCACTTTTCTGGAGCCGGCGACCGAACGATGGGAACCTTGCATGCCCCTCATTAAACATTCAGCCAATCGTTGCCATACGGCCCACGGGGGAACAATTCCAAACGAAACGCTTCCCCGATTGCACGGCACCTAGATCGCCTAGCTTCCAACGTCTTTATAACCGTAAACCTAAGCTCGCGGTAAAAGGCAGTAAGCTCGCTAAAAGTGTCGCTTACGAAATCATGGACTTGAGATTCTTCAACGCTCGGACACGCACTTTTACCGACGCCGGCTTGGCCGGGATATCGCGAATTTCACCAGTAAATGGGTTACGCACACCCTTTTGCGCTGGTCGAGCTGGAATTTTGCGCTTGTCGATCTTCACCAAACCTGGGATAGTGAAGATACCGGGTCCGCGATTGCTCAATGCTTTGCGAATCTCGCCGGCCAACGCATCGAATACCGCTGCTACTTGCTTTTTAGTTAAGCCCGTGGCTGCGGCAATGCTGCTGAATACCTCTGTTTTTGTAGGAGACTTCGCCTTCTTTGCTGCTTCTTTCTTCGCCATACCTACTACCTCCCTGACACTGGGGACCTGGAAATTTGACGCTCTCCGCAACGCGGAACTGGCGTGATTAAAGCCCGAATCCAAAAAATTGCAAGTATTGTTGGTCCAAAAAAGCGAAAAATCTTCGAAAATTTGCCGTGTTCCAGCCTCAAGCAACCCTTTCCGCCGCGGGATCCTCGGCTCGGATCGCCACTTAACTAACTCGTTTTGGAAGCGGCCTCTTTCACCCATGTGGTGCTCGATGCGGTAGCGCGCACCGCCTACCTGCTCGGCAATTTGCCGAACACTACGCGCGGATTTTTCGTCGACTGGCATGGCTTCGTTTAACGGGCAGCGGTCCAAGCCAAGGTCGCATCACGCAGCAGGCTTTCGCTAGTAAGTCCCCCTTGGACCGCCTATCGGTGCGTTGGTTCGAGCACCTGTCCTCGGCAGCCGTGGGGGAAGCTCACGAACCCTTCTTGGGAGAAAATCCGAAGGCAAGTTCCCGCAGCAAAGAAATACACTCGTGGCCTTACCCGTTGCGGCGACTCCTTGCGTGAAGCACCTGCGTCGTCAGACGCTGCGGCTCGAACTGCTTCAAATGTCGTATAGGCGATAGGCCTGCCGACATGGAACCGACGCAGGTGTGGCACGCTTGGCGGTTTTGCGAAATCACCAGGTGGTACGGTTGTACAGAACAGCGTAGTGCGCGCAAAGCTGTAGCGCAGTTTCACTCGGATGAGGGCTTCTCTACTTGCTTCGCTCAAAGAGCAACGCTTTTACGAAGACTAGATTCGTCGCGAGTCAAAAACAGGCTGGCTTGCACAGTGCTCGAAGTCCCAGACCAACCGCCCGAAGTGGTCAGGGGCGGAATCGAACCGCCGACACACGGATTTTCAGTCCGTTGCTCTACCAACTGAGCTACCTGACCAGGTAACGCCGAGATAAAACCGACACGCTGGGTCAGCTCTTTCACCATAGTAGCAGAAACTCGTAGCCCGACAAGCGACCGGTAACTTGCGTGAACGTTGCAATCTCTGTTTGCAAGCAGGCAGTAGCAACGTATCATGCTGTAAAGGGGGCGGTAGCACGGGATTCGGTCTGCCGCTGGAGTATCGCTCTTGTTGCAGAGCTTTATGCGGGTCGAGCAGACGGGACATCAACAAGGAGCTACCTGGTGGAACGAGATGAGTCGGGTCAGACGAGCGAACGACGATCCTGTGGCCGCTTGGCAGCAATCCGGAAACGTCGTCTGTGGTTGAGTATTCCCAGTGCGGTCGTGGCTTGTCTGGCAGTCATTGGCTGCGTCGTCCCACCGGCAGTTGGGCAGGCTCCTGGTGTACCGGCTATGGACGTAGCAAACCGTTTTTTGCCCCCGCCGCGGGCGTTGTTGCAGCATCTATCTCGGGGGCGCGAAGCCATTCGCAATGGCCAATGGAACGTTGCGGTGGAAGAGCTCGGTGCTGTGCTGGCCCCTGACCGACGCACTGAGGCGGAAGCCGACATTGATCAGGACTACTTCTTACAGGATAGCCAGACAGGTACAGCGTCTAGTTTGCGTCAAGAAGCGCAAAAACTCATTGGCGCACTTCCTCCGGCGGGGCGGCGGCTGTACGAGTTGCGGTTCGGCGCGGAGGCGCGAGCTCTGTTGGCCGAGGCGGTTCGCCAGAATGATGTCACGAAGTTCACCGAGGTAATTCGACGTTATTTACATACCGAGGCCGGCTACCAAGCGATGCTGATTTTAGCTCGGCGCTACTTGGATGCAGGCAAACCCTCGGCTGCCTTGTTGTGTCTGGATCGTTTACTGGCTTTACCGGAAGCCCGCCGACAGCTCGATCCAGAGCTATCGTTGTTGGCCGCCTTCAGTCACACTCTGCTAGGTGAGACCGCACCGGCAGCTCAGTTATTGGTCGATGTGCGAAGCCGCTACAGTGGGCACAGTCTGTACTGGGGGCCTTATCCCATTCCCGCACTAAACGCCGTGGACCAAGCGCGCGCTTGGCTGGCCGATAAACTGCCCACGCAGCCAGCCGATCAACGGGTAACCGGGTGGCTCATGCATCGCGGCTCGCCTTCGCGCAATGCCCAGAGCACCGGCGGAATGCTGGTGCGGTCCCCACGCTGGTGGGTACCGGTGACCAACGATCCTCAAGATGAGCAACTGTTAGTCGAGCAACAACGGCAATCACTGGGCGGTTCGGCACGCATGCCGTCGATTCACCCACTGGCTGTCGACAATGTCGTTCTGATGCGCACCACGAACCGGCTGTTGGCGGTGGACTTAACAACCGGTAAACGTATTTGGGAGTTTCCTTGGGATGAATCTGCCGACGAAGAAGCAGCCGGAAGTTTGCAGCCGAATTCGGGTAACCCAGCGGGATCGCTCCGAGCCATGGAGTTGCTCGAGCGGTTGTGGAAAGACGCTCCCTACGGACAATTGGCGAGCGATGGGCAACGTGTTTTCGCGTTGCATGATCTTAGTTACGCGCTCTGGGTGGGCAATCCCACGCTCGTTGTGCCCCAGGGACTCGTCATACAGAACCCCAAATTCCCGCGCACGGAGAACAAACTCGTCGCACTGGACCTGGCGCGGCAAGGAGCGTTGGTCTGGATCGTAGGTGGGCCGGACGGAGGGGATGAACCGGCCTTGGCCAAAGCTTTTTTCCTGGGAGCTCCGTTACCTGCGATGGGACAGTTGTTCGTCCTGGCTGAGATTGCCGGAGAGCTGCGGTTGGTGGTGCTGGACCCGGCCAACGGAGGACTGCTCTGGCAGCAACAACTGGCGCATGTCGATACGCTGACGATCGATCAAGACCCGCTGCGGCGTCTTGCCGGTGCCACTCCCTCCTATGCCGATGGTGTGTTGGTGTGCCCGACGTCGGCAGGGGCGGTGGTGGCCATCGATATTGCCACGCGTTCGCTGCTTTGGGGTTTTCGCTATCCGACCAAACAGGTGCTCCAGCCTTTTCCACGTGCGGCGGTCGTTCAGTCGACTGTCGCTGCAGAAACGTCAGAGGATACGTGGGTCGATGCCAGTGTGACAATTGCTGACGGGCGGGTGGTGGTTACGCCGGTCGAGTCGGATGAACTCTACTGTTTGAACCTACTGGATGGCAGCCTGGCCTGGCCGGCCCGCAAACGGGACGGGGCCATGTACGTGGCTTGCATCCACCAAGGGAAAATCGTCCTGGTCGGCCAGAACTTCATCACCGCCCTATCGCTGGCTGATGGCAGCTTGGCCTGGCCAACCCCGCTGGCGCTGCGTGACGAAACGGTCATCGGTCGAGGGTTCTATGTCGGTCAGTGGTACTACCTTCCCACGTCAGCATCGCGCTTGCTCAAGATCGATTTAGAAAGTGGCACCGTCGTCGAATCGGCCGAGGTACGGGGCCCGTTGGGTAATGTGATTTGCCATCGCGACCAGGTTCTGGCGCTCGGTCCGAAAGGGTTGGCGTCCTATTATCAGTTGGAGGCGTTGGAACAGTGGGTACAGGCTCGTTTGGCCGTCGATCCAAACGATCGGGAAGCGCTCATACGAAAGTGTGATCTGTTGCTGCAACGTGGTGAGCGCCGCCAGGCGTTGGATATCATGTGGACCATCTATCAGAATGACCCACAGGATGAAGCCACACGTCGACAACTGGTCGAGACCTACTTAAGTGCGCTCGACGTCGATTTTGCTGAATATCTGTCGTGGCGCGAGAAGATCGAACCTTTAATTGATCAGGCTTCGCAGCGCGGCGAACTTTTGCGCAAACTGGTTGTCGGTCTGGAGGCGATGGGCAGATGGGACGAGGCGTTCGAGGCGCTTCTGCGGTTGGCGGACCAGTACGCCGCCGAACCGGCCGCTGGCGAAGTACTCGAACAGCTCAGTCCTCAATGGTCCGTGCGACCGCGGCGCTGGGTTCAGGGCCGTTTAGCCGCGTTATTGGCTGCCGTTGCGGGGCCGGAATATCACGTGTTGCGGCAAAAGTGGGAAGCACACGTGCGCTTGCGGCTGGATCGAGTGTTACAACTCGGTTCGCGCCCAGCTCTGCGCCAGTTTATCGAACTGTTCGATCCGCATCCCGTCACACGGATTGCCCGACAACGCTACGCTCAGATGCTCCTGGAGAACGGGGAGTTCTTGGCAGCCGAGCTGCAATTGACGCCGTTATTGGATGAGCCTTTGGAAACGAGCGATCCTCGCGTTCTGATTCTGCTGGCTGAACTTTATCTCAAATTGCAGCGTTTCGACGCGGCAGCACGCTGCCTGGCAGCCCTGGAACAGCTCGATCCGTCGGTTCCACTAGAAGAAAACGTCACGGTTGGCACGGCTCTGGACAACCTCCGCCGACTTCCGGCCTACGCGCGATTCGAAGAGTTGCACAGACCGTGGCCCTATGGAGCGATCCGTAGCCGCGTGGAACAGAATCCTGCCACGACTGTCATCGGCTCATTGTATTTTCCAGCACAGGTCGACGATTCGCATGGACTGTGGCCTCGTGGAGCGACCGTCACACTGGATATGCGATCCAATTCGGTAACGGTTCGCGACGGCTGGGGAAACCTCATGCAACAAGCCCTTTTGCATCAGTCGGGGCCCCAGTTTAGCTCAATGTACAGCTTGGCTAAGGCAAAGGCCGTTGGGCATCTTTTGGTAGTGTCTGTGCAGACGGATCTGCTTGTGATCGACGCGCTTCGCTCTGTACAAGACCCGCAAGATGCCGTGCTCTGGCGCAGTGACTTGGCGGAACTTACACCCAATATGTCGCCGCGACGGATTAATCAGCGACCCCTGCGGCACCCGTGGAATCAAAACGGGACGCGAGTGGTGTTGTCGGACTTCTCCCCGCAACGCGTACCGCTCAGCTCCTTGGGACCGGTGACTCCATCGGGAGTGTGCTACCAACGATTTCGCCAACTGGTATGTGCCGATCCGTTGACGGGCGAAATCATCTGGACACGCGACGGTATGGAACATGGCGCTCAATTGTTCGGCGATGATCAGTACCTGTTTGTGGTTGGTTATGACAAGACCGAGGCACTGGTGTTGCGTACGGCAACCGGCGAGCTGGTTGGAAGACGTCCCGCCGAGCGGATGGAGTTTCGCTGGACCACATGGGGAACGCGTGTGTTAGCCTGGCAAGAAGAAGGCACGCAATTGGCGATGCGGATTTATGATGCGTGGACAGGTCAAGAGTTCTGGCGAGAGCTATTTCCCATTGGATCGCGGGCCGAATTGATCGATGACGATAAAGTGGCCGTATTCCGGCCTAATGGCCAACTGGTGGTGGCGTCCCTGCGGGAAGGTCGCCTGCTGTGGCGGAGCCAGTTGGAGCCGGTGGCGGCTCCTAGTTATTTAGTCGTCCATGCGACGCGCGACGTCTACTATATGCTTCCAGGATCAGTGGTACCACCCAACGCCCGGGGAATGCTGCTTGCGCCACCAGGTACGGCCACCAGCCCCATCCTACGGGGGTACTTGTATGCGTTGGATGCCCAAAGCGGTAAACCCATTTGGCCGACACCTGCTCTGATCGACGGCTATGCGGTTCCGCTCCAATCACGACGTCATTTGCCGATATTACCTCTGGTACGCGCCCAGCGCAGCGACTCGACCATAACCGCAGCATTGCTATGCCTAGATAAACGCGACGGGCGCGCTTTGTATGAAAACCCGCAGTTGCCGTTGCTTCAACCGAACTTGCTGTTGATTGACGCTTCAACCGACCCATCGCTCCAACAAGTTCGGCTCCAACTCGGGCTTCAAACGGTTGAGTTGCAGTGGACCGGGGAACCAATACCGCCGGCGCCACCCTACCAGCCGAAGTCTGATAACCGATCAGTGAGCTCCGAAGGCGGCGCGCGCTAAAAACCAGGCGGCGGACGGCTTTACATCCTGACGGTGGCAAAGATCATCCGGCGGTAGGTGGCGCAAGTAGGTCCGTCTTTTTTCGCCACAAAAACACGCTCTGATGCGTCTTCGATGTGCGTCGCCCGGTAACACCGCTCGGTCGAGCGTCCGGGATGCATAATGCAAAGGCGCAGGGGCGGTAGGAGATTTGACGCAGAGACGCAGAGACGCAGAGACGCTCATTGGCGTTTTTGCCAAGTGCGGTGTCGCTCTCTGACGCTGGCGGTTGGGGAGATTTAACGCAGAGACGCAGAGAC
>CAYRMD010000022.1:45866-58463 GCA_964425225.1 uncultured Pirellulaceae bacterium | reverse complement strand
TTGTTAAAAGGTTCCGTACAATACGGGCGAATTATGCAGAGGTTCCTTTATTCTTAATACCCAGGAACTACGCAGTTCGTACGGTAAGTCCTTGGGATCGAACTGCTTGAGGGTCAAACAATATGCCAGATAGCTCGAGCATCGAACGCTTTCCCTCGGCATCACGAGGTCATCGGTTTGCGGTGCGCACTAAGATTATTGCTACGATCGGACCGGCGTGCAGCGATCCGGATGTCATGCAGGCCTTGGTTGAAGCTGGGGTTGATGTTTTCCGCATCAACATGGCTCATGGCGACCGAGCTTTTCATCAGCGCATGGTCGACCAAGTTCGGACCATTAGCAGCCGGCTGAATCATCCTTTGGCCGTGTTAGTGGACTTGGCCGGCCCAAAAATTCGGTTAGGCGAATTGGCTGAGGATCCTTTACGTTTGGAAACGGGGCAAGAGGTCGAGCTCGTCACAGGCGAGCAGGCGAGCCACGCACGTCAACTGCCCTGTGCTTTGCCGGAAGTACTCCGACAATTGGCTCCGGGCCACCGCATTATCTTGGCCGATGGTACCGTGGTGTTAGAAGTGGTAGCCCGCACGGAACCTGCTGCCCAGGCGCGAGTTTTGAGCGGAGGACTCGTGCGCAGCCGGCAGGGCATTAATGTGCCGCACACACGCCTAGCTTTGAGCGCCCTTACGGACCAGGACCGCCAGAATGTCCGATGGGCAGCCAGCCAACAAGTCGATTTTCTCGGGGTCAGCTTTGTGCGATCCGCTCACGACATTCAAGAATTGCGCTCTTTGCTCAACGAATTGAATTCGCAGGCGGCGATCGTTGCCAAAATCGAGAAGCGCGAGGCGCTCGAGGTTCTCGACGAGATCGTTGCGGCAGCCGACGCCGTCATGGTCGCTCGTGGGGATTTGGGAGTAGAGCTCGACATTGCTCAAACTCCCATTGCTCAAAAGCGAATCATCGCTACCTGCCAGCGCTATGCCAAGCCCGTTATCGTCGCCACGCAGATGCTCGAGAGCATGCAACACTCCCAACTTCCGACGCGAGCGGAAGTCAGCGACATTGCTAACGCGATTCTTGACGGCGCCGATGCCTGCATGCTTTCTGCGGAAACGGCAGTGGGAGATCATCCGGTCGAAGCGGTGCGCGTCATGAATCGAGTCATGATAGCAACAGAACAGCTTTTAGCCGGCGCTCCGCCCGAAGCCCCATTGCCGATAGAATTGGCCGGAGTTCATCCGATCACGGCAGCACTGACCTATGCGGCAGGCCGTGTCGCCGAGCAGATTCGAGCAGCCCTGGTGGTGGTTGCTACCCGCAGCGGAAATACCGCTCGAGTGAAAAGCAAACAGCGGGATTTCGTCCCCACGATCGGCGTCAGTGACTCGCCGCACACCTTGCGCCGCATGTGCCTCTATTGGGGTATCTTTCCCTTGCCGCAAGCACCGGTCGATGACGGACCCAAGTTGCGTACGTTCATCGAACAATGGGGTAAATCCGCCGGACTTTTGCGCCCGGGAGACCGCGCTGTATTTGTCATGGGCACAAACTTCGTACCTGTTGCTCACAATCTCCTGGTCGTGCATGAAGTCGGTGAATAACAACGCTCCCGGATGCCGAACTTAGCTTGCGCTAGGCCTTCGCTTCTTGATCACAGTGCACGTCGCATGTGGTGGTGATTTTCTCCACCTAGGGGCGAGCTTCCGTGGAACTCCCCTCGTTGCGCTCAAGCCGGTGCGATTATGCACGTACTCTATACGTATGTTTTCTCGTTCAGGCGATCTAAAAGAGGCCGGAATGGTTTAACGCCAACGCACAAAGGCACAACGAAGATACCATTCGGCGTCAATCGCCTAACGGCGTCTTAGCGGTTCTCCAGTTCGTCCAAACCTTCCTGCCATCGACAAGCGCACACGCAAACTTCCCACTTGCACCACAACCTACCACTGGGCGCGAACAACTACCCTACGATCAAGGCGCACGCACAATGGTTAACGTTTGCCGTGTGTGCGTCTTGTTTTTAGTTGAGATTGTTCCTTAGTTTGGCTGGGCTGGCATGGGTCTCCTTTTGTTCGGTTTAGCAGAAGTAAGCGGAGCTGTAGTTCATATTTGCTTCTTGACAAAGGCGTTCCGTGGAGCGACGCTCACGAGAACCGTGACCAAAAAGAAGCGGCCAATTCCATGCAACGCAAAGGCGCAAGTAGGCAATGAACGTGTGCCTCTTGTCTTCGTTGCGCCTTTGCGTTGAAACTATCTACCTACCAATGTGATGCACACACGTTTGCCCGCGCCCCAAAAAGGCAAAGAGTACGAAGAACGATATTACGTTTTCTTTGCGCGAACGTCCGCAATCGGCCAGTGCAAGGCCCCGACCGCTTTTGTGTTTTCGATGCACCGCCCTGTTGAGTATTGATAGTGCGCTTCGGTGTTCAATGAAAAACATGGAGCCTATTGCTTTCGGGATCTGGCATGACAACCCAACTTTCGTTGACTATTGCCGCTCCCAAGCTTGGGGAGATATGCTTAACGTAGGGGGGACCAATGTTTCAGTCGCTTGTCCGGTACAGCAGGGTGACCGGATGGGCTGCTGTCCTTGCGGAGTGCGAAGGATGTCTGTGGCGGAAAGCCTGGCTATTGTCAGTATCCTTCTGGTCCTAGGTTGGTGGGTGCGACAGTGGATCGTGCCGGAGCCCGGTAAACCGTGGGCCGAAGTGCTGCAGCGGCTCGCTCAGCGCTACTGCGGCTACACGGGACGAGCTCAGAACGGACACCGAGCCGCTTACTTCGATTACCAAGTCGGGGAAGCATCCGCGGCGGTAGCCGTATGCCGCGGACGCTGGAATCGAGCTTGGAGCACGGAAGTAGCGGTTTGCGGACCACCGTGTCGCGCCGGACTGGTGGTTTTGCCGCGCACGCAGGCAAATGTAGACGTGCCACAGGGAATGATGCGGTTGGACACTTCCCGGGACGAACTGCTCGGCCGGTTTTGTGTACTCGTTTCCAAGGAACCACCCCCTGGTCAAGTTGTGTGCGATGAGGTTCGGTGGCGGATCGAAGCGCTCCGGCAGTTCTTACCCTCGGCGCCTTGGGAGCTTCGATTCGCTGATGGAGAATTAGTCGTTCGTAAACAACATCCCCTGGAGCAGTTTCATCAGCTCGAACGATTCGTCGAGCTGGTTCTGGCTTGTTATGAATCGCTTTTGGCGGCGAGCACCGAGGACACTCAGTCACAAATCGAACTTCGGCCGTTACTTTCTACTCAACCTTCGTGCCCGGTGTGCTTGCAACGGATCGATCCACGCGACAAGCACCAGCATGTGTGTAAACGCTGTGGCACCCGGCATCACGAAGACTGCTGGAGATTTAATGGTGGCTGTGCTGCTTTCGGGTGCTCCCGATAAGTGGTTCGCGCAGGTGCGTCCGTTTTCAAGGCCGGTGCCCTTCAAAGCTTTCGTCGGGCTTCACTCAGACCAGGTTCGCCGGGATGACATGCCTTGAGCACAACTCTTGCCGTTGCGCGGGCTTCCAAGTTGAAAAATGGTTCAACGCAAAGGCGCTAAGGCGCAATAGAAAACGGCACCTATCTTTGCGTTTTTCGGGAATCGCTCGTTACGCTGGCTTTACGCTTCAATGCGCATTAGCGCATCGAAGAACGCTCGGGGAGAGGCTTGAGCGGCGAATCGATGAATCCGGCATGCCACTCGGTCCGAGCACCGAAAGAGCGTCGTACGGGGAGCCTGGATGCTGTTGATCACCCGACGGCATCGCCAGGTTCAACGTGCACTAGGGCAGATGCTGGAGCTTTGCCAAAAAAAGTTGGCTCGATCCATCGGTTGTGCGGGTGCTTGTCCACAGCAAGTACTTTCCGTCTGGGGAAAAGACCGGCAATACGTCGGCCGCTGGATGATCGGTCAGACGCACCGGCGGATCGATCTCAAAACTATCTTCCGCAGCGTGATATCGAGCAAGGTAAAGATCATAGTTCGGGCGTACGTTGGGATTGGAATGATCGGCGCTTGACCAAATCAAATACGGTGCGCTTGGATGCCAATAAGGTCCCCAATTAACGCCTTCGTTGTCGGTAAGAGCTTTTTCACATTTTCCGTCAAACCGAATCACATAAATTTGCAAGTAGTTTTCTCTTTTTCGGTCACTTCGGAAAACGATCCATTTTCCGTCGGGAGAAATGAACGGTCCGCCGTCGTAGCCTGGGGCGTTGGTCAGTTGGCGCACATCCGATCCATCAGCTCGCATCACGTAGATATCGGGATCCCCATCGCGCATGCTGCAGAACGCAATCCACTCTCCGTCGGCCGAATAGGCTCCTTCGGCGTCATATCCAGGAGCATCGGTCAAGCGGCGAAGGATATGGCCATCCAGGTCTGCTTCGAAAATATCCATGTACGGGTCAAAATCCCACGAGTAGCGGCGGCGCTGTCCGGATTTTCTTTCTTCAGCTTGCCGCTGGCGCTCGGCCTCCTCAGTAACATCCAAATGCGGGTCGAGATGGCTGGTAGCAAACAAAATACGCGTGCCATCCGGGGAAAAGTAGCTACACGTCGTGCGCCCGCGCCCCGGACTTATCCGCTTGACCGTACCGCCTTCCAGTGGCTGTGTGAAGATTTGATAGAAAACATAGTCGGGTGGAATTGCCTGGAAAACGAGCATTTTGCCGTCGGGTGAAAAGTATCCTTCACCGGCTCGTGGGAATTGATCGGTAACCTGGCGCAGCTCCGACAAGAATCGCGATTCATGGGGCGTTAACCTGTCGGCAGGTTCAGCCGCTCGTAAAGAACCCACGTTCCCTGCTACGGCCCCAACTGCCAAAATGTACCCGGACACGAGTGGGGCAAACAGCACGTGCAGCCGTCGCGAAGCGATTTGCCTTGTCGTTCTTGCCATGAAGTTTGCTCCTGTGCAGAACCAGCCATTCGTTTGGTACAGGCGCGGCAACCTGCGCCGGTTAGGCTGGCTATTAGGCCCTAGCACGCTGCTTTATATTAGCCGGTGGCAGTCGGGTGGAAAAGTTGCAGCTTGCCCGATCAGGAACCCCGAGCATGAAAATCTATACTCGGCAAGGTGATCAAGGACAAACCGGGTTGTTGGGTGGCGTCCGCGTGCCGAAGTTTCATCCTCGAATCGCGGCGTTCGGCGAAGTCGATGAGTTGAATGCGGTAATCGGCTGGGTACGCTCGCTGGCAGTACCGGACGAGATGCAAACGCTCTTGGAACGCGTTCAGCACCAACTTTTTGCGTTGGGTGCCGAGTTGGCCAGCGAAGATCCGGTTGCCAGCGGTACGGACTGGCTTTCTAGCCAGGACGTCGAGGCCTTGGAAGCGGCGATCGATCGTTGGCAAACCGTATTGCCCCCCTTGCGTCAGTTTATCTTACCGGGCGGTACGCCGGCGGCTGCCGCTTTGCACTGGGCGCGGTGTGTCTGCCGGCGTGCCGAACGGCAATTGTGCGAACTGATAGCGCAGGATTCACGCGTCGATGGAAGGCTCATCGCTTACCTGAACCGGCTCGGAGATCTACTGTTTGTCCTGGCGCGTGCCGTAAACCATCGAGCGGGATTCGCCGAAGTAACGTGGCAATCGCCTCCGCGGCGTCGCGGTTGACGGGGGTGTATTACCCGTAGCGGCATGTTGATGCCCGTGGTTGTGCGGAGAAGCCTACTTTACGAATGCCTTGCTGACTGCTAACTTATGCGGTGTTCTGCTTGCTATGCCCACACGCCCAACGGGGCCGTGGCAGCAGACGTTCCTCGAAGAATCACGGCGCGTTTTGGCCCGTGGGCCAAAAAGGCGGACGCGGCCGTAGGGATAACGGCTGATGAGAGGAGTTCTGCCATGCGCTTAAGGCGGGGAATGAGGCTGCGCGGTGGCGTGTCGTGTAACAAGGCGTGGATCGGTTGGGTTCTCACCATTTGCTTAGCCAGCAGCTCTTTTTCAGCATTCGCTCAGGAGCCGCCTCCAACGGCTTCAACCGAGTCAGCGACGTCGGCACCTGAATTTTCCGCGGCCGATAATGCTTGGATGTTGGCAGCCAGCGCGCTGGTGCTGTTCATGACGGCTCCAGGACTTGCCATGTTCTACGGCGGTTTAGTACGCAAGAAAAACGTGCTCAGCGTCATGATGCAGTGCGTGTTTTTGATGTGCATGCTCAGCGTCGCGTGGGCTTTGTGGGGATATTCTTTTGCCTTCGGAGGAGGCAAGGATAACCCATATTTCGGTAATTTAGAGTATCTAGTCATGCGCAACGTGGAGCGCACTTGGGATGCAGGGGCCAACGATGTGTCGACGCCCATGGAAGGGAGTATCCCCCGGTTAACACACATGTTGTTCCAAGGCATGTTTTTCTTGATTACGCCGGCGTTAATTTGTGGAGCCTTTGCGGAACGGATGCGGTTTTCAGCTATGGCACTTTTCTTGTTGTTGTGGGGCACGTTGGTCTATTGCCCCTTAGCCCACTGGGTATGGGACATGGGGATATTGGCCTATGGTTCCACGAGTGCCTGGGCGGGCGGCGCTTTGGATTTTGCCGGTGGGACGGTAGTCCACATCAGTTCGGGTGTCTCGGCACTGGTGTGTGCTTTGTTGATCGGACGTCGTCTGGGGTTGGGCATTGAGCCGATGCCGCCACATAACTTGACCTATACAACGTTAGGAGCAGCGATGCTGTGGTTTGGCTGGTTCGGCTTCAATGCAGGTAGCGCCCTAAATGCCTCCGGATTAGCATCGGCAGCATTTGCCGCTACGCATTTTGCCGCTGCCGCTGGCGGGCTCGGCTGGGCCGGCATGGAATGGATGGTTCGCGGAAAACCGACGGTGTTAGGCACCAGTTCCGGAATCGTAGCTGGCTTGGTTTGCATTACGCCGGCATCCGGTTTTGTTACCCCAATGCCTGCCGTGTTGATGGGATTGGCTGCCGGTGTGGTCTGCTATCTGGCATGCACGGCGCTAAAGAACCGTTTCGGATACGACGACGCGTTGGATGCCTTCGGGGTCCACGGAATTGGAGGAACATTAGGAGCCATTTTGACCGGCGTCTTTGCGACTCGAGCGACCACCGACCCACTGGTCTCAGGCGGCAAGCCCTTGGGATTGATCGACGGTGGAATTTCGCTCCTTATTGGTCAGCTAGTGGCCGTGATCGTCACCTGGATCCTAGCGGCGGTCGGAAGTTTCGTGTTGCTAAAAATCGTCGATGCCGTAGTGGGATTGCGGGTCAGTCCAGAAAGCGAAGTACAAGGACTCGATCTATCGGAGCACGGCGAGGAGGGTTACATCTTTCTATAAACCGGTTTTCCCAGTTGGCGCAGCCGTCGGTGCGCGGCGTGCCCACGGCAGTTTGCTGACGAGCCGGGATAGCCTAAATCCGAAAGGGCTGAACAATGAAAAAAGTCGAGGCGATTATACGGGTGTTCAAGTTAGAAGAAGTCAAGAATGCATTGACCCAGCGCGGCATCCAGGGTATGACGGTCAGTGAAGTCCGGGGTTTTGGAAGGCAAAAAGGCCAAACGGAAACATACCGGGGAACCGAATACCGTGTCGATTTTGTACCCAAAGTCAAAGTGGAAGTGGTTTGTGACGACGGACAATTGAATGCCGTTGTCGATACCATTCTGCGTGCGGCGCAAACGGGGCAAATCGGTGACGGAAAAATCTTCGTCAGCAGTTTGGACAATGTGATTCGCATTCGAACAGGCGAAAGCGGCGTGCAGGCACTTTAAACTACTTCCCCTATCCGCCACGGAAGGTTGTGGTACAGTAGGGATATATGGGATGGCAGAGGCGAATTAGCCCCGAAATTGAAGCGGCGCGCCAGCGGTTGTGTAGTACAAGACGCGCTTTGTACGATGAACACCGGGCTGGTCTACCAGGACCTCAGATCGGTTATCGTCTGACGGAGCTTTTCGAATCGCTGGTAATTCAAGCATACCAGATCTCACTATGCGACTCGGGCGAACAGGCAGCCGAGCGCGTGGCTGTGGTGGCTCATAGCGGACTGGGACGCCGCGATGTTTCTCCCTATTCGGACGTGGATGTAATGGTGGTTTATCGGGGTCCGGGCGATGACCGCTTGCTTTCATTTGCCAGAGCGTTCCAGAGGAATTTAAGTGATTTTCAACTGGTCTTGGGCTTCAGTAACCGGCCGCTGAAAGAAATCACTTTGGTGGCGGCACGGGAACCGGTGTTTTTGACGGCCTTGATCGAGTCGCGTTTCTTGGCCGGCAATCAGGAGGTGTTTGATGCCTATTGGGATCGGTTTACCCGTCTGATACGGCGCTGGCGGAATTACTGGGTTAGCCGGATCGCAGAAGCACGACGGCAAGAGCACAGCAGCCACGGGGATACGGTCTATTTGCTATGCCCGAATGTAAAGCGCTCGCGGGGCGGTCTGCGCGATATCCACCTTATTCGATGGCTCGGATTCGTGGCCTACGGCGAACGCGATTTGCATCGATTGGAGCAGTTGGGGGTGCTTTTTGCCGACGAGCGAAAGCGGGTGGTGGCGGCTTACGAGTTTCTCCTTCAGATACGGCATGATCTGCATTTTCATGCCGAAAAAGCTCAGGATATTCTCGACCGTAATGAACAGGTCCGTTTGGCTGTAGCCCGTGGTTATACCGACGGTCACGATCTATTGGCCGTCGAGCAGTTCATGCGCACCTACATCGAGCATACGGCCGATGTACGGTATGCAGCAAGCAATTTCTTGGCATATGTCCAACGTTCCAATGGTTCACGGCGTTTGTTCAATTTTTTATTTAGCCGAAGGCTCAGTAGAGATTACAGCGTGGGCCCACGCGAACTGTGGGCCACCCGGCGCGGTTTGGCGAAGCTGCGCAATAATTTCTCCGAAGTGATGCGACTGATGGAATTGGCCGCATTGACCGGTAAACGCATTAGTCACCACACGTGGCAGCAGATTCGGCGCGATGTCGAAGCGCATCGAGCGCAGGCCCCCTCTGACCAGGCAATCAAACATTTCCTTTCCTTACTTTCCTGCCCAAGTCAGACGGCTCCTATCCTCCGGCGGTTGCATGAACTGCGGATTTTGGAGCACTTTGTTCCCCCAATGCGCCACGCTCGTAGTCTGTTACAGTTCAACGAGTATCACAAATACACGATCGACGAACACTCGATTCGAGCGGTGAAAATGGCCATTTCGTTTGCCCACGATCCCGGTTTGCTAGGCCAACTATACCGAGCTGTGCCGCATAAGCACATTTTGCATTTGGCCTTGTTGTTGCATGATCTTGGCAAAGGTTACGGGATCGACCACAGCCTCAAAGGCGCAGAACTAGCGGAGCAAACCTGTCGGCATTTAGGCTTGACTCCAGAAGATACCAACACGGTCGTGCGACTCGTACGCCAACACCTTTTGATGGCCCACGTGGCATTGCGACACGACCTGAGCAACGAGTCGGTGGTGCTGCAGTTCGCACGCGAAGTCGGAAGCGTCGAATTCTTGCGACTGCTCATGTTGCTTACCTGCGCGGATCTGTCGGCCGTCGGCCCTGGGACTTTTACCCCGTGGAAGCTCGATCTATTGACCGAACTGTACTACCGCACGCTGGACCACCTTGACCCAGAAACTACGACCGAAAGCTATCGCCGGCGCAGCGAACAGGTGCGGCGGCGCTTGCTGAATATGATCCCGCCAGCCGGTCGCAAAGATTGGTGGGAACAGAAGATACATAACTTGCCGGCAAGCTACTTACAGCCAGGCGACGAAACACGCATCATGTGGATTTTGGAACAATTGTCCCAATTGTCGCGCGGAAAGGCGTTGGCTTGGGGACGATATCTAACGGATCGACAGGTAGTCGAATATACCGTTGGCACCACCGACGATATCGTGCCCGGTATTTTCCACCGCCTGACCGGTGTACTGACCAGCACGGGCCATTCCATTCTTGCAGCACAGATTCACACTCTGGTCGATGAATTGGTTTTGGACCGATTCTTCGTACAAGACCTGGATTTCAAAGGTGAGCCACCGCCCGACAGGATTCAGGAGATCTGCCAGCGTTTGGTTCACTCGCTGGAATACCCTTCTGATGAACGGCCAGCGTTTCGGCGATTGTGGCGATCGGCCGAGAATTCCTCTCGCTTACGCGTATTGGAGGAAACAGTGCGATCCGATAATAGCACTTCACCGGCACATACGATTCTGATCGTTTTCGCTTACGACCGCGTGGGACTCCTTTACTCGATTACCCGGAAGTTGTATGAGTTGGGCTTGAGTGTGCACGTGGCGAAGATCGCTACTTATCTGGATCAGGTTGTCGACGTTTTTTACGTAACCGACCGAGCTGGTAAAAAAATTGAGGACGCATCACGCCTCGACGAGATCCGCCAAAGCCTTGTCGAGGCGATGCAAGCGCTGGACGGCTTCGAGAGCGTTTAATCCGATCCGGCGAAGCATGTCCCCAGACTTGCTTCCGGTGAATTAGCAGCAGCTGGCCGCACGGGATGTAACAGGAAGTTGATGGGATCTCGAAACGGCGCGATCGAAACCGCACCTGGGAAGTTTCTCGTTCAGCACACGCACGGCGCCGAGAACGACCTGCTGGCAAGCAACTCGCTTTGCGCTCGTGCCATCGACCCGGTATAATGACGTCGTCAGTGAATCCCACCCCAGTCGGTGTGGGGTTGGTTGAGTTGCGATGCTCGAGTCAATGGGCTGGATGGGGCGGGAAAGAACCCCGGAGGAAAATGACGCGAACTACCGGTCAGGATGGATCTCTTCGCGGTAATCGTCGCAATCCCTATCCGGCCTACTCGCCTCGCTTTTGGCATGGGATGCGGTTCGGCTCCTGGTGGCGTCTTTTAACAAGAAACCGCTTCCGGGTGCATCCGTTGCGATGGGGCCTGGCATTGACCGTGACCGGCTGTAGTCTGCTCAATTCGCAATTAGCGGCGCGACAGCGCCGCCGTCACGGGCAGGCGTTGCAAAATGTCCGATTGGAGTTCCCTCCCTTGTTTATCATCGGGCATTGGCGATCGGGTACAACGTTTCTGCATGAATTGTTATCGCTAGACCCTCGTTTTACTTACCCGACGACGTATGAATGTTTTGCTGCCGAACACTTCCTTGAATCGCGGTGCCTGTTGGGCCCGTTGGTGCGCCGACTGCTTCCGGGGAAGCGCCCCATGGACGATGTGGCAATGGGGCTGGACCGTCCGCAAGAAGACGAAATTGCGTTGTGCAGCATGGGGGCGCCCTCACCCATGCTCCGCATGGCTTTCCCCAATCATCCAGCACCTGACCTGGATACCCTCGATTTTGCCACGGTTCCAGAAGCGAAACGACGGCTGTGGGATGATGCTCTGGTTCGTTTTTTGCGCACGATTACTTACTGCCGCCCCGGAAAACGACTAATTCTCAAATCCCCTCCCCACACCGGGCGTGTGGCGCACCTGGCGGAACTATTCCCAGGAGCACAATTCGTCCACCTGACGCGCGATCCGCGAGCCCTCTTCGGCTCGACGCTCCGTTTGTGGCGCACCCTGGACACCGATCACGGACTGCAGATCCCTCATCATCGAAACCTCGCGGAATTTGTTTTCGACGCGTGCCGGCGCATGTATGGAGCGTACCTGAGAGATCGAAACAGTGTTGATGAGCGAGCGATCTACGAAGTGCGCTACGAAGACTTAATTCAGGATCCGTCAGGGCAACTGCGGTCGATCTATGAAGCCCTCGATTTGGGAAATTGGAATCCGATGGAGCGCCGCGTGCGCGAGTATCTCCACCAGCAGCGCGATTATCGACCTTCCGCCTATACCTCGGATCCACAGCTAACGTCCAAAATCCAGCGCGAGTGGGGATTCTATTTTGAAGCATTCGGTTATGACTCTGAATCGGTAGCGCACGCCTAAACCGGACGTCGCCCTTTCCCCAATAAACGTACAAACAGCTGAGCCAAACCGCCCATTCTAGGGAAATGCATTCCGCCAAGGCGCATCGACGCGCGCAAGGTGCGAGCGCAACACGGTGCTCGCTACAGCTCGACATCACGTTCGCTTTGCGCCTCGGCGCTTTTGCGTTATCCCACCTCGTCCACGTCCGCCTGTAATTGTCTCTGCCCCAAGGCACCCAACTGGCGGTGCTGCTGGACGCTCGGCTTTAAGCAACTATGACCGTCGAGGAACGTATGGAAGGAACTGGTATAACAAATCGTGCGGTGCCGCAACACGGTTATCGAACCCACTAACCGCAAGCGCGGATTCCCATTCGGAAAGCTGCCGTGCACCCCTTTCGTAGTGTTTCTTTCGCCAGCGTCTTACAACATTGTGTTGGGCTTTGGCTGCTAGCAATTCTCTATGTCGATAAGTAACAGCGCCTGTCAGGAATCTCCATAGTAAAGAGGTTTACAATCGCTCGTGTCCAGCCACGCCGACACAGTACGGCTCAAGGCGCAAGGTGATGAAAACCACCGTAACCGTGCCTGGGGATCGTTCCATACACAAGTATGTCGATAATCATAGTCACAAATCAAAGAGAGTGGTTCCGAGCCCGGGGGACAGGCTCCGTCGGCCCGGGGACAGGCACCCTGGACACGGGGACAGGCACCCTGGACACGGG
>CAYRMD010000022.1:0-45766 GCA_964425225.1 uncultured Pirellulaceae bacterium | reverse complement strand
CGGGGACAGGCACCCTGGACACGGGGACAGGCACCCTGGACACGGGCACAGGCACCGCGATCCTCGTTTTTGGTAATATGCAACAATTAGGAAACTCTACCAAACAAGCAAACATAACAATTTCAGACAAAGTAGCAGCATTAAGAGAAATGCGTCATGTTACCCAGTAATGTGACCAAAACAGCCATTGTCGCCGGAAAAATCAGCGTACCGCTGCCGAGCTAACTTAAGTCGCGCCGCAAGCCGGATTGAGGTTGTTCGACGCTGTCGTTCGGAACTCGTTTTCGTGCGGGCATTGGCACAAGACGAGCCTTTATGCGGGTTGCGATTCTAGCTACGTGCGCCATGGGACCAGCAACGTACCCTAAACGGTAAGTTTTTAAGAAAGCACGGCATAAGTTAATGTGCATCCCCCGACGATGGCGCTGCGAACGTGGTGCACCCGGCGAACGCACAACCTGTCGAAGCGGGTTCCGAACCCGACCCGATTAACGAACGTGGCCCGATTCGTAAAGCGTCGCTCCCTCGCGGTCGCGGCTCGGATGATGTTACGTAAAGGCGCGAGGAGATTTAACGCAGAGACGCAAGGAGCACAAACGAGGCAAATCCATGGTCTCCTTGGGCCTTGGTGCCTTGGTGTTTCTTATCGGATCAAAGGGCTGCTCTTTTACGGTCGCGGCTCTGCATAGCTAGCCATCCTCGGAAGCGATTGGGATAACCCGGGCTGACAGCCGCTTGCGTTACAGTTGCTTCCCACCATCGAGGTGCACACACGCAGCCGATCGTACGTTGAGCGTCGTCTACCAGGTTGCACAGCGGGTGATCCTGATACGGCATTCGGTAGCTGCCGGATGGGTTGGTGGTGCCGATCCGTTCGAATTGGTTTTCGGTGACGGGCACCGATCTTATCCAACCACCGGGAGAGTTTTTCCCTTCAGTTGATAGACGTAGCGCAGGATTTCAGCAACTGCCGTATACTGCTCAACTGGTATAGGCTGGTTGATTTCGACCTGTTCATACAGGATCCTGGCGAGCGCTTTGCGTTCGATGATCGGTATATTGTGTTCCAAAGCCAGGCGACGGATGCGTTGGGCCAGTAATCCAGCCCCCTTTGCTATAACGACGGGGGCTGGCATCGTCTGCATATCATAGCGAAGAGCTACGGCGATCTCGGTGGGGTTAGTGACCACGACATCCGCCGTCGGAATGACTCGTGATAGACGATTCATCACCATTTGCCGTTGCACAGCTCGGCGGCGAGCCAGAATTTGCGGGTCACCCTGCAGCAACCGCAATTCCTCGCGAAGCTCTTGGTCCGTCATTCGGATATCCTGCTCGTGTTTCCAGTATTGAAAAAGATAATCAAGCAAGGCCAAGGCCAGGAGCACCACAGCCATGCGGAGCGTCGTGTCTAACAAAACCGTTGCAAATTGCTCGGCCAGTTGCGGGATGTCCAAACCGGAAGCCGTCAGGATGCGCTGCCGATCGATCCATAAGCTGACGAAGGCGGTCGAAAGGACCAGGGCCGTTTTCGCGATTCCGAAAAGCAGCCGAACGAAGTTTTGCAAAGAAAAGATACGTTGCCAGCCGTGTACCGGGTCAACATGTTGCCAATTCAGAGTAAGCCGTTGCGGGAGAAATAGTGGTCCGGTTTGCACGAGATGGATTGCCACGGAGACCGTCGCGATCAGTAACAGGAGCGGAAGCAATTGCTGCCCGAATACGGCGGCTGCCGTCCGGGACCAAGAAGCCAGATCCGAAGCGCCGTCAAAGCGTAGTATCGGCTCATCGAGCCAGTGTTTGGTGAAGTTAGCCAGCGACGCGGCTGTGGAAGGACCCCACCACCGCAAGCCCAGAACGGCGGCCAATAGCACGGCAGCGGAAACCAAATCAAAACTACGCGGCACGTGACCTTCTTGCCGTGCCTGCTGGCGCCGATAGGGCGTCGCTTCGTGTTTTTTTTCCCCGACAAACTCAGCCATCAGCCGCTACGGGTTTGTGGCATTTCCGAAACACGTGGCATCCAAAATCGGTCGGCCTGCCGAAGCATCTCGTCCAAGGTGCCGCTCCATAGCCATGCAACGCTACCTAGGCTCACCAATAAGACTGCTAGCAGTACGAGACTATTGAGACTCAAGCCGACCGCCAAGATATTCAACTGCGGCACCGTGCGGCTCACCAGCCCCAGGACGATCGTCGCCAGCAGCAGCGCTAGCACAACGGGCGCGGCGACTCGCAGGGCAAGTACCAGACTCGCCAATGCCAATTTCTCGAGGCTTTCGACGGCCGGTAAAGCGGAAAAGGGGCTTGCGGGAGGAAAGACGATAAAGCTATCCAGTAGAGCTGCCAAGAAACGTCGATGGGCACCCATAGCAAAGAATACCGCCAGCGCCACCAGCTCGTACAGCTTGCCATGCACGGGCAAGGAGCCCTCGAACTGCGGGTCGGCCACCTCTGCAATCTGCACCCCGGCTACATGCGCAATCAACTGCCCAGCTAAATGAAGTGCCGAGACGAACAATGCAACCGCAAGACCGAGCAGTCCGCCAATTGCCGCCTCGTGAATCAGCATACTTGCCAGGTCTCCTAGCGTTACAGCCTCCGGTATCGGTGCGCGTCCGAGGACGGGAAGAAGCACCAGCGTGATCATGACAGCCAGAAACAAACGGGCTTGGCCGGGCACGGCAGGTGGCGCGCTTCCTGGAGCCAAAAGGAACCATACGCCCAATCGAGTTAACACCAGCCAGAAAGTTATAACCCACTGCTCGATTTGGCCTTGTGCCCACGCCACGCGCTCAACCTCCTGTCACGATCCGTGGTATGTTTTCCCAAACGGTTCGTGAGTAATCCGTCAGATACTCCATTAGCCATGGCAATAGAAAGGCCAGCGCTCCACTTAGCGCTACAAGTTTCGGAACGAAGGATACTGTTTGGTCCTGAATCTGAGTTAGTGCCTGTAAAAAACCGATTAGCAAACCAGCCGCCAAACCAATCAGCAACAAGGGTGCTGACACCACAAGACCGGCATACAATGCGTCGCGGCAAAGATCGACAGCCGTCGCTGCATCCACGAAACACACTCCTCATTAAGCCCCCAAACTTACACAAAACTTTGTAGCAATATTCCGATTACAAGATGCCATCCATCCACCATTACGAACAAAAGAAGTTTAAACGGCAACGATATAATAACAGGAGGCAGCATCAGCATTCCCATGGAGATGGTAACGGAGGCAATAACGATATCTAATATCAGAAATGGGAGATAGATTTGAAATCCTATTAGAAATGCAGTCTTCAGCTCGCTCAGCATGAACGCCGGTAAAAGCACCTGGAGAGGTACATCCTCATAGGTCTCAGGCTCCGGTCCCTGTGGATAAAGATAGTCGTAAAAAAGCCAAATATCGTCGCTATTGCCCGCAGCATCGATCTGCCGGCTCATAAAACGGCGCACTGGGGCAATGCCAGTGCGCCAAAGTTCTTGCAGGGTCATCGTACCATCCCCTTGGATATACGGGTGGATGGCTTCCCGATACACCTCGGTCCACGTGGGAGTCATGATAAGCAGGGTAAGGAACAAGGAGAGTGATGTTAGGACCTGGCTGGGTGGAAGTTGCTGGGTACCCAGTGCTTGCCGTAGCAGGCCCAGGACCACGATGATGCGTACGAAACTGGTTGTCATTAAGACGACGGCCGGTGCCAAACTTAAGACGGTGAGCAAGAGAACAATCTGTAGGCTCGATGCGAGACCCTGGCGGCTCGTCCAGGTAGCCGGATCACCGACCAGTTGGGTCAATAAGCCCGAAGGCGTGTCCGGCTCGGGCTGCTGACCTCGGGCAATGAGGGGCAAACCGACGAGGCAGGTAACGAGGATTGCGACATAGAGGAATCGGTAGCGAAGCCGGAGTAGGAGCGGTGTAGGAAACCGAAGTCGGGACCGATCTTGTTCTGCGGTGCTAAGGTGCACGGCCGTGTCGCGTGCCATCACGAGCGCCTCCTTGCCGGCCGCGTTCGGTAGTTTCATCGTTTGGGTGCTGTTGGCAAAGTGAACGAACTTGGGCTGTCGACCTGACTGAGCAGTTGCCGGAATGATGCGCTGATGCTACCGGACCGTTGTTGCTCGCACAGTCCGCGCAGCCGCGCCACTTCCTCTGGATCCGTAATCTCCGTTATGGTTTCGATCTGCCCCTGACAACAGGCCACCAAAACGAGTTTGCTGCCCAATTGCAGCAGGTGCACCGTATGTCGCGGTGGGATTGCGGCCGTACCTAAGCTCCAGAAGACTTCTTTCGGCAAAGGTAGATAGCGACTTGGTGTGTAGCGGCGCCATAAGTACGCTAGAGCAAGGAACAGGCCACAAACGGCACTTAAACTGCCGATTGTCGTCAGTACAGGCGGCTGCCAGGAAAACCCCGTACGAGGATACGGCGTCGCAGGAGAGCGGCGCGGTAACGTCAGCGGTGCAGGTTCTTCATCGGACGAGTTGGAAAGCCGTTCGCGCGTTGCGCCGTTTTCGCCTGCTTCCGAGGGGGATGTGTCCGTAGAGACCTGCCAAGAACGTTGCGGCACCTCAACCGGCGCCTCAGTTCGGTCAGCACCAAAACACTGAATTCCCCAGGTGAGGCTCAGTAGGCCGAACACGCACGGTATTGCCTTGTGGCGTTTGAGCACGCTGATTTTCCTCCCGGCCGCGTAGGCACGCGGCTTTCGAGCGCGCTGGTTATTCGAGGTCATTTCCGGCAACCAGCTCTGTGACCCGTACGCAGAAGTTATCGTTTAGCACGAGCACCTCGCCGCGCCCGATTAACCGGCCATTCGCATATATATCCACAGGATCTCCCGCTAGTTTGTCCAACTGCACTACGGCGCCACGACGAAGCTTGAGTACATCTTCTAAGAACATCTGGGCGCGACCCAGTTCGATTTTCACTTCCAGCTCCACGTCACGTAGCAACTCGATCGTGGCCCGTTCGGTGTTGGCGGGTGTCCCGGAAAGCTCTGGTAGCGAGAAACGTACGAATCGCGTGGCCTGGGTTGGGGGCGCTTCGGCTGAGGCAACTGCCTGCTCGGCTTGTGCCAATAGTAATTGAATGTCATTGGCCAGGTCCGGAGGCTGTTCCCCAGTAGGCTGTGGGGGCAGGCTTTCGGAACGACTTGGTGCGCGTTGCGGCACCGGCGAAACGGCACTTAATGGATCGCCAGCCGTGAGGGGAGACGAAGCCTGGCTTAGCAAGGCATCGATCTCTTCGTGCGTAATCGGATCGCCCTCGCTCATAGGCCCTCCCTGGCTCATGCCATCCTCTTATTGTTCGACGAAGGAAAAGTCGCTAAAGACTACTCCCTGCAAAATCGCTCTGCCCAGCAGATGATTACTTTTCTCTAAAATCCGGCGTTTTATCAAGCCCAAACTGGGGTCGGATAAGTCATTAAGGTCAGCATTTCGGATTTCGAAGATTACCTGGTCACGGAAGCGATGCTTGACGCGTTCTAGCCTTTTTTCCAAGTCTGCCCGGTCTGCGTCAGCTACCACGCCAAATAATTGGAAGTCGATCCGCAGCGAACGGTTCGTGTCCGGCTGATGGTACGTAATACTGTAGTTTCCCAAATCCACCTCGATCGTCTTATTTTCCTCCATCGCCGAGTTCGTTCCGAGTTGCTTTTGGAGCTTTTCGGTCATGCGTGCTTCGGCACGGCGGGCCACCTCGTCCGCACTGGGAATCAACAAGTAGGCCACTAAACACTCCGAGCCGATAACGGCCAACATAAAGCCGACAATCAGTAGCTTACCAAACAGCGATCCGCTATTTGTCGAGGACTTTGGCGTAGGGGCTGCGGAAGGGGTATCAGCCATAATCGGTCTCACTCTGAACTCGCTGACGGAGGCGGAAGGCTGCCGCGATCAGCCGGCGATTCGCTTCGGTATGAGGCCGGCCGCCGGGCCAGTCGATCGGTCATGTACAGTTCCACGCGGGCATTCTGTTCAAGCTGAGCCGGAACCGTGCCATCGTAAAGCGGTTCTGTGTCGGCAGCGACCACCAATCGAATTCGGTATTCAGGTATTTCGAGCTCATCGGTCAAGAAATGCATTACGGCTCGGCACCGCTGGTAAGCTAATTCCCAGTTGTCTTGGTAGGAACTGAAATCCTGTGCTGGGCGCCCTGTCGTGTGTCCCCGGATTTCGATCACCTGGGGCTTGCCCAACATATCGAGGGTAGCCCGCTTGAGTTCGGATCGGTGGGCATCGGACAACTCGGTCTGCGTTTCTTGGAAATGAATTACCGTTCCAATAACGGAGCGATCCCCAGGACGAACGGTGCGCACTCGTGGGTGGTCCCCTACTGCCGACTGCTCCTTGCTACCGCCAGACATAATATCAAATTTCATAGCCCGACCCATGGTCGCTAGTTTGGCCATCGCGGCATTGCGCGGCTTTTGGTTCCCAGGTATCAAAGCTCTCCACGTAGTGTCGTAGCCGAATTGACGGCGTATGGCCTCAACCAACGCCTGATATTGCTCCTCGGATTTTATCTCACTCATGGATACTAACATGATGAAAAATGTCAGTAACAAAGACATCATGTCGCCATAAGTAACAACCCATTCCGGGGCACCGCCGGGGATTTCCTCTTCGGGTAAAGCCATGCTTAACGTCCCTCCTGCTTCGTCCGCTGCTTAGGAGGTAAGAAGGTGTTGAGCTTCTGTTGGATGACCCGTGGATTTTCTCCCGACTGAATGTCCATAATCCCGCGGATAATAATCTCTAGGGCATAAAGCTCTTGCTTGTTAAGAAAAGCCAGTTTTTCTGCGAAAGGTAAACAGACAACGTTAGCAACCACGCTTCCATAAAGCGTTGTAATAAGGGCTACGGCCATTCCTTTGCCGATTCCAGATGGGTCGGACATATTGCTGAGCATCATGATCAGCCCCAGCAAGGTACCGATCATGCCGTAAGCAGGCGCGTATTTGCCCATTTGGTCGTACAGGTTCTTCCCGTCTTTGTGGCGTGTAGCCAGCGCTTCCATTTCGCTGCGCAAGATGTTCTCGATGACTTCAGGACGGGTTCCGTCTACAGCCAACTGGATACCCAGCTTGATAAATGGATTGTCAATCTGATCGAGTTTTCCTTCCAAGGCCAATAACCCGTCGCGGCGTGCTGTTTCGGCTAAAGACACCAACTGATCGATAATAGCGCGATAATCTACCGCACGATTGAGGAAGACTTTCTTTGTAACGCCTGGGACCATGAGCACAGTGCGTAGTGGAAAACAGATTAACACGGCTCCCAGTGATCCACCGCCCACCACCAGTAGCGACGGAATATCGATAAAGGTGGAAAAAGGCGCACCACCCATCAGGATCGAACCAGCGATCAGTGCCACAGCTAACGTCATGCCGATAACCGTTGCCAGATCCATCTGCTGACTCCCGTCGCTTAGTCGGACGACCGAAGTTCCGAACCGCGCGTGGGTCGATCCGGGGCTGGTATAAGATATTTCAGTTGTTGATAGCGGATCGCCCGTTCCATTACCTCATCCATCGACTCGCGCACGACCAATCGCTCGCCGGTTACCAGTGTTATGAACGTGTCCGGTCTTGCCTCGATATAGCGGATAAGGTCCGCGTTAAGCACGAACGGTTCGTTGTCCAAACGTGTGAGTTTGATCATGGCCTGGGAATCCCACGGAGCAGACGCCCCATTAACCATAGAACAGCATGGGTTGGAGCGTCAAAACCACGGCTGCCCGTGGTGACGCTCCGCCTTCGATACGCTTCTTACGGTCCGATCAATCGGTATAACCTGCCGTCCAGTGCCGGTTAGCGCCGCAGATTGAGCAGCTCCTCGATCAGTTGCTGGGCAACTGTGATAACACGGGTGTTGCCACGGTACTGTGTGGTGGCCAAAACGAGGTCGATAAGATTCTGACCAATATCGGTGTTGGACAGTTCGACCGCTCCAGCAATCAGGGTCCCCAGTCCGTTTTCCCCTGGATTACCTTCGACGGGTAGCCCGGAGTTTGCTTCAGTGGCGTACATGTTCTGCCCACGCTGCTCGAGCCCAGCCGGGTTGCTGAAGCGTGCCAAGCGAATTTGCCCCAAGGTACGGGTAATTCCATTATTGAACACACCACGGATGATCCCGTCTTCGCCAATGGTAAAGCTCGTCAAAATCCCGGGTGGCGAGCCGTCTTGACGTGATGCAGCTAACGTGGCACGTGCTTCGGCAAGGCCCGACAATTGAGTAAAGTCCAACCGAAATTCTAATGGCGATGCCGATGGCACATTGCGCCGGTCGATTGATACTACGTTGTTCGTTGCCGTTACAAAATTGCCCTCTCCATCGAAGGTAATAAGACCCGTTCCCACGGAAATGTCAGCCCCGGTCAAGGGGTCATTCTGAGGGGAGTCCGCAAACCAACGGTAAACGGTCGACGTGCCGGTACGCCGTTCTAACACCGCCGTGACGCGTACGTTAATCGATGTGCCTAACGAATCATATGCCACAAAATCCGCTACCGCGCTTTGTCCCTTGGCCTGTTGGACTGTCCCGAATCCCAAGGTAGGAGTTGACACAGTATTGCCGCTGTCGGTCAAGGAAAAGGCCGACAAGCCAATTTCCACCGCGTTGTCTACACCGTTGTTGGATACGACCCGGATCTTGCCGTTCGGCTGAATCGAAATACCAGGCACGAGCGGGGGGCCTCCCTCTTCGATAGTGTTTACCGAGTTGGGAATGGGATTTTGAGGATCGTCCGCCGCTCGCTGAATTCCCGTAGCTTCACGCATGAAATCCAAAAGATCTTGCAAGGTCGTCGTTTCCGTGATGGTAAATGTCTTGGTAGCCAATCCCCTGCCACCCTTGCGAGCCGTAAACGAGAGGGTGCCTTGCTTAAAGATCTGCTCGTAGTTCAGTTCGTCGCGAACCAGGATGTTCGTGAGCAATGTATTCGGATTGGCCTTTGGTCCGTCAAAGTCCAGAGAACCCTGCGTCACGATAACTGAATCCGGAACATTGTCCGTGAAGGTTTGCCCCGGATCCAACTCGGCTACCAGATAGAACGAGCTGGCGTCTGTAGCCAGATTCCGATAGATACGCACTTTGTTATATGCCGGAAATGTATCACCCGCTCCTGGGGTCGGCGGCGTGGGAAGGTTCGTCAATCGAATTCTCCCATTGACCACGCTTTGTGGGCCAATCAATTGTGAGGGACGTGACTCGACTTCACCCTCTTTTGCGAATGTCACCAGATAGCTGTAATTTCCGTTGATCGTGGTCGTATTCAGAGGTATGGCGGAAAGTGGTGTATTGTTGTCGTCCACATAACTCGTGCTTCCGCCGCCGGCTGTGGCCGTGGGTATCTCAGCCAGCCGAAAGAATTCACTGCCGCCATCGGCCGTGCGATAAATGCGAAGCCGCGTGTAAAGCGACGAATCGGGTAAATTATTAAGCTGGATACTGTCGTTGGGCAAGCCATCACCGGTGGGTACCGTTACCACAAATTCCTGTGATGGCATGCTCTCCGTGCCTGAATCATCGGCAAAGACAAAGCGATAGCGATAGCTGGCGCCAGGTGGGTGAGTACCGCCGGCCCCCTCAACAACCGTTGCACTTAAAGAGGTAATACTGGGCGTCGGTGGCACCGAAATCGTCGTGCCCGTAGCATCCGGCCGCGGTATCGAAGCATCTCCTAAAACCGCGCTCTCCAGCACGGCTGCTTGATCGGCTATGTCCCCCACTGGGGTCAAGGTCCCCTGCAAGAAAACGTTTTGGGTGGCTTGTGCCACAGCCGTTGCCCCCAATGGAATCGTCAGGGGTTTGAGTTCCGTGGTTTGCAGAGTAAACAAATCGTCCACGCCGTAACCCAGAAGACGATTGCCGGTTACAGTCACCAATTGGTTCTCGGAGTTCGTCTTGAAGATGCCATTGCGCGTATAGAGTCGCTCGCCTGAAGTACCTTCGACAATGAAAAAACCATCACCTTGTATTGCTAAATCCGAAGGATTGGCACTTACCTGGATCGTACCCTGGGTAAAGTCGGGAGTTACTTCAACTACCTGCACACCGAGTCCGGTTTGGCGCGGATTGGTACCACCACTTGAAGCCGTTGGAGCCGAACCAAGCCCGAGCGTCTGCAAGAACTGTGTGGCATAGACAGCCGTCGAAGCTTTGAAACCGACCGTTTGTGAGTTTGCCAAATTGTTGCCGACGACGTCGATCTGGGTCTCCGCCGCCGTCATTCCGGTCAAAGCTGTTGTCAGTGCCGATGCCAGTCCCATGGTAACTCCTTTCTAGGACTCTTCCCTGTGTGCACACGTTCGCACCCGCAGAACTATGGTCCTACGGATCGCAAGTTATCCCAACGAACCAGCGTGTCATTGACCTTCAACCGTATGGTTCGCGAGTTTGGTTTTCCTTCCTCGATGGCCACCTCGACTTGTTCCACCTTGCCACGCACCAGGCGGTTGTCATCGGAAAGAGCTTCGACGGTCTTACCGATCAAAGCCCCGGCTGCCGCCAGATTCTGTCCAGTGACCACCGCCTGCAAGCTATCAACCAGTTGATTGGTGGCCGTAATTTGGCGGATTTGACCTAATTGTTCGATCAACTGCGTGTTATCCATCGGATTGAGCGGATCTTGGTTGCGCAACTCAGTGATCATGAGCTGAAGAAAACGATCCATGTCCAGGTCCTGGAGTCGCTGGGGGCGCGACGGACCCTGATTGGAGATGGTGGATTGTGTTGCAAGGATCGGTTCCATGGTTGGGCCTTCTGTGTCCAATTGATCTGTCAACTTCTCCTAAACGCGTTCCATGGAAATTGCGGTTAAATCACGACGTTGATTGAGCCAGGCGAAGCATAGGACGGCGGTGCGTGAATCGGTTCGGGTTCAGCAGCCCTCGAGAGCGGCCGCCCCACGACGCGGTCGCTCGGCCACGGCATGGACTGATGTTCCTGGCCCTGGCCTTGAGCCGATGACTGATCCTGCCGCTGCCCTATGTCGACGTCGAACCGTTCGACACGAATCCCCTGTTCGAACAATCGGTCGCGTAACGCAGGCAGACTGTCCAAAAGCACCTGCTTTGCCTCATGCGTTTCTGTTTCTATTCGTGCGATGACTGCCCCTTGCCGCACGCGCAATTCCAATCGCACGGAGCCCAACTCGGGAGGACTGAGACGCAACAGAACCTGACCATCGCGCTGACGAGCCAACTCTAAGGCTCGCGACACGCGGTGCACAACGTGGACCCGGTCGATCGGCGATTGGCGCGTTTCCGCGCCTGCCTGCCCAGAAACGCGTACAAGGAATTGTTCCGGGATTCGCGTCCCCGGAGATGGGCCGATCGGCGCCGGTTGATAGCCCGTGGTACCCCCAGGTCGACTGGCCTCGGCAGTGGTGCCGGTACCAATGCCGGTTCCCGAAGCCGGCGCGGCTGATCCTGTCATGGTCGGTTGACTGGCAGGTGAAGCAACTGGATCGTTTGGTATCGAAGCGGTAACCTGCGGACGCGCATCGTTCGTTAAGGTTCGCTCGCTATTGCGACGCCGCACGGGCCGGGCATCAGGGTAACTTTGGTCGGATTGGCTTGTAGCCGACATACCGCGCGCCGCGGGTAAGGATGCAAACGGATGTTGCTGGTCGGAGATGTGCTCCTTGGCCGGAGTAGCCGGCCGTGGCGTAGGATCACGTTTGATCGGCTCTTCCATCTGTTCCGACTCGGATGCAGGGTCGAACTTTGTGAGTTGATCCGATGTAGCTGCCGCTACATATTCGTCCTCAGAGGCTTGAACCATTGCGGGCGTCTCGATCCGCGTTTCGGGCACGGGATCCGGTGCAGATGGATCGCCCGAAAGCGATTCAACCTCAGATTCCACGACAGCCTCCTCGGCCGCTGACGTCGGAGTCGACTCGATTGTTTTCACTAAGGTTCGGGAGGAAGGCTGCGTTTGGAGCGCAAGCGGACCGTAATCCGCCCTATCGTCATTGTGGGCGCCCAGGCTCACGGCGGGAGAAGCGGGTGGATCCTGCACGTCCGGATGAGAAACCGTTTCTGGCGCCCTGTTCCAAACGGGCTGAGGTAGTGCAGTATCCATACCCGGGGTGAGTGGCGTCGATTGCGCGGCTTGCTCGGCGGTCGGCTCGTCAGGCTCCGTGGGCTCGTCCAGCGGCAGCGCGTCGGCATCGGTTTCCGTACCGGCTTCGTTTCGAGTCGACTCAGGCGGGGCAGATTGACACAACTGACAAAACAGTTCGGAAAATGGGAACGATTCGTTGGTCAATTCTAATTTTTTTGCCGCCGCCAAACTTTGGGCTGTAGCCCGCGTCGCACTGGAGGCCACGCGCGTCAAATCGGCGTTCGCGATAGGAAGCTCTTTCATGGTTGACTCTTCTTGAATTGATCTACCTGTTGTTTGACGGCTTGAATCAGTTCGGCTTCGGTGCTTCCGCGAAGGGTTTGCTTAAGCACGTCATAAAGTTGGTCGACTTCCTGTTCGGTAAATTCGTTGAGGATTCGTTTGCGTATTTCGGGTGACATAGTGTGGAGTATGGCCAGAACAGCATCCTGTTGATTGTCTTCCCACATTTTCAGGATTTGTTGTTTGGCCAAATCGGGTTTCATCGTGCTCAGAGCCTGCCGAACGTCTTGGATAGCCCGGTCGGTGGCCCCTGCTTGCAGTTCGGCTAACCGCACTTCGAATTCCTCCAAGAGCCGGTTGTAGCGATTGCGATCTTCAGCCAACCGAGCCTGTTGACTGAGCAGCTCTGCCATGGCTTTTTCCAGTGCCTGTTCGCGCAGGTCCAAATCCATGGCGGTTAGCGCCCGCTGCTCGAGCACCTGCTGGTAAGGAATCTCGGCTGCAGAAGCAGGCGCCGTGGGCGCCGGCTCACTCGAGGTTACCCCATAGGCTGCCGCCACTATATGCCAAGCTCGGTCACCGGTTAGGAAACCCTTTTGATAAAGTACGGCGACCAGTCCCACGAGGGCCATGAAGGAAGCAGCTGCCGCATAAACAAATAGGCGTCCAGCCCAATTCAGTATTCGGCCCATGGTTCGCCCTTATCGTGTCGCGGTAATAAGTTATCGAGCTGTTTCTGTTCGGACCGCAGCTCGGCCTGGCGCTCTTCCTGCGTTCGTCTTTCCTGGAGTTTTTCCAGCATTTTCACACTCTGCTCGGCAGCAATCATCTCTTGACGTCGGAGGCTCACCGCCGCTTGGATTTGCGCCAGTTGCTGCGTGATCTGGGTACGCCGTTGCTGCAGTACCACATGATATCGCTCGGCATCCAATAGCCGATCCACATCCAGGGATCCGGGCTGTGCACTTTGGCGCGCCGTGAGGGCTAACTCGGCTGTGGTCCGTTGGAGCTGGAGCAACTCTTGTTGGAGAATCTCCTCGGCACGCACTGCTTGCAAATATCGCTGCCGGCATTGATCACGCTCGATGCGCCGAAGTTTCAGCAGGTTTTCCCAACGCGCTCGTCGTGGCCTCATTCCGATCTTTCATCGTCGAAAAAAATTATCACATTATTCTCATACAATAAATCGGTAGTAATTTTTAAAGATATGAAAGGAAATTTTCGATTATTGTTCAACTAATATTGTTTATGTAGTAAGATAATTTGACACTGCTGCCGACTGATTCTAATACAAATGGCAGCCAAAGTAATTTATGATAGTTTCGCAAGATCGACCAACTGACGGACGATCGTTTGCCAGTCCGCTTTTTCATTCATCGGTTGTCGCAGGAACGCATCGAGTTGCTCCTTTTTTCGCAAGGCGAGATCCAAGACCGGTTGGGTACCAGGGCGGTACGCGCCAACGGCCAGTAGGTCCTCCGATTCGCGCAACGCGGCTAGCCAGTGGCGGACTTGAAGAGCGGCTGCGTGGTGAGCTTCATCGATAAGATGAGGCATGAGACGGCTGAGGCTTTCCAGAATGTCGACGGCTGGATAGTGCCCTTGGTTAGCTAACCGGCGAGACAAGACGATATGTCCATCCAGCAAACTACGAAAGGCGTCGCTTATCGGTTCGAGCGGGTCATCACCTTCGACCAAAACGGAGAAGAACGCCGTGATGGTACCCGTGGGAGCCGTGCCGGCACGCTCCACGAGTCGCGGCAACCAGGCAAAGACACTCGGCGGATAACCGCGGGTCGCAGGAGGTTCACCGGCCGACAGGCCGATTTCGCGTTGGGCAAGAGCAAAGCGGGTAAGCGAGTCCATGATCAACAGGACGTGCTTTCCCTGGTCACGAAAATACTCGGCAATTGCCATGGCCGTAAAAGCAGCTCGGACGCGCAGCACCGCCGGCTCGTCGCTCGTCGCTACGACAACAACACTCCTTTGGCGTCCAGCGACTCCCAGGTCGCGCTGCAAGAATTCATTAACTTCTCGACCGCGTTCCCCAATCAGTCCGATGACAGCAATGTCGGCTTGGGAGAAGCGGGTTAGCATTCCCAGGAGAACGCTCTTACCAACCCCGGCCGCGGCGAATATTCCTAACCGCTGCCCGCGCCCGCATGTCAACAGACTGTCGATGGCGCGGATGCCCGTTGCAAAGGGCTGATTGATACGAGGTCGATCCATGGCGGCCGGAGGCTGCCGGTGCAACAAGGTCCGTACGGCACATGCTGGTCGTGGACGGCCGTCCAACGGATCGCCGAGAGCCGAGATGACCCGACCCAGGAGTTCCGGCCCGACAGCCACTTGCTGGCACGTCCTCGCCAAGAGAACTCGATTACCAGAGCGCACGCCCGTCAATTCGCCAAATGGGGCAACGAGCGTCATATCGTGGCGAAAACCGATAACCTCGCCGCCCAGCGGTGCGCCTGTCGAACGCTCGATGATCACCAGCGACCCCACTGGAGCCGGAAAACCGGCTACCCCCACGGTGTGCCTTTCGGTGCTGACAACTCGTCCCTTGAGTGCCGCGGCCATCGTCTGGGCGAGCCGTTCTTGGAAGTCGGCCAAACAGGTCACTCTAACAACTCCTTTTGAATCCGGTCGAGTTGAGCTCGGAACGTCTGGTCAATCTCTCCCCAACGGCCCACGACACGACAACTGCCTTTGTCCAGCTCGGGATTCGGTGCAAAATCGATATGCACCGTGCGGCTCCATTGGCGGATGAGCTGTTGCCAGTGAGGTTCCAGCGCTGTGAAATCGTCTGGGTGCAGTTCGATGGTTACCGGATTCCAACCGGAAGCCATTTCGAGCGATTCACGTACCAAGTGGAGAGCCAGTTCTGGTTGATGTTGCACTTCGCGCCGGAGGATTTTTCCCGCTATGGCACAGGCGAGCGCTACCAGGTGCTTCTCCCAATGGTAGACCCACTGCTGTCGCATCTGGTTCAACTGCGCCTCGGCTTGTTGGAGTGCGGGCAAAAGTGACTCAAGGCGTTCTTCCATCAACCGGCGCGCAGCCTGTTCTGCTTTGATCACAGCCTCGGCGCGCCCTTGTGCCTCGGCCTGTTGGCGGATCGCTTGCGCTTCGTATCGTGCAGCTTCCAGAATCGCTTCCGCTTGGCGCTTTGCGTCTTCGCGCAATCGCCGCAGCTCTTCAGACATCTCCATCCAGTGGACCGCTGCCGGAGTCGGTGCCGATCCGTCGGCCATTTGATGCGCTTTGATAATTCCTGCCATGCGAATACGTCCTGGGGTGGTAACTGCGTTTTATGCCCTGTTTGAATTGGTTAGCTTGCCCGTGGCGTTCATCGGGATCGGTTCGTGCTGGAGGATTTTTCGGGCCAGGTGCGCTAATTGTTGTTGAGCCCATTCCACGTCGCTCAGGCGTAGCGGGTGCAGTTCTTTGAGTTGGCGGTCCAAACGACGCGCTTCGCGATGCGGCAAGTGACGCTTGATTCTGTCAATAAAACTCGGTTCGGCTCCCACTAATGCAACGAGCACCACCTGTGGATCACTCAGGGCTAGTAACTGCGCCAATTGGGCCTCGTCTAAAGCCAACACGTCATCAAAACTTGCCTCAGGCGCGTCGGTTTTCGGCACAGGCACGTCGGCGCGCATTGCGGACCCGGCCGCTTGATCTGCTGAGTTACCCAGTCCACTGTCGTCCCTTGGCGTTCGGCTTTCGAACGGTGCAAGCGATGCTAAGCGCTTTGCCAAGCGCTGATCGGCTGCCAGTAGCCGGGCGCGCAAATCGTTTCGTCCCGCACGGTCAGCCGCCTCCAAAATCTTTCCAACGGCGGTTAGACCAGCACGACGCGGGCCCCGCACTGCGCCCGATAATCGGACACACAGCTCCTTTTCTAGCTCTTGAACCGCTTCTGGTTCCGCATTTTCCATTTCCGCTATGCGGCGAAGCACGTCGGTCTGCTGCTCGCCTGGAAGCTGTTCCAAAACGGCAGCCGCGTGTTCGGGTGTGACGTGTGCCAGGACCACGGCGGCAATCTGCGGGTAGTGATGGCGAAGAAGGCCCGCCAAAGCCGAAGCCTCTACTTCATCCAGAAAGCGAAAAGGCTTGCCTGCCGGGGAATCCACCTCCTTGGGCGAGTTGGGTACAGCAGGCGGTACTTTCGTATTGGATAACTCGATTTTCACCGGAGGTTCTATGCGGTTAGCCGTTCGGCTCTCAAGGAACTCGCGAATCACTTGCGTCTGCTCGTGTGGATCGACATCCGTGAGTTGCTGCAAAGCTTGGCGCAGTTTTACGGCGTGGGAAGCAGGAAGTTGTTCAAGGAGTCGAGCGGCACTGGCTTCGTCCAGCGACGCGACAACAAGAGCGGCTTTGCGCAACTTCTCTGAAACTATCGCGGTAGCCACATTGCGCTCCCGTAGCACTTGCTTCTTTTGATACACGCTGCGGCGTTTCCACCACCACGTTGCAGCTCTCCCTGGGGATATGTCGGAGCCCAGGACGTTTGCCCCCACCACTTACTCCATTGCTGACCATGGCGTGTGTACATGGCGTTGCTCTCCGGAGCGGATTGCCAGCTTAGGTCGTATCGCCGATCCAGGCGCTGAGCACGGCCGCAGCGGCATCCGGGTCCTCACGCACCAGGTCAGCGAGCTCGTCGCGCAGTGACGGACCCGCCTGTGGGGTAATACGCTTGAGCCGCGGCTGTGGCGGTGTCTCCGTCGGCTGGACGTGTGACGCTTCGTCTTTCTTTTTCAGCTCGGTGATCGACTCCAGAATCGATTCCGGAACAGGCAATGGGGCCGGCGCTACGGAAGCGGTGCGAACTAAACTACGTGCCCAAAACAGAGCAACGGCCCCCAGGGCAAGTGCAGCCAGGGTACCCCAGTGCGCTTCCAGCCACGGTAGCCATTGTTCCCACCAACTCGGTGCGGGCGTTTCGGGCCGGCGGGTATCGACGAACGAGCGAACATAGACGCGCGGATACGGGTCCTTACCAGGTGCCAACCCGGGGATCAAATGTTGGACACTTTCCTTGATCCGGTTGATTTCTTCGTTCTCGATGCGGAGGAGTTCTGCTTGATCGGGTTCACGAGGCGACTCTCCTGGTTTGGGTGGATTCCGCTCCATCCAAATTCTTCGGAAATAGCTTTGTGGGATTTGAACGGTTGCCGTGACAGTGGTGGGTGTCAAGCCAGCCTGTACCACGTCGCTCCATTCTTGACCGACAACCGATTCACTCTCTTCGCGCGTTTCCGAGCTCGTCGACTCCTGGAGAGTGGAGCTGGTCGGAGAAACTTCTTCAGCTCGGTTGCCCAAAGCTCCGTTAGGAACGGCCCCGACGCGGCCGGCATCGGTACCGCTGCGTGTGGTGGTCTTAATGCTGCTGTTGGAGGAGCGTATCGGTTGCGGCTGATTGTAGGTACGCGTTTGGGTCGTTTGGTTGAGCTTCGGATCGAGCTCGACGTTTACCCCCACTAACACGCCGGGGATCATCGCCAGCGACTCTGCTATTTTTTCCTGGTAGTACTTTTCATACATTTGTTTGTGTGCAGCGTAAATATTTTCGTGCACACTGGGCATACCATGGGCGCTTTTTCCCGGGTAGGAGACTCCTCGTAAGTCAGTAACCACAACGTTTTCCGGTGGAATACCTAAACCCATGGCTGCGGCAGTACGGATGGCTTCAACTTGCTCGCGCGACAGCATGCGATTTTGCGAGGCCAGTGCTGCAACGACCGCTGTTTTCTTTGATTCGCGCCGCAAGCCATTCGCTGGGGTTTCGGCAAACTTGACCGTAGCCCGTTCGATACCCTGCATCGCTTGAATGACGCGCGCAATCTCCAGTTGCTGGGCATATTTCATGCGCATATCGCGCAGTTCCCGCGGCTCGAAGGGACCGCTGCTTTTGATCATTTCTTCAAGTATCGTGTCGAAGTCCTCAGGTAAGGCACCTTCGTCTGCTGCTGCCGCGATGTATTGAAACCGTTTTGCACGCGGCACGCGAATGCGATTGCCTACTGCTTCCCAGTCATTCAAAGCGGCTTTGGAAAACGCAGCTTCCAGGCGCGCTATTTCCCGGTCGGTCAAAACGCGCCCTCCAAAAAGATAGGTGTCCGGAGCGGTTGGTTTCCAGCGCAACAGCGCTACGCTACTTAGAACCACCACGCCCAGCAAAAGCCCGGTCGTCACCCGCATCGCTGGGCTCATCCCCAGAACTAATTCGACAAGCTGACGGTAGGTTTTGCTGAGCCACTCCATCCGTGGTACCCTTTGGGCTTACCGTTCCTTAATGTTGGGGATCCAAGATGCTGCCAGTCGCTTGACGAACTGTCTTAAATACGAATTTGATTGAGCTCCTGATAGGCCTGTATTAGTTTGTTCCGAATCTGGAGCATTAAACGAAACGTCAAATCGGCTTTTTGGATCGACGTCAGCACGCGAGCCATGTCGATATCCTGACCCGTGGCCAATTGCTCGATTGCCTCTTCGGCATCCTTCTGCATCGTGTTGACATGCTCGAGCGATTCGAGCAGCAATTCACGAAACGAAGGGGCGGACCCTATTTGCGGCTGTGTGGTACGGTTCGTCTCCCAGACAGGTGCCTGGTGTGTTGCGTTTCCTATAGGGGGTAATCCGTGCGTCACCTTGAACGTTCCTTATTCGAGTGATGGGGTAGACGGAGGCTAACCCAAAATACGCAAGGTTTGCATCGCCATATTGCGGGTCAATTCCATAACGCCAACATTAGCCTCGTAGGAACGCGTTGCTTCCAGCGCGTCGACCATCTGACTCATCATGTCGACCCGGGGATAAGCAACGTATCCTTTCCAAGGTCCAGATCGTATCGCCAACGGATGCCCCGGGTCATAGCGATAGTCGGGTTCCATCGTTTCTGTTTGGATAGCAGCTACTTTCACGCCATGCGCCCCTAAGGGGCTTCCGACGGATGGGTCGGTTTGAAAAACCACATAGCGTGCGTGGTAGGGACGGGCATCGCCGTTTTCATCGCGCAGGCTGGACAAATTGGCTAGATTGCCTGCGACGGTGGTAAGTCGCAGGCGCTGTGCCACCAATGCGCTACTGCTGATGTCTAAAGCTGCAAACATGATTGGATGTCCCCTGGAATGAATGATGGGAATTCGTACTGTCTTGCAGCGGTCAATTTCCCCAGATTCCTACCCATAGGTTGCTCACACCCGTTCGCTAATCGCTGCTTGAAGTAGTCGTATCTGACTATTGAGCAGCGACACGATCAGGTTGTGCATCATTTGGTTCTTGGTCAATTCGGCAATCTGCTGTTCCATGGACACCTCCGTTCCGTCATGGCGCAACAGCGAGGGAAATTCTTGGGCCAAGTGTTCGAATCGATCGCTCCGATTCGGTTTCACACGTTCACCGGGTGAGCTGCGATGGGAGAAAACGGGTGCCGCGAGTGCTTCGCGCAGCTTTTGTTGAAAGCCAGGGACCGACAGATCGCGAGCTCGATAACCGGGCGTGTCTAAATTGGCAACGTTGGCTGCCAGCAGTTCGTGGCGTGCTTCACTGAAGGCCAGCCACTGTTCTAGGAGCGGGATCGAGGTTGTTGCGATCCACGAGCTCATGCCAGGAACTCCACGACTATTTGCCGAGCGCGTTGTACGAACCGGACTGCAATCGGTATGCCGGACTGGAGGCGAGCCCTTGGCCTCAGCAGCGCAAATTTCGACAGGCCAAGGCTCCGAGCGTCGTCGGTTGACCGGCACCGGCCCTCGACGTTCACGAGCTGCTCCGGTGAGTGGCAAGTCTTGCCGACGGGAAGCGGCAAGATCTGCCGCAGCGTCGCGCTAGACGGTACGGGAAAATTGACGTGTACGCGGTGCATAGCCATAGGCACGCAATTTATTCGTCAGCGTGCGCACGCCGATCCCCAAAGCTTGTGCCGCCTTTAAGCGGTGCCCGTTGAAATAATCCAACGTGGCTTCAATCAAGCGGCGTTCCATTTCTTGTAAGCTCATACCGGCGCGGATCGACAGTTCGCTGCCCCATGTCGCTAACGGACTGGATGCAGATGCGGGCGCCACATAGGCCGGCAACGTCGCGGCATTGACTTGGCGATCCGCGTGGAGCACGCTTAAGCGCGTAATAAGATTTTCCAATTCGCGCACGTTACCTGGCCACGAGTAACGCCTCAGCCAATCCAAGGCGTCCGGTGTAAACTCGATGGGCTCGATGGCCAGGCGTCGTGCAGCATGATGCCGAAAGTGATCCACGAATTCGGGAATGTCGTCCGGGTGATCACGCAGCGGTGGCACGTGGATGGGTAGGACGTGTAGCCGATAGTACAAGTCGTGCCGAAAACGTCCCTGACGGACTTCCTCTTCCAATTTGCGGTTGGTGGTGGCCAGTACGCGTACATCGACGCGCCGCGAGTAACTGGAACCGACACGCTCAAAGGTTTTCTCTTGAAGCACGCGCAGCAATTTGGCTTGCAAGGCGGTATCGATTTCGGTGATTTCATCCAGCAGGAGAGTTCCGCCATCTGCCAGCTCGAAGCGTCCCGGACGAGCGCTATCGGCGCCGGTAAATGCTCCACGCTCGTGGCCGAACAATTCGCTCTCCATCAACTGCGGTGAGAGGGCCGGGCAGTTTAAACTAATCAGGGGTCGGTGGCTCCGTGGACTCTCGGCATGGATGCGCCGGGCTACTAATTCTTTACCCGTGCCGCTTTCTCCAAGAATAAGTACCGTCTCGTCGGTCGGCGCAACTTGCCGAATCCGCGCACGCAAAAGCTGCATGGCACGGCTGGAACCAATCAATGGGGCTGTTTCCTCGTCCGTTGTCCCTTGAGCGTGGTGCCTGAGGGCTGGACCGGTAGCCAGTGCGCGAGCAACAACTGCTTCCAGCTGACCGGCCGTGAACGGCTTCTCGATATAATCAGCCGCGCCACGGCGCATGGCTTCAACGGCGGTCGCAATGGTACCATGAGCGGTAACGACTACGACCTGGGCCTCGTGCCCCATTTGCTGCAATTGTCTTAGGAATTCTAAGCCGTCCATCCCGGGCATCTTCAAATCGGTGACGACGACATCAACCGATTCTTTCGCCAACCAGCGCAGCGCTTCGGCTGCACCGGAACAGGTTTCGACACGATGGCCCGCATGACGTAACGTGTCGGCCATCGACTGGCGGGCTTGCGCATGATCATCGATCACCAGGATCCGTCCGTTCATATCCGGTTTTCTCCAGAATTAGGCGGCCGCGCGTTGTTCATTGCTCAAGGGCAGCCGCAGTACGAACGCCGCTCCCCCCTCCGCACAGCGATATGCTTGAACTGAGCCACCATGTAACTCCATGATTCGGCTGACGATGGCCAGCCCCAGACCGGTTCCATCGGACTTGGTGGTAAAAAACGGCTCGAAGATCTTTTCTCGGTTCTCCGTCTGAAAGCCTACGCCGGAATCAGCAACCTCCAATTCGTACCATTCGTTGTTTTTCCATGCGGTGATCACCAGTTGACCGCCGCGAGGCATAGCGTCTAGAGCATTGAGCATCAAATTGAACAAGGCACGCTCGATCAACGTACGATCGGCGATTAAGTAATCTTCGTCCGAAATATCGATCTCTAACTCGACCGATTGCGCGCCCCACTGGGGAGCCAGGGACTGGGCTACCTGTTCGACTAATTGTCGGACAGCGAACCGCTGGCGATTCGGCTCTCGTACATGCGCAAATTGCAGCAGGTCGTTTACCGTGCTTTCCAGGGATCGGAACGCCTGTTCGAGCTTTTGGATCAATTCACTCGACACAGGATCCTGATCAACGCGCCGCTTCAGAAGGCTCAGGTAAAGGGTGATGGGAACCAGACTATTGCGGACCTCATGCGCAACGTGGGATGCCATTTGTCCCAAGTCGGCCAGGCGGTTCTTGCGAGCCAATTCGCGATTTTTCTTTTCCAGCTCGCATGCCAATCGACGGACCTCCTTGCGTAAAACTTCATGCGTTTGTTGGAGGCGACGTGTGGCATCGTTCCACGCTGCCAAGACGGTCTGCAAGTCGGCATCCGGAAGGGGCATGGTGTTAGCTGGAATCGTCGTCGACATGCACGTTACCCCTCAGAGGCGACATCCAAGTACCGGCCGCTCGCTGCACGGTCCTGCTCGGATTCATAGGCTTGTGCGGCTTCGGCGTGCTTGTGCCATTGTTGCAGTTCGGCAGCGGCTTGATCGCGGCGTCGTGCCATTTCCTGGGTACCGCGTTGTTCCCACAGCAGAATCTCGTCAAGCAACGCCGCACATTGGGCGGCCAATTGTTGGCACTGCCAGCGCGCTTCGGGCGATCGCCATTGGCGCTGCTCGGGATCCTCGTGCCGAAAAGGATCCAGTTGACGCTCCAATTCCTGCAGCCTTCGTAAGAGCTGTTCCTTGGCAGCTAACACGCTCAAGATTCGGTCCGTCTGATCGCTGGTGATCCAGTCCCACTGCTTTCGCGAAAGCTGCCGAAACTGCTCCAACAGATCGCGTTTCAGAGCGACCAATCGAGCGAGCTGTTCGGTGCTGGTGTCCGTCGGGAGCATCGGTGCCTCTCCACATGACCTTTTGCAGGCGGTCACTGCAGAACCTGAAGCCAAACGTCGCGCGGGTAGCGCGTGGTGCGAGTGTAGTCAACATCGGCGGGCAGGGAGTTGGCTACGATTCGCGCCTGTTCGCGCGTCCCACGCGCTTTGTCCGGATCCCTTAACAGCCGGTAACATGCCGCGATCTGTTGAAACGCTTCCAGGCATGCCGGATCATTCTGATATCGGTTGCTGGCCGCTGAATAAGCATCAAGGGCCCCGCGGTAATCACCCATGTCGAAAAGCGTATGCGCTTTTAAGAAATACACGTTGCGCTGTACTTTTCTTTCCAGCGGCGAAAGCGGTCGCTGGTCTTGGAGGCGATCGAGCTGCTGAGCTAAATCGTCATAGATCTTTAGCGCGGTACGGTAATGCTGCTGTACCTCTTCGGCCAGGTCGCGCCGTTGCGACTGAATCACCTCGGTTTGCAATCGCCACGCCGGAAGCAAAGCAGCATATCGGTGATCGGCTGCCATGGTGTACTGTGCTTGAACGGTGCGTGGATCGTCGGCGTAACGCTTGACCCACTCAGTCCACCGAGCAATCGCGTTTTGTAGCAAGGGTGCGACTTGTTCCAAGGCAGTTTCGACTGCTCGCCTGGCCGATGGATCCAGATGGGCGACGAAGCGAAGATCCCAGATTTGACTCAACTGCGTCGCCGCGCGGCGATGGTAAAGCTCGGCTAAGAAAAAGAGCGAATCGCGCCATTCAGGGCTAGCTGGCGTAAGTCCTTCTTGTTCGAGATTTTCCAATACTACTTGCTCGGCATCCTGCCATTGGCCCTTTTCCACAAGTGCTTGAGCCGCTCGCAGGCGTGCTCGATATGCGTCCGGATCATTGCGATATGCGGCGTAACAGTGTTCGAAATGGCGGTAGGCCTCGTCATACGCGCCCAGCGACAAAAGGGCCTCACCCAACCAGAGCAACGCGCGCGGGCGCCTTTGACGCGGCTCTTCAACCAGGTACTTGCGCAATAGCTCGGACGCTTTGGTGAATCGGTTTCCGCGCAGATAATATTCCGCAGCACGCCACAAATCATCGGTATACTCGCGTTCACCATAACGCAATGTGGCTAATTGTTCGTAGAGCTGGGCTGCCTGTTCGAACCGGTCGGCCGCCTGTTGCTGGAAGGTGGCGACCTCGTGATGAGGCTTGCCGACGGCCTGTTGCTCCGACTGTTGGCCCCAAGCAGCGTTGGCTTCAGCACGGTACAAAAGAGCTTGTGTGCGGGGTACGAGCAGTTCCAACACCGAAGACAGTCTTTCCGCTTCGGCGAACTCGCGGCGCTCGATGGCCGCGCGATATACGGCCAGCATACGACGTTGGCGCTGCGACCAATTGGGAAGCAATTCATTGGAGGATTCCGGCTTTTGTTCCAGAGCCGTAAGGACGTAGTCGACGGCAGACGGTACCCTACCCTGTTCCAGATACAACTCTGCCAACCGGATGGCGGCTAGTTGACCTTCACTCGTGCCATAGTATCGCCGCGCGACTCGAATGAGCTGCTCTTCGAGTCGCTGGGCATCACCACGTCGTTCATACAACTCAGCAAGGAGGTAGTCCGAGATCGCTGTTTCTTGCGATTGGGCCGGCAAGGGCTCTAACAAGCCGATTGCCTGATCGTAAAGCTCTGCGGCCCGGGTCGGCTCGCTATCAGCCTGTCGCAGCCATACGTAGGCTTGCCAGACGCGGCCGTCGCGCAACAGTGCCGACCAGCGAACTTTTTCCGCTCGCGATATATCGGACTTGGATGCGTTCTGTGCTGCTTCGGCCAGTAGCGCTCGAGCGACTGCATCGGCCTCGTCCAGCTCATCGGTAGCCAGCAGTGCACGCACGAGCAACAACTGTCCCTGGGCTCGGTCCAGGCTCGATAGATTCGGGTCCTTTAAATAGCGACGCAAATGTGTAAGAGCTCCAGCAGGGTCGGGCGGATCGAGATTGCGGTAGGCTTCCGCAGCCAGTAGGTTCAACAACGAACGCCGTGACGGATTCTGCTCGTAAGCTTGCTTGATGGCGGCAAGACTTTCACCATAGCGACCGGCATACACCAGGGTTTCGGCAAGCATGAACCAACCGTCCGGTTCGCGCCCCGGTGGCCAGCCGCGGTCGCGTGCCTCTTCGAAATAGCGCGAAGCGATCAGGTACAGCCGGCGTTTTTCCGCGGGATTCCAGTGCTCTTGCGCGTCGTAGCGCAAAGCAGCCGCTTGAATAAAAACCGGCCCGGCCAGTTGGTGAAAATCGAGGTCCGCCACGCGCAATTGGTCGGCCAAGCGCCGCGCCGTTTGATAATCACCTCGATCCAACGCGATAAACGCTTGCTGAATAGCTTCGGCCGGAGGAATTCCTTTCGGCCGGCTGAGGATCGCCCAAATCGTACCCAAAGCTACCAACAGCGTAGCCGTTGCAGCCAACGTAAACCACTGAAACGCAGATAAGCGCACATGGACCGAACTGAGGCCTACGCGCGACCATTGGCTCCGTGAAGAGCCCGGTGCCTTCGGTTCGTCTGGGTATCGGTTACTTTTGAATGCCATCCTTGGCTTTTTGCTCCCTGCGCCTTACGCTAGCGCGGCTTTCCTTGGCCCCAGCGCGTCCATGGAATCTAGCCAGTGGTATGTACCTGAAAGCAGCTCTCGTTGTCAATGGAAAACAGTTTCACTTGACAGATGATCCAACCCTCGGTACAACGCCGCTATTGTTTCCGATGTTCCTTGGTTCCCGACGCAAGTCGGTCTAGTGAGGGTGTTCTTATGAATCGATGCCGGAATCTTCGTCAGACATCGAGGAAAGCTTCCTCACGAGCCGCGTTGAGTCGATCTGGTCTATATCGTCCATTAGCATCTGAGGAAACGTGGCAGTGGTTCTGCCCACTTCATTTTCAGCCGCATTATCGGTATCCGCTTCTCGTGTGGTTGCACAGTAATGGTACCGATGAACAACAGTTGTTGCGTCTAATCCGTTGGATCAGCCTGCGCAATTATGTGGCCGTAGCGCCGCGAGCACCGCTGGAGATCGAATCGGAAGAGGGTTTCTTTTGGCCCGACGTTACATCTGCTGGCGACGCTTGGGAAAGGGTGCACCGAGCAATTACCGAAACCCGCCAGCGGTACTCATTGCCCGAGGGCCCAGTTTATTTGGCTGGCCTGTACGAAGGTGGCACCATGGCACTTTACTTCGGTTTACAACATGCCGGGTGCATCCAAGGCGCAGCATCCATCCACGGGCCGTTTCCCCGAAACGGCACTGCGTTGACCCACTTAGAGAAAGCCCGAAAACTACCTATTTGGATCGCTCAAGGTGCTACGTCGCAACACTACCCTTCTGACCAATTGATAGAAGACATGCGGCTGTTGCATACCGCTGGACTCGATGCGCACATCCGACAATACTCGTGCGACGACTCGATCCACCTCCGCATGCTCGAAGATCTCGACCGGTGGATTGTGGAGCAGTCGGCTGGCGCGCACCTTGTCCGCTAACCGCGCTCAGGTTAGCGGTTTTCCCACCCTCGGAAAACTTAGCTGTGGCTAACCCGCCTTTCGTAGAAGCGATTCAGTCACCGCGTGTTACCGCATGCGGTTGGCAGCCTGGCGCCGGGGCTGTTCGCGAGGCGCCAGGGGTTCAGCCTGTTCAGCGTTCCATTGATCGTACAGTTGTTTCAGCTCTTTGACTCGCTCCGGATAACGTTCTGCTAGATTCTGTGATTCACTGATATCCGTAGCCAAGTTGTATAACTCGGGTTGGCCACTACCGCCGTTGGCAACAACCAGTTTCCAGTCGCCATGGCGAATTGCCCATTGATTGCCGAATCGCCAATAAAGTGTCTGGTGTGGCTTATCGCGATTCAGACCGGTTAGGTACGGGGTGAGATCTACTCCGTCGAGCTTCCATTGCGGATCGATCTTTACACCGGCGGCAGCAAGACACGTCGGCACGATATCCAACTGAATCACGGGGTGCTCGTACACCGTACCGCTCGGGTACTTGGCCTTCCATTGCACACAGAACGGCACGCGGATCCCGCCTTCCCAAGTCGTGGACTTGAAACCCCGCAGCGGGCCGTTGCTCGAAGTCGTTTGTCTGGTGGGGCCACCGTTGTCCGACAGGAAGAAAATCAACGTGTTCTCTTCTTGCCCCATCTGCCGCACTTTTTCCAAAACGCGGCCGACTGCTTCGTCCAGTGCTGCCATCATTGCAGCAAACGTACGGCGTCGCTCATCCTGGATACCCGCGAATCGGTCCAGGTATTTCTGGGGCGCCTGAAGTGGAGCATGCTGGGCATTGAACGGTAAATACAAAAACCATGGTCGACTTCGCTGTTTCTCTAACCATTCGACGGCACGCTTGCCGTAGGCCTCCGTTGTGTAAAACGTGTCGTCCGTAATTTGCTGGATATCCGATGAGACAAGCGAATCGATAAACTGAGTCGGGTGGAAAAATGGCGTGTTGGCCAGCGTTCCATAAAACTCATCGAAACCTCGCTTCATCGGCCGGTAGGGCTCGTTTCGCCCCAGATGCCATTTGCCGATGGCACACGTGGCATAGCCAACTTCGCAGAGCCTTTCGGCCAAAGCCTTTTCCGTCAAAGGTAAACCGCTGACATTCGCCACACTATTGAACTCGTGACCAAAGCGAGTCTGATACCGACCCGTCATCAGCCCGGCCCGCGTAGGACTGCAATAGGGGCCGGATACATACCCCTGGGTAAATCGGATGCCATTGGCTGCTATTGAGTCGATATGCGGTGTTGGTATGTCACGTGCCCCTTGAAATCCGAATTCGCCCCAACCAACATCATCGACAAGAATCACGAGGATGTTCGGTGGTGCCGCGCAAAGTGTCTCCGATGACAATCCCACCATTGACCACAGTACTACGAGCGCTAGCGCAAACCTGCCGGCTGACATCGATATCCCTCCTGATACGAAACGGCCATCTCACATCGTTGACCAGTACCTCGTAACAAACCTCTTGCCCTGCCGACGACTCAGATCCTGCGGGCAAGCATTTCACCGACCGTTGGAAGCAGACTTATCACACGATTCATTAGTATGCCATGCTCTTAGGGACTCTCCAAGCTCCAAGGTTACTTCATCCAGGCCCTGGGGGCGAGGCACCCCTAATCGGAAGGCGTCTGATGCAGAAGCGCGGAATGCTCCGGTGTACAACGCAAGCGGAAAAGCATGTTCTCAACGGGATCCGGCTCGAAGTGCTGCTGGTCTTGCGTCGCGATAGTGCTCGAGCACCCGTTGAAATTCGTTCACTGCTTTTTGTGCATCCGGCGGTAGGCCTTGCAGAGGAAGCGGTTTTTGTTCCTCCGGATCCGATGCCACGTCAAAGAATTCACCCGACCGGTACAGTTTATAGCGATGATTGAACACGAATTCTTTGGGTGGTTCCCCTCGAGGCGAATACCACGAATAGATCCAGCGACGCGACTCGACGGGTTGACCCAAGATCAACTGCCAAAAGCTCTTGCCATCAAACGGCATGTCGTCGGGAATGGCTATTCGCGCGGCTTCACAGATGGTCGGCAGAAAATCGCTGCTATCGACCAATGAATTCACGACTTGCCCACCAGGCACCACGCCGGGCCAGGCCACAATACAAGGCACTCGCATTCCGGCTGCCGTGGTGGTGCCCTTTCCGCCACGGACGATGCGTCCCGCCCAATTCGAACGGATCCCTCGGCCCGTTCCGTTGTCTCCGAGGAAGATTATCAAGGTGCGTTGCTCAAGCTGTAACCGACGCAGTTCGTCGCGCAACTGACCTATCAGTTTATCCATGTACGCAACCATATCGGCAAAATGCTTGGGATGGCGATTAACATCTTCGCCATGGGCCTTGGGGTCCCAATCCGCACTATCCGGTGTTGGCTGGTACGGGGCGTGGGTCAGTGTCAGACAGTAATACAAGAGAAACGGCTGATGGCGGTAACGTCGGATAAAATCGATGGCATATTGGTTCAAAAGGTCAGGTCCATATTCACCGTTGGTAAAATCCACCTCTTTGCCATTTAGTTCTAATCCGGGATTAGCGTAGCGAGGCGGACGGCGTGTGTGCTGCCACAAATAATATTCGTGAAAGCCGAGTTTTGCGGGCAATTCCGGGTCGCGTCCCAGTTGCCATTTGCCCACCATACATGTACGGTATCCGGCATTTTGAAACAGATGGGCAAACGTTCGCGCTTCCGGATCGATCTGGCCGAAGCCGATGTAGTTGCGGACATTGTAAAGGCCGGTCATGAGCTGCACGCGTGTTGGTGTACAGAGCGGCTGTACGTAGCAGTGTTCAAAACGGACTCCATCAGCCGCCATCTTATCCAAATGGGGGGTACGATAACTTTGGCTGCCGTTGACACTCAGCGTTTCATAACCAAGATCGTCCGCCAAAATCAGAATCACATTCGGCCGTTCCGGCTCGGCGCGGTCTTGGGCCGCCAATCGGCAGCAGTTCAGCCACGTGCCGAGCGCTACCAACATGCCCAAAGCCAGAGCAGCACTAGCCATCAAACTCGTTCGTTGACTACTGGGAAAGATCCATTGGGAGTAACGTTTCATGGCGACACACTCCCTGAACAAAGTAAAGGTGATCTCAGGCCGTTTGAAAACAAGGGGTAGTCGACCGTGCTCCCTACGGCTATCGCGATTTAGGAACCCATTAGGCGATTCATCGTTTCGATCAGTTGTTTGACCGCAGCGACGCTCTTATCGAATTCGGCCTTTTCTTCGGCGTCTAACTGCAACTCGACAATTCGCTCGACCCCGCCCGCACCCAGGACCACGGGTACGCCCACGTAGTATCCTCCCACACCATATTCGCGGTCACAATAAGCGGCACAGGGGATAAGTCGTTTTTTATCGCGAAGCACTGCTTCCACCATTTGGGCTGTAGCGGCTGCCGGAGCGTAGTAGGCGCTACCGGTTTTGAGCAGGTTAACGATTTCGGCTCCTCCCTGACGTGTGCGTTCGATGAGAGCCGCCAGCCGCTCGCGCGGAAGCAATCGTGTCACGGGAATGCCCCCGACCGAGGTACAACTGGGCATCGGCACCATCGTGTCGCCATGGCCACCCATGAGCATCGCCGACACATCTTCGATGCTCACGCCGAGCTCCAGAGCGATAAACGTTCGATACCGCGCCGTATCCAAGACTCCGGCTTGCCCGACGACTCGTTGATGAGGAAACCCTGTAACCTGCCAAACACGATGCACCATGGCATCCAAGGGATTGCTTACCACGATCACCACGGCATTGGGGCTGGTCAGACGTATTTTTTCCGCTACTTCGGTAACGATTTGAGCATTGGTAGTAAGAAGGTCGTCACGGCTCATTCCCGGCTTGCGGGCCACGCCGGCTGTAATGACCACTACGTCACTGTTTTCGGTAGGACCATAGTCGGTAGCGCCAACGATCCGTGCGTCGAAACCGGCGATGGGCCCGGCCTGCAATAGGTCGAGCGCCTTTCCTTTCGGCATGTCCCCTGTAGCGGGGATGTCTACAAGTACGATATCTCCCAATTCGGCTGCAGCGCACCAGTGAGCACACGTGGCACCGACGTTACCGGCTCCGACGATTGTGATTTTCGCTCGTGCCATACGCGTTTCCCTTGTTCGTTTACCATGCTTGCTTCGTCCGTTGTACCGACCTGCCTGACAGCATAACAATCTGGCTACGGGAGTGTCAGTGGGCACGAAAAGTCGATTTTCTGAGTGGCAAGCGCTTTGCCATCTCATCGCGGAAGGAGAAGTACAGTACCATGCACGATTTTTCCACGTAAAGGCGCCATGGCGCAAAGATACCACGCGCATCGACGCACGGGCTGAAGTTGCGTCTCAGCGCGTGTGCGTTGCAGGTTTTTCCATGCTGGCGGCCTTACCAAACGACAGCAATCGCGTTTACGAAGGAGCCTGAAACACGCCGCGGTTTTCCAGGAGCTTGAGGACCTGCTGCGCGAGGGCATCGGGCGCGTGCGCTGCGGTATCTAAGCGCAACACCGGATGCAGCGGGGGTTCATACACCGAGGAAATCCCGGTGAAATTGGCAAGTTGCCCGGCACGAGCCCGACGGTAAAACCCTTTCGTATCCCGTGCTTCGCAAAGTTCTAGAGGGGCATCGACCCAGACTTCCAGAAAATCGCCGGGGCGCAGCGCCTCGATTCTGCTTCGCACCCTATCACGGTCTTTTCGAAAAGGACTAACCAGAGCCACCAACGCGATTAGCCCTGCCTGTACGAACAATTCGCAGACGGCTCCGACACGCCGAATGTTTTCTCGCCGATCCTCGTCAGTAAACCCTAGACCGAAGCGCTCAGCGAATTGCGTGCCGTAATCGGTTAACAAAGCAGGAGCGGCCGTCAGGCTATGCCGCACGTTGTCGCCGTCCAAAACGAAACTGTGGGCTCCGCGCTGCCAAAGCAATCGGTCGACCAAATGGGCAATCGTGCTCTTGCCGGAACCACTCAATCCGGTAAACCACACCACACAGCTACGATGCCCCATGAGTCGTTCGCGGTCGATACGACTCACTTGAGGATTATGCCAAACGATTTCCACCGGAGAACTCATCCGAGCGCCTCACTGCTGCTTGCGCGCCGCGTCCCGTCCCACGCCTATTGTGCCCGTAAACGCTACCGTAAACAGCCATACCTTTCTAAAGACATGCCTTGCGTAGCCTCCTTGATCGTTACCGGACCGGGGTAGGAGCAAGGCGGACGCCCTTCGGGTCGAGGATGGGGATATGGTCATGGTAGAATCTAGTTTAAACCCGCCCATTCACAAAGATGCGCATGGAGGACGTTTTGAGGACAACTCCAGACCAGGAAAAACAGGGCTTCGCAACACCAGCGCCCTGCGGGATGTCCTTCGACGAAACCCGCGCCTTTGGCGGCTGTCAATGCGGCCTGCGTCGCTCGCAGCACCAGGCTATTGGCTTGATGGCGCAGTTCTTCCAACGACAGGGATCCAGTTCCCCGAGCGGTTTCCAGAAGCTTTTTAAAAAGGTCGTCCCATTCGTTTGCAAGGGATTCCGTCACACCGACCAGGTCCCCGCGGGAGGCAGATTCTTGTTCGAGGTAGTCCAAAGCGGCGTGCGCCAATCCCAAAGCCAGGGCCGACGTTTGTATACCGCCGGTGCCAGCACCCACGCCTTTTTTCATGACATCCGGCTCCGGACCGGCCAAGAGCCATTCGTGCGGAACCCATACGTCCTGAAACTCGACCGGTCCCGTGCAACTAGCCGATAATGCGAGTAAACGTATGGGGCGCGGGATGTAAACGCCCTTTGCGTTGGTAGGAACAGCGCAGAGAATTTGCCGCTGATCGGGTAATGTAGCACCGGTAACGATCAAGTCCGCATAGCACGCCCCCGTCACCCAGGGGCTATAGCCGTTCAAGCGAAACCCGTCGCCAAGCGGTTCTGCGCTGAGGACAGGTTGGGCTAGGTGTCGTCGGCTAGTCGTCAGATGAGAGATGCCGACAGTCGCCAATCGGTCACCTGTCCGCAAGGATTCCAGCCACTGATCGGCGACCCAAGTTCGTTCGCTGCGAGCAATGCGTTGGCATGCTCCCATGTACTGAGTGATGACGAATGCGGTGGTCAAACAGGCATGGCTGAGTGCTTCGTATCCGCGGCAGATATTATCATTCGACCAGTCCTGCCCACCTCGCTCGCGGGGCAAGAACCACTGATAGACTCCTGCCTTGGCACACCAGCGTAACTGTTCGGCAGGCCAATCAGAGATATCCAGGACCTCGTGCGAACGCTCTCGCAGTCGAGAACACAGTTCAGCCAGTGCCGGATCATCAGGATGGTATATAACAGTCATGCTTTAACAGGAACCGCTCAACAGCAAGCTGCGGGCAGACGGCAACAACATCCAAACACGGACTTCAACGCGACTGGGGCATCCAACAACTGGTACCGCCTGCTGCTGGCACATAGCAGTGGCGCACGTACTCCATCACCATACGGTGGGCGCTAAAGCGCCAGGCTAAGGAGCTGATCGAGCTCATCATCATCCGTATCCAGCGGCGTGGCAAACCATCAATGTCCCGATCGTAAAACATCGGGACGACTTGTTGTTCCAATACGTCGAACAACGACTGCGCATCGGCCTGATCAGCCGCCTCGTCACTGGCATAATTGACTCCTGAGCCGATAGCAAAGCCATTGGTTCCATCGTAGGCTTCTGCCCACCAGCCGTCGAGCACCGACAGATGCAAGGCACCATTGAGAACAGCTTTTTGACCGCTGGTGCCTGAGGCTTCCAAGGGGCGGCGCGGCGTATTGAGCCACACATCGACACCTTGCACCATATGGCGACATACGTTGATGTCGTAATCCTCGATGAACACGATCCGGTTAGCAAAACGCGGATCATGGCGTAAATTGGCGATGCGTTGGATGTACTGCTTGCCCGGTTCGTCTTTTGGATGCGCTTTGCCAGCAAAGATGATCTGCACGGGACGATCGGGTGAGCTAACCAGTCGGGCCAATCGATCTAGGTCGCTCAATAACAGCGTTGCCCGTTTGTAGGTGGCGAAACGGCGGGCAAAGCCGATAATCAACACGTGCGGATCGAGCACGTTACGGGCTGCTTCCACCACGTCGTCGCTTTCTCCCCGCCGCCGACATTGACGACTGACACGGCGCCTTACGAATGCTAACAACAGAGTCTTCAGCGTGTTGTGCGTTTCCCACAATTCACCAGGATCGATGTTCCAAACCAATTGCCATACTTCTGGCTCACCCATGCGCCGAATCCAACCGGCAGGAAAATGCCGGTCGTAAAGCTGGCGCATTTGCCAGGCCAACCAGCTTGGCAAGTGCACGCCGTTGGTAATGTGCCCGATAGGTACCTCATCTTCGCTTCGCCACGGCCAAAGATGAACCCACATGCGACGTGTAATGCGGCCGTGAAGATTACTTACCGCGTTGGCATATCGGGATAGTTTCAAACCGAGCACCGTCATACAGAACGGTTCGGCATTGTTCTGCGGCTCGACACGACCCAATCCCATGAGCTGTTCATGCGACAAACCTAATTCATCCCGAAGGGGGCCCAGATGCTCTTCCACCAATGCTCCCGCGAACCGATCGTGTCCGGCCGGAACTGGGGTGTGGGTCGTGAATACCGTTTTGCGTGCTATTTCGCGCATTGCCTCTTCGAAGGAAGTGCCCACATGCTTCATGTATTGACGGATAGCTTCCAAAGGAGCAAAGGCACTATGGCCTTCGTTTAAGTGCAACACGCCCGGCCGAACTCCCAGGGCCTCTAAAGCACGTACCCCCCCGACACCCAGAAGCAATTCTTGTCGGATGCGAGTCCGCTCATCTCCCCCATACAGCCGGCTTGTCAATTCACGATCCTCGGGCGTATTACCTTCGACATTCGAATCCAGCAGGAATAATTTGACTCGCCCCACATGGATCAGCCAGACTTTCGCGCGTAGCGTTCCGTTACGGGTCGTAATTTGCACAGTGATCGGAGTGCCGTCGGGAGCTAGGGCTGGCTCCATCGGTAGGTTGTCGACCTTCGTGTCGACGTACTCTTCTTGCTGGTAACCATTAAGGTCGAGGTGTTGCTTAAAATAGCCCTGGTCATAAAACAATCCTACAGCGATCAACGGCACGCCCAGCCCACTGGCGCTCTTGATGTGATCCCCGGATAACACGCCCAACCCGCCCGAATAGATCGGAATCGACTCGTGCAAACCGAATTCAGCCGAGAAGTAGGCCACGGGGCGGGCCCCTAAAACGCCTGCATGAGTCGACGCCCACGTTTGTGTCTCAGACAAGTACTCCTTTAACCGGCGATAGGCATAATTAATGCGACTAAACAACACCATCTCGGCAGCCCGCAATGCCAGGCGTTCGGGTGTAAATTCCTTGAGCAACGCAATAGGATTGTGGTCCAATTGGCGCCAGCGGATGGGATCTAAGTCGCGAAATAAATTGCTTACCTCCGGGTGCCACGTCCACCACAAGTTGCGCGCCAAAGCCATACATTTTTCGTACGTTGCCCGAGCTGACAGTTCGTCACCGGTAATGGCAACGTCCGAAATGGCTGCCTCAGGCAACTGATCGCGACGATTGGCTTCTGGTAACCAGTCCGTTGGAGCATCAACACGGCTTTCCATGGGGTGAACCCTTCAGTGAACGTAGTCGAGATAACGTCTTCCTGCGTTTTGTCGGTCAATGGAGCGGAGTCATTATAGAGTTATCGCCGCACAGCGTCGACTCGCAGTAGTTCTTCTGGCCGCAACCATCGCCCTTGCCGGTAATAAACCGCATCCGGATCAAACGGCAGTAACTCCTTCAACTGTAGAGGCTTAACGACGTAGTTCCACGACGAAGGCGGCAGCAAGAACCAAGCGCGGAATCCGGATAACTCTTTGCCCTGTTGGGTTCGAGTCCAAAGTCGTTTTTCCGTCAGCAAGATTTTTACCACTAACGTGTCATCAGGGGGATTGGATTGCGGCAAGCGGCGGCGAGCCTCGTCCAACAACTCCTGGTAACTCAAAGGCCCGCCGGTTTCCTCAAGCACGTGTTGGACCCCCTCTCGCTGTGCAATTTGGATGGCCATCGAATAGTCGCCGCGGCGCAGCGCCTCCAACGCTCGATACGCTGCCCGTTGGGCCACGGTGGCAGGTTCCGGTAAGGGTACAGATCGCGCGGTTACCGATCGTTCCAAAATCGACTTGTCCCGCGATGCGTCCAAAAGATATGCCACTGCCCGATAACGGCTGGCTTCTGCTTCTGTTTCTGCTAGGGATGTCATGCCCAACAGGCAACTCTTGCCAAGGCGCTCGGGAGCCAGTACAGCGGCTAACCAATACAGTCGCAAACTCAACTGCCGTGCCTCGGGGTCTTTCTTTTTATCCGCGAGTTCCTCGGCATAGTCGCGGTACCGTTCGGGCTCAGCAGGGTCAAGACTCTCCAGACGTGCCGGATCGACCGGATGATAGAGCAACTCGATCTGGTCACGCGCTAGGGTACGCTCCACGAAGCTACCATCAGCCGTCCGGATTTGTACCACAAGAGTTTTGTCGGTCTGACGCACAAGAGTACCGTAAATCGGTTTGGACTCGCCCCGCACGAGGACCGTAATGGCCAACAAACTTGCTGTGCTTCCAGACAAAGTCCATGCGGCAAGGAGCAATCCTAGGATCCAGGCAACGCGTCTCATTTGCCAACTTTTTTTTCGACTAACAAAGCGGTCAGGTTCAGTCCCGTAAGTTGCAACTGATAAAGCTGTTCCACCAAGTGACGACCGGTCATCTCTCGTGCCTCCTTTAGGTACATCCCTGCAGCACCATCGCGCCGAATCCGTTCGCATTCCAAAGCCAGGAGTTCAACCCAGATCTGTTCCCAGCGTACGGCGCGCTCCAGATCGTGCGCTGCTAATATTGGTACCAAAGATCGCTGCGATTCAAGGTGGTCTAGCTGGGCACGGAAGGCCTCGGGCAAATCCGGCTGCCTGGCAATGTGCGCATGCAACTGAACTACGGCTTGCTCCAGGATCTCGCTGGTCGATCGGGATTCATCCACAGCTTCCTCTATCATTGTTTTGATTCGCCATACCCAGTGGCGGGTTAACGTGGTTTGCACTTGCGCCAACGGATCTCCCCCCGTAGAAAAATCGGTGGTACCGTAGAGTGCCCGCATCGCCTCTTGCACCAACTGTTCCCAGACTTCGCGCGGCCATGAATGGTCGTTCGATGCCGTGAAGCGCTTACCATACAGCGACTCCAGCAGCCAAGCCGCCTCATCGGTGCGGTGAGGTAGTTGGACGATCCGAGCCGCTACCGAGAGTTTCAACTGGTTCCAATGCTGGAAGCGGTGTAAAACCGTCTGAATCGAAGCTCGTTCCGAACTGCTCGGTATGTTCATTAAGTAGTCGGCGAAGGTTTCGGCCCAGCGGGGAGGTATGTCAGGAGCCGGCTCGGCGATTTCGGAAATCAAATAAAGTAGGGTTATCCGATCCGCCATTCTCTGGAAACGATTTAGTCGCGAGATACCCTTGATGACTTCGCGCACCGTGGGACGCTCCTCGAGCGTGTAGGCTTCGCGGAGAACAGACGTTTCCGGAGCCTTCGCTCGCACCGCATCTTCCTCTTCCTGTCGCAGGAGCTCCCATAAGCCACGGTCCTCTTTCCAAAGCGCCCAACCTTTTAGTTGCATGCGGCTGCGCTCCTGGATTGCCGCACACAGAGCAGGAAAATGTAACGGAGCCGTTCGAACGTGACGGTATACGTCGATTTCGGCGAGCCACCGTCGGCGAAGCTCGTCAAACGTATCTATACGCTTTTCTGGAATACCGAGCCGACGATGAGCTTCCAGCAATAGATTCTCGATGGGGGCATCCCGCGGCACGATGGCTCCTCGAGTCTGCAAAACACGCTCTAAAATGAAGCGTTGCACAACTTCGTCCCGTAAGACCGGCACCAAGTTGACCAATTCTTCCAAGGTTTCGTCAGCCATGTGTCCCGTTACGCGTTCGATGATCGGTTGAAAAACGCGCCATCCCGGACCGGCCTTCGGTAAGGCACGCTTCAAGAGCGCCAACTCTAAGGACGTACGATGATCGGGCAGATATTTGCTGATGTCCGATTCCAGTGACTGCCAAACGTTCATCGCGCGCTCAGCCGGCCAGTCGCCCGCAAAATGCCCGAGGCGTTCGGCCCATAAACGGACTGCTGCGGACCAAATTAACGTCTCGGCCTCGTGCGGATCAATATCGGCTCGCAAATGCAGGCCGAGTAGTTCATTGATGCGGCTGACAAGTTGTGGCCGGGCAACGACTGGGTCACCAACTGCCAATCCGGTTACCAGAATCGGAATAGCTCGGCGAAAAACCCACGGCGGTGGTTCACCCGTCACGTTACGATCGAGTGACACGAGGGCGTCCTCCAGAGCACTCAATACGACGCGGCGAACCTCCTCATTAGGTTCGTGCACAAGTAAATGACCAGCCAATTTTACCAGTTCGTCTCGTGGCTCCGTTCCAGTAGCCTGCAACAGCGATTCGATTAACTTCTCCGATGCCGCTCGGCGCCCATCGAGGTCGTCAAAATGGATGCGTCGCAGGATCTCCTTCAGACTACTGCCGGCAGACAAGTGCGCTTTTTCCCAAGCCAGTTCCATTTCCGCCGGCCACCGTGCCCCACTTGACGACGGCGCATCCGGACTGTCCTCCACACCTTCCAACTCATTGTTCTCGGGGTTGACCGTTGATCGAACATCGTCTGGAGAAGAGCTCACCGTTGGCGGGACACCGCGCAGTCCCAACCACACCTGCCAGTCGTCAGAAAGCGGCGTTGAGTTGTTCAAAACCAGTACGATCAGCAAGACGATTGCCAAAAGTGCAGCCGCGAAAGCCCACCTCGCATAGTACAACTGACGCGGCTGCTTAGCTTGCTGTATCAGTTGCCGGATTTCCGCTCCGGGGATGTTCCATAGAGCCGCAAAAGTAACTAGATTTTCAATGTCATGTGCCGAAAGCTGGCGAATAGTCTGGCCAATGCAGGCCCTGAAATAGGCCAGCGCTTGCTCTCGATTGGGAATCGCAATCCGCGCGTGGGCTGCACGTTGTTGGACCAGTCGTCGAGCCTCGTCGGCCGGTAGGCCGTAGAGATGTTCTCCGCGACTCGCCAGATGCTCGAATTCGGCAGGAGGCAGCAGGTGTCCTTGAAATGGAGCTAAGAGCGGATCAAGATCTCGCACAAACGCTTCAGCTCGCTCCTCAAGCGGCGTAAGGGTCGCCTGCCCGGTACCGAAGTGACGAACTGCTGGTTGCCAAACATCAGCAGGCAACCCCAAGTGGTTGGCCAAATCTTCCAGCAGAACCCAGGCTCGAGGGGTAAGGCCCCGTTGCGCGGCGAGGATGCCCGAGGCGCTACGCAAAAAATCGCTCAATTTAGGATCTTTCTCTTCGTCTTCGTTGTCCCCTTCCAAAATGGCCAGTTCCAATTGTGCAGCGACTTCCTGTAATAGATGCCGAGCGTAGACCTTGGATAGGCTCAACTTCTTTACGCCTTCGGAAATGATCTTCTCGGCTGCGTTAATCGAAAGATAACCGCGTTCGCGTTTTTTTTCGGTGAGTGCCTTTTGCAGGTACTTGCGATATTGGTCGGCTGGACGCACGAGAGACCATGGGGGTGGGCGCACCGTCGTGCGTGTTGCTTCTACGGTAGTAGCTGTCGCGCCGCCGACCTCCGCAACCAGCCCGAGTTTTCGCATGGCTTCGTCAAACTCTGCCTCGGATAAGCCCATTGCATGTGCCGCATGTACGAGCCGGGCGGCTAACGGTTGTCTTGAGTTCTCGTTCCCTAAGACGGCCTTGGCATATACGAGGAAAGCGTCGATTTTAGTCTGGTGCGTTTGGTCTGTATTCTGGCGGGGGAGGCTATCTTCCGTTGCAGTAGTTGTGGGGGAAACCAGACGATTCAACTGTTGTTGGCCCGGGTCATGTAGCAGTCCTCGTTGGATGAGTTTCGCCACCATCGCACGCAGTTCATCCTGATTGAGGCCGGCCTGTTGGGCGTAGCTTTGCAGCAACCGCCAGCGCGACTCGTCCAGCTCTGCATCGGGCCCTAAGACAGGGCGAACCAGTTCCAAGAAGCGCAGCAAATGCGCGTCGTCAGCCCGCTGCGATCCGGCTTGTTTCTCACCAGCTTTCGGTTCAGCCGCCATCGCTGGTACTTTCGTCTACCTTAAGGCTACCTTTCCGACAACGCCCGACCAATCTGTTGTAGTTGAGCGTACCATTTATTATTTGTGTTCGGAGGTACAAGAATTTGGAATTCTTCCCAGACTTGACGAGCCGCCCTGCGATCGGTTTCCAACAGGCAACGCAACTGATAGTATTTCGCTTCGTACCATGCATCGGTCCCATCGGGGGTACCCGCCAACACCGTGCGCCAGCAAGGAAGGGAGCGGTTCCAATCGCCTTGTTCGAATGACAGGAGCCCCACAGCGCGTAAGTAGGCGCGTTCCTTCGGGAATGCCTTTAACAGTGTTTCATACAATCGCAGGGCTTCCTGCTTTTGACCAAGTTCCCAACTGAGGGCCGCCAACTTGGCGGCTGCAGCATGCGCGTTACGGTCCGTCGCCCAATGACTCGGGTCGCTACCCCAACGGTCAATGAGCCGCGTATAAATTTGCACAAGTAGCGTTCGGTAGTTTAGCTCCGCTGCCTGTTCCAGCGCGTTGGCTGCGGCAGCAAGGCCCGCGAGTTCGTAACGACTGGCTCGTCCCTCACCAAGAAACCAATCGGCCAACTCTACAATTCTGGACCAGTGTCGCTGATGGCGAGCTACTTGCACGCCCAAATAACGAAACTCCGAACGTTGATCACTATTCCACTCGGCCCAAGACTTCTCGACTTCCCTAAGGCACTGTTCGGCTTGCGGCCACTGTTTGGACTCGATGGCGACTTTCAACAGCATCGTGCGTAGAGCGAAACGCTGATCGCTTGTTAACCGAGCCTCGATCACTGGCAGCAACGCGGTAGCTTTTTCGAGGAAGGCGATTCCTAATTCTACCTTTTCCGGCCCCTCGCTCTTCTGCCACTGGACGAATCGCAAACGGATGGCTTCCTGACAGGCCGCAACAAAATTGGGGTGCGTGGCCGGTGTGTTTTCGAGTTGCTCGATCTGCTGATCAAGAGGAAGCGATTGGCTGGAGAGGCGATCAAGCAAAAACGCTGCCCGGTGCGTGCTTTCGTGCCCCGGAAATTCTTTTTGTAACCAATCAACAACGGGTCGCAAGACTTCCGTAGCGTCCGGTAAGAAAAAGCCTTTTTCGATGCAAACAGCGGCCATCCAGGCTGCTTGGACCGCTTGGTTATCCCCGTACCGGCGCAGTGCTTGCGCCGCTTCGAAATAGAGTTGGGCTGCTTCCCGATACTTGTCCGTACGGTAAAGACACCATGCCAATTCCTGCTTGCATTGAGCCACAGCATGGGCATCGTCGGCCGGTGTGGCTTTAGCCAAAGCGCGCCGATACGCTTCGATAGCGGCCTGATAGTCTTCGACTCGACGCGATTGATCGGCATGCGTGCGCTTTTGCTTCGCCTGAGACCAGATGAGAGGAAAGCCACTCTCGGCCGGTAGTTCTAAGCCATATGTATTGGCTAACTGCTGGATTGCCGCCCATTGTTGCAACCGTGCTAGGGCACCAAAGGAAAGCGATACGAGCCGGCGCTGGATGTCGCCAGGTGGTGGCGCCATAGGGAAATGTGCAGCGTGGACAAGTCCCACCAGGAAGATGGTGTGTCCCTCGGTGGCCCGCGAAACTGGAGCCACGGTGCGACGCTCGGCGAACTGAACCAATTCTGACCAACGCTGTGCCCACATCAGCGAATACATGAACCAATAGTCAGCCTGGTCCTGAACGGGCGCGGTGGCTGCTTGGCTTATCCATCGCCACGCCACTTCAGCCGCAGCCACATCCCCACCGGCGGCTTGGCCGAGCATCCACCCGCACACGGCTCGAGCTCGCCACGGCGATTCCAATCCCAGAGAATCGGCGGGGATCTCTTTCACATCACGGTCAGCGTCTATTCCGACTAATTCAGAAAACAGTGCGGTCGCACGTTGCAGTTCGGATCGATTCTGCGGCTGTTCCAAGAGAGCCCGATACAGCAGTGCCCAAGCCGTGAAGTAGCTGGCGCGTGCAGCAATGGTTTGCGCTTCGAGAGCTTCTTGCTCTGCCCGCTCGTCGCCCACCGGGCTGGCTTCCCAACGCGATAGGGCTCGACGAGCTGCCTGCTCTAACGAAGTACGTTTCTCTTGGAGCGCGGCGCTTACCGATGCCAAGACGTTCCGCGCCTCACTCAACGCCGCGCCTTGGCTCGGTTGGGTTAACCACCGAACGATCAAGGCCTCTGCCCGTTGGTACTCGGCTTCCAGCAAAATAAGTTCCACAGAAGTCGTATGAGCCGCTGGCACGTTATCCAGCAATTCATGCAGTCGGCGCCGCCATTCAACATGCTCGTCGGTTGAAGCCGGTGCCTCGACAAGCTGTCCAACGTATAGGTCGGCCAGGCGCTTGGCTAGCTCCAGCTTCTTTTTCGAGTCGGACTCGCCGAGCAGTTCCTCGAGGAATGCTATTTCCAAGCGCGGAACTCCGAGCCGCTTTAAATAAGCATCGACAAGAGCATCCTTCGATCGGTCGCCCGGTTCGGTTCGTGCTGTCGATCTAGGTAACGTTTGGCAGTACCCAATCCCCGTTGTGGCCACGAAGCAACACAGCCAGGAACCAGTGATGGCTGTCCACCGCCAAAACCATTTTTGCGGTGGGTTGACCATCGTGCGATACGAACTTCCTGAAGCGGTTTTCCGAGATCGATCTGCCATCGCCGGTTGAATCGATCCGCAGCGATTGCGAGGTGGCACTGAACCCGGCATCTTACGGCTCCTCGATCGGAACATACGCGACCGGTGAATATTGGGCCTGGCGACAAAGGTGGATAGCGGTTGCGGCCATACCGTAGGGTACCGCATCGCTTACCCGAACAAAGGCACCGCTGATTTTATTCGGGTATTGTTCTATGATCTTCCGCAACTGTGCGCTATCGGCTATTTCGCGGGCCCCGATGCGCCAAACGAATCCGGACTTGCCGGGGACGACATCGATAACTAAAGGGCGCAAATCTTCTGATGCAGCGCGAGCGCTGGTTTGTTCGGTATGAATTGTGGAACTCATCTCTTTTTCCGGGCGCCAGGTGGTCGTGGTGGTCATGAAATAAATCAGCAGTAGGAAGACAACATCGATCATGCTGGTCATCATCAGCTCTGGCCGCGGATGCTGGCGTTTCACATGTGTTAGTTTCATGCTCACTGGACCTCCACGGCCAAACGCACGGCGCGTATACCCATAGCGTTCAGCGCTCGAACCAATCGATTGATCGATTGGCTTGTCGAGCGCTTATCGCCACGGATTACCACCTGGAGTCGGTATAGCTCTCCGCCGGTGGTTAGTTGGAAACGGTCGATCTTTTGGAGGATTTCCCCCAGCGAGATCGCTCGGCCAGCGATAACCATGGTCCCATCCTGTCGGATGTTGATCGTTAATTGGGACGGCTGTTGATCGTCGGCACGATCGACTTCGGGCAATTGGACCCGTTCTCGCTGCAACTGGGAAACCTGAGAGACAGTCATGAAAAACACCAACAGGAGAAACACCACGTCGATCATCGGCGTCATCTGAAGCGCCAGGGTAGTGCTGGAGGCACGTTTTCGTAGTCGCATGCTCGATTCCCGCCTAAGCTCGTGGTCGTCGTCCAAGTGGCATCAAGACCTGTTCGGCGCGCTGTCCGGCCTCCGCTACCAGCGAGTCGATGCGGTTGCGGAAGTAACTAAAACAAATCATTGTGGGAATGGCCACGAACAAGCCCATGAGCGTTGTAATCAACGCCTCGCCAATGCCACCGGCTAACTGATCCGGTGTGGCTGTACCGCCAGAAGCAGAGATTACATTGAACGATTTGATCATGCCCAGCACGGTGCCGGTGAGTCCAAGCATGGGTGAGATAGCACCAATGACGTTCAGAGCTTCCGTCTTGCGATACAGGCGAGCTGTTTGTTCTTCGCCTGCTTCCTCAGCAGCTGCGCGATATTCGGCAAATCCGAATTCTGAAGATTGATAGCGCTTTAGCGCTGCTAAAATCACATTGGAAAACAAACAGGGGCGCTCCTGGCACATCTGGCTTGCCTGGTCCAGGTGACCTTTGCTAATCGCTTCGTCGAGTTGGTGCACAAGATCATCGGGCATCAGCGCGCCGCGTCGGATCGTGAACAGATGCTCGAACACTAGCCCCAGCGCCACTACGGAACACACCACAATCAGCCCTCCACAGACACCGCTCAGCAGCAGGTATTCGAGCATGCTTCGTCGCTCGGTGCCTGACCCCAAAGTGCTGGCCGTCGTGTCCGTCTGATCGACAACTTCGGCTGAAGTATCCGTATCGGCTGTTGCCGGACTGTCGGATGGGTCCTGACCCCATACGAGCCCAAAAAATACCAGTGCCAGCCCAACCACCACGGCCATTACTACTGACCGGCGCGTCTTCCCCATGGGTAGCTCCACTTGCCAAAGGATGCCATTACCGAACTTGTATGTCGTGTCTGTTTAACGACAGGATCGCGTCACGGTTCGATCGCATCGTCGTCCGGTGTGTGTTTTACCTGTTGCACGACTGAAAGTATCGTTGTGCGCGATGTTCAGCGGGCGATATCTTGCAAACGGCGGGCGGACTGAGTGTGGCCGAAGTTCTTGAGAATCTCGGCTCGCACACGTGCGCTGCCGGTCATGTCACCGCGCCGTTTGAGCTCCTCCTGAATCAACTCCAAAGCGCTTGCCGCTGGCTCGGCGTCCATGTTGGGCTCTAGCTCGGCTGCCAACCGTACCAGCCGCACCAGACCATGATCTGGCGATGGATTGGGCTGCTGAAGAAAATACCGGCCCAACCAATACAGCAGGGCAATGCGTTCCGCACCGTCCATGGTGCGCCAGCGTGTCTCCAACTGAGCCACCGCTGGGCTGGCTTGACCGGTAGCCAGCGCTTCCTGTAGCTGCACGACGGCGAGCCAGGTGGCAAGCTCAGAGTCGCCCGTGTCCAAAGCCTTGTAAGCTCGGTCAAACCGCTGCGCCGCTGCAGCCATGGTGGCATAATAGATACGAGCCGCTGGCGGCCAGGGCTGTTCCATTTGACCGATCGTAGCACCCAGTTCCTCTAGCACTCGGGCCGCGGCCGACGGATCCCATGCCACCGGCAGCAGCTCCAGCAAAAGACCACTGGCCGCATCCCATTGCGGCCGGCGCTTGCCCGGCAGGGACAAAAGTTCCGCCGACGGCTGCAACAAATGGCGACGATTTTCGATCGCCCAGACAGCCGGCACTGCCGCTTCTTCGCGCCTTCCGGCGGCAAGCCTTGCCCACATCAAGCTGACGGCCACGCGATAGGCGACCGGCCCGCGACTGCTGCGATAGCGACTCCACAGAGCTTCGGTCGGCTGAGCCAGCCCTATCAAGTCTCCAACGGCCAACCGCTGCCGTATTCGGAATAGGGGCTGGCCAAGCTCGCGCACCATACGGTCAAACTCGGCTTGATGCTGCGCTACGCTTCCGGCCTCGATCTCCTCCCAACCCAGCCGAGCACCATTGTCTAACACCACCCCATTTTCGTCAAACGATACCACCGTTCGATCGGAGATAACCTCCAAATTGCGTAACACCAGTCGGTCGGCCGCCAGTGACCAGTTTCCTGAAAACGCTAAGGCTAGCGCCGCCAAAACGATTACCCGCCCCTGGCACCTTAGCTGATGTCCACTCGGTATGAAGCCCGTGCGCCTCAGCAAAATCAGGTGCAAGTCTCCGCGTTGGATCATGCGACGTGACGGATCAAGCACTTTGCGCCTCATGCGAAGACGCCTCATCTAAGATCGGTTTCACCTCATCCAACGACACGGTTTCGGCGCGCTGAAAGCCAGCTTCCGTCAACGAAAATTCGCCAGAAAAGTGATGCATCACCAAACCTGCAGCGCACAATTGGCGGAATCCCTCCAAACAACGAATCGTAAATCGGGGGTTGTGGCGACTGCGAAACCAAATTCCCGACTCGTCGTTCTGCTCGACGTAAACTGCCAGCAGTCGTTCGGTTCGCTCGAATGCAGCGTAGCTGCCCTTGATTTCCAATAACCCGCGCCGGCGTGCGGCATAGAGAATGGCTCGTGCTTCGGGACTTAAGTAGATTCCGCGGAAGCGCACCTTGCGCCAGCCAAAGCGGTGCTTGATGACGCC
>CAYRMD010000021.1:0-64352 GCA_964425225.1 uncultured Pirellulaceae bacterium | reverse complement strand
ACTTGTTAAAAGGTTCCGTACAATACGGGCGAATTATGCAGAGGTTCCTTAAGACAGATACCTCGTCTCCATTCCTGCCGCGAAAAATAGGCGAACTTCTGCCATGGTCCACCTTGTAACCAAAATCCCACTCACTCGGAGATACACACACAAAGCACACACTGCCGCTTCCACGGGGCTCAAAGAAGCATTGCAGAGCTTTTAGGCGATCGGCGGGAGCACGAACCAAACGTCGGGATTGAATCGACGAGTTGCCTAAGCGTAAGGTGATCTATTCGTCCCGGGGTGGGCGATCTTCACTCCTGCGGAAAACAGCCACGATATCCTCGACCGGAACGACGTACAGTTGGTTGTCCGATTCAAAGTCTACAGGAATGGCGTTCTTCGGGTGGAACAACACCTTGTCGTATTGGCGAATTGGTAGGTCGGGGTCGTGTTCAACCTGAGCCGAAATCGCGACAATACGGCCGGTAATCGTCGGGATCTCCGCCTGGTCCGGTAGCGCGATTCCGCCCTTGGTTTCCCGCTTGGGTTCGTCTTTGCGTACGAGCACCCGAGCCCCCAACGGTTCGACATACTCTAACGATTGTGGTCGCACCTTTGCCATACGATAGCACCTCCGGTCGTTACGCTCCCTCTTCCCAATAATTACCTGGCGAATCGCGAATCGACAAGTCGTACTTCGTGGTATCCAGCAGCCAAGAGGTGCGTCAGCTTTACCCGTGCGGAGCCAGTGGCGTAGGCTCTGGCTGTATAGTAACCGTTACCGTCAGTCGTTCTTGCTCGAAACGCGAAAAGGGGACTTCCAGCGAGCGCGTCTTAGGACACAGGCACGACCGGGAGCGCTGCCGCTAAGAAACGTGACGCAGAGACGCTAAGGCGCAGAGATGCAACGAAGATACCACGTAGCGGTACATCGCTTCGTTGACGCGGTTCGCGTTGCTTAAGTTTGTCCAACTCCACTGGTGCATGTCCGTGCCAAATCCGCCCGCGTTGCCGTTGTGCTTGACCTTCCCTTGGAGCACCAACGGTCGTCCGCGCCGGTATTGTGTGTAAATATGGATGTTGAGGGAGGTTATTTTTCGTTTAGCGGGCCGAGCGTTGGTCTGCCTTTTTCCGCTCCAGTCGATGTGCCCGCATACGCGGTCAATATGTGATTTGGCCTGATGGCGTTCGTGGTGGGCACAGTGATTTACCACAAAGGCCCTGGAACGCCAAGACCCAGCAAAGACTACCTCCACCGTCAATCGCTTACTACGTCCTAACGCGTTTGCACCTTAGCGTGTATCCCGTTCGTCCAAATGTTACCTAAAACTCACAACCGCAAACCTCGATACAGTTGGCAACGGCTATGCTCTGCAAAACATCCCATGCTGACCCGCAGCTTAGCCAACCACAGCTCGCTATACCACGGCCAATTTCTAGAACGGGAAGTCTTCTTCAACCGCCTCAGCGCTTTCGGGCTCCGGTGAAGCAGTACCTTCTTGAGCACGTTGCATTTGCGGGCCGTTGTTGCCGAGTCGGCCAAGCATTTGCATGCGGTCAGCCACCACCCGAAGTTTCGAACGACGTTGGCCCTCTGATTCCCACGTATCGAGTTTTAAGCGTCCTTCGATGAGAACCGGAGATCCCTTCGCCAGATACTCTTTGGCAATTTCGGCCTGCCGGCCCCAAAGCGTAACATCCACGAAGGTCGTCTCCTCGACCCAATCTCCCTGTTGGTTTCGCCGACGGTCATTGACCGCCAGTCCTACCTCCGTCACGGGGGTTCCATGGGGAGTGTAACGGAGTTCGATATCCCGCGTAATGTTCCCCACCAGAATCACCCGGTTAAAGCTCGCCATAGCTTTCTCCTTGTTCCAAGAGAAGTCCTTACCAAGTGTACTAATGTACCCTAAGTCTATCGGCAATCTCGTGGTCGAGCAAGGGGGTGGTCGGCAAAAAAGGATCCTACCACCATAGGGCGCTATGGATGCGGAGTACTGGGGGTTCCTGGTATACCGACCCGGTCACACGGCTTACTTTAAGAGCGGGCAGTACTGAAGCACAACACGCTTCAACCTGACAAGCCACTCACCTGGGGTTATTCCTCATCCGATTCCTCGAACGATTCATCGAGGACGTCTTCTACATCTTCCTCTACATCGTCATTTAAAGAGTCCGACACAGGCAGAGTCGGACCGGCTGCGCGCGTTGTGGGGGGACGTAAGGGCCTTTCCCCTCGAGCATGCTGGATCAGCACATCGACCAGTCGCGGATCGACTTTGAGCGTTAGATGGCGCAGTACATTTTCGTTGAGCCGACATTCCCGTTCGAATTCCGGCACACGTTGACTATCCATACGGAAATAGGTGAGCCAATACGTCCCCTTGCGACGTCCTTGAATGGGGTAAGCCAATTTCTGTTCGTTCCACAAGCGGCTTACCATCACCTCACCCCCGGTCTTTTCAATCATGGCCGGGATCGTAGCGACTACTTTGTGTGGTTCGCGCGCGTAGCGGTTCGGGTCGAGAATGAATAAACATTCGTAGACATTAACTGCCAAGGCGATCCTCCTCGTCCTTCAAAAAACGATGCACGAACACTCCGGCAACTTGCTATCGCTCTATCAAGGCTTGTATTGCCTAGGGCGACTTTTGCACTATGAGTCCACCAGCGCCCTTAACACCGGGGACCATTCAAACCAGGAGATGGCGGGGTATTGAGCCTTTGCGGCTCATTGCTCACCACCAGTCCGTTGTACCGATTCATACAATATTCCAAACCGTTTTCAACCCAGTCCAGGACGCCATCTGCGGCCAGTGCAATGATTCGTTGGACAATTGCGACCTCCTGGGAATTGAATCGACCGAGCACGTACCGAGCCGGATCGAAACCTTCGGGCACCGGCCCGATCCCCACTCGCAGGCGTGGCACATCGGTACCGCAGTAACGCAGCACGTCCTCCAAACCTTTTTGGCCGCCGGAAGAACCCTCGGGACGGAATCGGATTCGACCAAGCGGCAAAGCGAAATCGTCACAGACGATTAACATATCCTGGTTCGATAATCGATAGTAATCCCGTGCTGCCTGCACGCTCCGCCCGCTAAGGTTCATGTAGGTTTGTGGCCAAAGCAGCAGGACGCTTTCGGTCCCGATTCTTCCTTCGGCCGTCACAGCCTGGAAGGCTTCCCGACGCGTTTCGATTCCTAGTTTTTCTGCAACTTGCGTGAGCACTTGGAAGCCGATATTGTGCCGCGTTTGCTCATATTGTCGACCGGGGTTGCCCAGACCTGCGACCAGTTTCATCGGGGTTGCTCGCACCTTCCGGACAAACTGCCCGCGGGCGACGCGCCGGTACCGCCCAATCCAACCACGTGTTATTTCTCTTCTTCTTCCTCGCGCTGTTCGGCTTTACGGCGCACCAATTCGGGTTCCGTCGCTGTGGGCACAGGCACAGCTACTTCTTCGGCAGCCGTGACGCCGCGTGGTAGCACGCAATGCACCACCACGAGATCACCGGATGCCAACGCACGAGCTCCGATGGGCAAAGACAGCTCCCGGATATGTATCGCCTGACCGACATCCAACGACGCAATATTCACCTCGATTCGATCCGGAAGCGAGCCAACGGGGCATTCTAATTCGATTTCATGCAATACCTGTTCGACCAGGCCGCCATGGCGAGCACCCGGAGCTTCTCCTCGTAGGACGACCGGCACCGTCGTTCGCACGCGTTCCCCAGCCGAAACTCGATAAAAATCGACGTGGATAATCTCATCCCCCAACGGGTTCCACTGCACTTCCCGGATTAGCGCCTGCTCGTGCACGGCGCCGTCTAAAACGACCAGCTTCGTGCCTTGGACAACAATCTGGTGGATGCGTTTAGCGGGTACAGCAAGGGGTACGTTTTCCTGACCATGGCCGTATAGAATGGCAGGCACTTCCCCGGCTTGGCGTAAGCGCCGAACGGCTCGCCGACCCAACTCGGTACGACGTCGTACCTGGATTTCCACTGACATGGTGACTCTCCATTTTCCCGTCGTCGATCAAACTGTTGTCGGGTAGCTTACCAAAAGACAGCCGCGGTAAGCTTACACTCCCGTCATTCTACGTCCCGGCGAAACACTCTATTATGCCGAGCATCCAAAAGCTTTCAAGTGAGGCAGGAAGCACATAGATTTCCTGATTTCCTTAGTTTACGACGTGACGGAAACCGGCGAGCGCATTCAACCAGCGTAAAAGTTTTCTTTGGCCGAGACATCGAACCGGATCTTGGTTCGAGCTTTGCCACTGAAATAGACAGCGATTTAACACAAAGGCGCTATAGTGCATTTAAGCGCGTGACGTGTGGAGGTAATCTTCGTTGTGCCCATCAGCCTTTGTGTTAAACCTCCTTGCTCCATTGCGTTGAGTTACATTGGCCGCTCCCTTACGGTCGCGGCTCTGTTAAGTCTTTGCTCGACGGGACGCTTCTGCCAAAAAACACCGGCATCGTCTCACATTTCGTTGGGCCGAAAAGGCATACCTACTGCCGGTCCGGCAAACGACCGAACCAGGTCATCTACCATGAAAGACAGATGCCTCGTTACCCTTCCTGCCGCCGAGAATAGGCAAACTTCCGCCATGGCCCGCAGTTTACAGCAAAATCCCACCCACCATCGTGACGCACCCAACCGATGAGCGATGCCCTGACGATGCCGCGATGCCCCGATCGCAGGTTTCCGGTCTTGTTATGGATCACGTGTGCAGCTAAGCTTTAGGTTTTGGCAGAAGGTGTACCTTACGCGTTTGTGCTGGCCCTGTTTGCACAACCTGCGTGAAGCTTAGGAAAAATAACCGAGGAGCATACAGTTCATGGCCCAATCGACTCGACGGAAAGTCAAGTTCAAGCGATTGCCGAAAGGTCCAAACGGGGGCGTCCAGTTACTGTTGATTCATAACGTAGAAAACTTGGGCCGCCAGGGTGAAATTGTCGAGGTACGGCCTGGTTATGCACGGAACTATTTGATACCGGAAGGATTGGCAACGATCGCCACGGAACACCACCGGCGCATGATCGAAAAGCATAAGGCACGCTTGGCTGAGATCGAACGGCAGCGGTTGGTTAGCCTCCGCGAATTGGCAGACCGCATCGCAAGGCAAAGTGTAACGATCGAAGCCAATGCCAATGAACAAGGGCACCTGTACGGTAGCGTAGGAGCTGTAGAAATCGCGAACGCTCTCAAACAAAACGGTATCAATGTCTCCATCGAACAGATCCGCTTGGAAGGCGTGCTTAAGGAGCTTGGACTGTATACGGTCAAAGTGCGCTTGCACCACGAGATAGAAGCGGATCTTAAAGTTTGGGTAGTGCCTTTGGCGGCGCCGAGCGAGAAAAGTTCGTCGTAGCTCGACTCCTGCGAATGCTTCCGCAAAGTGCGAGGCTGCCATTGCGCCCGAAGTGGTTTGAGTCTCCCAATAGTTGGGGAGGTGTGATCTACGCAGGCCCTGAGCCCATACTCTCCAACGCCAGTCGCTTGTGGTAGAGCCAGGATTGCAACCTGCGCCGGCTTAAGCTCGTTTTTGTTATTTCGAAAACGATTTAACGAGAGGCGCTTAGACGCAATTCGGTGCGTGGCTGAGCTCGCTGTGGTAACCGGTAGCTCAGAATAGTCCGGGCGTGCGGCAAAGGGCTTCCACGTGTAATCGTTAGCCTCACCGCATTTCCGGTGGTAACCGGGGAATTGGTGTTGGGCTTGCCAATCGAGTATGATCGACGTCTGACATACGGTTGCTGGAAGGGTTGGCAGGCGATGGCCAACGCAACGAGCGCCACGGATCGTCGATTTGGACAAGGAGCGGCGCATGGCCAAGCGTTCGAAAGAAGACAAGTCACAACCAGGGGTTCGTGGGGACGTCGAAAAACTGCGTCAGTTACCCGCAGATCGTGATGCTGAGCAGGCGGTCTTGGGGAGCATTCTGTTAAAGCCCGATGTGCTTGACGAACTCATTACTCTGCTTGCCCCTGACGATTTCTTTGACGAAGCTCACCAAAAGCTCTATCGCCACTTAGTGCAAATGCGCGATGAAAATCGCAAGATCGACTTAACACTGCTCATCAACCGGCTCAAGGCACACAATGATTATGAAGTCATAGGGGGCGCTGCTTACCTTGGGCAGATACTCGAGGCAGTTCCATCGGCTGCACACGCTCGATACTACGCCGAAATCGTGCGTGAGAAGGCTACCTATCGAGCCTTGATCGACGTTTCGACCAGTATACTGCAGCGGGCCTATCAAGAAAGTGAAGAAGCGACGCAACTTGTCAATCATGCCGAACAGCAGATTTTTAGCTTGTTAGACAAGCGGTACACGTGCGACCTGCATCCGATCAAGGACATTTTGCACGAGGCGATCGATCGCATGGAAGCCCGCCAAAAAGGAGAGCGAATACAGGGTGGAGTCGAAACGTTGTTTGCCGATTTAGATGCATTGACCGGGGGGCTTCATGCTGCGGAATTGATTGTTTTGGCAGCCCGTCCCAGCATGGGTAAGACCGCCCTAGCAATGAACATCGCCGAAAACGTGGCGGTACGATTGGGCGAACCGGTGTTGTTTGTCAGCCTCGAAATGTCAGCTGTCGAGTTGGCCGACCGGCTGCTGTGCTCGGCGGCACGTGTCAATAGCCATCGATTGCGCACCGGTACGTTGTCGCATGAGGATCATAAGCGTCTGATTCAGAAGGCCTCGGAGCTCAGCACGGCCCCCCTGTATGTAGACGATTCGCCATCGCGGACTGTAAGTGAAATCGCCGCGGCGGCACGACGCGTACGCCGCTTGCACCAGGGCCGCCTCGGCTTGGTAGTAGTGGATTATTTGCAATTGATCGAACCGGACAATCCACGCGACTCGCGCCAAGAACAAGTCGCTCGCATCGCGCGACGCTTAAAAACAATGGCCCGCGAACTGCGAGTCCCTGTCCTCTGTCTGGCACAGCTCAATCGCCAGGCCGAAGATGCCAAAGACCACCGGCCACGCTTAAGCCACCTGCGCGAATCGGGGGCCATCGAGCAAGATGCCGATGTAGTGATGTTTGTGCATCGTGAGGAGTACTATCGACACGGTGAGGATCGCAAAGAACATGCAGGCGAAGCGGAGTTGATTGTGGCTAAACAACGTAACGGCCCGGTCGGAGAAGTCCCGCTGGTGTGGCTCCGCGAATACACTCGGTTCGTCGACCGCACGCCAGAACGCTATGAACAGTTCGACCAGTTCAACGCTATGGCCGAGGAACCATTCTAGTAAGCCGCTTAACGAATTACCACCGCTTTTTCGGCCTGGGCGCACAGGGTCAGGGACAATTCGATCGGCATGCGTCTTCACTCGACGATTGCCACTTTTGCCTTTGCCACGAGCGCTGGCGCATTCCGGCAAAGGGCGCGCGGGCCTAACAACGCCAAATTGATGTGCCGGAACGGACAATAGGGAAGCTTCGTGTGTCTCACAACTATGTTGCCCCCCGCTACGTTGAAGTTACACCCAGGATCGGGTCAAATAAGCCGCTCGGGATGTGTCAGTTTTACATGGTCTGCAACAAAACTTTGCCGTGCTAACGGTCAAAAGCACTTAATAAATCTGGAGCCGTGCTTGGCAACCGATCGTGGCCGACTGGTAAAAGTTGAGCTCAAGTCAGGTTGCGAAGAGCAATAGCATCACGTATTCTGAAAGCCTGTCGGATATTGACATGTACACGCCTCGCCAGTCAGAAGGAACGCCGGTAGGAGGGAACCTAGTCGGCGTTTACCGTTCCTGGGTTTCGAAGCGGTGAGTCGGCTCAAGGAGCATTCGGAAGTCGGGAGCCTTACCCGGGTCCAGTGTCGACGCGAGGTTCGACAGCGCGGAAGGGGAAAGTTTTAGCTCGATGTCGTATAGGTGTTTCGCAACAGGGCGAAGCTGCATGAAGACCTGGAGTGGTTCGATGGGGCCATCGAAACTAGGTTACGCAAGCGTTGTGTATTGGGCCGCGCTCGTTTCAACCGGCCTTGCTCAAGAATGGACACGGTTCCGCGGACCCAACGGTACCGGGCAGAGTGAAACGGTCTTACCCGCAGCATGGGATCCATCCGCGTTCCGGTGGAAGACTCGCATACCGGGCAAAGGTCACTCGTCACCCGTTCTTTGGAATAATCGCCTATTTGTTCTCAGTGCGGATCCCCAAACAGCAACGCGCTATGCGGTGTGCTTGGATGCCGATTCGGGAAAAATTCTTTGGACGCGGGAGTATCCTTCGGTCCCGCACAAGCTGCATGTCCGCAGCAGTTATGCTTCCTCGACGCCGGCTGTAGACGCTGAACGAGTATATTTTGCCTGGTCGGAACCGGAGGAAACGACACTCTTGGCTTTAGATCATAGTGGTCAGCAGGTATGGCGACTGAATTTGGGCAAGTGGGTCAGTCAGCACGGATTCGGTACATCGCCAATGCTCTACAACGGCGCCATTTATCTAAACAATTCCCAGGACGGGCCGGATCGTCAGCAAGGAATGCCGGGTGGCGATAGCTACGTGATGGCCTTCGACGCTCGAACCGGTCGCGAACTTTGGCGTACGCCGCGCAAGAGCGATACGGTTTCGTATTCGGTACCGTGTATTTATCAGCCTGAGGGCGGTAGGGCCGAACTAATCTGTTTGTCGACTCCTGAAGGAGTCTATAGTCTGGATCCGGGAACGGGTCGAGAGAACTGGTCGGTGTCCAATGCGTTTACTATGCGCACTGTAAGTTCACCGGTCATCGTCGCTGGATTGATCTTCGGCACGACCGGTTCTGGGGGAGGTGGCAACTACGTCGTGGCTGTGCGGCCGGGTCCGGGCACACCCGCCGTCGCGTATGAATTCCGTAAACAGGCACCCTATGTGCCCACACCCGTTGCGTATGGCGATGCGCTATTCTTGTGGAGTGACGGTGGCGTGGTGACGTGCATCGATGCGCGCACCGGACAGGTCCATTATGCTAGTCGCGTGCACGAAGCGGGTTTTTCCGGTTCGCCCATTCGGGCCGGGAACAAGATTTACTGTATTAGCGACGACGGTACCCTGGTGTGCATCGCGGCCAATACACAACAACTGCGGTTATTAGGTAAGACGCCGTTGGGTGAAATGAGTCGGGCAACACCAGCCGTCTCTGGTGGCCGGATGTACGTGCGCACTTTGTCGCACGTGATTTGTCTAGCACCTGCGTCCAGCTAGCAAGCGCAAACTTTGGTTGCGTCAGGAAAATAATCTTTTGCCAGGCGTACGTAGGACCTACGGGTTATCGTCTGGCTCCGGACGCAACAGATGGCAAGGACCTGATGAACCGCTGGGAATTCTGGATCGATGTTGGAGGTACATTTACCGATTGCGTGGCGCGCAGCCCCAACGGAAGCATCCACCGAGCCAAGCTGTTGAGCTCAGCTCGATTTCCTGGTCGCGCCTATTCCAGTGACGGCCACCGTTGGACCGATGCGCACCGTACCGAACCAAATGGTTTTTGGAACGGCTATCGGATCCGGCTATATGAACCTCGGGGCGAGGTAGTCCATCAAACGCATATTGCCAACTACCAGCCCGGCGTGTTGGAACTTGCTGAGCCTATCGAGGCTAGCGGCTTCTGGCGCTATGAGATCCTCAGCTCTGAAGAAGCTCCGGTCCTGGCTGTGCGTCTGGTGCTAGGACTGCGGCGTGACGATGCGATTCCCGCGTTGGTTATGCGCCTTGGTACGACGCGCGCGACCAATGCATTGCTGACACGTAGCGGCGCAACGACAGCTTTGGTAACCACTCGGGGTTTCGGCGATCTATTGGAAATCGGGTATCAGGACCGGCCACGGCTTTTTGAACTTTCCATTCGTAAACCGCAACCGCTGTATCATCGAGTCGTGGAGGTTGACGAGCGGATCGACGCATCGGGCACGATCCTGTTACCGTTGTCCGAAGCGCAAGTCGAGCGGATGCTCGACGAGCTGTACAACAGTGGTGTACGAGCTATTGCGATCGCGCTATTGCACTCGTGGGCCAATCCCACGCACGAACGACAAATTGCCGCCCTCGCTCGACAACACCCCTTCGACCACGTGAGCGTCTCGTCGGAACTGGCGCCGCTGATCAAACTGGTTTACCGTGCGGAAACCACAGTGCTCAATGCCTACCTTGGCCCCGTGTTGCACGAGTACTTGTTCCGAATTGCTCGGTCGCTAGGGCCGGATAGCGAATTGTTGGTAATGACGAGCGCCGGCGGCCTCGAGCGCGCCGCGGGCTTCCAGGCTAAGGATAGCATCCTGTCCGGACCGGCTGGGGGAGTGATCGGTTGTGTGCGCGTTGCTGAAAGCTTGGGACAGAGGCGCGTTATCGGCTTCGATATGGGTGGAACGAGCACCGATGTGTCGCGATACGATGGGCGTTTGGAATTAGAATATGAAACGCGCAAAGCCGGCGTACGCGTGCTGGCACCGATGCTGGCTATCGAGACAGTCGCTTCCGGTGGCGGATCGATCTGCGCTTTTGATGGCGTCAAGCTGACTGTCGGGCCGCAAAGTGCAGGTGCTGATCCTGGACCAGCTTGTTATGGCCGCGGTGGCCCTTTGACCATCACCGACTTAAACGTGTTTCTCGGACGTATCGCTACAGATCGTTTCCCGTTCGAGTTGGATATCGAAGCGGCGATACAGTGCCTGGACCAGTTGCTCGCTACCGTCGCAGCCGAGACGGGGAAACACTACACCCGCGAAGAATTGGCCGAAGGATTGCTGTGGATTGCCAATACGCAGATGGCCCAGGCCATTCGCACTGTTTCGGTAGCTCGTGGCTATGATCCACGCGATTACTTGCTCGTAGCCTTCGGAGGTGCGGCTGGCCAACACGCATGCCATGTCGCCCAACAATTAGGAATCCGGCGCGTACTGTTTCATCCGGATGCTGGCCTCTTAAGTGCTCTGGGGGCCGGCCTTGCGGATTGGACTCGCTACGCAGCGCGGGGTTTATACCGCCCGTATGAACAAGCGGTACAGGAATTGGATCGGATCTTCGACGAGTTAGAACAACAATTAAAAACTACCTGGCAAGCGGATCACGTGGCCGTAGACCGGCTCCGCTGGCGCCGACTGCTCGACATGCGATTTACCGGCCTGGAGAACTCGTTGACCATCGAATACTCACCCGACGGTTCGCCTGCCGACCACTACCGACACCGGTTCCAAGAATTGTACGGATATCTGCCGCAGCAGAAGAGCATCAAGGTTACCGCGGTGCGCCTAGAAGCGGCCTTAGCAACGCAGGCCACCTTGCCTAAGTCCACTGCTGTTCAACCGAGTCGAATTCGCACGCCGCAACGCACCCTGCGAAGCTACTTCGGCTCACGGTGGGTCAACGCCTCCTTATGGGACTCTACGGAACTAACTCCAGGCGATCGACTGGAAGGTCCCGCCATCATTAGCGGCCCGTACGCCACGGTGGTCTTACCGCCCGGGTGGGTAGGTGACATCTACCAAAAGGGAGAGTTGGTAGCCGAGTGGGCAACGCCCAGCTCACACATGACTCAACGCACCGGGTGGGATCACACAGAGCCGGATCCAATCGCCTTGGAGGTTTTCCATCAGCAGTTCGCTCGTATTGCCGAACAGATGGGCGTTGTACTGCGGCAGACTTCTAGTAGTGTCAATGTCAAGGAGCGGCTCGATTATAGCTGTGCCATATTCGATGCCAACGGAAATTTGGTGGCAAATGCACCGCATATTCCCGTGCACTTAGGAGCCATGGGTAGTACGGTGCGGGCCTTGTTACATGCTCATCCCACGATGTTGCCGGGCGACGTATTTGTAACGAACGACCCCTATCGCGGTGGCTCGCATTTGCCAGATGTCACGGTAGTTACGCCTGTATTTGTCGAGGATCCGAAGCGGCCGGCGTTCTTTACAGCGAGCCGTGCGCATCATGCGGAAATCGGCGGCCTGACACCTGGATCGATGCCGCCTCAGTCTCGATGTCTCGCCGAGGAAGGTGTGTTGATTGGCGATTTTCAACTGGCACTTCAGGCTTGCTATGACTGGGAAGGGCTGCGCCGGTTACTGGTCACGGCCCCCTATCCTTCCCGCGATCCAGATACGAACCTGGCGGACATTGCAGCTCAAGTAGCCGCGAACTACCACGGTGCGCAACTGTTGATGCAGTTGGCTCATCAGTTTTCTTGGCCTGTTGTGCAGAGCTACATGCAGCACATTCAAAAAGCGGCGGAACGAAAAACACGCGCTGCCCTGCTCCGGCTTGGCACCTCGACGTGTCACTTCGTCGATTATCTGGATGACGGATCGCCCATTCGTATCGCGATCCGCCGGCAGGAAGACCGACTGGTACTGGACTTTTCAGGCACGGCGCCGGTGGTATCCGGTAACCTCAATGCCAATCCGGCAATCGTTACGGCGGCGGTGATCTACGTACTACGGTGCTTGCTCAACGAGGACATCCCGCTCAATGAGGGAATGCTGGCGCCGATTCAATTACATATCCCAGAAGGTTTGCTCAATCCTCCCGCCAGCGATGATCCTACGACCTGTCCTGCTGTAGCAGGCGGGAACGTGGAAACATCGCAACGGGTTGTGGATGTTTTGCTCGGAGCGCTGCAACTGGCGGCTGCCAGTCAAGGCACGATGAACAATTTGTCGTTCGGCGGCGAAACAGGTGCATACTATGAGACGATCTGTGGCGGTGAAGGAGCAACCTCCTACGGTCCTGGGGCTTCGGCTGTCCATACGCACATGACCAATACGCGGATCACTGATGTCGAGGTGCTTGAACAGCGATTCGCCGTGCGCGTGCGCGAATTCTCGATACGGCGTGGTTCCGGGGGAAAAGGGCGGCATCCGGGAGGCGACGGAGTGATTCGGCGTCTGGAGTTCCTTCGCCCCATGACAGTATCGATTCTGTCACAACGGCGCACGCGATACCCACCGTTCGGTTTGCAGGGAGGCCAACCTGGCGCATTGGGCGAGAATTTGTTAATCCGAGCCAACGGTCAGCGTGAAAAACTCCCAGGAATCGTCGCTCTGCGCGTAGAACCTGGAGACGTGCTGTGCATCGAAACACCCGGTGGCGGAGGATGGGGAGCGGTTGCGAGTGCATCGCAAATCCTTAAGCCGCCACATGACCGTGCAGGACGCGAGGTCCAGCTATGATGACGTACCAGGAGCGACGGCGTTTGGAACAGATGTCGACCCCTGAGCTCCGCAGCTTCCAGTTGCACCGGCTTAACCTTTTGCTCGAACAAATTTTACCCCAAAACTCCTTCTATCAGCGCAAACTTGGTTCGCTTGGACGGCCGATTATCTCCTGGGACCAATTTGCGTTGCTCCCGTTTACCACCAAGGACGAACTGCTCAGCGACCGCCCGGACGGCTTGGCGTCGCACTTGACGTTTCCTGTAAGCCGCTACGTGCGATTCCATCGCACTTCTGGGAGCCGCGGCAGACCATTGGTAATTCTCGACACGGCCGAGGACTGGGAATGGTGGCTGGAGGGATGGCAGTTTGTCTTGGACGCTGCCGGAGTCGAGTCGGGCCATCGAGCGGTGCTGGCATTTTCCTTTGGGCCATTTATCGGCTTTTGGAGCGCCTACGAAGCATGCGTCAGGCGCGGCGTGTTAGTGGTACCCACAGGCGGTATGAGTACCGTCGCCCGCTTAGAGTTGATCGGCGAATGGCGCCCGGAGTTTGTCTTGTGCACGCCGAGTTACGCCTTGCGCATGGCAGAGGTGGCTCGCGAACAAAACTGGCCACTAAGCTCTTGGGGCGTGCGCGCTTTGATTGTGGCGGGCGAGCCGGGCGGCTCGATCCCCTCGACACGCCAACGGATCGAAGAAGCCTGGGGCGCTCACGTGATCGATCATGCAGGAGCCACCGAGGTGGGACCATGGGGCTATGCCGATGAGAAGCGCGAGGGCTTGTATGTGAACGAAAGTCAATTCGTCGCCGAATTCCGACCGCTCGACCAGCAACAGTGTATCGAACCAGTAGACGGGCAGTTGTGCGAACTGGTGCTCACCACTCTGGGTCGGGCCGGATGCCCGGTACTTCGCTACCGAACAGGTGACGTCGTACGCCCGCGCCGTTTGCAGGACCGACCTACCCGCTTTGTGTTCTTGGATGGCGGAGTGCTGGGCCGCACCGACGATATGATCATCGTGCGCGGGGTAAATGTTTTTCCTTCGGCAGTGGAAGCGGTGTTACGCGAGTTCCCCGAGTTGTGCGAATACCGGATCACGGTTTACCGCCAGCATGAACTGGATCAAATTCTCATTGAAGTCGAAGACCCGTTGCACCTACCTGCACGTATTGCCGATCGTATCCACCGGCGGATCGGATTGCGTGTAGATGTTGTAGCTGTCGAACCTGGAAGCTTGCCGCGCTTCGAAGGTAAAGCACAGCGCCTAATCGATCGAAGACGTAGCGCGGAGGCCGGCACCTCCGATGGCCGTCTACTGGATCCTGGCAACACGAGCAATACATCCCCTCCAAAGGAGTAGCCGCGTGACCATTGCTTTCGACTTGCCGGCATGGGCTCGTCCCCAGTTTCCCGCGTTAGGACAACCAATGGAAGGAGTGGCACCGGTGTTCTTTGACGGCCCGGCCGGTACACAGGTGCCTCGCTGCGTGGCTGATGCTGTTTGCGAGCAGCTTCTATATAGCAATGCGAATCAGGGTGGAGTCTTCGCCACTAGCGAGCGCACCGATGAACGGTTCGACGCAGCGCGGGATGCTGCTTGTGATCTACTTGGAGCGAACGATCCAGATAGCATCGTGTTTGGTCCAAACATGACGACACTTACCTTTGCCGTTGCTCGTGCTTTGGCGCATACGTGGCGACCGGGCGACGAGGTGATTGTGACCGAGCTGGATCATGACGCGAACATCGCGCCATGGCTTATGGCAGCCGAACGGGCCCGAGCCCGTGTCCGCACGATCCCGGTGCGGCCTGAGGATTGCACCTTAGATTGGGAAGCGTTGGAAAAGATTTTGTCGTCACGAACACGGCTCGTGGCTGTCGGGTATGCCTCGAACGCCGTAGGCACTGTTAATCCCATACGGAAAATCATCGAACGTGCCCATGCAGTAGGTGCCCTGTGTTTTGTCGATGCTGTACACGCTCTGCCCCACCGGCGGATCGATGTGAATGAGCTTGGTTGTGACCTTTTGGTTTGCTCGGCTTACAAATTCTTCGGTCCACATTTGGGAATCTTATGGGCTCGGCGGCAATTGCTCGAAGAATTGCCGGTCGAAAAAGTACGGCCGGCCCCGGATCGGCCTCCCGGCCGTTGGATGACCGGAACGCCACCTTTTGAATTGATTCACGGCATGCGCGCTGCGGTGGATTATTTGGCCGAGCTCGGTCGGGCAAGTACTGGCGGCCAGCCGCTGGAGCGGCGCGCTGCGTTGGATGCCGCGTATCGAGCCATTCAGAAGCATGAAGAAGCACTGGCCAATGCTTTGTTGGAGAAACTTTCGAATTTCAGGATGGTGCGAGTCTTAGGGATTCACTGCCGCCATCGCATCGCCGAGCGGGTGTCGACGATTTCGGTAACTCACCCACACCAAACACCAGTGGAACTTGCACGACAACTGGCCGAGCATGGTATTTACGTCTGGCATGGGAATTTTTATGCCCTGCAATTGAGCAAGACACTCGGGCTAGAACCCCACGGAATGCTGCGCATCGGCCTGGTCCACTATAACAGCATCCAAGAAATCGATCGGCTTGCAGTGGCCTTGGAAAAAATACTGGGCGCATAAAGATTGTACAGGTACGTTGCAACCGGCTCTCACTCGCCCCTAAGGAATGAACGATGCTCCGACAACGACCCACTCGAGGCTCTGCTTGTCGATTTGGATTCAGACCAAGTAAAGCAAAAGGCGTCGCCCGCCACCCCCGATCAAATCCAAGAAGCTATGTGCGCCGTTGCCAACGATAAGCCGGGCCCTGGGCAACCTGGTTTTTTTGTCGGCGTGAACGATAATGGCTCCTGCGCTAACCGATCGATCATAGATCCGCGTTGCTGCGCCAAATGGCGGATATGCGGTCGGGTGGTTGTATTTTGCCGCAGCCTTTGGTCACGGCGCAAAAAGTTCGAGGTGAATGTCCGGTAGCCGCAATTATCGTTGGGCCGTCGTTGCCTCTGCCAGTTCGTTTTAAAGATCGCGTTTCGATACGTGGTTGGGCCGCGCTGCGCCATCAATCCTCCAGAAGAAGAATACCGCCTCAGCGAGCGTCACCAAGCACGGAGCCTGCCCTACCATTTATAGCCGGTGCTAGAGACGACCCTAAACCATTTGGAGCAGGAACGTTTCCATTACCTTTGGGCGGCGATTCCGCCACAGATTCTGCAACCGAATGGCCGCAGCGTTGCCCAGCAACTTACTTTACGTACGCCTCTAGGCCCAAGGAATCGGGTCACTACGAACAGATTCCAACGCATTCGTGGTGTCCGCATGCATGCGGTCCGCTTGCTTCCCTTGCACTTTTCGACCCGATTGAATCGCCTCACTACGAACGCCGCGCGGGAAAAGGACATGGAAAACTACCTTGTCTTTCCCCGCTTCGCCTGCCCAAAAAAAGGTCGGCCACGCCAATGTTGCCCCTGCATCATTTCTACTAGAATAGTCAACAGAGGTACATTGCATAGAAGAGGGACGCGGCCCACACGTGTTGGCAGGGAGCATCCGCGGTGCGGCACGCCGGTCGATGGCCGTGAGTTGCGATACCCTGGGCGAGTCCGCTATTTCTAGACGGTGTCTTCGATTGGAACGCAGCGGGGAGCCAATCGAAGCGACACGTGAATGTCCGCCAGTGCACGTTTGGTCTAGGACAAAGGTAAGGCTCCATGAGCGAATTCTTATCGCCAGAAGATATTCTCGGGGCAGGTGGCCTCGTAGCCCAACGGCTTAAACACTATGAGGTACGCCCCCAACAGTTGGAGATGGCTCTGGCGGTAGATCGTGCGCTTTGCGAACGGCAGCATTTGATTGTCGAGGCTGGTACGGGCGTCGGTAAGTCATTCGCCTACCTGGTACCCGCCATCTTGGCCGTCGCACGCCCAAAAGAGCGCGGCGGGATGCGACGTATTGTGATTTCGACACACACGATCAGTCTGCAGGAGCAGCTTCTTACGAAAGATATTCCGTTTTTGAATGCCGTGGTACCATACGAGTTCAGCACCGTATTGGTTAAAGGACGCACAAATTACGTGAGCCTGCGGCGGTTACGATTGGCAGCCGAGCGGGCTCACTCGTTGTTTGGTGACGAGCAAGAGTGGAAGCAGATTGCAGACCTGGTTACCTGGTCACGATCGACAACCGACGGATCGTTGAGTGACTTGCCGTTTAAGCCGCTGCCGCAGGTGTGGGAGGAGGTCTCCAGCACCCGAGACAATTGCCTGGGGAAGAAGTGCCCTACCTATAACTCGTGTTTTTATTTCGCTGCGCGGCGGCGCATGTATCATGCACAATTGCTAGTGGTCAACCACGCACTGTTCTTTACCGATCTGGCGCTGCGGGACCAGGAGGCAGGGTTCCTGCCCGAATATGACGCCGTGATTCTCGATGAAGCGCATAGTATCGAGTCGGTCGCTGGCGAACATTTCGGCTTGCGCTTAAGCTCAGGGCAAGTAGCGTTTGCCCTGTTTCGGCTTTTTAATCCGCATACGCAGCGAGGACTGTGCCGGCTCAAGATTCTGAGTCACTTGAGTGCCGAAGTTCAGAAATGCCTCGACGTGAGTCGCGCGTTTTTCGAGGCCGTTTTGGATCACATGGGTGGCATCACCATGCGGCGCGTGGCCCGCCCGCTGAAGCTCGACAACCCGCTGAGCCCTGCTCTTCTGGAATTGGGAGATAAGGTGCGGGAAAGTGTGGCGCGTGCAACGAACGAGTCGGAGGAAATGGACATTCAGTCCGCAGCGCAACGACTGTTGGATTTGTCAGTCACACTGTCGGCATGGTTAAACCAACAGATGGATGGCTCGGTGTACTGGATCGAGGTGACGCAGTCGCGTCGCGGCCACCCGCGGGTCGAATTGGCTGCCGTGCCGGTGGTGATCGGACCGGTGTTGCGAGAAAAACTATTCAACCGCGTGCACCCGGTCATTCTCACGAGCGCTACTCTTTCGACCGGACGTAAGCCATCGTTCGAATTCTTCCAATCGCGGATCGGATTATCTCAGGCCGAAAAGCTCCGTCTGGGGAGCCCTTTTGATTATCGGCGACAAGCCCAGCTCATTTTGTTGCAGGACATGCCGGATCCGTCATCGGACGCCGAACAATACGAAGCGATGCTTCCCGTGATGATCCGGCGATATGTCGAACGAACCGACGGAAGAGCCTTCGTTTTATTTACTAGTTATCAGGCACTGCGCGGAGTGAAAACTGCACTGATCGATTGGTTGATGTCGCACAACCTAGCACTCATTAGCCAAGACGAGTATCCGTCGCGTGCGAAGATGATCGAAGACTTCCGCAAGAACCCGCGGAGCGTTCTTTTTGGTACCGACAGTTTTTGGCAAGGCGTCGATGTACCCGGTGATGCCTTGAAAAACGTGATCATTACTAAACTACCCTTTAGTGTGCCTGATCACCCGTTACTCGAAGCGCGACTGGAGCGCATTCGCCGTACCGGTGGCAATCCGTTCCGAGACTACCAACTGCCAGAAGCAGTGATCAAATTGCGGCAAGGTTTCGGACGGTTGATTCGCACGAAGACCGATACCGGTATGGTCGTCATTTTGGATCCGCGCATCCATACTAAGGCATATGGCCGGCTGTTTCTGGAATCGTTGCCCGAATGCGAAGTCATCTACGAGTCAGTGGGAGTTGAGGCAAAATCTTGACCCGTTTTTCCCGCCAACTCCACCAGTACCAGCCCAAGAAGCATCAAGAGGGAAGCTGCCAAGTAAGGCAACCACACGGCAGCTTTGAGCATTGGAATGCCCAGTGCCGGGCCAATAATTCGGGCCAGTGCGTTGACACTTTGTCCGATGCCTAACACTCCGCCTTGGTCCTTGGGGCTGGTGCGGCGGGATAACAAGGAGTTCAGCGAAGGTTGCACGAAAGCAAATCCGGCCACCACCAGAGCCAGTGCTATTAGTAGCAAGGGAACGGACCGCCAATAAATGGCACCCAGCACGGCCAAATACCCGATCAGCTCGCCTAGAGCTCCGATCGAGGCCATGGTTACCTCGTTCATCCATCCGGCTAATCGCCGGACGATTCCCCCCTGAACAACACTTAAAAGCAGTCCAATGTATGAGTAGGTCAAGCAGACTTCTCCCCAGGAAAAGGCGAAGGGGAGCTGGTCGCTCTGCACGACCTGCTCAGGTCCTTTGATCAGCATCGAGAGAGTGGTTTCGAACTTAGCAAACGAGAAGACACACACGAACAGGGCAGCTAACAACATGGCGATCGACGGCCTACGTAACGCGATCCGAAGGGCTCGAAAATCCCACAGCGGGCGCGAATCTCCAGCGCGCCGATGCCGTGATTCCGGCAGCCATACGAGCGCCAACAGCAGTGCCACACCCGATAAACCGGCTGCTACATACCCCGGCCACGGGCCCGGTACGCCGTGACGGTCCGGCACCGCAAGAAACCCGATCAACGGGCCGAAAGTGAATCCCAGTCCAAAGGCCATGCCAATCAGTGCCATGCCGCGGTGTCGCTGCTGGATCTCCGTAGAATCCGCGATGTAGGCCTGTGCCGTGGGAATAGTAGCCCCTGCAATCCCGGCTCCGACGCGGGAAGCAAAGAGCAACCAGAAATGCTGGTAAATCGTAGCGATGGCAAACGACAAGTAGAAAAAAAACGAACCACACAACCCGACGATTAACACGGGGCGACGGCCAACATGATCCGAAACTCTACCCCATATCGGCGCAAACAGAAACTGCATAGCCGAGTAGGAAGCCATCAAGGCGCCGATTTGCCAACCGGCCGCATCGACCGTGAACTGATCTGCGTAGATAGGCAGTAGCGGTACGACAATACCGAAGCCCAAAAGGTCGATAAAGACCGTTAAGAAAATGACACCCAAGGAGCCGTGCCCCAAACCGACCGGTTGCCGAGGATCCTGTGAAGAGTTCATGCTTAATGGTCCACCGGGTCTCCTGGCGCCCAATATGTCGGCTGGGTCGCCCCCTTTTCGGTATCAACCACCAGGTGACCTTGAGGCTCTTACTTTTTCAAGCCTTCTTTTTCTAGTGAACGGAAGGCGTCGATGCCGAATCCTTCCTCGGTCGTCCCGGTCTTGGCCCGGAAAATGTCGCTGCGGCTCAAATGGATTTTCCGATACATATCTTCCGAGATGATGTAATACCAGTCCGCGAATCGGTTATTGAGTTCCTGTACGCGCTGCTTGCCCTTCTTAATCTTTTCTTCACGTTCATCGAGCTTTCGCTGATATTCTTTTTCCGCTTTTTGTCGCTCGGCTGCCTGTTCTTCGTTTTCTTGAGAAGACTGGTTGCTACCGGCCGAATCTTTGTTGCTTGATTCTTGAGTCGCAGGCTTCGGCTCACTTGCGGGTTTCTCGGATGCCGTACCGGCGGAAGATTCACCTTGCTCTTTCTGGTCCGTGGCAGCAGTCGTCTCGCCTTGCTTGGCTGCGCCAGACGACGCCTGATTCTCGTTCGCGCCTTCGGAAGCCGCACCCGAAACTTCACCCTGCTGGGAATTGTTAGGGCTAGCTGCCGCCGGTGGGTTGGTCAAGATAGCAGGTTTTTCCGGCATGGGAAAACGCGATTCATCGAAGCGAGCGGTTACAAAGAGAAACCGATTGACTTTGTCGGAGGTTTCGTCTTTTACGGTGTTGCCGAACCGCAAAATGTATTCCACACCGTCGTTCATGCCGACATGGATTTCTCCGTTGGCACTGAGCAACTCCACTTGATCGGAATTCGACCGCTGAATGGGATAGAACCCTCTTTCGATCAAGGACTGTATTCCTTCAGCATCGTTTAAGAATCCGCGATCCGCGCGCAAATCGGATCCCAGCCCTTTCGGTTTTCGCCGGACATCGACGATTTGTAAATCGTCCAAGGCATTCTTAAGCTCATTCAACTTTGTGGTATTCAGCTCCTCACCCTCCGCCATTTGCGCGGCCACCGGCTGCTCGCGGCGGAAGAGAAGATATTCCTCGAGGTTCCACTGCCCTTTGGATGAATCCCATTTGAGTTTGGCATCCAATCGATGCATGGGACGGAAAACGCCCGGCTCGACAGGGACGAGCGAATAATCCTGAATGCGTATATCGGCTATATCCCACGAATTAAGTTTGAGGAGATCTTTTTCGATCCAGTCCTCGAATTTGGTGGTCAACTTCGACGGATCGATCGACACAACATAGACGATATCTTGACCGGGGCGGCGAACGAAATGCTCGTTGTGCATCGAGTTCTTCACGGGTTTGCCGACGATCAGTTGAGCCAGTTTATCACCGCCTCGGTCTTCAACCGTGACGAGCGTGCCGACACCGGAGGCCGATGAGGCGCTCTCCGGCGTGGGTTCGGCGACTCCGTAGACTACATGGTCTTCCGGTACCATACTGGCAATGTCCAGGATTTTCATGTCGATGAACAGGAGGCTCACATCCCGCATCTGATTCTCCGCATCCGCGGGATAGCCGTCATGTGAGGGAATCGTCCAAAGGTCGGTCTTTTTGTCACGGGCCACTTCGAATCTGGTGAGTTGGCCGAGATCTTGATTTACCTTTACGATTTCCAAACGTGCTGCCGCCAGTGGGTCAGTAAAATCGGGAAACAACTGCTTACCCACCTGTTTCATGACTTCGTCCGGGGTAAATTCCAAGTCTTTGGGTCGAGATACCAAGGCGAGGATTGCCACTACGAATGCTACTCCGGCAGCAATCAGGGTTTTCATGGCCTCGGACACGGCAAGCACCTCCCGTTGACGAACCTAAGAACTGGGCAATCGGGGCCGAGCCCGTCGCTCGGGACACGACCTGTACGCCTTACATTACCAACCGTCGTCGCGAGATCGTTTCACGCTCGCGCAAACGGCGTCGGGTGAAGATCACTACTCCCACCAGCAGTGGAGGTATTGGTGGTAGTAGGATGGCTCCCAATTTATACTGGTACTGGATTTCTGCGATAATACGCTCGGTTTTGCGCTGAATTTCTTGGATCTTGCGATTGCGCTCGCGTGCCAATTCGTTCCGTCGCCGCTCGAGGCGTTGTCGCGCAAGCTCACGCGCCGCTTGTAACTTTTGCAGTGCGGCGATCACTTCGTTCGGGTCCACAGCCTCGCCCGCCTGCTGCTTTTTTACCAATTCGTCATATCGATCTTGAAGTTCCTTTTCCGCCTTGCGACTTTCGGATTCCGCTTGCTCGACCGCCTTGTCATATTCCTGATTGAACTTCATACGCTGCTCGTACTCTTCTTGCCGAGCGAATTCCGTCTGATTTTCCACGTGCCGCAACGTGTAATAAACGGGCCGGTGTTTACGGATACTTAGATAATCCTCGATACCAGCCAGGTAGTCGATGGCATTGAGAATGAAGGTGACATTCTCGAATCTCCAATGAATGCCTTCGGGATCCTCTTCAGGTCGGGCACGAATCTGCAAGAATGGGTTTGTCATAAGATCCAGGTCCGTCACATAAATGACCCGAATCCCTTTCGGCTCTGAGGCGGAAGCAGCTTGTCCTTTGCCGTCTGCGGACTGCTTTGCTTCGGTAGAGTCTGATGTCGAACCCTCTTGATTCTTAGAAGAACCGTCGGCGTTGGCGGTTTTAGTCGCATCAGCCGACGAGCTGCCATCCGAACCGGAGGACGCCGGACCGGCTGATTCCGACTTGTCCCCGGAATCCTGGACGGCAGGGGCCGACACATAAAATGTACCGTCATTGAGTGCACTGGATGCACCCGTCGCCGGTGTACTTTCGTCGAGCAACTTCTTTTCTTCGGGAGCCTGTCCCGTGATCAGCGCGGCGAGTATCTGGGAACCTGTTGGTTGACCTTGCAGCAGTTTAAGCATCCTCGGGTCCCGGAGATTCTCGCGATAGGTCATATACGCAATTCTTCCGGCTTGCGTACCGGTTTTGACCAGCACAGTAAATTCCAGTTTGTTGCTTGGTTTTTCTTCGATCATCCCGGCCACGGGGAAAAGGATTTCTGGCAAGCCTGAAGTGATGGGATGCTGAGGGTTCAGCGAATCGGCCCCGCCGGGTGCTTCGGGCGTGACGAAAATCCAGGTGTCCGGAACTCCAGTCAGTTGCAATTTCGGATAGGGATTGTAGTCCTGCCAGGCGAGTTTCGGCTGCACCCCAGAGAACCCCCCCGGGTCGGACGGGACAATCAGGCCGAGCAAGTCCCAAAGTTTTTGGATATCACCTTTTGGCTGCGGCCCTTGCATCATGCCGAACATGGCCCCCGGACCTCGCCGCGGCTCAGAAGTGCCAGGTGCGATACCGAACTGCGGCATCGGGTCCTCGAAGATGGCCGTTGGCACTCCAGCCCGAATGGCAGCAAGTAGATTGTCCAGTCCTTCTGGACTCAGGGATGACGGTTGAACCACCATCAGCACATCGTACTTGTCGGGCTGAATTGGTGACTCAGGATCGACCTGCTCGATATCGAATTGTTTTTGGAGTTCATCGAGGATCATCTGCTGTGGGATCGTCCGGAACTCTCCGCCTTCGAACGACGGCATCGCAAAAAGTTGCGCATCGGTACGCAGCACCCCTAACTTCCAACGTTTCCCCTTGGCAACTGTAGTCAGCGAACGAATCAATTCATATTCGACAGGAACCCCGTACTCGAAAAACGGCACCACTACCTTTTCCAATCCACAGGTAAACGCGGCCCCCAAGATGACCTGCTCATCCCGGATCGCGCCGCGGCTACGTGTTTGGATGCTTTGAGGCCGAATGCCGAAACGCCGCTCGGCCAACACCGCTTCTTCGCTGAACGGTTCGAGATTGTCGTGCAAACGCACGTGGATCGACGAGCTCTGCGCCGAAAACTCTCTCAAAAGTGATCGCAGATTGTAGGCTGTTTGCACATATTGTTCGGGAATTTGCGAACTAATAAATGCATCCACATAAATAGGATATTTGGGTTGCAAGTTCCGAATAAGCCGAATGGTGTCGGGCGAGAGCGAGCTGACACGACCTCGAGTTACATCTTGCCGAATGTCACGATTCGTGAAGATTACTGTCAAGCTTACCGCAACAATCAATAGTGACAGAGTCCGTGCGGCATAGTGGCCCACATAGCGCATCCCCTCACGGCCTCCCCACCAATGCCGGCTGCCAATCAAGATCATGCATAGATAAATACCGGCAATAACAATTGACAAAAAATAGGTGATACTCGAAAGACTGATAACCCCGCGCCCAAAGTCATCGAGCTTGGCCGAGATGCTCCACGAAGCGATCGCCCAAGCCAAGCGCCGCGATGGTATGATCGAATCGGCAAATTCCAGAAACACCAGAGGCGAGTTCAAAACGGTACCCAAGATAAAGCCAACCGTGAGGTTTCTCGTCAAAAACGAGGCGACCATCCCTAATGAAAGCATTGCTAATCCTGTAAGCCAGTAACCAAAATAGTTCGCACACAGCAAACCCGAGTCCAGACGGCCCAAGGTCAAAAGTATCAGAACCAGATAATGGCAGATCTGGGCAAACAGAAGCGAAGCACTGTAAATTGCCGCTGCGGCCAAAAATTTTCCCATAACTACGTCGAAATCATCGGCCGGTAACGTTAAGAGTAATTCATCAGTTCCTTGCCGGCGCTCATCTGCCCAAATACTCATCGTAATCGCCGGAATGAACACTAACATGATATATGGGAAATAGATGTTCAACTGGCTCAAACTTGCCAGATTCGCCGCAAAGAACTCGTGAGGCCAGAAGGCAGCAAAGGAACTGAGCAGCACAAACATACACAAAAACACATATCCTGTTGGATTCATAAAGTAAGCGACAAAGTTGCGTTTCAAGATGGCACAAGCTGCCTTTTTATATCTTGCTAAAGGTAGGAGCACCAAAACGAATAAACCGACGAACACCGCATCGATGAGAATAAGTTTTAACAGTTCTTGTAACATTTCCGTCATGGGCCTTGCGCCTCCTTCCCTAGTCGACTATTTAAAGCGATGCCCCACAACGCGGTATTTCATGCCGGTTGACCGATGGTTAATCGGGCGAAGGCGGCATCCAAATCTTCGCCGCTCTTCGGCAAATGGGCAACCGGCCCATCATAGACTAATTCACCTTCATGGATCAGGATAACGCGCGAAGCTGTAGCTTGAACTTCTTGCAAAATATGCGTCGATAGCAAAATGGTTTTTTCCTCACCCAACCGCCGCATGGTGCGCCGCACTTCCCGGATTTGATTCGGGTCCAAGCCAGCCGTGGGCTCGTCCAGAATCAAGACATCCGGTTCATGCAACAAAGCCTGCGCCATGCCGACACGCTGACGAAAACCCTTGGAAAGTTTGCTAATGGGCTTGTGTAAAACGGTACCCAAATCGCAAAGGTCTACGACCGCTTCGATTCGTTCGCGAGTCCGTTGTGGACTCATCCCCCGTGCCTCAGCGAAAAACTCCAATAACCCCAGGGGGGTCATGTCCGGATAAAGCGGACCATTTTCGGGTAGATAACCCAAGTGGCGAGAGCCAGCAATGCGGTCTGTCGCCATGTTGTGCCCGGCGATTCTGGCGACCCCCGCCGTGGGATTCAAATAGCCTGTCAACATTTTCATGGTGGTACTTTTTCCAGCGCCGTTCGGCCCCAGAAATGCCACCACTTCGCCTTTGTACACTTTGAAGCTCACATCGCGTACGGCCGCGAAAAAGCCGTAATACTTCGAAAGATGCTCGGCCTCGATCATCGGCTGCCGATCGCTCGCCGACCCGTTCCCCGAGGTATTCGGCTCAGTTGTCATAATGGTTAACCCTCACTTTTCCGCTAGCCCAAGCCGTGCACCAATCTGCATGCACTCGATTGGCCAACTCCCATCCTTGCTTTCCCACACCGAGTGAAAACTTCCTCGACCCTATCCCTACTCCTTTTTAGCAATCCCTATTAGCGCCGTGCGTCGGCCAACGATTCCCATGACTGCCAGACCACCAACGTTGCCGGTAAGGCCGCTCGTTCGGCCGATCCCACGACGTCACGGCGGCTGGTCCGCCGCAAAGCAAACAAAACAGACCGCTGCAGCCAGACACGGCGTGCCCGGAAACGACCGCTGCGACCCCGGCTGCACGCCGCGTTTCATGGAAGGCAAATTGTATTCGGAAAATATAACCATTTTTGGCCGTTGCTCAACGCCTCATTTCAGGTTCTTGCCACCTGACCGACCGCTCGTCGGGGTTCCGGATCCGTCTGAACCGTGGGCAAGAGCCCTCTAGCTTTAGATGCGCAGCGCCAACCGCTGCCGAGTTCTAAATCTTCCTGTACGCAATCATTACCCCGAAAGTTCGGCGGCAAGCGACTCTTCACCTATTATTTGCTGGCCGCTTTGCTCGTCGCGCTGAAACCAAAGCCGCTTGCGCCAAACTCGATCGTCCTGTACGGGATAATCGACACGGTAATGAACCCCGCGCGATTCCCGGCGCCATAGTGCGGCGCGTACCATGATCTGTGCCAACGTGACCATGTTCTGAAGCTGCCAACCCTCGACCTCTCGTAATCTCGGTGGCAACACGTATTGCGCCCACTGGTCGATCGACTCGGCCGCCCTGGTCAAAGAAGCCTCACTCCGCAAGATCCCCACAGAACGCCACATCAAGCTTTGCAACGAATTGCGTATGTCCACCACGTCCAGCGCGTCGACCTCTTGCGGTTCACACGGCGGAGCGATCCAGCGGGGCCGAACCAATTCTGGGTCTTCTTGAGCGGCCTGGGCCGAACCCTCACCGGCATGAGCCCCAAATACCAAAGCTTCCAGCAAGCTGTTGGAAGCCAACCGATTCGCTCCATGGAGCCCGCTGGATGTCACCTCTCCCGCCGCCCAAAGCCCCGGCACCGTAGTGCGTCCACGACGGTCGACGACCACGCCACCAATTAAATAGTGAGCACCTGGGCGCACGGGGATCGGATCGCGCGTAATGTCCAAACCAAACGTCCGACAAATGGCATTCATTCCTGGGAACCGCTGCTGCACGAAAGTTTCACCTAAGTGGGACAAGCTAAGGTACACACACGGGTGGTTCGTCTTTTCCATCTGGTGCACGATCGCACGAGCCACCACGTCGCGCGGTGCCAATTCGCCTCGCGGATCGTACTCATGCATGAATCGATGACCCGCACAGTCGATTAACCAACCGCCTTCGCCTCGAACCGCCTCGGTGATCAAGCTCCGGCTACCGCCGGCGATATACAGCACGGTGGGGTGGAACTGCATGAATTCCATGTCGCGGATCCGTGCTCCGGCTCGATACGCCATGGCAATGCCGTCGCCGGTCGCTACAGGCGGATTGGTGGTTTCGCGATACAATCGTCCGGCCCCACCGCTACAGAGAATCGTCTGCTTTGCCCAGACGAGTAACGGTCCCCATTGCGGATGTACCACCAATGCCCCGCAACATCGACCATGGTCGGTTAGAAGGTCCACGGTGAATGTATTTTCCCATATTCGGACGTTGGGCAACGTACGCGTGCGTTCAATCATCGCGCGCATCACTTCTCGCCCGGTGGCGTCCCCCAACGCATGCACGATGCGATTACGACTATGACCTCCTTCCCTACCCAAAGCTAATTCGCCAGCTACCTGGTCGAAGCGAGTGCCCCACTGGATGAGCTCCTGTATGCGTGCAGGGGCTTCGCGCACAACCAATTCTACCACGTCCGGATCGCACAAGTTGCCGCCGGCGCGCAAGGTATCTGCGATATGGTCCTCGAAACGATCCTCTTTGTCGAGCACTCCCGCAATTCCACCTTGCGCATAGTGACTGCTACTTTGCTCCAAATGGTCTTTGGTTACAACCAAGACGTCCAAGTCGGCGGCTATGGCGTTGGCAGCGCGCAAGCCGGCTAAACCGGCACCGACAATCAGAATATCTGTAAGATAATGCGGCGTTCTTTTCGGTTCGAAAGCCAATAGATAGCGCGGCGTCATGGCGATCCTTCCGGCCGTGCTTCTTGAGCAGCTCGCGCGGTTGCTTTGCGGAAAGCATTGAACAGCTCGCGATAGCGAGCCGGAGGCGCGGAGAGCTCTCCACCCACCGACTGAATTTGGCGCGTTTCCGTTCCCGCAGATTCCGTCCGCAATTGGTCGGCTGGCGGCCGCAACCCAAGACTCTTAAGTGCTTCGAGTAATTCGGCGCGCTGCGCCGGATTCTCCCGTGCCGAACGCTTCAACTGCTCCCAACGCCGTACGAACTCGGCTAATTGTTCGGCGGTCCACCCCAATTGTTTCAAGAGCTCTGGCGCTGGTTGCTGTTGCTGATCGCGTAAATACTCCAATACCAGGTCCGTTACTTCCTCAGCATATTTCAAATTCGGTTCCACGTCGACCGTATCCCGACCCGTCGTACTCCCGGACAGAGAAGGAGCAGGCGATGCCGGACCGTCCCTTGGTGCTCCGCCGGCTGAAACCTGGCCTTGACCCGCGCTGGCACGATCCTTGTCCTGTGTAAGAGTTGAATTCCGTTCCGAATACGGCTCCGATTGCCCTCTCCCTGCATCAGGGGCAGTTCGGCCACCAGCATCCGCTTGATTCAAACCATCCGAGCTGGCACGGGCCATGTCTGGTGCCGCTCGTTGCGACGCTGGATTACCGGCATTCTCTTGCCCGACAGGTTTGTCCTGGCGTGAAGCAGCTTCCGGTAACGGTTCGCCAGCCGGCGCCCTCTTCTCTGTCGCCGACTGGCTGCCATCGGTGCGATGTTTGCGATCCATATTTTGACCACCCGACTTGTCGGAAGGAGTTGGCGATTCAGGCAAGCCTGCTGGCGACGGTCGAGTGCCGAAAGTGGGCTCGCCTTGTTTTTGCTGCTCGAGAAAACGCCGTACTAATTCGAACACCTCTCCATCATGAAGGTCCTTCCTGGGTTCGGTCATTGGATCCGGGGTATCCGGTAACTCAGTCGCGGGTTCGAATTTGCCCGCGGATTCCTGCGTGTCCGAGCGGGCGGAAGGCTCAGATTGTCGGATGAGCTCGGACGTTCGACGCTCAGGAGAGGCTACATCTGGCCGAGTATTGTCCGGCGGCGATTCCGAGGAGGCCTTGGGGTTAGTAGCCGGTTCGCTCGGGGCGACCGCATCCGGCGTGTCACTACGCTCAGCGCCGGTCATTGGACGCTCGCTCGAAGGCTGCGCTTTTTCCGAACCTCTACCGGCCGAGGGCAAGTTGTCTAAAGTTTCGCCGGCTGGAGAACCGGCTTGCGTTTCCGATCTTCCGCCGGGTGTTCCTTCACCGGACCGAGGAACCTTGTCGGCTTGGTCTTGAACATCGGTGGGGGATTTGCCCTGTGAGGTCGACGATCCTCGGGTTGTCTGGGGCTGTTGTTCCGCGGTTGGAGAAGCCTCGGATGGTTTTGTGTCGGCAGCTCGCTGGGAACCATTCCGCGGTTGCTTCGAGGGCTGTCCTGAGCTCGTGGCTTTTTGACCTTCAGACTGTTGGCCGCTGGAACCGACCTGCGCGGGTCGGTCGTCCGACTTGTCCTTGCCGGGCGGTTTGGCGATGTCGGGCATTTGGCCCGCGTCTTTCGCTGAGTCGTTTTCCCCCTGCTGATCTTCAGACTGGGCTGCACCGGAAGTGCCATCCGAAGCGGACTTTGACGAGGCCTGTTGTTGGCTGTCAGGAATAGCTTCTCCGGATGACGTTTGAGGTGTTTTGGTTCCTTGGGACTTTGCACTGTCGTGGTCTTGTGCCTTGTCTGGCGGCGACGGCTGACTCTCAGCTTGTTCGGGCTGTTGAGCCGCTTTAGCAGCGGATTCGGGGGCACGCGGAGCTTGAATCGGGGCCGTAATAACTAACTGGTATTCGGGTGTCTTTACCTCGTTCGGGTCCCAGTTGCCTGTGCGATCGTGTCGGTTGTCACGTGCTACGGCGTGGAAACCGATCGTCTGTCCGGCACGCCAGTTGCGTGCGCTTGGTACGACGACGATTTTTTTGATGAATTGACCAATCCAACCTCGAGCATCTTCTAAAAGCAATTCAGACCAGTTGTCGCCCGCATCGACCTCGCCTTCAAGGCTGACAGTACGCAATCCGAAATCGGGATCCAGCGCACGTACTTCGATCACCACTTGGCTATTCTCGGGAACTTCGATCCGGCGTCTTAGGGGCTGAAGGACGGCGACGACCGGTGCCAAATCCGGGTAGACCACGATCGGGTGAATCTCTCCACCTGCGCTCGTTCTTCCGTCAGCAGCCACATAATGGATTCGATAGGAGGAGTGCCATGAGCTACCCCGATCCGGCAGCCATTCCAGCACAAACGAAGTATCCGCCGACTGGCCTTCGCTCCTCATGATCATATGCGCCTTGGGATCGGCCGAAGGTGACGGCGGATCCCATTCCAGGTAGGCCTCACGAATAGCCAGGTTCGATGCGGCGTGAATGGTGACCCGAGTCCCCTCGGGGGCCTCGATGGCTCCGCCCGTGGTTTGTCGCACCGGCGGCCGATTCATGTACGTGGGATATTCGTAGTCGACACGCGTAACGCTAATGACCGGTTGCTGGAGAACATCGATTCGAAATTGCCTACTGCGAGCGTCCCCGATGGCGATCCAATACAACGAGTTTTGCCGCAATCCAGCTTCACCCGGTGGAAACATGCCGCGGTATACTCGCCCATCTTCGGTGCTCAGCGGCGCGGGTGCATCCACGGCCGAGCCGTCCGACGTGGAATAGTAGAGGGTTGCTGGTTCCTTCGCTCGAGCTCCCCGCACGGTAACCTCGATGCTCACGCGTTGTCCATAGGGAACCTCGACATCGCCCGGTTGGACCTGAAGAATTTCCACGCGCGATGGCCGCGCCAAGTCTTGCCACGGAAGCAAGATTCTTTGCACGGAGCGCCAGGAACTTTTGGGCGACCACAATTGATACAACGAAGCTATGGCCACCAGAAAAGCCAGAACCATTAAATACCGGATGGCGTGTGTGCGGTCGATGCTTTCGTCCACCGGCACTCGCTTGAGGTTGTCTGCCGCAGCCAGTTCCACCGCCTCCAGAACTGCCGGAGCCACCCGCTCGGGCTGCCGTCGCAAAAAAAGATAATTGAGCAGACTGTTTTTCAACCAGGGCTTGGCTTCTTCTAATTGCCGAGCCGCGTACAGTGGGTGGACCGAATAAAGCACCAGCGGCCCAACACGCCAAATAAGCCAAAAAATCGTGACACCGCCTAAGCCCCATACGGTCGCCCAGCGGAGCCAAACGGGCAAATTCCACAACCAGTGGTCGATCAAAACCAGCAGCCCCAAGGTACCACACCAGATGGCTAACAGCTGAATGGTAGCAACCGAAAGCTCTACCAGCCGGATTTTCCGTCGTGCGCGGTTCAGTTGTTTACGGATAAACGGAAATCCGGCCTCTGCTCTCGTCCCGTGCAGGGTTGTCGGGGTCGGAGGGGTTGTACCAACGGCCATGGGAGTTCCTTACTAAATGTCTATGGGGCGAAGATCAGTCGAAAGGCTGCCCGGGTGTCCGGCAGGCTTTCGGAGTGTCGGCAAGCCTGGACCGGAATCGACAGTTCATCTGGATAACCTTCCCCTACTCATTATAGACGATTTAGCGTGGCTTCTGGCTTGCCCGATCGTAGTCTATAGTCTCGCCAGAGTGCGGCTAGAACGGTAGGCTAAGGACTTAGGGGAGTCAAGAAGTCGTGCTCGCTGGTGGCTCGGGGACCGGTAAGGTGCTGTAGCAAATGCGCGCTTTGATCCACTTGCATCCATCGGACAATGTGGCGGTTAGCGTACGTGCCCTAGCGGCAGGAGAACATCTGCAAACGCCATCCGGAACCTTACAGGTCGCCGAACCGATTCCAATGGGCCACAAAGTGGCACTAGTCGACATAGCTCCGGACATGCCTATTGTAAAATATGGCCAAACAATCGGCTTTGCGGCTAGCAGCATTAGAGGCGGCCAGTGGGTACATTGCCACAATGTTCAGTTACGCGAATTCGATCGCGATCCGGCGCCGAGTTCGGCGGTGCCACCTCCACCGAGCCCGATAACGGACCGCACGTTTTTGGGGTACCGTCGCTCGACGGGACGCGTTGGGACTCGCAACTACATTGCGGTGATCTCGAATGTGAACTGTTCTGCTTCTGTCGCACGATTCATCGCTCGCCGTTTCGACGCAGAAAGCCTTAAAGCTTATCCGTCTGTTGACGGCGTCATTGCACTGACGCACGCCGGCGGATGTGGCATGCCGTTTCGCGGCCTAGCACACGAAATGCTCAATCGCACGCTGGCCGGTATGGCTCGCCACCCGAATATCGGCGGCTTTCTCTTGGTAGGACTCGGTTGCGAACAAGGATCGCTAGGCTATCTGGTCGAAAGTCACCGTTTAGTCCCATCGGAATGGTTGTCACGTGCGGCTGGCTCACAAGTCACGCAAGAGGCGCCGGCGCCGATTTTGTCGATTCAGGACCTGGGTGGCACCACACGGACGGTGGAAGCGGGCGTGGCCGCAGTGGCTCGTTTGTTGCCTTTGGTCAATCAGGCGCGCCGCCAGCCGGTACCCGCTTCCGAAATTGTGCTGGCAACCGAATGCGGAGGCTCCGATGGGAACTCCGGAATCAGCGCCAACCCAGCACTGGGTTACGCCGCTGACAAAATCGTCGCGTGTGGTGGGACGGTGATTCTGAGTGAAACAACGGAGATCTACGGTGCGGAGCATCTCCTGACTCGGCGGGCCGTGTCTCCCGAGGTGGCTCAGAAACTACTGAACCGGATCGCTTGGTGGAAATGGTATACGGGCATCTTCGGCGCTGAATTGGATAATAACCCTTCAGTGGGAAACAAAGCCGGTGGGCTTACCACCATCGTCGAAAAGTCTCTCGGTGCCATTGCCAAAGCAGGTACCACGGCGTTGGTCGACGTGTATCACTACGCCGAACCGGTGACGGCTAAAGGATTCGTCGTCATGGACACGCCTGGGTATGACCCCCCAAGCGTAACCGGTATGGTGGCAGGCGGGGCGAACATCGTCGTGTTCACCACTGGGCGCGGCAGTTGTTTTGGTTGCAAACCGAGTCCCTCGATCAAGGTGGCTACGAACACTCCGCTTTACCGCCGCATGACCGAAGACATGGACATTAATGCAGGGACGATCCTCGAGGGTTTAGAAACCGTCGCCGAAGTAGGCGAGCGAATATTCGAAGAGATTTTGGCAGTGGCTAGCGGCAAACGCACCAAAAGCGAACTACTATCGATCGGCGACGAAGAGTTCGTGCCGTGGACCGTTGGCCCGGTACTTTGACGATTTCGTCAAGCCAACACAGGCGGGCTTGTTCCTCAGCCGCCATTAGAAGAACCTCGTGCCGATAGCCGACGCTTCCCCCACCAGCCAACAAAACAACACGTAAGGAACACAAGCAGGACAAACGCAACGAGGCACGACAGACGGGTAATCTGCATCGCGTTTTTCTTAGCAACTTCGGTCGACCTTTGCCATTTGCTCAGCTCCACAGAAGAGACAACTCAAAGGCGCAAAACGCTGAGAGGTGCAATAGGTAAAGTAGAGAGCTGCCAAGGGCGGATGACGGTTTGGCAAAAAACTCTTTTCCCACGACTCTGCTTAGCCAAGGCCATGGAAAAACTCCGCAAGGCGCCACGGTAGTATCTTTTCCTTCGGCTCGGTAGGGCCGTTGAGTCGAGAACGTAGCGGAATATTGAGCTTGGCGCCTGTGCGCGAAAAAAATCTATCAACGTCCCATCTGACCTTTTCCGGAAGAACGCGGCGAACTTTTCAATTAAGCAGGGTCATCACCTATTGGGGAAAAGCTGCCAGAGGATAGCCGGCCGAGATGCCGGTTCCCCAACCGACCGGACCATGCTGGTGCTGGATGCTGCAATTGTCTCGACCGAAACGCTGCTATCCGGATCATGGCCCTGCATTTTTGCGTTGTGTGTGCGGCACATTTGTAGGTAAATAGTTTTAACGCAAAGGCGCAAAGACGTACACGCGCAAAGAACACAAGAGGTACAGGTCAATTGCCTACTTGTGCCGTTGCGCTAAATCTCCTTGCCCCATTGTGCTGAATTGAATTGGTCGCTCCCCTACGGTCACGGCTCTGTTGAGCCCTCGCTCTATGAAACGCCTTTACCAAGAGGCACCCGCATCGGCTCACAGTGAGTTGGGCCGAAGAAGGCATACCTCGTCAAGCCCACAAAATAACCGAGATACCATATCTATCATAAGGACAGATGCCTCGTTTCCATTCCTGCTGCTCAAAATGGGTAAACTTCCGCCATAGCCCGCCTTTTGCACTAGAATCCACCTACAATCATGACGCAGTGCCTGCGTGTCTTTTGTAGGTAAGACGTAGCTATAACCGAGTTGGCTATCATCTGGGTTCTCCCTGTCACTATTGAAGTTGGATAGGGTTACGAAGCCGCGACCGTAAGCGAGCGGCACTATTCGAATCGGGCGAGGTTCTTTCATCGGGGACGCTTGTGAACCCGCTCCTTTAGGTCGGGTGTTCCCCGAGTGCACCAAGTTCTCGCCGCCACCGCCGGGGCATGCACATTAGAGGCTTTCTCAAGAACTCACGATTCAGGGTACGGTGCTACTCCCAATGACACACGTACCTAAAATCCCGACGCACACGCCGTCAAAGGCTCGTCGCATCGCTCGCCACATCTCGTGCCAGCATTGCTCGCAAGAAAATGTGGTCCGAAAAACAGCGTCGAACAACCTCAACCCGCCTTACGGCCCGGCGTGACGCAACTTGCTACCCGTTCGCTAACCTATCCACCGACAATGGCGGTTTTCTTCACGTTACGTGTGCACAGTCCGCATTTTTTCCAGTGTTTTTTGTTTGTCTAATAGTTCCAAGTTGTTTATTTTTGCCACTCTTTCCAGTCGTATTCAATTTACCCATCGTAGGTTCACGGTGCCTGTCCCCTCCTTGCCGGCGGGGTCTATCCCCGGGACGGAGGAGCCTGTATCGGGACCGGCTAAACCCGTCCCAGGGCCCGGTACCACCCTCTTTGATTTTCGACTGTGATTATCGACATACTGATGTATTAAACATTGGCCTGGTACGGTTACGGCGGTTTAAAACACCTTGCTCATTGCGGCGCAAGGTGCCCACGTCGCTGGACACGGGGAGCTTGGAAACCTCTTTATCGACGAGATTGCCGTCACGCCATGCTGCTTACTGGCAGAGATATACGCTAGCGGCAACAGCCCAACAGGATGTTCTGAGATGCTAGCAAGATAGGCTACCAAATCACTGTACGGCAGCTTCTTGAATAGGAATCCGCGCTGGCGGCTAGTGGGTGAAGTAACCGTTGGGTGGCTCCGCACGAGCGGTCCACTATACCGGTTTCTCCGATACGTTCCTCGACGGCCAAAGCTGCTTGAAGCCGAGCGTCCAGCACCGCGCCAGTTGCGCGGAATGGCACACTGACAATCACGCGCAGGCATAGACAAACTGAAATTGCGCAAAGGCGCTGCGGCCCACGTAGGCGATCACAATGTCGATGCAGTCTTCGTTGCGCCTTTGTGCCTCTGCGCCTTTGCGTTAAATCTCCTTTGCGCCTTTGCGTCTTATTGAATTGGCCGGTCCCTTACGGCCGCGGCTCTGTTGAGCCCAGGCTCGGCGCAGCGCCTTTGCCAAGAGGCACCCGCGCCGGTACACACTAAGTTGGGCCGAAAAAGGCATACCTACGCTGGGCCCGGCAAATCATTGAAGAACTTCACCTGTCATGACGGCAGAATATCGCGTTGCCATCCCTGCCGCACAACATAGGCAAACTTTTGCGACGGACCGCCTTTTACATCAGAATCCCACCTAGAACCAAGACGCACGCATTATGACGCTCTTTGCGCATGAATTTGGTTGGGGGAAGCATGTGCGGTGGTACCTTCATGGGTCTTGTGCGCGCCAGGCAACTGTACGGTTACGATTCAGCGCGACGGCTCAATGGAAAGTTGCAAGTGGGTTTCCACCCGAGCCTTGACCGACGTGTCACGGAATGGGGTTTCGGTTACCAAGGCTTGCCGCACATCGGCAGAAACGTACCGACCACGCACGGAATCAAAAACGAGTTTTCCTTGTGTTTGTTGTTCGATTATTTTGAGGGTAACTTGCTCGCCCGGTTCCAAAACAATCTGGGATTTTAATTCGATCGGCACATGCCCCGTGGCACTTTGAGCTTCCGCCGGCTGGGCCAGCGTAAACTCACTTTGTTGGGTCACGGTGCCAAAAGCAAGCGCCAGGCGGCGCGTGTGCTGCCAACGATCGCCCGGCGCGACGTCCTGGTCCGGCAGCATCGGCAGAGCTTGCGCCAGCATTAAAGCAAGCCCTTCGGCAGAAAAGACAAATAGGAGGTTATCTTTGGTCTCCAGTGCTTCGATTGCCTTTTGTAAATCGGCCTCTGGGGTGGCCGAGATGATTTCGCCGCGTGGACTCATTACGACGCGCAAGGACTTCCCAACCAGGGCAGAAATAGACGCCGTTGCTGCTTGCGCCGTGGAATCGGTCGGTGCAGCGTCCGAGTCGAAGTCGATGACCACGCGCCCTTCTTCGCCTTCGAGTCGCCAACGGAGTTGCTCGATCCGCTGGATGATTTGGAAATTGCCCTCTCGATCCGTACCTTCCACATGCCACGAGAGGCGCATCTGTTGATTGGAGGCAATTTTTTTCAGCAATTGATCCACGGCGCTGGCGGAAAGTGTTTCCACGCGCATCTGAAGCCGCAGCGTCTCTCCCGGCGCGAGTTTCCAGCGCAACGAAGTTGGAAACTCTTCCGCCCGGCTCAACAAGGCCAGTAGAACCATACATGCCACGTGCATACATTGGCTCCCGAATATGCGAGAAAAGATTTTGGCACACGAAACGCCTTTCGGACGTATCGGATAAAAAATCGAATACGTGCTCGACTTCCCTGGTACGGCATCAGCCACTCCATTCCCAGGATTCTCCGGGTCGCAATACGACCGGTTGTGCTGTAGTTTGTTCGCGTACCTGGGCAGCCCACGCCTGGGCGTCCTGCGCGATGGGCGGCCAGGTGTTGAAGTGCGAGGGCAGAACATACTTCGGGCGAAGTAACTTTACGGCTCGTATGGCATCGTCCGGTCCCATCGTAAAAAGGTCTCCGATGGGCAACACGGCCACATCCACTCCTTCGTCGCCAATTAGCTGCATGTCAGCGAATAGACCCGTATCGCAGGCAAAATACAATTTGCTTTGGCGGGTATAGAGCAAAAAGCCACACGGCGCGCCGCCATAACTGCCATCGGGTAACACGGAGCTGTGAAATGCCAGCGTCATTTTGACTCGGCCAAACGGCAACGGCGTGCTCCCCCCAAGATTCATAGCAACCGTGGAGCCCACCCCATGCTTCTTTGATAACCATTCGGCGATCTCGTAAATCCCCACCACGGTGGCACCGGTGCGCTGCGCGATGCTAGCCGCATCGGCTATGTGATCGAAATGGCCGTGAGAAATCAGAATGTAGTCTGCGTGCACCTGATCAACTCGGATCGGCGCTACCGGCGAACCCGTTAGAAAGGGATCAACAAGCACCGTCGTGTTATCCACCACGACGTTCCAGCAACCGTGGCCGTACCAGGTCAATCGCGTTGTCATGCGAGCAACTCCACGACTTTGTGGTCGCGGCCGGCAAGGCCGGCCCTTACACCCAGCGAACTAGTGGTTGTGACGCACATGCATGGTTCGGAGTATAATGCACAGTCTACCCCGAACGGAAGCCGGTGGGTGCTCGTGGTACCTGCTCGGTGAATAGCCTGGGTCACCATTGTTAAAAAAAGGGAAGTCCATGTTTTTTTGTGCTCACAAGCGCTTGTCGAACTCCACAGTAGTGCGATTGGAGAGCAAGAGTTGCCGTCGGCAATGGTTGCGTGCATCAATACGTGTCGCCAAACTTGCTCTGGTTACCATCATGTTCTTCGTTGGGCAAGCTCGGTTGACGACAGCCGCTGAACTTTGGACGTACCAAGGTAAGATCACGCCGGACAATTCCGACGATGAAGGTGTTCGCAAGGAGTTTCGACTGCACGTGCTCTGGCAAGAAGGTCAGCCGCCCGGCGTCTGGTGGGTCTTGGAGGACGAGGATCCGCGCGCAGTGGCTTGGTCCCAGCGTTTCGGCTACAGCGCACTGGTGCCCCCGCCCTCGGCCGGTAGTTCGGGTCCGCGGTTGAACCTGCCGTGGCAAGGCGCCGCGTATACGCTTCCGGTGCTGGTGGCAGGACCGACGCCGGGCGAACGTTGGAAAACGGGATTGCGTTGGGAATCCGATGGGCTGGGTCATGAGGTGGTCGAAGAGGTACGCGTCGGTGAACAGCCGGCTTTTATCGTTCAAGTGCGAAGCCCGATCGGCTGGAAACGTCAAGTGGTTCAAGCCGGTACGGCTCAACGAATATTGGAGTTGTCCGAAAGGTTTTTTATCGGCCAAGGATCACGGCATTTGCTGACGGTACGCTTACTCGAACGGCGAGCAATCGACCCGGCGATGGGTGAACGGTGGCAGATGGCCTGGCGGGAGTTCGACGGACTGCGCCAAGCGATCGAAGAGAATCCGAACGCTTCGAACGGCGAACGCACTTCGTGGCGCGCTCGACTGGTACAGCTCCACGAAACCGCACCCGAGCCATGGCAGCGCCTGGCTCACTCAGCCCTTCAGCAAATCGACCAGCAGCAAACCCGGCAGGCAGGTTTAGAACATGTACGCCGTCAGGCACTCACTAAGTCCTTGCCACAGCTTCAAGCAGAGGCTGTAACAGGAACCGTCCCCTCTCAGGAGCAGTTGGCTCGGCGAGTTGTAGTGCTCCATTTTTGGGATTATCGCGATCAACCGTTGCATGAACCTTATGGGCAAGTCGGATACCTGGACTTCCTGTACCGTAAGTATTCGGACCAGGGGTTGGTTATTTTGGGTGTGGTGACGAATCAGCAGTCGGAGTCACCAACAGGAAAACGCACCGCGGCACTCGGCGCACGGAAATTCGCTCAATTCATGAATCTTGCTTACCCGGTTGTGCAAGACGGCGGTGCGCTGTTGCGCCACGTTGGAGACCCGCGGCTGCACGATGGGGAATTACCGTTGTTTGTGGTGGCCGACCGATCAGGACGTATCATTCACTATCGCGTAGGCTTTTATCCGGCGGATACGCAGCGAGGACTTGTCGAACTAGAAAACGTTATTCGTCAGGCTTTACAAAGCGCTCCGTGAGCCGAACAACCTGGGCGTGTACCAAGCGATTCGAGCCGATTCCATGGCCGGAATTGGTCGAGCGACAGCCGTGCCAATCGGTGAAACACCCACCGGCTTCCTCCAGAATGGGCAAAATAGGCGCTGCGTCCCAGACGTGCATCACCGGGTCGATCATCAATTCGGCTCGTCCCGTAGCCACCAACAAGTACCCGTAGGCATCGCCCCAGGTGCGTGTCACATACGCCCAAGAGGCCAATTGGTCAAACAGCGCTCGTGCCCCGCGCTTGTCAAACGAATCAACCTGAGAGGTGACGAACAGGCCATCTTCCAAGTGCCGCATGGAAACCTGAGCGCGCATCCGTTCTGTGCCTCGTTCGTACCAGCAACCACGGCCGATCATGGCATAGACGGTTTCGTCCAAAGCCGGAGCGTGAATCACGCCAGCAACGCTGTTGCCCTGATATTCGATACCGATCAATGTCGTGTAGAGCGGTACGCCAAATATGAACGATTTCGTGCCGTCAATAGGATCCAGTACCCATCGAAATCCGGAATTACCTGCCGACCGTCCCTCTTCCTCACCCAGAATTTCATCATCCGGGAATGCCGCACGGATGCGTTCGCGCAAAAGCTGCTCGGCCCTGCGATCGGCTTCCGTGACCGGCGAAGCGTCTGTCTTGCGAACTACCGCAAGATCGACTCGCCGGAACCACTCCAAGGTGAGACGCCCCGCCTCACGTACCCACGGTACGGCTGCCTCATGGCGTCGGGCCACTTCGGCCTGCTCGGTTGCATCCAGCATAGGAATCAACCTCCACAACCACCTCGCCGTTGCGGCGCGATAAAAATGATCCTGTCGCCGAGTCGCGACTTCGCCCAGCTTGCCAGCCTACTGGGAAACCCATTTTGATCGCCGCGCCAATTTCCTTTTCGTGGGAAACAAAGACTCCTCGGCACGACTGGTTATTGCACAATGTCGCCAGGCTGGCAACGGTTCGCTTCCCAACCGTACCGTAAGCATCCCGCCATTACGGTAAAACGGCTCGTGGTTGTGTTATCAATTGCGCGCAGTTCTCTGGCCGATGGGAACGTCGGAGCAAAGCAGCGGTGAGGATCGGAGAGGCTTGTTCGTTCAAACGAGCCGTTTTATCAGCCAACCTCGAAACGCGACTCTTGCCACGGTCTCAGTGTCAACGTACTTGTCAGACCGAATAGGGCAGAAAATCCCGTAGGTTCTCACGAAGTTTTCCCATACACGAAGTTTTTCCATAGATGGGTCCAACCAACCGCGTGCAAAACTATTCACACCAAACGATGCCTTCGCATCGTGTCCAGCACCTTACTCGATGGCAGTCACGTGCTGTAAGAACCGGTCCGACTCCCTGGTGCTGCCCGCACGGTGCGGTCTAGAGGGACGCGCGTTTGCCAAGAAAAGGCGAAAAGCCATGAACGAAACGCGTTACAGAAGCGCTACGCCGACCAGTACACGACCTGAATTCAGCTTCTTATTCGGCTTCCTCTTGCACCTTTGCATTAAAACCTTCCGGGCCAGTCGAAGAGGCTTACGTTGGTTCGTGAGCTGGGCAAGACGAGACACGTTTACGGCGCTCCGTGCGCCAGCCGTTCCACAACAAACCGATGGCACCGGCGACCAGCAGGCTGTCGGCGACATTGAAATTGGGCCAGGTGTACGGACCGTAACACAACAGAATCCAATCGCGCACCTCGGTACGATACGCACCGGGCATTCCTGGCAGCGTCCATAAGCCCAAGCGATCGTACAAGTTGCCGCATATTCCACCCAGAATCAAAGCCAAAGACAGAAGCAACAGCTTTTCCTGCACCCATCGGGCAATAAACACCAGATACAGAATGATCAGCACCGCCACCACGGAGACAGCAGCGAAAAACGGCCCAGCTCCGGCACCCCAACCGAAAAGGGCTCCCGGGTTCAACGCCGGTTCGATTCCGACATAACCTTCGATCAACCACCAGCGATTCCCGTCACGCGGCATGCCGCGCCACGCAAAGACCCAATGCTTGGTCCACAAATCCACGATGCATCCACCAGCCGCTACGGCGACGAACCAACTCCACCGGGAAACAAGTTGCCACGTGGAAAGTGCTTCCTGCTCACGCACGGCCACGGCGGGCTGCTCCTCCTGTGCGCAAACCAAGCGAGCTAGGAACCTCGCTGCTGCTCCAACTTGGCAGCGCACTTAACACAATAGGGAGTGTACGGCAGTATCTTCAGACGCACTTTGGGAATTTTTGTCTCACATTCGATACACACGCCGTAGGTGCCGTTGTCAATTCTCTCCAGTGCTTCCTCGATCAGTTGCAGTGTAACACCCTCGTTCTGCAGCAACGATATGGTGAACTCCTGCTCAAAGTTATCCGATCCAATGTCCGCCATGTGGATGGGCATACTGGAAAGATCGCCACTGCTCTCGCTGCGCGTTTTGTAGAGCGTTGCTTTGGTCATTGCCGAAACATCGCCTCGCAGTCGACTACGCATCGCTAACAGCAGCTGCTTAAAACTCTGCAAGTCGGATTTTCTCATTACCGACAACTCCCCGTTTCTCGTTCGGTCACACTGCGCGCTCTCCTACGGCTCGTTACTCCTTCACTCCTTTGGCCCCTCTCCCCGGGGACCGGTCCTGTTGCGCCTGTGGTCTGAGGACCACAGCTAGAGCCCGTGCTCCCTATTGACATTTACAGCCCCAAGGGTGTAACTTAAACATTTTAATAGCCTATCGGTATTCAGTCAAAAGGGCCATTTTTGAGTCCGCGACCGACGATCAACTCACCCAGAAATGTTCTGTCGGCAATTCCTAGCGTAGAGAGCGGACAACGATGGGGTTTCCTCGTATCATTAAGGTAAGCTCTTGCACCCAACGGGTGCCATTACGCTGAGCTATTTTGCTTATCGAGCCATCGTTGCCGAACCTCATCCAGCGGATAGTCGATGATAGGGATGTTTTGTTCTGCCACCTCACGAAGGCGGTGCCAGCCTCGCGTTAGGAGTTGCTCGCGAGCGTGCGCGAATTGTGGATCTAATTGGCGTTTATCAAAAGGCCCATCGACTTCGACGCGAGGAAACTCCGGGTCCACAATGAACTGCGCCAGGGTTGGTTCGCAACGAATGTGGCGTTCCGGACTGGTATGTAACATTTCCGGTTCGATCCACCCCACCACGAATCTTAGATACAGAGCACTTTCCCAGAGATGTTCGACCTCTTGGCCACAGACTTCACATAAATAGCCTTGTTCACATCGAGCCATCAGGACAAACCATTAAGCCTCGACCTAAAGCTTGATCCTAGGAATTCAGTCCCAGCACATCCCACATGGAGTATAGTCCAGGCGGTTGGCCCACGGCAAATCGGGCAGCCTGTAACGCGCCGGCGGCATAGCAATCGCGACTCGATGCTTTAACGGTGATTTCAAGAGTTTCGCCCAACATGCCAAAAACCACCGTGTGCTCCCCCACATTGTCGCCGACGCGCAGTGCGTGGTAGCCAATCTGGTCCGCGGCGCGTTTTCCCACCTGTCCGTAACGGCCATGCACATGTTGCGTTTGGCCCATAATCGCCGCAATGCATTCGCCGAATTTTAAAGCAGTACCGCTGGGAGCGTCTTCTTTAAATCGGTGATGGCGTTCGACAATCTCTACGTCCACACCGGTCTGGACCTGTCGCAGGACTTGAGCTGCTTGTTGGACGAGTTTCAACGCGAGATTGACCGTCAAGCTCATGTTCGGGGCCCACACAACGGGTACCTGACAGGCCAATTGTTTTAGTGCCTCCTGGGTTGCTGCATGTAAACCAGTAGTTGCCATTACGAGGGGCAATCGCTTCTGGCGGCAGACGGCGATAGCTCGCTCGGCCCCCTCCGCACTGGAGAAGTCCACGAGCACATCGACGGCGGGCTCAAGGGCGATTTCCGTTTTCAAGTGAACACCAATCGGGGGTACGCCCGCTTCCAGTCCGGCATCGTTCCCTAGACTCGGATGCCCGGGGCGTTCTAAAGCGGCCACCACTTGAAACGTAGGGTCGGCGGTAGCTAGGGCAATGAGTCGTTTTCCCATGCGTCCAGCAGCACCATGGATTGCTAGTCGGATGGGCGGTACGGCTGCGGTCACGAACGATCTCCTTGTCGAGGAACACCGATATCCGTAGATTCCACGAAAGCCACCTTCGGTTCGTCGCGCCATCAACTGTAAAGCTCGATGGCTCGTATGATTTCTTCCAAGTCATTGCGCACCACGACCGCTCGGTTAGCGAAAGACGCTCGGCGCACTCCCCGCGAACCTAGTATCTCGTTGAACTGCTTTTGATCCGTCGTGTGATAGGCAACCGTTGCTGTGGGGTCTTTTAGGAGATGTCCGGTGAGGATGCAAACGACACGGTCACCGGGTTCGATAATACCTTCTTCGCGCAAGCGCTTTACCCCGGCGACACTGGCAGCGCTGGCCGGTTCGCAGCCGAAGCCTCCCGCCCCCACCTTTGCCTTGGCGTCCAGGATCTCCTGATCGGTTACCGTTCGGACTACTCCGCGGCAGGTTTCTAAAGCCCGAAGGCATTTGGGCAGATTCACGGGGCGGTTGATTTCGATGGCACTGGCGATGGTAGAAGCCCGCCGGGCTTGTTCATCAAGTTCCGCATAGTACTGGGCGACTAACGAACTATCGTATTGGCCGCTGTTCCACGCCAGGCGGCGTTTTTCTACCAGTTGATAAAGAGTGTCGGCCCCCGAAGCATTAATCACAGCCAGTCGCGGCACGCGCTGGATAAATCCCAAGTCGAATAACTCAGCAAACGCTTTGCCGAAGGCACTACTGTTGCCGAGATTGCCGCCAGGTACCACGATCCAATCGGGCACTTCCCACCGCAACCCCTCCAGGACGCGATACATGATGGTTTTTTGACCTTCGAGCCGAAAAGGATTGACGCTGTTGACAAGATACATCCCGAGTTTGCCGCTGGCTTCGCGGACGCGAGCCATAGCGTCGTCGAAATCTCCCGTGATCTGCACCGTGAGGGCCCCATAGTCGAGTGCCTGGGAGAGCTTGCCGTAGGAGATCTTACCGGATCCGACGAAAATAACCGCCTTCATCAAACGGGTGACCGAGCAATACATTGCCAGCGAAGCGCTGGTGTTGCCGGTCGAGGCGCATGCCGCGCGCCGTGCGTTGACCAGCCGCGCATGGGTAAAAGCGGCCGCCATGCCGTTGTCCTTGAACGATCCGGACGGGTTGAGCCCTTCGTATTGCAAATAGAGTTTGCCGGGGTGCAGGCCGACATACGCGGCAACGGCATCGGCCCGCTGCAAAAGTGTTTGCCCTTCGCCGACCGTGACCAGCAGATCCGGCGGAGCTAGCGGCAACAGCTCCCAGAAACGCCACACCCCGCTGGCTCGCACCGGATCGGCACGGCTGTAAACCGAATCGAAATAGTCCAGGTTTTTCGGTAGCGGCACCTGCTGCCAGTCGTAGGTCACGTCCAAGAGCGAACCGCAGCGCGGGCACTGAACCAGGACATCTGCAACGTCGAACGTCGCCGCACACTGGGGCGCTATACAGCGTTGAAACGCAACCTCTTTGGCCACCCGACACCACCCCTCCTGGCAAGGCACTCCGTAATCGAATTCGTATCTGTACCATGTATCCTGTGGAAATCTGCGCGACGCACTGTGCTACGAACAACTATCGCGCCGAGCCCTCGCTAGTCTAGGTCATCCGATGCTCCTGGTTCAATACGTATCCCGACCCCTCGCAACCGATCACCGAACGGCGGGATGCCGAATCTGGGCACCCGCCTGCCACCAACGTGCGATCGCATCCGCAACTTGATCAACAGAGGCATCCGACGTATCGATCGACAGCCAGGCACATTCGGCATAGAGCGGTTCACGTTGCTTGAGTAACTGTTGAATCTCGTCACGAGCCGACAAGGCCGTCAAAGCCGGTCGCCGCCGAACGGTGTGCGGATCGGCTGCGAGGCGTTGATGTACGATCTCGGCTCCAGCCCGGAGCCAAACGGTGGCTATCTGGGAAAGCAATTGGCGATTTTCGGGCCGTAGCACGATGCCACCACCCAGTGAGAGCACAGCGCACGATCGCTTGACCAATTCTTGAAGGAGCTCGGCTTCCAACTGACGGAAATGTGCTTCGCCGTAACGCTCGAATAGCTCCTGAATCGTACACCCGGTGCGTGCTTCGAGCAGTTCGTCACTGTCGAAAACGTCCCACTGCAACCGATCCGCAACAGCGCGAGCGACAGTTGACTTGCCGGTACCCCGAAAGCCAATAAGTGCGATCGTCATGAGGCTGTGTCTCGCAGGTCAGCGGGAGGCAACTGTGTCTGCCGGGTGGGCGCTTCCTCCGAATCGTGCCCCTCGATCAAAGGCCCTTCGTAACGCGCAGCACCAATTTCCCGCCGCAAACACTCGACCATCAATTGGATTGGGGGACTCTGGCGCGTAAAAAGCTTAAACTGCATGGCAGCTTGACGAATAAACATTTCCACGCCGGTGACGGTACGACAACCTTGCTGGCGCGCCTCTTTAATCAGTAACGTCTGTTCTGGGTTGTAAACTGTATCGAACACAACGATCTGCCGTCGCAAGTAATGACGGTGAAAAGGTGACTCGTCCACATTGGGGTGCATTCCTACCGGGGTGCAGTTAATAAGGATATGAGGGCGCACCGTGTGGCGCATGGCCCAATCGATCCAGCGACAATTGAAGTGTTGGGCCAACATTTTAGCACGCTCGTCTGTACGATTACTGATCACGACATCGGCTTCGTACTGCTTGAGACCATAGACGATCGCTCGTGCTACGCCGCCAGCGCCAAGAACCAGAACCGTTCGGCCCGCTAAGGGATTCGCGACTGCTGTTTCGCCAATACCTTTGAGCAAGCTGTCCATGGCGGCACGATAATCCGTGTTATACCCCCGCCGCTCGCCCTCTTCGAAAACGATCGTATTGACCGCTCCAATTTCGCGCGCTGCCGGTTCGACACTTGTCAAACGCCGCACCGCCTCTTCCTTGTGGGGTATCGTAATACTCAAACCCTTAACTCCCAGAAACTCACACTCTTCCAAAAACTCTTCGAAGTCTCCATCCGGCACGCGAAACGGAATGTAGATCTTGTTGAGCTTTCTTGCGCGAAAAGCCGCATTGTGAATCACGGGACTTAAACTGTGTCCAATGGGATCTCCTACCACGCCATACACCTCTGTGTTCGCGTCGATCTCGTCGTAATGGTAAATCTCGGTCATCTGCCGGTAGCTCAATTGTCCAGGGGCCAGCGTACGCTCGTGATGGAACGTGGCATAGGTAAATGGGGCACCGAACTTTCCGGCTAAAATGCGCGTGGGGATACCGACATCGCCCATGCAGATACCTACGGTCGGCACTGAGCTATTTTGAATCAGTTTTAGCATGCGGATGTTGTGCCGAGGCCGATGAGCCATGACAGCGATTTTGATAATGTCGGGGTCAAGTTGAGTCATGCGAGCATGGATTTCTTCTAGATTTTCCGGAAAATCCTGGAAGTTGTGGTAACTGATAATCCGCTTGGTTTTTCCATAGCGTGGAACGCTCCCGGCAATGTCTTCTTCCAAATCGATGTAATCTGCACCATCGACAATCGCTGCTCGAAGCAGTATCTGCCGAGCCTGCTCGGTTCCCATCCAGCGGCCACCGTCCTGAGGACGACGGCACGAGATGACGACCGGTGACGGACGGTCTTTCAGGAGGCGTGGCAAATTGACGTCGCGCCGTATAAAGTCCAGCCGTAGTTCTACCAGCTTGGCCCCCAAGGCCACCATGTGCTGGTGCTCGGCGATCATCTGTTTGTGCCGGCCTCGACCGATACTCACGCAAATCATACGACGGCCCTCGACTGACTGGCGCTGGTTTGTGCAACCGGTCGGCTAAAGCTCTAGCTCCCTATCGCCACAAGATCCCGACACTATTGATTGTGGTTCCGACAGCAAAAAAGTTCAAATCCGCTTGAACCGTCGATCCAACTCCGCGCGTGTAAAGACCAGTGCTGTGGGGCGCCCATGGGGACAATGATGTGCATCCTGGCACAATTGCCGATGTTCCAACAGGAAGGCAATCTCCTCCGCAGTAAGGGGATCACCCGCTTTGACCGCCGCTCGACACGCCATCGTCTGCAGGACACGTTCTAACAGCTCGACCCGTCGGATGCGTCCCCCTGCCCGCAAGGCTTCGAGCGTCTCACGCAAAGCGTCGCCCGGCGAACAGCGCTTCAGCAGGGCTGGGTATGTCCGGATCAGTACAGAATCGGCTCCGAACGGTTCAACCGCCAACCCCACCTGCTCGAAGAGCGCAGCGTGCTCCAATACTAAAGCGGTGTCCGCTGGTCCCAGGGTGACCGGTTCTGGAACCAATAAAGCCTGCACCTCCAATGTTCCTTGCTCAACACGCTGCCGAAACTGCTCGAACAGAATCCGCTCATGCAACGCATGCTGGTCGATCACCAACATGCCTTCTTGCGTTTCGGCAACGAGGTAGCGATTCAGTATCTGAATTCCGTGTAACGAGCTGCCTTGATGAGCGAGCTCCAGGGAACGCCGGGCTTCCGCTGCCAAGGCTTCTGGCGGCTGGCCAGAAGTGGAGCCTGCCGCCGGATTGACTGCTAACGTTTCTGGCATCGTTGGCGGCGGTCGCACCGGTATTGGCTGCGAAACCTCAAAGGTGCTCCAGGGTTCCGGACCCAGTGCCGACTTGTGACCGAGCACGCGATCGCCAGGCAACGGTGGAATCGCACCGTTCCCGACTCGCGCCGCCGCCCGTTGCTGGTCCGAAACCGCGCCGCCTTCGTGGATGCGGACCGTAAGATCCGCTGACAAGAACCGGTTACGAACAGCGGCCAAAAGCTGGCTATATAAGCGACCCGAATCCTGAAAGCGCACTTCCAACTTGGTTGGGTGCACATTGACGTCCACCATTTCGGGCGGCAGCGAAAGCTGCAGGAAGGCGACTGCATAGCGCCCTTGCATCAAAAGGCCTCGGTAGGCTTCTTGCAATGCATGTTGCAACGAGCGATCGCGAATGTAGCGGCCGTTTAAAAACAGGTATTGCCAGCGATTGTTGGGGCGGTTGAAATTCGGATCCGCAACGTAGCCGCTGATCCGCACCGGTCCTTCTGTAAACTCGACCCATAGCAAGTGCTCTGCCAATTCTGGACCGAAAGCCGTGAGAATCCGATCGCGCCACCGCTCCACCGGTGGCAATTCATATATCGGGCGACCATCGTGGCGCAACGTGCAATGGATTTCCGGATAGGGAAGTGCCGTCCGCAAGAAAACGTCCACGATGTGCCCGAGTTCGGTTTGCGTCGAACGCAAGAATTTACGCCGAGCTGGGGTATTAAAAAACAAATGGCGCACTTCGACTGCCGTTCCTACCGGAGCTCCACACGGGACAACAGGACTTGCCTGCCCTGCCTCGACTTCCAAGACCGCGCCTGCTTCGGCATCCAGGGTACGGCTGGTAATCTTCATGCGGCTCACCGCAGCAATCGACGCAAGCGCCTCGCCGCGGAACCCTAGCGTTCCAACACGAAACAGATCCTCGGCCTGTTCCAATTTGCTCGTGGCGTGGCTGGCTACGGCTAATGGAAGATCCTCGGCTTCGATACCACAGCCATCATCACTGACGCGGATCAACTCTTGACCACCCTGTTCGATGGACACGTCGATGCGGCGAGCTTGTGCGTCGATTGCATTTTCGATCAATTCTTTAACGACACTGGCCGGACGTTCGATTACTTCACCCGCAGCAATTTTGTTGATTACCGACGGCGGCAACCGGTGGATCCTCCCCATCAGGACTTCTCCTCGCGGGCATAGGCTTCCAATTTTCGGTAAATCGTTCGCGCTCCGATGCCGAGAATCCGAGCCGCCTGTTCCCGATTGCCGTTGGTGAGCTTGAGTGTCTCGAGGATGGCCCATTTTTCGATGGCGCTCAACGGTTGGCCAATCAGCTTCGCCGGCAAGACATCTGCTGCAAGAGCCGTGCTGGCCGGGCACGGAGCCCGATCATGCGTCCCTAGCAGCTCGACCGCCACATCGGCCGTCGGCTCGTAATCGGCCAGTTCCGGGGGAAGATCGTCGACATCCAGGATACCATCTGTGTCCAGTACAATCATCGTTTCGACGGCATTGCGCAATTGGCGGACATTACCGGGCCAGTCATACGAAAAGAATCGGCGGATAACGGAAGGAGAAACTTGCCGTACCGGCTTGTGGTGTCGTTTCGATAACTGTTTGCGAAAATGGTCCATCAGCGGTACGATGTCTTCCCGGCGTTCGCGTAAGGGCGGTAGATCGATCGTTACCACTTTCAGACGAAAATAAAGATCTGCTCGGAATTGACCTCGCTGTACTGCCTCATCCAAGTTGCGATTGGTTGCGGAGATCAACCGGATGTTGACGCGGATCGGTCTATTGTCGCCGACTCGTGTGATCAGGCGTTCTTCGAGGACGCGTAAGAGTTTGGTTTGGACCGCCAACGGCATATCGCCGACTTCGTCCAAAAAAAGCGTACCTCCATTGGCGTATTCAAAAGCCCCCACACGGTCCTCGCGTGCATCGGTATAGGCGCCCCGCACGTGCCCGAATAGTTCGCTCTCTACGAGGTTTTCCGGTACCGCGGCGCAGTTGAGCGGGTGGAACCGCTTACCTTTGCGAGGGCTATTTTGGTGGATAGCTTGGGCGATAAGTTCCTTACCGGTCCCGTTTTCGCCACAGATAAATACTGTGGCATCGGTCGGCGCGATGCGCTTGACGCGGTCAATGACTTTCCGCATCTTGTCGCTGGCGAAAATGATTCCTTCGAAACCGAAGCGTTCGTCCAGCCGTTGATGCAATTCCCAGTTGCTCTTTTTCAGCAGAGCAGCCTCGGCGGCGCGCTGTACGACAGCGCGCAATCGACTGGGAGTAATCGGTTTTTCCAAGAAACTGAAGGCACCTTGCTGCATGGCCTCCACGGCCTTGGGGACCGTCGCATGGCCGGTTACCAGGATCACTTCGGCATCCGGCAGCGACTCCTTGACGCGCTGCAACAATTCCATGCCGTCCAAATCGTTCATCACCAGGTCCGTTACGACCACGTCGAACGATTCCTGTGCGATGAGCCGCGCCCCCTCGGGTCCCGACGTAGCCGTGGTACATCGATACTGTTCGCGCTCCAATGCCTCACGCATGGCTTCGGCATGCGCCTGGTCATTGTCTACGATCAGCACACGAATCTGAGCACGGTCGGCCGCTAGGAGCGATGGATCGCCTTGCATAACTCAAGATCCTCGTAGACTGCCCAAAAAGGGCACGGCCGGACGCCAAGGATCGGACCACCCCGAGCCGGACTTGCCCGATTACGTGGATGCAGGTGTAACTTCAGCCGGCGCACGGCATTCATCGGCTGATTCGGTAGTGCTTTCGTCGGACTGGCCGGATACACCGCTGCCGGCAATGCGCGGGAGAAAGGGAAACTCCAAAGTAAACTTCGTGCCACATCCGACCGCACTCTGCACATGGATCGTGCCCCCATGCGCCTCGACTATTTTACGGGCCGTCGGCAAGCCTAATCCGGAACCGGAGCCTTTCGTGGAGAAAAAGGCCTCGAACATTCGTAACGCCGTAGCTTCATCGATACCACAACCATCGTCGATAAGATCGACGGCAACTCCGTGGCTCGTTACGTAGGTGCGTACCACGAGTTGACCACCGGGCGACATGGCTTCAAAAGCGTTTTTTACAAGGTTTACCAGCGCAGCTTCCAGTGCCTGTGGGTTCAAGAGAATGCCGGGTAACGCCGGATCCAAATAGGGGACGAGTGTGATCTTTTCTTCCCGTGCCTGAGGTTCGAACAGTGCCAAGACGCGTGCCACCACATCGTTCAAATTGCCCAGCTGTAGCTGGAGATTTCCCAAACGAGCAAAGCGGATAAAATCATCCAGTAGTTTCTCCAGGCGCGAACACTGGGCCTGCACGATCTCAACTTTGCGACGAATGCGCGCTTCCCGAGGCGAATCGCCTAGGGCCAATTCTTCGGCCAATAAATCCATATTCATACGAATGACCGACAGGGGATTCTTGATTTCGTGAGCCAAGGCGCCCGAGAGTGCCGCCAGTTCGTTGTATTGCTCTTGCCATCGTTCCACCAGCCGATCCACTTGCCCTGTATCGCCCATGGTTGTTTCCTCGCTTCTTCTTGCCGTCCTCGGGACGCCCCAAGAAACACCATGACAGCGTGACTAACGGCGTGAGCGACCGCTGTCGCCCCGATACGAGCGAGGATCTTGGCCGCGGCGACCCGCACGATCGGCAGATGATTCCCGACGCTCGGCTGACCGCGTTAAAAACGGATCCGGAATTCCTAACTCCTCGTAGGCTCGCCGTCGACTCAATTTGACCCGATCATGATCGTCAATGCCGATGACCATGACTTTCATCGGGTCGCCTACCTGACATACCTCACTTACATCGCTTACGTAGCCCGAGGAGAGCTCACTAATATGGCATAGCCCATCCCGGCCCGGCAAAATCTCTACAAAGGCACCAAAGTCTTTAATACTGGTTACCGTACCGTCGTAAATCCGCCCTACCTGCACCGTGGCCGTACAGGCTTCTACCTGAGCTAAAGCGGCTTTGGCCAATTCTTCGTTCGTTGAAGCGATCGTCACCACACCCGAATCGTCGACCTCGATGACCGTGCCGGTTGCCTCCTGAATGGCGCGAATATTGCGCCCGCCCGGCCCAATCAACGCACCGATCTTGTCCGGATCGATCTTGGTACGCAACAACCGAGGGGCCCACGGCGAAGTAGAATCCTTCGGGCGTGGGATGGTCATCAGCATCTTGCGCAGAATCTCGATCCGAGCTTCCCGCGCCTGTTCCAACGACGCTCGAACAACTTCTTCCGGTATTCCCGGGATCTTCAAATCCAACTGTATGCCAGTGATTCCGTTTTGCGTTCCGGCAATTTTAAAGTCCATATCCCCAAAATGGTCTTCGTCACCGATAATGTCGGTTAACGTGACCCATTCCGTCGGTGCGTTGTAAACCAGGCCGATCGAGATGCCAGCCACTGGGTTTCGAATGGGTACTCCGGCTGCCATTAGCCCCAGAGTGGCACCACACACCGTGGCCATCGATGAGGAGCCATTTGACTCCAAAATATCCGAAATCACGCGAATCGTATAAGGAAATTCTTCCGGATCCGGCAGTACCGGCTTTACCGACCGTTCGGCTAACATTCCGTGGCCGATTTCACGGCGACCTGGCGCGCGCAGAGGCCGAACTTCACCGACGGAAAACGGAGGGAAATAATAATCGAGCATGAATTTCTTGGAATACTCCTCCATCATTTCATCGACGCGCTGCTCGTCGCGCGTCGTACCCAAGGTTACCGTGATTAAGGCCTGCGTTTCACCCCGCTGGAAAAGCGCCGAACCATGCACCCGCGGTAACACGTCCACATAACATTCGATGGGCCGCAACGTGCGTGCATCTCGACCATCGGGGCGCGTACCGGAAAGAATCAAGTCGCGCACGACCAGCCGTTCCAGTTGATGCCAAGCTGCCTCGAATGCCTCGGGACTCGTGGCGCCTTCGGCGTCAGGAACCGACAAAAACTGTGTGACCGCCTGCTGTTTAACCTGGGCCACCGCATCGGCCCGTGCCTGCTTGCCGACGACGCGTTTGGCCTCACGCAGCGGTTCATAAAAAGCTTGCCGTAAACGTTCGAAGAGATCATCCTGAGCTGGCGGAGTCCACGGCGACTTCTCGACGCCAAGCTTTTCGGACAACTCGCGCTGCAAGTCGCAAAGTTCCCGAATCACTCCGTGAGCAAACCGCAGTGCTTCAAGAATCTCCGCTTCCGGCACCTCGTTTGCAAACCCCTCGATCATCAACATCGCGCCGTCGGTTCCCGACACAATGAGATCCATGTCGCTTTTGTCTAACTGATCGAGTGTCGGAAACGCAATCCACTGGCCGGCAACGCGGCCGACCCGCACCGACGCGATCGGCCCTTGAAAAGGCAACGGACTGATCCAAAGCGCGCCTGCTGCTCCATTCATAGCCAATACGTCGCCGTCCGTTTGCCGATCACAGGCCAAGACCAGACTCTGGACCTGTACCTCGTCGCGAAACCCTTCCGGAAAGAGCGGGCGAATCGGTCGATCAATCAAACGCGACGCCAAAGTCTCTTTAACAGTCGGGCGGGTCTCTCGCTTGATGAACCCTCCGGGAAACCTTCCAGCCGCCGCAGTCCGCTCTCGATAATCACACGTCAACGGAAAGAAATCGATACCGGGTCGAGGAGGTCCGGTTGTTACGGCATTCAATACGACCGTTTCCGCGTATTGGCATACGACCGCTGATGCTGCTTGTTTGGCTAACTGCCCCGTTTCCAGTATAAAAAGACTCTCTCCAATCTTTTTCTCGACACGTACCTTCACAGTTGACCTTCCTGCATTACGTTGCGTCCGACATCTGCTCGGTAATCCCTAAGAAGCGCTTTATCGCTGCCCCGCAACGTTGCGGCAAACAGCTTCACCTCATTAGCATTCTACCGGCTTACGTCCCGCAAGTCCGGTAGCTCCCAGTTACACCTTAGGTGCATGAACAAATGCACCTAAATTGGGAAATGAGACAGGTACGGGCGGTTGCTAAAAGGCCGGTTATTTACGCAAGCCGAGCCGTCCGATCAGGTCGAGATAGCGTTGTGGGTCAGCGCGACGCAAGTAATTGAGCAGACGGCGCCTACGACTAACCATTCCCAAAAGTCCCCGGCGGCTGGCGAAATCCTTCGGATGGACCTCAAGGTGTTGCGTCAAATGGTTGATCCGCTCGGTCAGAAGCGCCACCTGTACCTCGGGAGATCCCGTGTCGTCTTGCTGCCGCCGATAGCTTTGGATTAATTCCTGCTTCCGCGCCTTGGTAATCGTCATGGCTCTACGTCGCTTTTCCACCAGCCCAGCGGGGCATCCTACCGACTTGGCCTTGCCTACTGCCGCCCGCTTGGCCCCAGCTTACTCCCTACACGACCTAACGAAACACGTACACCTACCCTTTCACTGTCTCAAGTCATTAAGTTTACCGCGTCTTCTCTTGCCGACAAGTGGAGTTCCAAAGCGGGACTCGGTGTTTGGCCGACTGTCTACCAGAACCGCGAGTGTAAGGGAGCGGCCCATTCCATTCAACGCAACGCCTCAGAGGCGCTAAGGCGCTAGGACATTTAATGCAAAGGCGCAGAGGCGCAAGGAGATTTAAGCAAGCCTTCAGCAACCGAATGCTCGGCGAAACGTTCGTTCGACGGCCTCTTCTGCCGGCGATACGTTCCATGCGGCGTTTTTCGTGCCTCCGCGCCCTCTGTGTCTCTGCGGTGCAAGACTCCAGCGTAGCCCCTACTAGCTACGAAAAGAACGCTGAACTGAGCCAAAGTATTTCGGCGTTTGTGCGTGGAACCTTTTGAATTTTTAAAAAGTTCCAGTGCAGTAACGCTTACTTACGCAGCGGATCCTTATTGTGCCGCGCCACAAGCCCCTCTTTCATTTGCCAAGCCATACGCCGTACGTGGAGCTACCGGCGATAAAAATTCGTTAGCAGAACTATAAGCCGTACTCTAGGGTAATCACCATTTGATGTTCTGAAGCGATATAATCGGCCCTGGTTAGGCTTCCAAGTATTCGCTAGCCAAACTCCAATGCGTGTAGTCAACAGGGTCGAAAAACGTAACGATTTTTGGGAAGGGGTACTCAGAACTTGCCATTGAATAGGGCGAAGAGCATTATCACAAGGGTCACTGCAATCTACGAATGACGCTCGTGACGGGCCCAACCGAGGCATGGGGATCATGCTCGAGCAACACCTATGGGACTATCGTATTGGTGGTAAGGATTCGAGGAGCACACCAGCGCGTGTCTTTTTCCAACCGGAGACTGATCGATGATCAGCGGACTAGTGCAGTACGCAGTGTGGCGAAGGCGGTTTAGATCCTATCTCGGTTGGCTACTGGGGAGTGCAATAATGACTGGTTTGGCGCCATTGCCGGTCGGTGGCTATGATCGGCCCGTCGGAGCTCCATGGCAAGGACGCAGCGTCACTGTGGCCCGGAATGGAATGGTAGCTACCAGCCATCCGTTAGCAGCCCAGGCTGGCCTAGCCGTATTGCAGGCCGGCGGAAGTGCTGCAGACGCAGCCATTGCAGCCAATGCGGTTCTAGGGGTGGTCGAGCCGATGAGTTGCGGCATCGGTGGAGATCTGTTCGTGCTCTATTGGGACAATCGCACACAAAAACTGTATGGCCTAAACGCCAGTGGCCGTAGCCCGCGCCAATTAACGCTCGAAGAATTTCGACGGCGTGGGCTTTCCGAAATCCCACTATACGGCCCGCTTTCCTGGTCGGTGCCGGGATGTGTCAGCGGATGGCACATGCTCCAAGAACGCTTCGGGAGTCGAACCCTGGCAGAGAACTTACAACCGGCGATCCAATTGGCCGAAGAGGGTTTTGCGGTTACCGAAGTAATTGCCAGCTATTGGCGATCGGCCGAAAGCCGTTTGCGCCAGTGGCCTGATTCGGCGGCAACGTTCTTGATCGATGGTCAACGAGCACCCCGCTTCGGTGAAGTTTTTCGCAACCCCAACCTGGCACAAACGTATCGTTTGATTGCCGAGCAAGGAGCCGCTGCCTTCTACGACGGCCCTATCGCCGAACAACTGGTCGCCTTTAGCCGACAGCAAGGCGGGTTCTTTAGCATCGAAGATTTTCGGGAGCACCGCAGTGATTGGGTGGAACCGGTTTCGACCAATTATCGAGGATACGACGTGTGGCAGTTGCCTCCCAACGGTCAGGGCATCGCCGTGCTCCAGATGTTGAATATCTTGGAAGGCTATGATGTGGCGGGCTACGGACCGGGTAGCGCCGAGTTTGTGCATCTGTTTATTGAGGCCAAGAAGTTGGTCTACGCCGATCGGGCTCGCTATTATGCCGATCCGGAATTCGCCCATGTGCCCATTGCTGAACTGATTTCCAAATCTTACGCCGCCAAACGACGCAGTCTTATCCGTATGACCCAGGCGGCAGCCGACGTCGCGCCGGGCCAGCCGCTGGCCGGAGACACCATTTACCTGGCGGTGGTCGACCGCGATCGCAATTGCTGTTCGCTCATCCAAAGCCTCTACTACGGATTTGGTTCCGGAATGACAGCCGGATCGCTCGGTTTTCCCATCCAGAACCGGGGGGCCCTTTTTACGTTGATCGACGGGCATCCGAATCAGTATCAACCTCGCAAACGCCCTTTCCATACAATCATCCCGGCGATGGTGACGAAAGATGGCAAACCCTGGCTATGCTTTGGCGTCATGGGAGGCGACATGCAGCCGCAAGGTCAAGTGCAAGTGTTGTGCAACTTGATTGACTTCCAAATGAATGTCCAAGCGGCTGGTGATTTTGCTCGCGTGCGGCACGAAGGTGATGCGACCCCACGAGGCGACCCGCCACGGGGTGTCGGTACGGTGTACGTCGAGTCGGGTATTTCCGATGCGGTTGTCGAGAAGTTGCGCCAGTGGGGACACCAGGTCCAACGTCAAGCAAGCAGTGCCTATGGTGGGTATCAGGGTATTTTGATCGATCACGAGCATGGCGTGCTCCACGGGGGAACCGAATCGCGCAAGGATGGCCTGGCGATCGGTTACTAGGGCCGACTTTGTCCGTTGAGGGAATTTACAGGGAAATATTGCAACCCAAAGGCGCTACGGCGCCTAGGCGCAGGTTGATCGAACGATACGCTAATTGAGCACTTGCGGCTTGGGGGCCTTGTGCCCTTTGCGTGGGTAGAAAGGAACTCCGTAACGAAAACGGGAGCCAGTGGTGGATTGGGAGGCGTTGAGCAACTGGGCGCGGCGACTATATGAACGTCAAGTGACACCCGAGGAGTTTTTAGCCAGTTATAGCGCGCCAGCCTCGGCTCGCTTGGGACCCTTGACCCTGGATCTAGATCGCCAGCGCCGATGCGGATATCCGGAAGTGATTTTCGGGGAGCGCAAATCTTTGGAAGTGCTCACCGCAGCGGTGGCTCGTTTGTTGGAAGCACACCAACCAGCGTTCGTGACGCGTGTGGATTCGGACAAAGCACAAGCCCTGCTAGCCGCTTTCCCGCACGGCACGTATAACCCGCTGGCCCGGACATTTCGCTGTGCGGTGTCGGGAAGTTCTCCTGAAATTCCAGAAGGTCATGTCGCCGTGTTATCTGCTGGTACCGGGGATTTACCCGTTGCCGAAGAAGCTCGGGAAACACTTCTTTGGATGAACGTAGCCGTGACGATGATCCACGATGTGGGTGTTGCCGGACCGCACCGGTTGCGGGAACGTCTGGACGAGTTTCAAGCCTGCGATGCCTTGGTGGTGGTAGCAGGCATGGAGGGAGCGTTGCCGAGTGTGGTGGGAGGTTATGTATCGTGTCCGGTATTCGCGGTACCGACCAGTGTCGGCTATGGTGCTTACTTAGGTGGCATGGCCGCATTGTTCACCATGCTCAACAGTTGCGCAGCCAACGTAGCGGTCGTGAACATCGACGCAGGTTTTAAAGCGGCCTATTTGGCCGGGCTTGTGGCACAACGGATGCATCGAGCCCGGGTTGGGGCCCAGAAGAAAAAAACCGACGGAGTCGAAGATGATTCCCGTTGATACGTCGCCGGTGATCCCTCCGGAGCCGCGACGTGCTGACAGTTACAAGGGAGACTACGGTCATATTGTGCTCGTGGGCGGCTCCTGGGGTATGTCCGGGGCAATCACCTTGTCGGCATTGGCGGCCCTGCGTAGCGGCGCTGGGCTGGTGACGGTAGCCGTACCTGAATCGGTTCTGCCCATTGTCGCAGCAGTGGAACCTTCCTACATGACCTGGCCCATGCCGTGTGATAGCCGAGGCCAGTTATCCGAGGGTGCCATTCCAAGTCTGGCCCCGTTGTGGGATCGAGCCGATGTTGTGGCGATTGGCCCGGGGTTGGGCAGAGGTCAGGTAGCTGTTGAGCTGGCACGTCATCTTTATGCCACCTGCAAGCAGCCGATGGTGGTCGATGCTGATGGACTGTATGCTCTGGCCGGTTGGAGGACAACTGCGGCTGGGCCGCGCTTGTTGACGCCCCACCCGGGAGAATTTCGTCGCTTGTGCCCTCAGGCACCGAGTGAGCGTCGTGGCCAAGAGCAAGCCGCCGTCGCTTGGGCGGCTGAGCATCACGTAGTCGTGCTCTTGAAAGGTTCACGCACCTGGGTGACCGACGGCCACCGCGCGGCCTATAACCGTACGGGCAATCCCGGAATGGCCACCGGCGGAAGCGGCGATGTGCTGACCGGAATCGCCGCGGCGATCTTGGCCTGGCAAACCGATGTGTATCAGGCAGCGCGGTTGGCGGCTTACGTTCATGGACTGGCCGGAGATTTGGCAGCCGAGCAACTGGGGCAAGTGGCCTTGATCGCTTCGGATCTCGTGCGATACTTGCCGTCAGCTTGGAAAATGCTCACCCACACGACGTCAAGCTCCGAGCCGACGAGCCTTCAAGGGAGCCCACCAGAGCGTGAAGATCCTTCGCCAACCTCATGAGCTTGTCTCGGCGGTCGCTGGCGGATCCGTCTCGATTGGCAATTTCGACGGCGTGCACCTTGGCCACGCGCGGTTGGTCGAGGAAGTGGTCCGGGCCGCCCGCCAAAGAAATCGCCCCGCGGTGGTCTTTACCTTTGAGCCGCACCCGGCCCAAATTCTGCGCCCCGAACAAGCTCCGGCGCGATTGACTTGGCCGGAACGCAAAGCCGAATTGCTCGCTAAGCTGGGCATCGATTATCTGATCACCTATCCGACCGATAAAGAGATGCTCCAGTGGGATGCCGCCACCTTCTTTGAACAAGTGGTTCGATCCACTTTGTGCGCCGCATGCTTAGTGGAAGGCCCCAATTTCTGTTTCGGGAAAGGTCGCCAGGGAGATATTCAACTTTTGCAGCGCCTTTGCCAACAGGCAGCGATCGAATTACGCATCGTGCCACCGGTCGAACACGATGGGCAATTGATCTCCAGCAGCCGGATTCGCCAATTGCTGATCAAAGGAGACATCCACCAGGCCAATCAACTATTGACAGCCCCATACCGGATACGCGGTCGCGTTGTTGCCGGGATCCGTCGCGGCCGGAAACTCGGATTTCCGACTGCTAACCTTGCCGATATTTTTACGTTGGTGCCAGCCCCGGGTGTGTACGCCGGAAGCGCGGTGATCGGAACGTGTCGCTGGCCTGCGGCAATCCATATCGGTCCGAATCCTACCTTTGGTGAGCCGCAGGCCAAAGTCGAAGTGCATCTGATAGGATTCGAAGGGCAGCTTTATGGTCATGCGTTGGAGGTTGACTTCTTGGCGCGTTTACGTGACATTCAAACCTTCCCCTCACCGGAAGCACTTCAGGCTCAGTTGGCCGAAGACGTCGCCCAGGTACGTCAACTAATAGCTTGCATAGGTGATCGATCATGAGTGTGGATTGGACAAAATTTGCCGAACAGATTGCTCCCTTGCATGTGATTCTGCTTACCAGCCACGTGCGGCCGGACTGCGATGCCTTGGGGAGCGAATTGGGAATGGCGGGAATCCTGCGGGTCTTGGGTAAGGAAGTTCGGATTGTCAATCCCCAGAGCACGCCTCCCATGTATGCGTTTATCGATCCGGATCGACATATCCGCGCTCGCGAAGAAGTGAGCGACGACGAATTGGCCGAATGCGATGGTCTGATCATTTTGGATACCAGCGCCTGGTCGCAATTGGACGTGATGTCGGATGTGGTACGCACCAGCCGTGCGCGGAAGTTGGTTGTCGATCACCATGTGGGTGAAGACGATCTAGGAGCCGAATTGTTTAAGGATCGACAAGCGGAGGCCACAGGTTATTTGGTGTACGACTTGGCGCGATATTTGAACGTGCCGCTGACACCTGCGATTGCCGAGCCGCTTTTTGCCGCGCTGGCAACGGATACGGGCTGGTTTCGGTTTTCTTCGGTGCGTCCAGAAACCTTTGCTGCAGCAGCGGATTTGGTTCGAGCCGGAGCACGTGTCACCTGGCTGTATGAGCAGCTCTACCAGCGCGACACGTTGGCCCGCATGAAGTTGCGCGGGCGAGTCCTAGAACGCTTGCGGTGCGAGGCGGATATGCAGCTCGCGTATAGCTTTACCACGCTTGATGACCTGCAACAGTTAGGAGCTGTGCCGAGTGATACGGAAGATTTGGTGAATGAGGCATTGGATATAGCGGGAGTGCGCATTTCCGTCATCTTTGTGGAACGGCCTGAGCAGAAGGTGAAAGTCAGTTTCCGAAGCCGGGGTGCGATCGACTGCAATCAAGTGGCAAAGCTCTTTGGCGGGGGTGGCCATCGCGACGCAGCGGGAGCGACCGTTTCCATGCCACTTGCCGAGGCCCAACGTGTCGTGCTTGACGCCGTGCGACACGCTAAGCAGAATCAGTAGAGTCCCGGCGGATACGCTTTAGATTCGTTTAGGGCGACAAGCCTCGAGCCTGTACCGTACCGCGGATCTACAGCCCGTTGGGTTTCCCGCCACCAGGGTGCGTGCTGACAGCTTGCCCACGAGCCTACCCTGTTCAAAGGAAATGTTACGATGAGCACAACCACTCGTGATACGGTTCGTCCGGCGCGCCGAAGTTTCTTCTGGACTTTGGGCGCTTGTGTAGTTGGGCTGGTTCTATTGGCGTCCGCGTGCTTGCCACCAGCGTGGGTCATTGTAGATCCATTGTTGCGCCGCCCTCGCCCGCCGCGCCGCGCTGGTAGTCAACGTCAAGGGCCCGAAGGTTTCTTGCCGTTGGTGCCGGTAGAAGCCGTTCCCGCCGACGGCACTCCTTATCGGTTTGCCGTTTTCAGCGATGCTATTGATGCGTGGGCTTACCAAAGTCGTCAAGCCATTGGTGTGGTCTACGTGCGGCGGCTGGACAACGAACATTTCCAAGTGTTTCAAGCCATTTGTCCACATGCTGGTTGTTCGGTAGCTGTGGTCCAAACGGCTCAAGGTGCAGCGTTTCACTGCCCGTGTCACAATAGTTCGTTTGCCCTCGATGGTAAGCGAGTGCCTCGGCCAGGCAAGAGCAATCCCAGTCCGCGCGATCTGGACGAATTGGATTATCGTGTGATCGACGGCCAACTGTGGGTACAATACCAGGAATTCTATACGGGACGTCCGGAGAAAGTGGCCAAGACATGATACGCGCTTTAGCGAACTGGTTGGAAGATCGCACCGGGTTCGGGCGGTTTCTGCACGAAGTGCTGTACGAAAACATACCTGGTGGGTCCCGATGGCGCTATGTGACCGGAAGCATGCTCGTATTTGCTTTCACCGTACAAGTGCTCACCGGCTTGGCGCTTTGGATGTGTTACAGCCCAAGCAGCCACACGGCGTACGAAAGTGTTTATTGGATCCAGAATGAGTTGACCGGCGGGTGGCTTCTGCGGGGCGTGCATCACTTTATGGCTCAAGCCATGGTGGCTTTGCTGCCGCTGCACCTGCTTCAAGTCGTCATCGACAAGGCGTATCGGGCACCTCGCGAATTCAATTTTTGGACCGGCCTCATCTTGATGCTCCTCACCCTCGGGCTATCGCTCACCGGATACTTACTGCCGTGGGATCAAAAGGGGTTCTGGGCCACCCAAGTAGCCACTAATCTGCTGGCACTGGCTCCGGGTGGAAGGTATATCCAGTCACTATTGATAGGTGGTCCGTCGTATGGCACATACACCGTGACGCGTTTTTTTGCTCTTCACGCAGGTATTCTCCCGGCTCTACTTGTGTTTTTCCTGGTAGTGCACCTTTACCTGTTTCGCCGGCACGGGATAACGGCGGTGCGGGGCCATCGACCCGATCAGTACTTCTGGCCCTATCAGGTGCTGAAAGACGGAGTTGCGTGTTTCGTATTATCGGTGATCGTGTTCCTGCTCGTGATTCACTTCGACCCCATGGGATTTGTGCGCGACCCATGGCATCGGCCTGACCTGGGAGCTCATCTGGGGCCCCCGGCCAATGCGATCGAAGAATATAAGGCTCAGCGGCCCGAGTGGTATTTTCTTTTCTTATTTCAATTTCTCAAGAAATTTGAGCAATCCGAAGTGTTAGGTGCCATCGTTATTCCATCGCTAGTCCTCGGCTATTTGTTTTTGATGCCGCTTATCGGATGTGTCCGAATTGGACACTATTTGAATGTGTTCGTGCTATTAACACTGTTGGGCGGAATTGCATATTTGACGGGAGACGCTATTTACGAAGATTATTATGCCAAGTGGTATAAATATGAACCCGAAAAATATCAGAATGATCCGGCGGCACTGGCTCGATATGAAGATCGCTACCAGGCTTCGAAAGACTACCTCGATGCCTTGGAACGCGACAAGCAGGAGTACGCGCGGCTTCAGACATTAGTTTCTTTGCATGGGATACCACGCCAAGGGGCTAGTAGCTTGTTAGCAAATGATCCTTTGGTTCAAGGCCGAAAGATTTTCGTAGCGCGCTGCGCTAGTTGCCATAGCTATATGGATGCGAAAGGTGAAGGGATCGCGGGTCCGCAGGACTCGATGGCCTCGGAGCCCGTCGGTGCCCCCAACCTCTACGGTTTTGCGTCTCGTGAATGGCTTCGCGGACTTCTCGATCCGCAGCGTATCGTGTCCCCTGAATATTTTGGCCGTACCAAGCACGGCATGCTCGATGCCGACGGCGCCTATCCCAGTGGCGGCATGGTAGAGTTTGTCCGCGATACGTTGGGCAATCTTGGGGAAGAAGAAAAAAAATCTCTAGAGGATCTTATCGCCATGTTGTCGGCACAAGCTGCATTGCCGTATCAGCAAGAGCTGGACCGTCAGGCCGAACAATCCGGTGCAATTCAGCGGGGCCGCGAAGCGTTCCGAAGCCTGGGCTGTGCTGACTGTCACAAGCTGGGAGACGAAGGCGAGATGCTCGGGCCAGATTTGACTGGGTATGGATCGGTCGAGTGGCTGCGGCGCATGATTGGTAACCCCTCGGATGCTGCACTCTATGGCGACCGTAACGATCGGATGCCGGCATTCTTTGCCGACCCAGCTCACCCCGAAATGAATTTACTCACCGTCGAGCAATTGGAGCTTTTGATTCGGTGGTTGCGTCGCGACTACGATCCAGAACCAGGCGCTGGATCGTAAGATGGTAAACGGAATTGGCCTGTAAGCGTCACCGTTCGCGGGCCTTTGCTCCGATAAATCAATGATGAGCTTTCACCGAGTGCGCGCTCGGTCACAACAAATCGCGGAAGCAGCCTAAGGGGCACGTGCGACGTGCCCCTACGGGTCGGCCGCAGCCGAGCCACAATCTCGGCTGACACCGCTGGGCTCGACCTTCAATCCACGAGTCTTCCAGGCCGAACTGCCGACCCATCCCCAACAAGGCTGCAACGTGTCCATGCGGTGGGATATGCCGGATCGAAAACGTTTCGTCGATAGCAACGAGCTTTTCTAAGCACACGTCGAATCAGCTGAATCTGCTCGATGGGCAACTTGCTCAGGTTTGGCACGGTAGGGTTCTTTACCTTGCCGCCCTCGCGATAGGATTCGCGGAGCAGGAAGGCAGGCGGCGAGTTGCGGTTGCGAATTACAGCGACTTACATGCCGACATTGTAGCGATAACTAGTCGCAACCTGGAGAGTAATTTTCAATTTTGCATGACTACAAATTTCACCGAGATTCAACGCAGCCCTTATCGTTCCAAGACGTTACTGCGATTCACAGGTAGCAACTTTGGCTTAACGCCCCGCAGGCTTACGTGCCAACTCGCCCCTTATTCCCTCCCCCCTGCGTCTCTGCGTTTCTTTCCTCTTGCATCCCTGCGTCCCTGCGTCTCTGCGTCTCTTTCCTCTTAAGGAACCTCTGCATAATTCGCCCGTATTGTACGGAACCTTTTAACAAGT